>NZ_BLZO01000042.1 GCF_014132355.1 Okeania sp. KiyG1
ACTTCATAAACATTAATTGGTTCATCTCTACCTTTAACAGATGCTCGGTCTAAAAACCTAATTTGATATTTTTCTGGATTTTTTAAACCCTGAAAAGCTGATTCAGAAATTAACAAAGAAACTCCATAATATTTAGTTAAGCCTTCCAAACGAGCTGTCAAATTGACATTATCAGAAAGTGCGTCTCCCGACATCCGAGTTTTCTCTCCCACTATACCCACCATCATGTGACCCCAATGAATACCTACCCCAATTTTAATGGGAAATAAACCTTGATCTTGTAGAGTTTGATTATATTTATGTAATTTATGAAGCTGAGAAATAGTTGATTGTAGAGCATCATCAACACCATTCGGAAATACTGCCATAATGCCATCTCCCATAAACTTAATAATCAAACCATTGCGATCGCGAATTTCTGGGGCAACTTGTTGTAAATAACCGTTAACAAAAGCAAAAGTTTCTTGAGCTGTCATCTTCTCAGATAGGGTAGTAAAAGAACGAATATCAGAAAAGAAAATTGCCATTTCTTTACAAACTCGATCGCCTAAATTAACATCAATAATATTTTCTTTAGAAAGTAATTTTACATATTCGTGGGGGACAAAACGTCCGTAAGCATTAGTAATTTTTGATAATTGAAGATGAGTTTTAAGTCTAGTTAATAATTCATCTTTGGCAAAAGGTTTAGTCAAATAATCATTGGCACCAAATTGAAAACCCATGACTAAATCAGCTACTTGATTTTTAGCTGTTAACATTAAAATTGGCAAAGTTTGGGCAGGATATTTTTCCCGAATTTTAGCGCAAACTTCATAACCAGACATATTAGGCATCATTACATCTAGCAAAATTAAGTCTATATTTTCTTCTTTATCTAAAGCAGCTAAAGCACTTTTTCCATTTAATGCTTGGGTAACTTTGTAGTTATTTGCTGTTAAGTGATTTTTGAGAACTTGAATATTTATTGGTTCATCATCAACAATTAAAATGTGGAAATTACCATTAGCAAGCTCGGTTTTAACAGAAGTAATTTCTTGAGGTGTTTCTACTAGCTCTACAAGATGAGGAGTAATTTCTTGAGGTGTTTCTACTGGATCTTCTACAAAATAACGAATACTATTGATGGTGGCAGTAGTGGAGGTCTCTGCTACAGATTCTTCTGAAATTGGTAAGGTAAAGTAAAATTTGGAACCAACACCAACTTCAGACTCCACCCAGATATGACCGCCGTGGAGTTCGACTAATTGTTTTGTGACTGCTAACCCTAAACCTGTACCGCCATATTTTCTACCTGTGGAACCTTCTGCTTGTTCAAAAGAGTTAAAGATGCGGTTTAGTTTATCAGCGGGAATACCGATACCACTATCTGAGACGACGATCCTGACTTCTTGAGATTCCTCTATATTTTGATTGGAGTATTCTCGGGCCTGAATTTGCTGATGGGGGTTTATAGAATTTTTGCTAATTACTTCTGCCAAAATTTCGACCTTACCAGACTCAGTAAATTTAATAGCATTGCCAATTAAGTTATAGAGAATTTGTTGTAAACGGTTTTCATCGGCATAGACGGGGGGTAAGTCTTTGGGAATATTATTTACTAACTGTAGATATTTATTTTTGCTGACCAAAAATTTATTTAAGCTAACTACTGTCTCTACTACTCCATAAACATTAATAGCCCTAGTTTGTAATTCTAGTGTCTGGTGTCTGATTTTAGAGAAGTCAAGAATGTCGTTAACAAGATTAGATAGACGACGAGCACTAGAAACTATCATGCTTAAGTTAGATTGAATGAGTGAATTTAGTTGTGCTTTATCTCCTTCCAAAAGAAATTCGCCAATACCAATAATGCCATTGAGGGGGGTTCGGAGTTCGTGGGAGGTGTTAGCTAAAAATTCGTCTTTGAGGCGGTCTAGTTGTTTGAGTTGTTCATTTTTTGCTTCTAAGCTTTCAAAGGAATTTTTGAGTTGGTTTGCCATAAGGTCGAAAGAGTTGGCAAGTTCGCCTACTTCATCGTGACGGTGAATATTGAGAGGGTTTTCCCATTGGCCTGCAGCAATTTCTTTCGCAGCAGTATTAAGTTGTAAAATTGGTTGAGTAACCCAGTGAGTAGTGGCTATTCCTACCAATATAGATATCATCAAAGCGCTAAAACTTAATAAAATAGTGGTCTTGGTATTGGCGTTTATTTGTCCCATGAAGTCATTTTCAGGAACGACTACAACTATTAACCAATCAAGACCTTTACCATCTTTAACTGGCATAACTCTGGTATAATACCAAGATCCATCAATTAGAAATTTAAGCTTGCGATCGCTATGAATATTTTTAAAATCACCAAAATGTTCTTTTAACTTTTCGACAGTAGCGCTGAGTGTAGGGTCATTACTTTCAATGGCAGGTAGACGTTCGATCTTCCGCTTTTTGCCCTCTTCCGTAATGATAAATGGTGTCTTAATTTGAGAACTGACGACTAAATCTCCCGATCGCTCCATAATAAAACTCTGTCCGTTAGCACTAATATATAAGTTACTCAGGAAACTTGTGACTTGCACCAGGGTTGTTTTATTTGAGAGGACTCCCACAAACTGCCCACTTGAGTTGAAAATAGGTCTGACTGCTGATATGTCTAAGGAAGTATTTTCACGGGAAAAGGAAGCAAAAATTGGACTCCAGGTTGGTTCGCCTAGCTCCTTTGCTGCTTTATACCATGGGCGATCGCGAGGATCGTAAGCTTTTCCTTTTAAATATTCGCTGATATTACCTTGATTATTAAGTAAGTAAGTTTCCCGAATAGGTTGAGTCGCAAAGTTACGAATTTTAAAAAGAATATCTCCATTTTCTAAACGTTCAACCCCGATAAATTCTCCTTCTTCATTGCCAAAGAAGAGATAATCTTCTAAATCTTGTTCTTTTACAACTTGCCAAAAGTAAAGTCTCAGAGCAGCAAAATCATCAACATCTAAATTTTCACTTTCTATGGCATCATTAGTTACTCTTAAAACTTGATGGGATTTGTTTAGATATCCTAAAACGTGCTGTTCAATACCACTGCTAATTTTGTGGGTTAACTGGTTAGCAAGGTTATCAACAGTTTGTCGCCCATTGATCAAAGAAAAATATCCCACTAATCCCACAGCACCAAAGATTTGTAGAACAAAAGGGACAATGAGGACAGTTTTCAGGGGAAGTTTGCTAAACATTTTGCCCAGGTTAAAGGATAAAGTTTTAAATATAAAAAAGTTTTGGAATATTCTATAAACTTTTATATAAAGTTAAACAGTTAAAAAGTTAAAAGTAATACAAAATTCAAGCCAAGGTAGTTACATCTTAATTTGTGATTTATTCCTACCATAAAAAATCTATATTTCATAAAATCTAAAAATTCAACCTTTTTTGTTATGTTTTTATTTTCCTGTTCCCAGTTAAGTTTTCCCTGTATCGTGACTGTAGCAATATTTTATGAAATTTGTCTAACATGGTTAATTTTGGATTAAACACTAGCCTTTAAGGTGAGAATATCTTCAGCAATTATACTGAAAAAAATTTAAAACTTCCACTTTGTATAGACCACCAATTAGGGTTTGCTGAATAAATTGGTTGGTGGGAGTAGGACACGGAGACGCACCAGACGCGGGGACACGGAGACGGCGGAACAGGCAATGGTTTCGCCATTTTATGTGAAGAAATTTTCTTGAATTTCAGCAGAAAATTTCAGCATTTTGAGGTAAATAAGAGCCAATAACTCAGGAGATAAATTGAATATAAAAAGCTCCATTACCTTAACTAAGCTGACTTTTAGCTTTATTCAGCAAACCCTAATTACAGTCTTGAATAAGAAAATAGTGCCGCTACCCAGAAGTTAAAAGTCATGCATTTAAAAGCGAGTGCTAATTTGCGAGGTTTCCTAAAGTGTGAATATTCATCAAAAAGGAAGAAGGAAGAAGGAAAAAGCGATTTAGCTAAACCGCCGTTGAGCCTCACACCATAATTTTAAAGAGGAGTATGAGATGAATCAGCGGCCAATTGAATAGGTTCGATGCCCATTCAATTTGCACGCTATCCCAGCAGAAGCTTTCGCCCTAGTTGAAAAACTTGTATGATTATATTGCAATAACCCCGGAAATTTTCCACCATGGGGACTGCCTACCAATATAAATTAAGGCCCAATAAAAAACAGTTAGCCACAATAGAAATGTGGTTGGAATTGTTGCGTCGGCAGTACAACTATCGGTTAGGTGAAAGATTCTCATGGTGGTCAGAAAATCGCTGTCCAGTTAATGCTTGCCCCAAGGTAGATGCCAATTCCTCAACTAAGAGACCATCCAGATTATTACTCTCAAAAAAAAGATTTAGTCAATACCAAAGACAAATTTCCAGAATATAAGCTAATTCATTCTCAGGTATGCCACGACTGCATAAAACGGGTAAAACTTGCCTTTGATAGATGGTTGAAAGCAGACAAAAATGGACATAAATTAGGGAAACCAAGGTTTAAGGGAAAAGGTCGTTATCGTAGTTTTACTTATCCTCAAATCAAGCAAGACTGCATTCAAGAAAACAAGATCAACTTGCCAAAAATAGGCAATATAAAGTTAATTCAACATCGGCCGTTACCTGATGGTTTTCACTCTTAAACTGTGACGATTAGTCGTAAAGCTGATGGTTATTATATTACTTTATCCCTAGAAGATAAATCAGTTCCAGCTTTAACAACTAAAGTTGAACCTACATTAAAAAATACTCTCTTGATTGATATGGGGCTTCATGAATTCTTAGTAACAAGGGTCGGAGAATCTGTCCCTATACCTCAATACTATCGCTCTTCTCAGAAGCGATTAAAGACCCTTTAGATAGTTATTTATATTGTTTTTCCCTTTTTTTCAATATTTATCCCTTCTTCCTTCTTTCCTCTTCCTTCTTTCATACGGACGCCCTTATGCAACGTCCCTACCATTTGTAACAAACATTTATCACGCTTGGTATTAGAAACTTGATGGGTAAAGATAAAATTTGTTATGGCAGAAGGAAGGACTGAAAGACCAAAAAATCTTGTGTTGTCTGAGTTTTAAGTTTTCGATCTGTCCTCACCTTTCCTTTGACTACCAGATCATTTTTTGACTTTTATTGAATAAAGTGTTATTTATAGTATTTCCAAAATTTCACCCTCAAGCTGATAAGCTTTTGACTTTAAAATTTTGACTTTTGACCGGAATATTTAGGGCTTGCTGATTAAATCTCAAAGTACTGGTAAATAAAGGTATTGGCCTTTTGATCGTAGAAAAAACTGTGCCTGTTTCAATTCACTTACCCTCAAAAAGTGAGTATGCGTGGGGTGAGTATGGCAGGAAAATCTCCCGAACAATTATTCCTTCTACTTTCGAGCGTCTTCCCACCCTTACCACACGAACCAACTCCCCACATTCCCCTCCACCGGAGGGGTTAGGGGTGGGTCCCCACCCACCCACGCTTCGCTTTTTTCAGCAAACCCTATTTATGGGATTTCCAAAATTTCACCCTCAAGCTGATAAAATTTTAACTTTATAACTTTTGACTTTTGACTTTTGACTTTTGACTTTCATCCCTGCATAACCATTAAAAAAATTGATCTTTAGTTTTGATCCCAAGAAAGTCTGTGTAAGAATTCCCTAGAAGGTTTGTTCCAGCTCTTGGCCCGACATTGTTGGTCGCTAGTCATTTACGCGATCGCGAAAGCAACTCAATGGCCTTGCAATATTGAAGGACCTTATCGATGGCCAATGGAATTGTTCACCTGGGGTAGCGATCGCTGATTCAACGTTAGTCTGTAAAAAAGTCAAACTCAGTAACTTAAAGATTAAATCTGGATATTTATGAAGGTTAGCGCGGTAAAAAATTAACAGTAACTGTTAATAATCAAATAGAACGAATTTAACATTAAATTATTAACAGACAAAAAATATCTCAGCGGAGTAAAATCTATAGTCTTTCTAGTTGCTATAGTTGGAATTATTTCTTTTCCTTGACTTGTGACTAATTGCTTCCAAGGTTAGCCTTGTTTTTTCTTTTATCTGATAAATAATTCCTTGATAATAAGCGGCTATTTTAGATTTATCGGCATCAGATGAAAAAACTTCACTGGTATTCTCGCTAGACTCACATATTATTTGAATTGACTTTAATTCTTCTGTGCAACATTGCAGCTTTTCTTCTATTTTTTCGTAGTGGTCGATTTTCTTTCTGAGGTTAGAAACCCTATTCTCGCTCTGCTTAAATATCAGAGGAACAGCCACAAAAGATAAATTAGCTAACAAGCTGAGAGATAAAGCTGCAAGTCGTAAAAAGTTGGATTGACTGAATTAACTGACTGTCACTACCCGAAAAAACCACAGAACTTTCAGGTTTTGCCGTACCTTCAGGAAAATATTCAATAGTCCGGAGTTTTTTATTTTGCTTCGGGTGTTCCCATTCGTTGTATTCCGGCCTTGATTTCTTCTCTTCTCTCCAACCTTTACGGTCTTGAGTAGACACGATAGGATAGTTAGTTTTGAGCTTAGAATTACTGCCTTTCCGGTTAATCAACGACGGATAACCTGTTTGCCATTCCTCAAACCATTCATCAAAGGTGACAGCATATCCTAACCTTAAAGACAGTTCATCATGCAGCGCTTTGATAGCTGAAGCTTGCACTGCCACAAGTGGAGCTGTGCCTGACAAATACCTAGGATGATTTCCATAAGGCTCGTCGAGGCGAGCGCTACTGCTGTATCTCCAAACCTCAAAATTAGGCAGTTCTTCAGGATTATCATTGCTTAACAATCCTTGCTGTAATTTCAATTTAGCCATGCTCTCCTCCATCTTCTCAATTGTGGAGCGAGTATAACTCTTAGGGATTCCTGTAGCCATTTGCGACCTCTTAGTAATAAACGTATTCAACAGATTGACGGAACTGTTCCCAAAACCCTGACAGTAATCCTTCTACCAAGTCTTGCAATTTTTGATCATTAAGCTCCTCAATCCGTTTTTCTACCACACCTTGAATAGACCAAGGTTTGCTTCCCTTAGCTCCCCAGTTAGTGATTGCATTATCCAACTGAGGAAACTTCCCCTTAACCTCCTTCGGTAAACCTTGCCAAAAATTCTTAATTCCTTGCCTCCCCTTCATAAAAGCTTGCTTAATAGCAATAGTCCGAAAATCTGATAATAAGGAAAATCTGGATTTCCGGGGAAACTCATCCATGCACCGACTTTTAGTGTAAACTGCTCTATCCTTTTCCTTATATCCGGACCCCAACCTATTAATACTATTGGAGGTCTAAGACCTTGCGCCCCTGTCGGCATGGTCATAATCGTTGTCGCCAACTCAATTCCGACTCCAGGGATACTTGGGCGTCGATAAACTGATTCGTACCGACTTTGGGGCCTGTAGTCGTGAACTTCATCTGTTCCAGGAGCGTAGTGCCCCGATGCATTGGCAGTGCGCCCTGTGCTAAATGTACTGGAATGCGAGGGAATAGTTTTAGCGCCTTAGAGAAATTACTCAAAACATGGTGGGATATGCCAAAAGCGGTGGATGGATTGCCAACCTTCCTCCGACAGTCTGGATGGTCAGCTCTCCGGTGGTAACGTTGGTGCGCTCTACCTCAAATTTTTGGCCTTTGAGTTTGACCTTGTGGGAGTCGTACTTATTTGTAGTTACTTCGATCCATTCCCCGGCCCTGACTGGTGTGGCCATCTACTCTTCCTCCTCGGTGTCGCGATCGCAATTCCACCGAACCAAATCAAGAGTTATGAAACAGGATTGTTTGAAGCGTCAAATTATGAGGTTTAGCAGTTTGGGATTTATTCGGCCAAACCTCTAATTAATTCCAAAAGCTAACATGGCTAAAATCTCCTTGGCAGTTAAATTTAACGTTAACTGACAAAAATCTGACATAGAGTATCCATCTAGAGCGCGTGGGGGTTTCTATTATGCTGTCCCCCCCGCTTCCTTAAAGATATTTGGAGGTAATTAATGACTGAAAATGACTCAGTGGAAAATTTTGTGACCATTGATAAAGATTCTATAGCTATTTCAGCTAGTTATCTGGCTAAACAATTAAGTCTTGTTGAGGGCAGTCGCAATCATAGAGCTTGGGATATTTATAAAGAGATTGTCGCAAATTCAGGAGTTCACCATAATTTCGATGGGTCAGTCGGACAACAAAAGGACTTGATACAAATTGCCACCTTTGCTTTATCAGCAGTGGAGTGTTTTGAAGAAGCAGTAGAGGACTATGACAGTTGATGGCGATCGGGAGGTTTTGGGACTCAAATTATTTTGCACTCGAATAGACGTACCCGATTCTTTTCTCGATCTAGAAATATTGCTGAAGTCTCAAGATTACAGGAGGACGATGTCAAGGATAGTCCCTTATTGTCTCAACAATATTTACGGATGTGTAGTTGAACAGCGATGGGAGAAAACGAAGAAAACATACCGCAAACAGAACCTTTGACACCACCGCAGGAAGACAATACACTTCCTGGCGATGGCAGACGGACAAAGTGGCGATCGCTACCACAGGAACACCTTTATTTAGCTCTTGTTGCTTCTGCTAGATTGCTGCAATTTTTCTGGTTCTAGCCGTGCAAAAACTCGCGCAAATGTATCATGAGATGGAATGCCATTAGGGAGTTCTAAAAAACTTTTTAGCCATTCATATTTAGACTCACCATAAGCTTCTATATCTACCCATGTATCCGCGCCACAAATTACAGCACAAATCGTAATTATCATAATCTCAATTAATTTATGACCTTTAGTTCTATCTACCCTTGGGTATTCTAGTTTATTAAAATACTCATAAATACTCTTTTTGGGCTGGAGTTTCATTGTGAAACTTTTCTATTATTACTAGAATAATTCTCCTCAATAAAACTCTAATATTCAGTTTTAATTAGTTTGTTTTCAGTATTAATTATGAAATTTATTTGATAGTTTTGACGGTTGAAAGTTTGGGTATTTTTTGATGGTGATTTGAGAAGCGATAGACTGGAAGTCCGCTTTCCTACGGAATGCTACGCAAACGCGTTGGCGGAGCCTAGCGGCAGCTATATCGCATAGTCTCCATTTGAAATTATCTCCTTGGTCATTTGTCAAAAAAATTAGATGCGTTTTCCGTGCTAACCCTTCCTGGGAGGGGAACTCAGGAGTAAACCCACCCCTAACCCAACCCACCCCCACCCCTCCCAGGAGGGGATCTAGGAGGGAAGTCAGGAGGGAAGAAGAAGGAAGAGGATAAGAAATTTTTTCCTGAACGCTATTAAAAGGATATTAGACTTGTCGCTAAATAAAACCTGAAAAGTGGCGATCGCAAAATTGTCAAATCGTGGGTTGCACCCATCAATCTATGCTACCATCAAGTAGAAATTCCAGAGTCCTACAGCAGTTAACATGGTAGCGATCGTCTAAATCTTTGATCCGATTTCTGTAGATTGCTGTTGTTGCATTGTATCTTTTGACACCTGATATCGTGTGTTCACACTTGACACGAACTCTACTTTTTTCTCTGGGGGAATTGTTTCTGTTTGTCTGTTAATTCTTTCTTTCTCGGCTTTTTCGTGGGTCAGCTTGATGTTAACAAATTCTTTCTGTAATCCCGCGATTGCCTGAATCAACATGAATTGTCACTTCCAAAACGCACAAATTCTACCAGTTTTTCTTCCAGAAAGTTGCCGAATGCCCATGCACCTTACCCTCTCGTGATGAGTGAAAGCACTAAGACTCTCTTATTCTCGTCTGTCATAATTAAATGTTGACTCGTATGACGCAAATTTTTACCTGAGTAATGATTTTTTTGCTTCTGTTGCTCTTTTGGACGTTGAATTGGCCGTTCTGTGCCATCAATCATTACTTATGCAGGCAGATGGAAATCTGGTAATGAATTCTCCGACGCTTTCCAATTTACGTTCTGGTAAGGCCATTTTTTTTACCAATGACTTCTCCAGTATTGGTTGTAGCCTTAACATCCAACGATGTGCTCGACTGCGGTGTAAGTCAAACAATACTCCGGCCACATCAAAGGTAGGATAGCATTTAAAATAGAACAAAATAAAAAATAGCAATTTTATGAAGCTTGTAGCAATCTGGCTTTTCTACCTCCCCCTCAGGCTCGGAGTCGAGGCTTTTGGGTGGTGGCGTTCGCGGAGCGTGGCGTCAGCCGTATCGCTTCGCTGTTAAGTTGGACAGAAAAAGCTGGCAACAATTCATCAAATGCCTTACGGTTTAGTCCAGTTAATGCCCTTAACAGTCGGTCTTCTTTAAGCACTCGATTGATGTCTAGCATTTTTCCATCTCATCTAGTAATACCAATTCTTACTTTACCTTATTAAGCGACAAGTCTATTATAGAATACTATGTCCAGATGATTACAGCGCTTTTGCTCATTGATGAACCACATCTTCACACATCAAACGTTGTGGGGACGTTCCATGGAACGTCCCTACTCTGGTCTACCCAAATGAAAACCGCTGTAAGTATAGCAACCGCCTGGTTGGTGTTTGACAATTAGTGCGAGCATCTTGCTCGCGTCATAAATCATCATAATTACCCAATGTCCTAACTATAGAACCCCTAACCGTATCTTTGCATGGGGTATGTACTTTTAGCTGCGGTCCTGAGTCTGAGCAAGCTGTGGAAATTCAGGAACGAGAATAGAGGAAAAAGCGGATGCGACCCCGCGCCGCCCGATAGCTTCCCTTGCAGGTAGAAAATGCTCCCATCTCCCCATCCCCCCATCTCCCCATCCCCCATCTCTTTTTAAATAGATCTCAAATGGGTTCTATAGTGGTGACTGCTATATATTGACATCCTCCCGATGCTGCTCTACGAGACAGCGCGGGATTCCCGCTCCATCACTGCTAGAGACTTTCTGTTTCTGCCGCACCCGCCTTCCGAGACTTACTCCCTTCTGGTCTAAAAGCGCGCTCCACAGACTGACACTGCTCCTCCCGCAGCCAAAATATTTACCGAAGCGTTTATATCCATCTAAGAACCGCTATTAAACGGAGATGATATAACGCACTATCTATTAATGTGTGACAGCTCAATTAATGATGCCGTCACACAACCCTACTATAAATAGAGTAAAAGAGAAAAATTAAACGTTGGAATATTCAGGAAATTTAAGAATTAGAACTACATCGTTTCATATATTCCCATCCACGTTGGGGAGAAACGCGATCGCGTCCAATAGTTTTCGCAATCCATTCTGCCACTTTTGGTCCAGTCCAGGTTTCTTGGTCTCTGGGTGGATTTTTAAGTGCTATGCGTAATTGTTCTTGTTGTTCTAGAGTCAGTAAAGCATGAGAAGGATAAAATTTTCGGGTTTTCCGTCGATTTAAAATGGCATTTGGTCCTTGTTGATTGTAATTTTTTACTATATCTTTAGCGTAATCATAGTTAAAACCCAAAGCTTTAGCTGCTTCTTTTATCGTCCAATTTTGAGACACTAACCACAAAAGGTGCCAGCGTCGAGATTCGACTCTATCTCTAGTTTGGAGATAACGTGTTTTGATTTCTATTTCGCTCAGATGAGATTTGAGATAGGCTTTTTTAGGCATCTTTTTCTACTTTATCAGGGAGTAATAAATATTAGTAGCTCGACTCTGGGAAGCAGTAGAACTCTGTTCTGCTCAACGCAATGGCTATCCCAGAAATAGATGACCCTGTAAAGTTTAAATTCACCGTTACAACTGGAGATTATTTCTTTGTTAAGGTAGTAAACCTTTTTGAGCAGTTTAACCGTAATTTTTAATTTACGGACTAACACTTAATCTGAGAAATATCTATTAGTTTTATTAACTTTGCAGTTGTATTATTTACGGTTTAGTTATTTATCTATATATACTATATCATTTTATAATATATGTGTAAATACATAAAAGACTTTATTCAGATAAATTTTTCACTTCACAAAATCTTTACTTTTTTGATGAAAATCTTTATAAAATCTTTATAATGTTCAAATCTGGAAAAGAGGGATTAGGTAGGGACGTTGCATGCAACGTCCCTACAGAGTAGGGGGAAATAATTGATGATTTATGGGCGATAATTGATTGAATTTTTGAAGATCGCGCCTATGTCTAATAGGAATAGCCTTATTTTGAGGAATTGGTAAACTCCTAACTCCTGTAAGTCGTAAATTAAACTTCTCCCTTACCGAATAATTAAGGTAAAAATCCTCTCACTCGCCATGGAGAAACAAGAAAATATTTTCCTTTTATTCAATCCTATCCGTTTTAGGGAGAGGTAATTATCAATTATCCATTATCAATTATCAATTATTGAACTGACTTTACTCATCATACAATAAATAATTATCCAGATTTTATATGAGTAGATTAACCTATCCCACTATTTTTAATAGGTTTATTTGTTTAAGCAAAATGTGCTTAAAAAGCTGAATTTTTCGTTTTTAACTCTCAAAATATTTAGGGTTTTTAGCAAAAATCTGATTATATCAAGCCCGGTAGCATCAGTATTTTCAAGAATTTAGAATTTAGAATGCGCGAATTTAGAATTACCTCTCCTTGAAAAGAAGAGGATTGACTAATCATGAAAATTTTTATTTATTATCCCCTTAAAAGGGGAGGCTTTAAAGCACAATATTTCGGTAAAGGTTCTGGACTGCGACGCAAACCCTGTGGGTCGCTTCGGACGAAAATACGTTTTACTGCGTAATATCATGTCCGGATAATTAGTGATCAAAAAACTTTTTCTTTCTTCCTCTTTCTTCCTCTTTCTTCCCTCCTGACTTCCCCTCCTGGATCCCCTCCTGGGAGGGGTGGGGGTGGGTTGGGTTAGGGGTGGGTTGACTCCTGACTCCTGACTCCTTCATCATCTATTTATAACTGTTCAACCGGACATGATATAAGTCCTAATTAATATTGATAAAAACACTATTCGATTATCATTATATTTTCCCTTTTTCTTTACTCTTTCTTACTTTTTCAAGTTTAAAATATCATCATTATATTTTTTTGGAGATATCTAATACATTCTTAACATGAATAGTTCAACACAAAAATCCTATTATCAAGTCGGTGGTTGTCTCCCCAAAAATTCACCCAACTACGTCAAGCGACAAGCAGATGAAGACTTATATAAAAATCTCAAAATAAGTGAGTTTTGTTATGTTCTAAATTCTCGTCAAATGGGAAAATCTAGCTTGCAGGTTAGAACGATTAAAAGATTACAGCAAGAAGGTATTTCTTGTGTGGCAATAGATATTTCAGAAATAGGTAATAGGGGGGTTACTCCTGAGCAGTGGTATGCAGGTATTCTCCGCATTTTGGAAAATAATTTTAACCTCTCAGAATATGTGAATATTCGTACCTGGTGGCGAGAACGAAATTATTTAGCACCCGTACAACGATTAAGTGAATTTATTGAAACGATATTACTGACAAAAATCCAGAATAATATTGCGATTTTTATTGATGAAATTGATAGTATTCTAGCTCTGGATTTTCCGGTAGATGATTTTTTTGGATTTATTCGGTCTTGTTATAATAAACGTGCCAATAATCAAGAATATAATCGCTTAACTTTTGCTTTGTTAGGAGTTAGTACGCCTCAAGATTTATGTCAAGACCAAAATAGTACGCCTTTTAATATTGGTAGAGCTATTGAGTTAAGTGGTTTTAAATTTGATGAAGCCTTATCTTTGGTGGATGGATTAGTCGAAATTTGTCAGCAACCAGAGGAAGTTTTAAAAGAGATTTTATCCTGGACGAATGGACAACCGTTTTTAACTCAAAAAGTGTGTAAAATTATCATTGAAAATGGAACTGTAATTGTTAATCCCAAAATCGAATTAGAGGAGATAATTAAATCTCAAATTATTCATCATTGGGAGACAAAAGATATACCAGAACATTTGAAAACTATTCGCGATCGCCTTTTCAGAAAGGATGAAAGAATAGTCAGAAGATTAGGGTTATATCAGCAAGTTTTACAGAATGATTGGGCTGGAATAGTTGCCGATGATAGTCCTGAACAAATGGAACTGAGGTTATCTGGATTGGTAGTTAGACGAGATAGTAAATTAACTGTGGCTAATCCTATATATGCTGCAGTTTTTCACGAAGAAATGATTAATGAAGAGTTAGAAAAACTACCTCCTTATTCTACAAAAATTAAAGCATGGCTTCATTCAAACTGTGAAGATAAATCTTATTTATTGCAAGGGGAAGATTTACAATCTGCTTTAGTTTGGGCAGCGGGAAAAAGTTTAAGAAATCAAGATTTTCAGTTTTTGACTACTAGCCAAAGATTAGTTTTAGATGCTCAAATAGAAGCTTTAGAATTAACAAAAATAGAAACTAAAAAAGCTCAGGCAGAAGTTGTCAAAGCACAACAAAAAGCTAAACGTTGGATTTCCATAGGTTCTGCTATCCTTGGCACATCTTTAGTTTTATCAATAGGTTTTTCGCTATTAGCTTATCAAAGATTTCGATTAGCACAATCTAGTCGAGAAATTGAACAAACTGGCACTGATGCTTTGTTATTAGCAATGTTCAAAAAGTCAACAACAAATCAAGCATTGTTGGAAGCTTTACCCAAGGCGATATCTGCGGGACAAAGGTTAAAAGATTTAGTTAATAACAATATTCCTCTAGCAGAATATCCTGCGACTCGACCGATATTAGCATTACAAATGATTCTGGATAAACTTGACGAACAAAAACAATTTGAAGATAGTTTTCTTCAAAAAAGAAAGATTATTCTGCAAGGTCATGAAGGTGCTGTTACCAGTGTTAAATTTAGACCGAATCGAGATATTTTAGCTTCAGCAGGAGTAGATGGAAAAGTAATTATTTGGAATTTTGAGGGCGAAAAAATTGCAGAATGGCAAACGGAGCAAAAATCAGTTAATAGTTTAATTTTTCATCCGAATGGTCAATATTTAGCAACTGCTGGTAGTGATGGTACTGTGAAAATCTGGAATTTATTAGGGGAAAATTTATATGTATTAGAGATATCTCAAACTGAGGTTAATAGTATTAGTTTTAGTGCTGATGGTAAGTATTTAGCAACTTCTGGCATAGATATTCCTATTCAAATTTGGAATGTATCATCGTCTCCTATGACTATATTATCTGATTCAATTTTGAATGATAATGGTTTGATTAGAGCGGTTAGTTTTAGTCCTAATGGAAATTTTCTAGCAACATTAGATGGAAAGTCTACAATAAGATTATGGAGTATATCTGAAAATCAATTCAAAACTCTAGATGTGCAAGCTATTAGTATGAATTTTAGCGTTTCTCAACCCCAGCTTTTACTAACAGCAACATCAAATGGAGTAGTAGAATTGTGGCAGCTTTCTACAGGAAAGTTAATGAACAATTTTCAAAGTTTACATCTGGATACTAAGTTAGTTAGTTTTAGTCCTGATGGAGAGTTAATAGCTACTGTTGGAATTGATAGTATTGTGCGACTTTGGAATTTATCAGGACGGCAAATTAGTCAATTTGAATTTATGGAGAATGTAATTAGTATTAGTTTTAGTTCAGATAGTAAAAAAATTGCTGTTGCTGGTAGTAATGGTAAGGTTTGGCTCAGGTCTGTGGAAGATTTAGATGAACTTTTGAGTAAAGGTTGTCGTTTTTTAGTAGGAAAACCTAACTATTTTATGAGAGTAATTGAATTTTGTCAGAACTAAAATAAAAGGGTGCATCTCAATTTTGAATAAAGCCAAAAATTTATTGCTTTAGGGAACAGGGAACAGGGAACAGGGAACAGGGAACAGGGAACAGGGAATATATAGGAAAAAAGTATTTTTGCAAATATGAGATGTACCCAAATAAAAGGTGTTATACCAATTCTCATGCATTAATGCTATTAGGACTTACGCAAATTAACTTTAAAAACGCCATATGTAGGAGCGTTAGCGGCAGCTCTGCGTTAGCAAATGGCAAAACGCCCTCACTATATTTAGTTTCCATGCGTAAGTCCTGGCTATATTTAGGCAGCACTTCAGTTATTAAGTAATTAACACAGCTTGAATCACCTTTTTACTAATTTGAGCAAATTTAATGTTAATTATTCTTATGTTTACTTCTCCCCCACTCCCCTACTCCCCTACTCCCCTACTCCCCCACTCCCCTACTCCCCTACTCCCCTACTCAAGATACGGGTTGAAAAATTTTTGAGAAATGGTATTAGGTGTTGGATGTTATACAAATCTTATGTGAGGTGGTACAGAATTATAAAAATTACTAAACACTATTATAGATATCTCCAATAATAAAATATAAAATCAATTATCGCAGTCTTATTTATCAATTCTTTCTCCCTACTCCCTCTTTCCTGGAGATGTCTAATTATGTAAAATCAACCGAGCTTGAGATGAGATATAATTGAACCAATATCGAAAATATAAAATACCTACAATTTTCTTTCTTCCTTCTTCCTTCTTATACCAATTCCCATGCATTATTGCTATACTTGGGCAATACTTCAGTTGTCAATTAGTCAGCACAAGCAAAATCACTTTGCATACTAATTTCAGCTAAGTTAATGTTAATTATTCTTATGTTTGCTTCCCCTCCTGGCAGGGGTTAGGGGTGGGTTCACTCCCCCACTCCCCTACTCCCCTGCTAAACAAAATGTAGAAAAATTTTTGAGAAATGGTATTACTTCTTCCCTCTTCCTTCTGCTGAAAAAATCATTCAAAAATAAGCCGAATGGCGGATGTAAAATTGGTAGAGAATGTGCTGAGAAACAAAGAGTTTGAGTCAATATTGAGTTAGTTATTACATGGAGTAATGATAAATTGAATACAAAAACCTTTTTACCACTGTTGAGTGTTTCTTGCTACAAATAAATCAAAAAAAATCCGAGAAAACCCCGATATCTCAGTACAATTATTAAAAAACTCAGTATAAAAAGCGATGACATCATGAAGGAAATATGAAATAATAAAAACCATGTGTATATAGTACTACTCTACTGCTTAATACTGCAAAATTAAATATTATTATTTGAAAGGTTTAATAATTATGTCAGCACCCACTATTGGTTATATTAAGCTAGCAAATACCCTGAGTATAGTCAGTCAAAAGCAAGTTACTGGAAAGTTGAGCGTAGCTCATGGCAATCAAGAATGGCAACTTTATTTCCTATTTGGTCATCTTTTATATGCAAGTGGTGGACTACACCCTACCAGACGTTGGTATAGAGCTGTTAAGAAACATTGTCCTAACTTGAAATTTGAAGTTAATCAGTTCACAAATGTTCAACTATGGGAATATAAATTGTTGCAAACAGCTATTAGTAATAATCAGATAACTTTAAGTCAAGCTAAGACAATTTTGCGCACTATTACTGAAGAAGTTTTCTTTGCTATTATTAGTCAACCAGGTTTAACAAGAAGGTGGCATCCACAGAAACATTCAACTTCTCAAACAACTTTAAATTTACTTTTATCAAGGCGAGAAATTAAAGAAGTTCTTGCTTCAGCAAAAATACTTTCACAATCTTTACAAGATGAAGGTTTATCCCATATTAATCCCGATTTGGTTCCAGTTATCAAAAATAGAGATAAGTTATTAAATCAAGAACACTCAGAGTCTGTTTTGAAGATTGATAAGTTACTCAATGGTAAACTAACAATTTGGGATATTAGATTAGAAATGAAAATGTCATTACAGGTAGTTACTCGTAGTTTATATAGCTTTGAAAAACTCGGCTTAATTTATTTTATGAATGTAGAAGATTTGCTTCCACCTTCGGAAAAAAATCACTTGCCAGCGAGAGAAAAGAGTGTTAAACAAGCAAAAATTGCTTGTATTGATGATAGTTATAGTACTGGTTTTTTATTGGGTAAAATTCTCAAACCACTGGGATATGAAATTTTGCAAATTCAAGATCCAATTAAAGGATTAGTTCTTTTGGAAGAATGTAAACCCGATCTAATTTTTTTGGATTTAATTATGCCTAAAGTTAGTGGTTATACAATATGTGAATTTTTACGAAAAACTACTACATTTCAAGGTATACCAATTGTCTTTTTATCAACTCAAGATAGTATTATCGACCGGACTAGAGCTAGAATTGTAGGTGCTAATGATTACCTGTGTAAATCTTCTTGTCCAGAAAAAATTGTAGAAGTTGTAGAAAAGTATGTCAATCCTAAACATTCTATAAATGAGTCAAAAAGCAGTTTAGAACCAACATATAATTTGACTTTGATGGCTGTAGGAAGCTAAAACTAAATTGCGATAAATTATCAGTTGATTATCCATTAATGGTGATTTCGATCCAAGATTTTGCGGTTGTAAAATCTAGTGTCTCTATATAAACTAGAACGCAACTATCTACCTAATAATAACATTTTCAACAAATATTGCTACATAGGCTATTCAAGGTATTAGGTGGCACAGTGGTAGGTATAAGAAATAAAAAGTGAAGATTTTTCAATTCCGTTAAGCATCTATATTTTACTGTAACAATTTTTCTGGAATTTAGTATAATTTTGCTATATATCGTAAAAATCTTAAAAATTTAATAGCAATAAAGTCATTAAATCAACATTATTAACCTCGATTTTTCTAGTAAAATTTTCAGATACATTAATTTTTTAATAATACATGGCGAATGAAATAGTCTGTAGAGGGTTAAACCCTATAGAAAAAGTTTTATTTTATGATTAAAATAGAAATCAAATTATATAGTAAATATAAAATCTAATAAATATGTTAATAACTGATATAGGATGTAACAAAGTATGGAATGCTTTAGCTGCACTTAGTTACAAGCAAGCAACAGGTAAACTAATATTAGATAATGGCGAACAAAAATGGCAGATTTACTTTTGTCGAGGACAAATGTTGTATGCCACAGGAGGATTACATCAAACTAGGCGTTGGTACAGAACAATTAGTCAACATTGTCAGCATCTAAAATTTAACGCTAGTTTACTATCTACTGAAGAATTATGGGAATATAAGCTTCTTCAACAAGGTCTTACTGAAGAACAAATAACTTTAAAACAAGCTAAAACAATTATCCGTAGTAGCAGCTATGAAATTTTCTTTGCTTTAGCAAGTCAGTCAATTTTAAACCTCGACTGGCAATTAGACCGGGAATTAACATCAGAACTTTGTCCCAATTTAGTATTATCTCCATTAGAATTAAAGGAAGTTATAGAGGCAGCACAAAAACTTTGGGAACGTTGGCAAAAAATAGGTGTTAATGATATTGTTCCAGAACAAGCTCCGGTAGTTAAAAAATCTATAAAATTACAAAGTCGTCTTAGTGAAGAATCTATAGAGGTTCTTACTAATAAATTTAATGGTGAAAATACCCTGTGGGATATTACAACTAAAAAAAGGCAATGTCTAGCCTTAACAACCCGTACTATGTATCACTTTTTTAAACAAGGTTTAATAGAAGTTCGAGCTGTACCAGATTTACCTTCTCCATTGGAACAATTACGCCTAGCTTATTGTTCAACAAATCGTTATAGACCTCTCATAGCTTGTATAGATTCTACACCAACAACAGGTAAATTTTTAGAGCAAATTTTGATGCCTAAAGGTTATAAAATTGAGAAAATTACTGACCCAATGCAAGGAGTAGGATTAATGGCTAAAAAAAATCCAGAATTAATATTTATGGATTTATTTATGCCCGAAGTTGATGGTTATGCACTCTGTAATTTTTTACGGAAAGCTTCAATGTATAAACAAACTCCTATTATTATTTATACTGGACAGGATAATTATATAAATCGGGCTAGGGGATTATTAGTAGGAGCTACAGATTTTTTAAGAAAACCAGCAACCGCAACAAAAATCTTAGAAACAGTAGAAAAGTATTTAAAGTTAAAAAAACAGGAATATCAAAATAAAAATAACCTTTCGCAATCTTTAGCTTTGGCACCTGAATTCTGAAGATACTAATGCCGCTACGGAGAAATTAAAAGTCAAAAGTTAAAAGTTAAAAGTTAAAAGTATTGATTTGTAATTGTTTTAGGATTTTGTAACCAGTTATTTCCGCCATCCTGTACTAATACCAAATTCAAAAAAGTTCGTTACATCTTACAGCAGTTTCCGAAGCTATGAGGTACAGTTGTTTTTATTCTTTTATGTTCCCTGTTCCCTGTTCCCTCAAACCTAAAATTTTGTACCTCATAACAACAGGAAACGCTGTAATTTGTGATTTATTTGAAATAATTTTTTGAGCGTTGCTGAATTGAAGTATGAATGCGCCATTGTTTGGTTCTGGTCAATCCCCCTAAATCCCCCATTTAACAAAAAGCGCAGCATCCTCTGGATTCCCCCTTTCTAAGGGGGACGGGAGGGGGATAAAACGGGGGACTTTTAGAGTTTGATTCCCCCCAAAATTGGGGGGCAAAATAATACTCAGAATTAGCAACGCCATTTTTTGAAATTACTGTAGCGTCAAAGTTTTGAGCCTGTAAAATATTACTTTTGACTTTTGACTTTTGACTTTTGACTTCTAATAACTTTTGACTTCCGTGAAACGTTATAGGTAAATAGAAGGATACACCAGATCATAAAAATACTAATGATAGAATTAATGTCGTCAAAAATGCGCATTGAAAGCGATAGTATGGGAAAAATAGAAGTACCAACAAATCGTTATTGGGGCGCTCAAACTCAGCGATCGCTCATCTACTTCTCTATTGGGCAAGACTACATCCCACCAGAAGTCATCAAAGCATTCGCTATTCTCAAAAAGGCAGTTGCCCAAACCAACCATGAACTAGGCAAACTTCCTGAAGACAAAACAAAATTAATTGTTCAAGCAGCAGAAGAAATAATTGCTGGAAAACTAGATGGTAACTTTCCCCTGCGAGTCTGGATGACAGGAAGCGGCACCCAGTGCAATATGAATGTCAACGAAGTCATCTCCAACCGGGCGATCGAAATTGCTGGTGGAGAAATGGGAAGCAAAATACCAATACATCCCAACGACCACGTTAATATGTCGCAGTCATCTAACGATACTTTTCCCACTGCTATGCACATCGCCTCAGCAATAGCATTACAGGAAAAGTTGTTGCCGAAAGTCAAGAAAATGCGCGATGCACTCCAGGAAAAATCAGAAGTATTTTCCGACATTGTTAAAATAGGGCGTACTCATTTGCAAGATGCAGTACCGTTAACATTGGGGCAGGAATTTTCTGGATATGTGGCACAACTGGATGCAAATATGCAACACATCACTAATGTCTTGCCAAGTTTGTATGAATTAGCTCTAGGTGGTACTGCAGTGGGAACTGGGTTAAATACAGTTAGTGGTTTTGCCGAACTTGCTGCAAAATATATTAGTGAAATAACTGGGTTGCCTTTTGTGTCCGCACCTAATAAATTTGCTGCGTTAGCTGCTCACGATCCAATAGTTATGGCGAGTGGCATTCTGAAGACTTTAGCTTGTTCGTTGCTGAAAATTGCTAATGATATTCGGTGGTTGGGAAGTGGACCCAGGTGTGGGTTTGGGGAGTTGATTTTACCTGCAAATGAACCAGGGTCTTCAATTATGCCAGGAAAAGTTAATCCCACTCAGTGTGAGGCGATGACGATGGTGGCAACTCAAGTAATGGGGTATGATGCAGCGATCGCTTTTGCTGGCGCTCAGGGAAGTTTTGAGTTAAATACTTATAAACCGATGATGATATTTAATTTAATTCAGTCGATTAATTTGATTGCTGATAGTTGCAATAATTTTACTGATTTTCTATTAGTTGACTTGCAGGCAAATCAGAAAAAAATTGAGTTTTATTTGGAACAGTCTTTGATGTTAGTGACAGCTTTGAGTCCGAAAATTGGGTATGATAATGCGGCGAAAGTTGCTAAAGTTGCCCATGAGAAAGAGTTGACTTTGAAGGAAGCTTGTTTGGAATTGGGTTATGTTTCTGCGGAAGAATTTGACGAGATTGTTATTCCTAAAAATATGACTCATCCTGGGAGTTAGGAAGATTTGTAGGTTGGGTAGAACGGAGTGTTAGCGGAGCTTATCCGTTAGGATAAACCCAACACATATTTTATTAATAGATATAGATTTTTGTTGGGTTGCGCTGCCGCTTAACCCAACCTACCAAATTACTGAGAAGTCCTATTTGCTAAATCCAAGCCCCCTAAATCCCCCAAAATTGGGGGACTTAAAGATAGCAAATTGACTCTTGTTCCCCCCAAAGTTGGGGGGCTAGGGGGGCATTCAGTTAGCCGTAACTGAGCGAAAATTAACCGATATAGATGGTGCGTTACATTTCATTAACTACCCTACTGGACTATACTTTAGACCAGAATTTCTCGGTAATTGGTGTTTCCATACACCATTTAATTCAAAAATAAATAATATGACACTTAATGAACTACTCCCTGTTGTTCGGATGCTTTCTTCTAGGGATAAACTCAAGCGAATTCGGATTTTAGCTGAAGAGCTAGAAGCATCTGAAAATATTGCACCTTTAGAACCTTTCAAAACTTATAACTTGCCTACTCCATACAATTCTTTTGGTGTTGGTGAAACTCTCATGGAAGCACTTACTGAAGATAATATAGATTGAAAAATATGCGATTCAAATACTCAACTACTGACCCATCTCAGATGGTAAGTTACATAAGTTCTAATAATAAAAAATAACCATTTCACAGGTTGGGTAGAACGGAGTGTTAGCGGAGCTTATCCGTTAGGATAAACCCAACATATATCTTTATGTTAACAGATACAGGTTTTTGTTGGGTTGCGCTGTCGCTTAACCCAACCTACTAGACTGAAATATTAATGACTGAAACACTGATATTTTATAGTCCACAAGTATCTACATAAGAGAAGAATAGGCCATTAATCGCAGGATACCCAATATCGTAAGGTAAGTGCCCTCTGTAATGCGTGCCCAAATCAAAAGTTAATTCGTTGTAGGTCAACTTTTCATCTCCTTTTCTCCATCCTACTTTCTTGTCAAACTCTTCCACTATCTTTGGATTATACTCTTCTGTTCCATCCAAACTCTGATAAATTTCCTTCTGCACAGAAAAGCCAAATTTACCATCACTATGTTCTACCCAAAGCTGGTCAATTGCGCGGAGAACTGGACACGGAATATTTTTAATTGACTGTTCATCGAGCCAATCTTCATCTTTTCTACTACCAGCTTTTACCATAATTTCGCGAGTTTCCTTATCAGCTTCTTTCCATTTCTTTTGCTTTAGTAGATTTTCTAGGGTAGAGTACCTTAAATTTTGCTGTTTTTCTGGTGGTAGTTTTAGACTTGGTAAAAAAGGGGACAAAATAGTTAGCAAAACTACTATACCTAGTATTAAATAACCTACCTGGATTTTAGATAGGGGATTAAACGACTTTGGACTTTCCTGTTTAGGTATTTTGTCTTTATTAGGTGACTCTGATAAATCTATTTTGCCATCATCATTTATAGGCACTGTTTCTTGTCCTCCTCCACGATACTTCAACTTTGGCGAACGCGCTAACAAAATTGGCTCTCCCTCCATAATTGCAAAAAATTGAGGAGTCATTGTCGGAGATTCTAGCGATACATTTTGACTCGCATATTGATGCAATTCACTAACTGAAATTTTACCGTCACCATCGATATCTGCTTCCCCAGTTTTAATCCCTTTGACTATATATTTTGTATAAATAGATAATTCCGAACTTTCCGACTCAAAAGAACTTTGAGTAGAACTAGAAGACATTAAAATCGCCCTACCTTCACCTCCTAATTCTGCTTTAATATCTATTATATTTTTATCCCCTTTAGAAGTCATTCCATTAGTAAATGCGCCACTATTACAACAATCCAGAATAACAACAATACGTTGAGAGTAACTATCACTCATTTCATCTTGTAAGAAATTAGCCGCAACAGCAGTCCGTTTACTAAATTCGCTCTGTTTTTTGGCAGTGTCAGGAGTCGCTAAATATAGATGGCCTTTTTTACTTAAAACTCCGTGACCAGAAAAATAAAATAGTAAAATATCATCCTTATTACGGTCATCAAATAATTTTTCTATTGCCTCTTCTATATTATTACGATTTATATTATCACCATTGGAGTCGTTCAACACCATAATTTCATCAAAATATCCCATTTTGGGATTACCTAAAACTTCCTTCATTGCCTCAACATCTTTCAGGGTACTAGGCAAATCTGTAAAGTCTGAGGAGTATTTACTAACTCCAACTAATAGAGCTATTTTTGCCATGAAAAAATCTCCTTAAGCATTAAAAATTTTTTCTATTGTTGGTTTGACTTTCTCATACTCCTTATCTAATTCTTCAGCATTACGACCTTCGATGTTCAATTTTATCTCTTTACCGTTTTCTTTAATTTTAATTTCAATATTAATTGTCTTACCATAGAGGCGGTTACTCAAATATCCAACCAAAGCTTTGAGATTTTTAGCATTAATTTGTGCGGTAAGAATGCCTAGTAAAAAACCGCCAAGACTTTTAGCCCCAGGTTCAGCGGTTTCTATTGGTATTAAATCTGGATTTTGTACTCCATTAAACTTTTTTATCTCTGACAAAATATTCCGGGTATCTGTTTGGAGTCTTTCTGGTGTTAATTTTGGATCGGATAGAGTAATTGTTAGTTGAATATTTTCTAATGACATAATGTTTAATTGTTAGTTCTCAGGAATAAAATTACTAATTCAAAGGAGAAATAAACTAGGACAGCAGTTTTCAGGTCTATGAACCACATTACAAAAATGATAATCCAGGACGTTGTCTGCAACCTCCTTACTGTGGTCTACCCAAAATGAAAACCGCTGTAAACAGATAATTAGGATGATTATAACCTTAAATTAGTTCTTTAAGCAAAAATCGTAAATTTTAGGGGTTCTCCAAACCGCCACGATAAAATATTACAACCTAATTTAGGATTACTATATTCTCTGATTAAGATTCTTGAAATTGAGACAATAGGGAGGCAATAACTTGATTTTGATTGATACTTCGACTCTGTTGTAAAGCCTCTTTTAAAACATCTATTACTAATCCTGGTAAAACTATAGATTCTGTAATCCTTTTACTACCACCATCAACCATAGTAAAAGCAATAAGATCTACATTTTTTACATCAACTATCCAATATTCTTTGACTTTTAAATCTTCATAAATTAGCCTTTTTTCACCTTTATCATCAGACAGTGAAGTATTGGCTATTTCTATGACTAAATCTGGGGGTGGATATGTATCTAAATCTACAATAGAAGTTCCCCAGGGAATAATATTGGCATTGTCACCTATATGGTAGGAAATATCTGGTTGTACTTCTTGAAATCCGATTTTTCTATAACTACAATTAGTTAGACCTTTATTGTCAATATTTTTGAGACTACAGAAAATACCAATAGCTATAGAAATAAGTGTATTATCGCTGGCATGGTCGTGACTTACTGGTGACATTTCTATTCTGAATTTTCCTTGAAAATAATAAGATTTTGCTTTAGAGTAAATGGGATTTTCAATAGTTTGAAGATATTCATCCCAAGTAGCTGAAACCCATGTATCTGTTGGAGTTTTTACTTGTAAATTTGTCATTTCAGTTATCAGTTATTAGTTATCAGTACCTCCTACTAAAGTAGGAAACTTCAAATACTGAATTTTATTTTCTCTTGGTCATATCAATTCCATTTTAAATTAGGTTTGAAGACCAAACCTCTACTATAAAATTTTATAACATACTTTTCCTTCCCTATTTAACGTAAGCATTTTCTGCGGAATGCTGCGCAGACAGGTATTAGCTGATGGCTGATGGCTGACGGCTGAATGCTTACTATTTCACAGCTTGCCATAATACACCCAAAATTTGCTCGACATCCCGAATATAAAAATTACTTAAATCAATCTTTAATTCATTTCCTTCTAACAACAAGAACTTCCAAATATCCCCAGTTGTCACCGCACCATAAATTCTATTAATTGCTTGATTTTCCTGTTGATTAAATAATTGTGCTGCTAACATTGTGGCTGCACATTGACCTAAACCGCCCTTAATATCTTCATTTTTAGCCTCAACAATAATTGCTACAGGAGCATTAATTATTAACTGTTCTGGAGAACGACTAATTAGAAAATCACAATACCCATTTAAACTCCGGTCAAAGTCAATATTAAATTCAATTCCTGAGAATAAACTAACTGAATAATTTGCCTGCCTTCTGATTTCTAATAACAAGGGAGTAATAATCATTTCGGAACGAGCTTTTTCAGTATTAATTGCTAAAGCAAGTTCTACAGTTTCTGCCAAAGTTTGAGTGAGAAAATCACTAGATTTGAGGGATTCTACTTGAGCAAATAAATTTACTTGCTCGTGAATATGTAAATCAAATTCTTTTTGGAATTTACTTAAGGTTTTAAAATCACTATATGCCATTTTTTTAAGGAAGAAGGAGGAAGGAAGAGGGAAGAAGGAAGAGGCAAATAATGGTTTGCAATTTTCATCCAGAAGCACAAAGAGAAATGCAAGAATTAGTGAGATATACCCATCGCGGGCAAGATGCCCGCACTACAAGCATTTTATTGTTAATCTCTGTACTTCATATACAACCGAATCTGCTGTATTTACCTCCAATAACTAACTTCTCAAATCTGCCAAAGATGCAGACAAATATAGCATTTATCATAAAGATAAACTACATTTACAATCCCCCTAAATACCTCTTAAAAAGGGGGACTTTCAAAGTTCCCCCCTTATTAAGGGGGGTTAGGGGGGATCTAAAGCTGTACCTCATAAATTAGAGAAGTGCTATATTACATTTTAACTACTTCAGCTTCAGTCTTCTCTGTTGATGATAATATTGAACTAACCTTAACCGCGCGGAACATTCCGAAACGACAAAGACCACTCCCGAATGCCAAACGCATCAATAACAAGGTAGGTACTTCTCGTATAGACTTAATTATCCCTGATAAACCAAAACGAATCATTCCTTGAGGTCTAATTACACCTTGCCAAATAGAATCCAACCAAGAAGGAATAGTCTCCTGCGTCCAATCTGCTGTTACTACCTCCCCTTCCACTAATCCAGTTTCTGCTATCAGTTCCGAAAAACCCTCAATACTAGAAAAAGCAGGATGAGACCACTGCTCTAATAACTGTCGCATTACAGGTTTTTCCCAGAAATTGAGTGGTTTTTGGCGATCGTCTCGCTGATTCCAGTCAGCTACAACCAATATTCCACCAGGTTTTAATACCCGCATCATTTCTTCAGCATATTTAGCTTTATCTGGCATATGAGGTCCTGCTTCAATAGACCAAACTACATCAAAACTATTATCTGGAAAAGAAAGTGCTAGAGCGTCATCTACCTGAAATTTAGCATCAACTCCTTCCGGGGTTAATTCCTGAGCGCGTTGTACTTGTTTAGGACTAATAGTAATCCCTGTAACGTCAAACCCATAATCTTTTGCTAAAATACGGGTGCTTCCACCAATGCCACAACCTACATCTAAAACAGTAGTACTGCGAAATAGTTTATCCAACCCTCCCCATTTCACCATTTCATGGACAAAGTCAGACTTGGCAGTCAAAAAATCTTTCTTCTGTGGTGGCGAACCATAATGACCTAAGTGAATGTGTTCGCCCCAGTAAAATTCTAGGATACCGTCTTGAGTCCATTCATCGTAGGAATTAGCTACCGTCTCAGACGACTCATAACTGCGAGGGGTGAGAAAATAAAGCGCAATACCTACCACCAAAAGTAAAAGTAGAAATCCCAGAAGGTAATATAAGTACATTGAGACCTTTGTATTTGTTTACGATTTTATTTGATTTACTGACTAGCTATTTTAGCAGCTCATCTGAACTCAAGGCAATACGATCGCGACACTTAGTAGAGCAAGAAAAATATCACCTTCTTCAAAATCTTACAGCAGTTTTCTAGTTGATGAGGTACAAAGTTTTATTGCTCTAGGGAACAGGGAACAGGGAACAGGGAATAGGAAATATAAGAATAGTTCTATAAGTGTACCTCACTATCCTCAAAAGTGCTGTAATCAACAAATTAGCTTAATCTTCGTCTTCATCTGGCGGTCTAGTAATAACATCAAACAATATTTTTGCTAAATCATTTTTATTATCAATCTCTTGAACTTCCTCACTTATGGCTTTAGCTTTTTCCAAATCTCCCATCTTGGCAATAATCAATCCCGAAGCAGCATAAGCAGTAATCAAAAGATTAATTTGTTGCTCTTTTTTGCGACTAGCTAATATAGTTTTTACCTCCTGCCAATCATCCGGTAAATTTTCCCGTTTTTTCACTTCAGCAATTACCTTATGTGCTAATTGAAGCGACATTTTCATATTATTTTTATAGAAAAAATAACGATAAGCACCTATCAAAATATCCAGATTTCCATCAGTCTTAGCCAAAGCTTGATTAATATAATTTTCTGATGTCTCAGTATCCTCCCAATTTTCCACCGCCAACATCAATAAACTTTTGACATCTTCAGGCACATCATACCAGGAAAACTTATTTTCTTGAGCTTGCATTTGTTGAACCTAATCACATTAATAATAATTACCTTAAACTAGGAAAAATTGAAAATCTGCTAATCTTAATAACATTTTTACTTCTGTAGGTTGGGTTGAGCTTGCGCCATTCAGAGCTTATCCGGAGGATAAACCCAACAGATATAGTTCAGATAGTAAGGGAGCAAGATGCTCCCACTGTTCTCTTGACCAAAATAATTACAATAGAACGCCATTAAAATGCACCACCACTCAAAAATCATCCTATGAACAATTGCGCTTTATGGGAGCAAGATATGGGAGCAAGATGCTCCCACTGTTCCCTTGACCAAAATAATTACAATAGACCGCCATTAAAATGCACCACCAGCCAAAAGTCCAGCTATACTGAAGATGTTTCCACATTAATCACAACTCTAAAATCTAAAATTACTATGTTTATCCCAGTAGGTTTTGAACAACAGTCGGTCGTCACCTCCCAAGGTAGAATGGTTTACTATACCAACGAAAAAGCACCCTGGAAAACTGACACTGACAACACTGACGACTTGCCAACCCTAGTATTCTTTCACGGTTTCGGCGGTGGGTCATCTGCCTACGAATGGTCAAAAGTTTACCCCGCCTTCGCCTCAGAATACCGTATTCTAGCTCCCGACTTAATCGGATGGGGGCGATCGGAACATCAGGCGCTAGATTACAAAGTAGACGACTATATCGCAACAATTATCGAATTTTTAGAACAAACCTGTCAACCTCCCACCAGAATTATTGCCTCTTCCTTGACTGCAGCAATGATGGTGAGAGTAGCGATCGCTCGTCCGGAATTATTCAAGTCTCTAATATTGACAACTCCCGCAGGTTTATCTGACTTCGGCGACAACTACACCCGTAGTTTTTTTGCTCAACTGGTAAGTACGCCAATACTAGATCGTTTTATTTATAGTGGTGGTGTTGCTACCCCAGGAGGAATTAGAACTTTCTTGGAAAACAGACAATTTGCTAATCCCAGGTTAGTTTATGATGAAATTGTGGAGGCATATTTAGAGTCAGCAACTCAACCTAATGCTGAATACGCTGCTTTATCTTTTGTGCGGGGAGATTTGTGTTTTGACCTATCTTTATATATGAGTCAATTAACAATTCCCACGGCAATTATTTGGGGTAAAAAATCAGAGTTTACAGGTCCAGAAATAGGTCAACGTTTAGCAGATTTAAACCGTGAAGCTGTGAAGATTTTTCAAACATTAGAAAATGTGGGTTTAACGCCTCAATTAGAAGTTCCGGCAGTGACTATTGGGTTGATTAAAAAGTTCTTGAAACAGTTAGATGAAGTTCCGGTTGGTGTAGTTTAGATATTGGGAAAAACCGGGTTTCCAGTAGGGGCGAATGGCATTCGCCCTTATACCAATTTGAAAAAGAATGTTACAAATAGTTTCAAACTTTAGATGTCGAATAATTTGCTGAAATTACTGAATAATCAAGGTTTTGAGCTATAAAATCTTACTTTTGACTTTTGACTTTTGACTTTTGAATTCTGTGCAAGTCCTGATAATTCTTCTTTAACTATATGATTCTTCATAATTATCAATTATCAATTATCCATTATCAATTAAATTCAAATTCCTGCTTGCTGAAAAACTTGTTCAACAGTTATTTCTAATTCTGGCAAAACTTCATCTGCTAAACCTTGTTGCCCACGTTTAGTTTTTGGGGGAGAATCAGGATAAAAAATAGTAATGCTTTTTGCTTGTGAATCAACTATCCAAACCCTCAAAGTTCCTGCATTTAAATAATCAGTGGCTTTTTCACTAAGATAGCCAAAAGATTGACCAGGAGAGATAATTTCAATGGCTAATTCGGGAGGAAACGGACAGAGTTCATCCTCAAATCTTTCTTGGGGTAATTTCTCATAAGAAATATATAATAGATCGGGTACGGGAACCCAATCTTTTCCATTTTTTTGTAGGGAGATTCCCCATTTTATTCCTACTTCTCCTTTTGATTGACTCCAGTTAGTCAGAAGTAGATAAAGAGTACCTGTTAAACGAGAATGAAATCTTTTAGGAGACATTTTAGATTGTATTTTTCCGTCTATTAATTCATAAGTCGTGTCTCTTTCTGGAAGAGCTAAAAACTGTTCTAAATTTATTTGTGTCTGTGTAATCATACATTTTATACCAATTCTTAAAAGCGAGTTTGGTGAGATTTGTCATCCGCCAAAAAATTTATTTCTTGACTTACAGCAGAACCCATCAGTTATCTAAAGATGAATCTAGTTAGCTATTATGGCTAATTAATTAGGATTTGCTAATTATTAATTATCCATTATCCATTATCCATTATCCATTATCCATTATCCATTATCCATTATCCATTATTAATAATATCATTGTAATTTTTTGAGTTGATCTAGAGACTTTTGATACCCCTCTTGATTTCCTTGTTGTTTGAATAAATCGGCAGCTTTTTTAAAGTCTGATCTGGCTTTTTCAATATTTTTGTTACGCTTGTGAATCAAACCCCTGTTATGGTAAGCTTTAGCATATTTGGGATTGAGTCGAATAGCTTGGTTAAAGTCAGCGAGCGCCTTTTCATTTTCTCCCTGCTTGCCGTAAACAAGACCCCTACCGTTGTAAGCTTTAGCATATTTGGGATTGAGTCGAATAGCTTGGTTAAAGTCAGCGAGCGCCTTTTGATTTTCTCCCTGTCTGCGGTAAACAATACCCCTGTTATTGTAAGCTTGAGCATATTTGGGATTGAGTCGAATAGCTTGGTTATAGTCAGCGAGCGCCTTTTCATTTTTTTCTAGGAGAGTGTAAACAAGACCCCTACCGTTGTAAGCTTTAGCATATTTGGGATTGAGTCGAATAGCTTGGTTAAAGTCAGCGATCGCCTCTTCATATTTTCTTTCGCTATAGTGCTTAACAGCCTTTTCCAAGTAACTTTCAGCATCCTGATCGCTAGAATCTTTTTGACTAACGATCGCCTCTGAATTACCAGGAGTCAACCTATCGTCTCCAGTTGAAGAACTTGGAGTAACAATTTCTACTGTACTTATTTCTGCTTCAGATTTACTATAGCCAACTAGAGCTATTGTGATTAATCCAATTATTAGTTTAGTAATATGTTTCATTATGGTTATTTGGTTATTTGGTTATTTAAACATTTTGAGATAGCTTTGACGGAATGCTCCGCAAAGGTTTCTAGAGTTATACCAAATCCGCTTAGAAAAAGGTAGTTTATCCAAATCCTTCTAATCCTTTGGCTTTGAGTATTCAATAAATCTCCTATCTAAACCGGATTTAGTATTATTGTAACTCTCTGAGTTGATCTAGAGAGTCTTGATAATCCTCTTGATTTCCTTGTTGTTTGTATAAGTCGGCAGCTTTTTTAAAGTCTGATCTGGCTTTTTCAATATTCCTTTTACGCTTGTGAATCAAACCCCTGTTATAGTAAGCATCAGCATTTTTGGGATTGAGTCGAATAGCTTGGTTATAGTCAGCAATCGCCTTTTCATATTCTCCTTGGTTATCGTAAACAATACCCCTGTTATTGTAAGCTTCAGCATTATTTGGGATTGAGTTGAATAGCTTGGTTATAGTCAGCGATCGCCTTTTCATATTCTCTCTGGTTACGGTAAAGATTACCCCTGTTATTGTAAGTCAGCCAAAGTTCGGGATTGTTTAGTCTGATAGATTCGTTGTAATCAGCGATCGCCTGTTCATACTCTCCCTGTCTGCGGTAAACAATACCCCTGTTATTGTAAGCTTCAGCATTTTTGGGATTGAGTCGAATAGCTTGGTTATAGTCAGCGATCGCCTGTTCATATTCTCCTCTATCATAGTGATCAACACCCTGATTAAAGTAATTTTTAGCTTCCTGGATTTGAGAAGGAGTAGCATTACCAGAATTTCTAACAGTCCGATTTTCTCCCTGCCTTTGTCTTTCAACTTCTAGCTCTTGCGCTCGCCGTTCAGCCTCCTCACGCTTCCGTCGTTCTTCCTCCAGTTGTTGTCGTTGCCTTTGTAGTTCAACTTCCCGTTCTTGTTTTGCTCTCTGTTCTGCCGCTTGAAGTTGCTTTTGCCTATCAGCTTCTAGCTGTTGCGCTCGCCGTTCTGCCTCCTCACGCTTCCTTCGCTCCTCCTCCAATTGTTGCTGTAATTTAACTTCCTCTCCGTTTAATTCGGCACGTAAAAAATGTTCCATCTTCAACGATTACCAAATATTTCTCCCCTCCAGGGAGGGGTTAGGGGTGGGTCCCCATCCCCACATTCCCCTCCAGGGAGGGGTTAGGGTGGGTCCCCCTCCAGGGAGGGGTTAGGGGTGGGTCCCCTCCAGGGAGGGGTTAGGGTGGGTCCCCCATCCCCACATTCCCCTCCAGGGAGGGGTTAGGGGTGGGTCCCCCATCTCCCCATCTCCCCATCTAATTACACCGATGCTACCGGATTTGATATTATTTCCCCTCCACGGTCGGGGGAGGGGCGAGGGGTGGGTTCCCTATTCCCTATTCCGTCTTTTCTGGAGATGCCTATTTGGACTATTTCATCTCATTTAAACGAAGATCTTGCTGAGGAACAGGAATCTCTATTCCTTCTTGAACAAATCTTTCCTTAATCTGATGAAGAGCTTCATTATATACCCGCCAGTAATCTGAAGTTTTAGTCCATCCTCCTACATACAGATCGACGAAATATTCTTCAAATTTCCATGCAAATGTACTCGGTCCTGGTTGCTCTAATACTAAAGGATGAGATTTAAAAATATCCAAAAGTAATTGCTCAACCTTAGACAAATTCTCACTATAACCAACCCGAATTTGCAAACTAACGCGACGAGTATCTCTGGCACTATGATTAATGACCACACTACCCAAAACTGAGTTATTGGGAATTGTAATAATCTGACCAGTCCAACCTTTTACTTTTGTATGAGCGAGACTGATGGAATCAATGTAACCCCATGTTCCACATAATTCTACTTCATCACCCACATTAAATGGGTTATAGATCATAATCATTAAACCACTAGCCAAATTTCCAATATTGGTTTGCAAAGCAAATGCCAAGATGAAGCTAGTACCACCAACTAAAGCGAGAATTGGACCAAGATTTATTTCCAAAGCAGTCAATGCCAATAAGACACCAACACCAACAGTTGTTTGCCACACAGTTCTGACCAATAATTGACGCAAAGGGTCGGAAACTCCCCCTACAACTCGCAGACTCCTATTAGTAACAAAGCCTAAAATCCCAGCAACAATTACAGAAGTAACCACAATTGCGGAAAAGATACCAATATTTGTGCTCCAACGTAAACCACCTTCTTCTGATTTTATCCAACCAGCTATCCTTAACCACAAACCTTCAGTATCGCTCACATCAATCTCGACACCACTAACAGATTGAATATATTGTCGGAAAGATTCAGCTTTGCCACCTTTACTCTCAAATTCATCCAAAACAGTATCAAAGCGATCGGCAAGAGCAGTTTGTTCCTGTTGAAGCTCAGTGACACCAACTACCAATTGAGTCTTGACTTCCGATGCTTCTTCACTAGAATCTTCGAGTTGCTCAGATAATGCTTCTAATTGTTTTTCTTTCTCTGCTAATTCCTGTTGACTATCGATATCACCTGTATTACTGACTTCATCTTCGATCGCTTCTGCTACTATTTCTAGATTTTGGGTAGCTTCTTCAGTTCCTTCACTTTGTTTTTTAACCTCAACAGCTTCCTCAATAGCTTCTTGAGCTTTGGCGAGTTCTTGTTGTGCCACTTCTAGATTGTTTTCAGCTTCTTCTGCTTCTGGAGAACTAGGAGATGCACTCTTTTTTCTTTCCTCTGCTGCCTCAAGAGATTTTTGAGCTTTTCTATAGCATCAACAGCTTCTTCAGATTTTCGGGTTTCTCTATTTTTGCGTTTGATTGCAATTTCAGCATCGCTAATTTCCTGAACTTTGGCTTTTAGCAAATTCTGCCAAGCTTTGGCTTCGACTTCTAATTCCTCCTGAGTCAGAGGTTTGAGCAAAAGCTTCAGCTCATCCACAGGAATTTCCGGTTCTTCAGTAGTAATTGCTGTTATTGTTGCTAAAGTTTCTGATTCTTGGGAACTAGCTGGAGAAACCCATAACGTTAGAGTGCAAGCAATTACTGTTAGGCAAAATACTTGCCATTGATGCCTAAAAATAGATTTTTCTTTTTCTTCATTAATTAAAATTACGCTTTTTTGAAATATTTACTTTCTCATCAAGCAGCATTATTAGTATTATTCATAATAATTACGATATAACAGGAAAATCCATACTATATTATTTTTAATATTATCTTCCACTACTAGATCTGTGCATTAGGTTTTAACTTGAAAATTCTTACTTTTGACTGTCTTGAGTGCGTCTTGCATTCTGAGAAACCTCAGAATTACGCACTCGATGAATGACTTTTGAATTGAATCTAAACTGACACAGCTAAAACTGTGCATTAGCTTTTCATACCAAGCGTGATAAATGTTTGTTACAAATGGTAGGGACGTTGCATAAGGGTGTCCCTATGAAAGAAGGAAGAAGGGATAAATATTGAAAAAAGAGAAAAAAGATAGATATAACTATCTAAAACGAACTGGAGCAGCTATTTTTAAGCATATCCGAGCAATATCTACCTTTTTGTAGCATTCTTTTTTCACGCTTGGTATAACTTGAAAATTCTTACTTTTGACTGTCTTGAGTGCGTCTTGCATTCTGAGGAAACCTCAGAATTACGCACTCGATGAATGACTTTTGAATTGAATCTAAACTGACACAGCTAAAACTGTGCATTAGGTTTTAACTTGAAAATTCTTACTTTTGACTGTCTTGAGTGCGTCTTGCATTCTGAGGAAACCTCAGAATTACGCACTCGATGAATGACTTTTGACTTTTGAATTGAATCTAAACTGACACAGCTAATACCAAATTGATAAATGTTTGCTACAAATAGTTATGGCATTTTTTATAATTCATGATTTAGGTTTTAGAATGGATTATAGATATATTTAATACTATTTTTAATGTTTAAAATCATTTTTTTAGTGAAATATATTTTATTTAAAAGTCTTTTTATAGTGCTTATTATTCGTAACATTATTTTTAAAAAATGGTATAAAATTGTGCATTAGCTTTTAATACCAAGCGTGATAAATGTTTGTTACAAATGGTAGGGACGTTGCATAAGGGCGTCCCTATGAAAGAAGGAAGAAGGGATAAATATTGAAAAAAAGGGAAAAAAGATAGATATAACTATCTAAAATGAACTGGAGCAGCTATTTTTAAGCATATCCGAGCAATATCTACCTTTTTGTAGCATTCTTTTTTCACGCTTGATATAACTTGAAAATTCTTACTTTTGACTGTCTTGAGTGCGTCTTGCATTCTGAGGTTTCCTCATAATTACGCACTCGCTTTTGACTTTTGAATTTTGAATTGAATCTATAGGTCGAAACGCTATTACTCCATAAGCATCAACAGACAAATATTTTGATGCCGCCTGTTGAATATCTGATGAGTCTAGTGCCTGAATATGTTGAGGATAATTTAGCGCTGGTGCTAAGTCTCCCACTATTGAGTGATAGTAACCATATAAATTAGCTCGATCGCTTGGTGTCTCATTGGCAAAAACAAACCTGTTGGCAACTAATGTCCGAATACGTTGAATTTCTGTTTCTGTCACTGACTCTTGTTGGATAGTATGTATGTGGTGAGCGATCGCTGCTTCTACTTCAGCTAAATTTTCTTCTGGAAGTCTAGCAGAAATATAGAAAACTCCTTGATGACGATGACTCATATTACTCACACCAATAGAATAAACTAAACCTCGCTCTTCTCGTAAGTCACGCACCAGGCGAGATGTTTTCCCTCGACTCAAAATAGTCGCCAATACATCCAAGGTATAAGTTTCATGTAATTGAGTTAACCCAGGTACTCGCCAAAGCATGATTAACCGAGGTTGCTGAAGAGCTTCGTCAACGACTTCATGGCGGACTATTTTTGTAAAAGGTGGTTCTGGGGTTAAATTATTTCTGGGTGGTAGTGGAGGTATTTCTGGAATATTTTGTCTGTTTTCAGCTTCGGTAAATGAGTTGGCAACGATATCAATCAATTCTTCTACTGGTAAATTTCCGACTACAGTGGCAGTCATGGAAGTAGGTTGATACCAGGTATGGTGAAAGTCGCGCATTTGTTGGGGTTGCAGTTGAGAAACAACTTCAACAGGACCTAATACCGGACGACGATAGGGTAATTTTTCAAAGGCGGTTTCAATAGCTTTTCGGTAACAACGACGGTTAGGGTTATCATTTGAGCGCCGAATTTCTTCCAGTACAACAGACCGCTCTCTTTCAAAAGGGTCATCAGCAATACTAGCATTGAGGAGTACTTCCCACTGCAAAGGTGCTAATTTGGCAAAGTCTTTAGGAGCAGTGGTAATGTAAAAGTGGGTGTAGTCTTGGCTAGTGGCGGCGTTCATTACAGCACCTTGTTGTTCCACTAAGCGTTCAAATTCACCACCAGGGAGTTTGGGAGTGCCTTTGAAAATTAGATGCTCGAGAAAATGGGCCATACCATTAATTGGTTCAGACTCAACTGCAGAGCCAACGTTTAACCAAATATTGAGATTAACTGCTTCAACTGGTAAGTGTTCGGCAATGATAGTAAGTCCATTGGGTAATTGGTGGATAGTAGGGGCGTTGAGAGATTCGAGGGTTGGTTGGACTAGGGTTGAGGTCATTCTTGATTTTTTCTGTGGTTTACTTTTCTCAATATATTTCAATATATTAGACATCTCTAGAAAAGAGGGAACAGGGAACAGGGAACAGGGAACAGGGAGAAATAATTCAGGACTCACGCATGAACGCTATTGGTAGGGTGTGTTAGCGGTAGCTTCAAGAATTTAGAATTTAGAATTTAGAATTTAGAATTTAGAATTTAGAATTTAGAATTTAGAATTTAGAATTACCTCTCCTTTAAAACGGATAGGATTGAATAATCATGAAAATTTTTCTTCTCTTGGTCGATTGGATATGGTTAGGAAACCCATCCATCCCTCGACCGCTTTTTATCCTCTTAAAAGAGGAGGCTTTCAACCACAATTTTTCGGTAACGCACAAAGGACTATATCTATTGTTAATGCCTAAGTCCTGGCAAATTTTTGGCGATTTTAGTTGATTTTTATAGCAGAAGGAAGAGGCAAGAAGGAAAAATATTGTTTTGTCTTAGTTTTAGACTTTTGATCTGTCCGCACCTTTTCCTTCGAATACTATCAATATAGTTATACCGATTCCAAAAAATAATCCTATACTTCATTAGAACTTCAGTTATTAAGTAATTAACTTATATCGAATAACTTTTTTGCTACTTTAAGGCAAGTTAATGTTAATTCTTATTATTTTTAATCCCCCTCCTGGGAGGGGTTAGGAGTGAGTTTTATTCCTGTACGGGTAATAGCTTTATAAAAAAACCTTCTCCCTTTGAACCAATATTCCCTTCTGACTTCTGCCCTCTGCCTTCTGCCTTCCTTCCATCAAGGTATAATAGCATTTATCAAAAACTTTTCTACATTTTTTTGAGCAGGGGACCCACCCCTAACCCCTCCCAGGAGGGAGTAGGGGAGTGGGGGAGTAGGGGAGAAGTAAAAGTAAGAATAATTAACATTAATTGGGCTATTTTTAGCAAAAAGGTGATTTTACCTGTTTTGATTAATTAATAACTGAAGTTTGACCCAAGTATAGCGTTACTTTGAGGAATTAGTATAAGTATTCAAGTGAACATGATACTACAACCAAATATTAGGAAATATTGATTTCCCTATCTCTCTGAAAGACTTATTAATTTTCCTGGCAAATTGAATATGCTCTTCATCTTTTTCCACGGGAATAATATTAGCTTTCTGTCCTACCTTAAACTTATCTACTACTAAATTAGCTGCTTCTAAACCCGTCACATAAGCTTTTTCTTGAGACCATGAACCGTGACGGTTAACAATCCAATCTCCACTCATAAATACATTGTCAAAACTTGTTTTAGCAGGGAGTAAATATTGATAACTTCCAGGAAAAAAGTGAGTGACTGCTTCTCTAACTCTAACCACACTTTGGTCAATAATTTCTGCTTCTATAAATTCTGGAATACAAGTTGCTAAATAAGTCTGTACCATTTTAATAATTTCCCCATCACTCAAAGGTAAAAACTGATTAGCATGATAAAAATCTACCTCTACAACTGTTCCTGGTTCATGGCGAAATTCGTCATGTAAAGTATTCAAATCAAAAAATGTCCAACCTGTAGTTGTATCAAATCCAAAACAAGCATTAGAAGCACGAGGAATTGAAATTTTTCGGTCGAACCATAATCTGGTTCCTAATACATCAACTCCACCTAAATTATTAATATTCCTAAATTCTTGACGACTTTGTAGAGCCTCACTCCCTGCCAGAATCTTTTTCATTCCACTAATACCAACAGCAAAAATTACCGCATCTGCCTCAAATATTTGGTCTTCACAAACAACCTTTGTCGCTTTGCCATTATCATCAACAATTAAGTCAGTAACTCGCTGTTTTGTCAGAACTTTTCCACCTAGATTTTCGATATTTTCTACCCAAGGTTTAAATATCATTTCTCCTACAGTACCGCGACACCAAACTACATCAAAATCTGGTTGGTGAGCTAGGATAAAATAATATAACATTCCCAATGCAGCAGCAGCCGAACATTGTTCGCCCGGAGCAAATAAACCAACTAATAACATGGCATTAAAAGCATCATCATATAATCTTTTTGTCACGCCATATTGTTTGAATAATTCTCTTGCTGTTACTGAGTCATATCTTCGCCAAGCTTCATCCGAATTATCAAAATCTATTACAGAATAAAGCAGTGGAAGAGCAGAAAGGCGATCGCTCAAGGGCAATCGTTTAAATTGAGTATAAATAAAAGTACCAAGAGGTGTTGGTAAAAGTGGTAAGTCTTGAAAAATAGGTGATTCTACCTCTAACCCAGCAGGAGAATATTGAGCTGAACGAGTCCAGGGAGTGAATGGATCGAGGTTTAATTTCTTGACAAGAGAAAATATGTTATGGTAGGGATACCAAAAACCATGTATGCCCACTTCTACAGAACGGCCTCCGGGAGTTTTCCAACCAGCGACTAAACCACCGGGATAAGGGCCAGCTTCTAGAAGTGTAACGTCATAGCCATTTTTGGCTAGGTGGTGAGTGGCTCCTAAACCAGCCCAACCAGCCCCAACTACTACTATTTTTGGAGTTTTAATTTCTGTTGTCATACTACTTTTTTAAGTCAAAAATTACTGAATTTTTTAGATTTTCTAGAGCCAATTTTCAGCCTAGTTTTCCAATTTGCTTAATTTTATAGTAGTTGTCAAGGCTGTGCATAAATAACATTTTGAAAGAGAAAGGATATTTCAATAATTGATAATTAATAATTGATAATTACCTCTCTCTAAATTGAATAAGATTGATGCGCTAGGAAAAATTTTTTATTGTTTTTCCTTTAAAAGAGAGGGTTGAAAGCTTAATTATTCGGTAAAAGTATTAGTTAAAAATATCTTAAAATTAATCTCTAGAATAAAAAATTATTCTATGTCATTAAGATATTCAATTTTGTTTAAGTCAAAAATTAATTGTACTAATCTTCCTCTTGAAAACCCTCTATTGAATGATTTCTAACCTCAAGCCTGCGAACTCTACTTCGAGAGATGTAGTTAAAATTAAAAGATAAAGTCTATTTTTTACCTAAATAACACGGGAGCATGAAAGCCATCGTCTTTTAAGCGATGGATGAAAGGCGAGGAGTCGGATTTTAAGGAGATGTGTTTTATTTGACCGAAAAGCCACGTTGAAAGCCCCCATGTTTTAACCGGGGGATGAAAACAACCGAGTCGTTTAGACTAGACAACTAAAGTAGTCCTGTGCTACAATTACTTAGGTGTAAGCCGTCTATACCTCCTTTCAAATGTACTCTTGTCAGCAAGTTTTAGTAGGTAAAAATCCCGAATTAATTGCTATCTTAACATTCTTGTGTGAACAGTCTCACAAGCTCACTAACATGGGAATATATTATGGTCGGCAATTATTTTTTAAGTCTCACAAAACTCTGGGTAAGTATGACTTAGAAAAGGTCTACAAAAAGAACAATCACTATAAAATTTTATATTCTCAAGCAGCACAACAAATATTGAGAACTGTAGCTGAATCATTTCGCTCTTATTATGGTCTTATTATTGCCTATCGTGAAGGAAAAATCTCAGACAGACCAAAGATTCCTAACTACAGAAAAAAAGGGGGAATGGCTACAGTAAGTTACCCCAAGCAAGCACTAAAGCTTAAAGATAATCAAATTAGAATACCACTAGGAAATACCTGTAAACGCTGGTTTGGAGTAGATAGCTTTTTAATTCCAATGCCTAGTAATCTAGAATTTTCATCTCTGAAAGAACTGAGAATATTACCGAGAAATAGATGTTTTTATTGGGAATTTGTTTATGAAAAAGAAGTAATAGTTAAACCTCTATTAAATCAAGAAAATGTCTTAGGAATAGACCATGGTGTCAATAATTGGCTGACCTGTGTATCCAATGTAAATACTAGCTTAATAGTAGATGGGAAACAGATTAAATCAATGAATCGTTGGTACAATAAACAAGTATCAACCATTAAAGAAAATCAGCCTCAAGGATTTTGGTCAAATAAACTAGCTGCCATTACTGAAATTCGTAACCGCCAAATGCGTGACGGTATTAATAAAGCAGCCAGGATAGTCATTAATCATTGTTTAGAAAATTCTATTGGTACAATTGTTTTTGGTTGGAATAAAGGTCAGAAAAATCAAATAGAATTAGGAAAAAAAGTAATTCAGAATTTGTACCAATTCCTACAGCTAGACTCAAAGAAAGAATAGCTCAATTATGTGATGAGTATGGGATTATATTTATAGAAACTGAGGAAAGTTATACAAGTATTGCTTCATTTTTAGATGGTGACTATCTACCTAATTATGGTGAAAAACCCGATGATTGGAAACCGTCAGGAAAGAGAATAAAGCGTGGTTTGTATAGAAGTAGTAATAATTGGTTAATTAATGCAGACTGTAACGGGGCTGCAAATATAATCACAAAAGTAAGCAGAAAGCTAAGGTTAAACTTAAGCCGACTGTGTAGGGGCACTTTGACTTGTCCCCAGAGAGCGTATCTTTGGTCAGCTAAGAAAAAACGAAGCAACACGGATTTATCCTGTAGCGTAGTATCTGCTTAGAATCCCCGTGACTTGAGTCCGGGGAGTAGTCAATCGTTAATTAAAAAAAATAGATAATATCATAAAACCTGTATAAAGTCAAGAAAATAAACATTAGTGTCATACTCAACCCAGAACAGCCGAGAGCTGGATCTGAAGACCTTATTTCCATTTGAACTAGACAACTTCCAGAAAGAGGCGATCGTCGCCGTAAACGCTGGAAAATCCGTAGTTGTTTGTACCCCTACTGGCTCAGGCAAAACCCTAATTGGAGAATACGCTATCTACCGTGCCCTAAGTCGCGGGCGACGAGTATTCTACACCACACCCCTCAAAGCTCTGTCAAACCAAAAATTGCGGGACTTCCGCGACAAATTTGGAGCAGACAAAGTAGGGTTAGTCACCGGAGATACCTCCGTTAACAGGGAAGCATCAGTCCTAGTAATGACTACAGAAGTATTCCGCAATATGCTCTATGGCACTCCCATAGGAGAAATAGGCACATCTCTAGAAAAAGTAGAAGCCGTAGTCCTGGACGAATGCCACTACATGAACGATCGCCAACGAGGCACAGTATGGGAAGAATTAATAATTTATTGTCCACCAGAAATTCAACTATTAGCTCTCTCGGCTACAGTGGCCAACAGCGACCAGCTTACAGATTGGATTAATAAAGTACATGGGCCAACTGAACTTATTTATTCTGACTTTCGGCCAGTACCTCTCCAATTTAATTTTTCTAATAGTAAAGGTCTATTTCCTCTACTGAGCAACAACCAAAAAAGAGTAAATCCTTTGCTCAAGCCTAAAAATCGACATATAGGTAGAGATAGAAGAGAAAAACAATTAGAGCCAATATTGCCGGCAGTATTATCTCAACTCAAAGAGCGGGATATGTTACCAGCTATCTACTTCATATTTAGTCGCCGAGGTTGCGATCGCGCAGTGGCAGAAATAGCACAAGTCAGCAATCTTACTTTGCTGGACGAAACAGAAACTATTCAACTGCAAAATTTAATTCAAAAATTCCTCAATAGTAACCCAGACCTAACTCGCTCTAAAAAACTCGAACCCCTAAGTAAAGGTATAGCATCCCACCATGCTGGAATGTTACCAGTGTGGAAAGGATTAGTCGAGGAATTATTTCAGCTAGGTTTAATCAAAGTAGTATTTGCCACTGAAACCTTAGCTGCTGGAATAAATATGCCAGCTCGTACTACTGTAATCTCTAGCCTCTCTAAACGCACGGATGAAGGTCACAGACTGCTAAAACCATCAGAATTTCTGCAAATGGCAGGTAGAGCTGGACGACGGGGGATGGATGTTCAAGGTTACGTTTTAACTGTCCAAACTAGGTTTGAGGGTGCGAAGGAGGCGTCTTATTTAGCAACTTCAGAAGCTGACCCCCTGGTTAGTCAGTTTACTCCTAGTTATGGTATGGTGCTGAATTTGCTACAAACCCATACTTTGGAGGAAGCAAAGGAGTTAGTCGAACGTAGTTTTGGTCAATATTTATCTACCCTTTCTTTGGAAGCAGAACGCATAGAGATTGAGCAAAAAGAGGCAGAGTTAACTTCTTTGCAAAATAAATTGGGGATTTATGAACAGAATGATTTGGTAAATTTAGAGCAGTTGCTGAGAGATTATGAGAAGATACGAGAAAGAGTAAAGGAAGAAAAACGACTGCTGAAAATTTTGCAAAGGCAAGCGGATGAAAATCGCATTAAGGAGATGTCTTTGTCTTTGTCTTTTGCTCTATCGGGAACTATTATGAGTTTGAAAGGAAAGCACGTTCCTACTGCGAAGAGGTCTGATGCTAAACCTATTGCTGCTGCTTTAGTTACTAAAGTTCCTGGTTCTGGTCAGTCTTCTTATTATGTGTGTTTGGGTAAGGATAATCGATGGTATGTGGTGGCAGCTATGGATGTTGTCGGTTTACACCCAGATGTACCCCGCTTAGTGGCAGTAGAACAGATGGAATTGCCTGCTGAGATAGATTTTAGGTTGGGGCAATGTCGAAAAGCAGATGAAATTTATCTGAGTTTATCTGAACAAATTCCAGAGGTACCTCCACCAATAGATGCTCCTGAAGTTTTGGTACAAATGCAGAAAGTAGCAACGGTGGAAGCAAAGATTCAGGAACATCCGCTCAAGGAATGGGGAAGTCCTCGTATTTTGTTGAAGGGTTGGCGACGAATGGGTATATTGCAGATGGAAATAGGCGATCGCCAAACTGAGTTGGAGGATAAGTTGGCTCGTCATTGGCAGGAGTTTCTCAATCTCATTGAAATTTTGCAATATTTTGCTTGTCTGCATGAAGTTGTCCCTACGGAAATTGGTCAAGCTTGTGCGGCGATCCGAGGTGATAATGAATTGTGGCTTGGTTTGGCGTTGATGTCTGGTGTTCTTGATGAACTGGACCCTCATCATTTGGCTGCTGCTTGTGCTGCTCTGGTGACTGAGATTAGCAGACCTGATAGTTGGTCGCGTTATGATTTGTCTATGGAGGTGGACGATGCTTTGGGTGGTTTGCGTAGTTTACGACATCAGTTATTTCAGGTGCAGCGTCGCTATCGGGTAAGTTTACCTGTTTGGTTAGAGAGGGATTTGATTAGTTTGGTTGAACAGTGGGCACTGGAGGTGGAATGGCAGGTGTTGGTGGACAATACGAGTCTGGATGAGGGTGATGTTGTCCGGATTTTACGTCGGACTCTGGATTTTCTTTCTCAGATTCCTCATGTGCCTCATTTACCTGATGTTTTGCGCCGGAATGCTTATCGGGCTATGCAGTTGATAGACCGTTTTCCTGTTAATGAGGAGGTTAAGTAATTGTTGCAGTTTCTAGTGTCGCTACGCGGAAGTCAAAAGTCGTAGGGGCGTTAACGATAGTTATGCGAAGCAAATGCCATTGGCTAGCGCCAAGCTCCGAATGGCGCCCTCAAAAGTATTGATTGGTAAGGCTTTTAGGATTTTGTAACCAGTTATTTCCGTTATCCTGTACTAGGAGTTTAAATTACCTAGATTTTAAGAAGGAAGAGGCAAGAGAGAAGAATTTTGTGTTGTCTGAGTTTTCAGCTTTTGATATGTCTGTGCCTTTTCCTTCGACTGCTGTTTATATTTTTGTGTATTGGTTGAATAAAAAGTCATGCGTAGGGGCGAACAACTCCCAATGATTACATATTACCATGATTTTTTTCGGGATGCAAGGGGAAATACCTCGTCGTTTTTTTGGAGCTTCACAGAATGCAGATTCTATATTTTGATGAGCGATCGCGGAGCGTTTAGCGGAGCTATGCGTCAGCAAAACGTAGTTTTATCGCGACGGGGGAAGGGAGTTTTATCTCTTTATTTGCCTATGCTAGAAAATTTGGTGGTGGTGCATTTTCAGAGGAAATACCTTGCCGTTTTTTGAAGCTTAACAGAATGCAGATTAATCATCCGTGTATCCGTGACCAAATCCTTGTCTGGCTGATGGGGTGAAAATTTTGCCTGTTGTTATTTCTTTATTTTAATGCTTCACAAAATGAGATTTTTTCTGATGTTTTGATGGTGCGAGTATCTCTTCTATATATATTCAGTAACGATATGCTGTTTTGCCGTTGAATAAAAAGTCATGCGTAGGGGCGAACAGCCCCCAATAATTAAATCCTATCATAATTTTTTTGGGGATGCAAGAGAAATATCCTTGCCGATTTTTTTGAGCTTCACAAAATGAGAATTTTCTTTGTTTGTGAATATTGAATATAGCGTTGGCGGAGCAAGTGCGTTAGCTACATCGCTTCTACATGAGTAATATATTGATGTGTTGATGGGGTGAAAATTTGCTGGTGTCGCCACTTCTTTTCTTAGTAGTGCTTCACAGGATGATAAGTTTTCTGGTGCTTTGATTGTGCAAGTATCTCTTCTATATATATTCAGTGGCGATATGCTGTTTTGCCGTTGAATAAAAAGTCATGCGTAGGGGCGAACGACTCCCAATAATTAAATCCTATCATAATTTTTTTGGGGATGCAAGAGAAATATCCTTGCCGATTTTTTTGAGCTTCACAAAATGATGATTTTTCTTTGTTTGTGAATATTGAATATAGCGATCGCTTTCGCTTATACATGAGTAAATATATTTATGTGTTGGTGGGGTGAAAAATTTTCCTGCTGTTACTTCTTTTTTTTTGAGTGCTTCACTAGATGAGATTTTCCTCTACTTTGATGGTGTGAGTTTCTCTTCTATATATATTCAGTAGCGATATGCTGTTTTTGCGTTGAATAAAAAGTCATGCGTAGGGGCGAACGACTCCCAATGATTAAATCCTATCATAATTTTTTTGGGGATGCAAGAGAAATATCCTTGCCGATTTTTTTGAGCTTCACAAAATGATGATTCTCTTTGTTTGTGAATATTGAATATAGCGATCGCTTCTACATGAGTAAATAAAATATATTGGTGTGTTGATGGAGTAAAAGTTTTTCCACTTCTTTTTTTTAAAGCTTCACAGGATGATATTTTTCTGGTGCTTTGATGGTGTGAGTATCTCTTCTATATATTCAGTGGCGATATGCTGTTTTTGTGTTGAATAAAAAGTCATGCGTATGGGCGAACAACTCCCAATAATTAAATCCTATCATAATTTTTTTGGGGATGCAAGAGAAATATCCTTGCCGATTTTTTTGAGCTTCACAAAATGATGATTCTCTTTGTTTGTGAATATTGAATATAGCGTTGGCGGAGCAAGTGCGTTAGCTACATCGCTTCTACATGAGTAATATATTGATGTGTTGATGAGGTGAAAATTTGCTGGTGTCGCCACTTCTTTTCTTAGTAGTGCTTCACAGGATGATAAGTTTTCTGGTGCTTTGATGGTGTGAGTATCTCTTCTATATATATTCAGTGGCGATATGCTGTTTTTTTGTTGAATAAAAAGTCATGTATAGGGGCGAGCGACTCCCAATGATTAAATCCTATCATAATTTTTTTGGGGATGCAAGGGGAATATCCTTGCCGATTTTTTTGTAGCTCCACAAAATGATGATTTTCTTTGTTTGTGGATATTCAATACTAGCGTTGGCGGAGCAAGTGCGTTAGCTACATCGCTTCTACATGAGTAAATAAAATATATTGGTGTGTTGATGGAGTAAAAGTTTTTCCACTTCTTTTTTTGAAAGCTTCACAGGATGAGATTTTTCTGATGTTTTGATAGTGTGAGTATCTCTTCTATATATGTTCAGTGGCGAAATGCTGTTTTTGCATTGAATAAAAAGTCATGCGTAGGGGCGAGTAACCACCAATGATTACATACTACTATGATTTTTTTGGGGATGCAACAGGAAATTCCTTGCCGATTTTTTTGAGCTTCATAAAATGATGATTTTTATTTGTAAATATACAGCACTGGGTAAATAGGTTAGGGTAATTATCAAAACTCAAACTCACTCAGGGATTACTTCTAATTTCGCGCCTTCTAACTTTTGACTTTTGACTTTTGACTTGAGGGTAGCGATCGCTTCTACATGAGTAAATAAAATATATTGATGTGTTGATGGTAGAAAATTTGGTGGTGGTGCATTGTGATTATTTTTTACGAGGCGCGGCAGTAACAGTCGGAGCATCTTGCTCCCGTGCCAGATATTCTTTTTTCCTGTCGCTACTTCTTTTCTTAGTAGTGCTTCACAAGATGAGATTTTTTCTGATGTTTTGATGGTGTGAGTTTCTCTTCTATATATATTCAGTGGCGAAATGCTATTTTTGAGTTGAATAAAAAGTCATGCGCAGGGGCGAGTAACCCCCAATAATTACATACTACTATGATTTTTTTAGGAATGCAAGGGGAAATTCCTTCCCGCCCGACTTAATTTTTAGAGCTTCACAGAATGCAGATTAATCATCCCTACATCTGTAGCAAAATCCTTGTCTGACAATAACTTCTCTCGGTCTGAAGAAAAATTTACCCGCTCTGCAGGAGGGAAAAGAGAAAAGAAAAAGAGGGAAAAGGGAAAAAGAGGAAAAGAACAAAGGGGAAGAATTCTAGGAACCAGAGACAGGCAAGACAATCCGAAAACCCCCATTGCTGACGACTTTATCGGCATCGTGGTTGTAACGCACGGCACTCCGACAATCCCTAGAATTGTTGACCCAGCTACCGCCACGGAGCAGTCTTCTATTACTATTACCTCCAGTTTCCCAAGCACTACCATCATTAGGTGCTCCATTATAATTATCGTGCCAAACATCCTGACACCATTTCAGGACATTGCCGTGCATATCATACAAACCAAAGGCATTGGGTGGAAAAATTCCTACATCTGTTGTTTCTCCACGATATATTCCTTTCGGTGCATCAGCATAAGGATGATTACCATTGTAGTTAACTAACTCAGACGTTATAGTTTCACCAAAATAAAATGGTGTAGTTGTTCCTGCACGGGCGCGCATATTCCCACTGACTCTCACTGGGTAAACTATATTTTTTACCTGTCCTGTCTGAGAGTTTCTGACAAAATTCTGTCGCTTCGTACCAATTTACTTTTTCTACAGGACGGTTTGTACCTTTCAACTTAGAAGGATTATTTCCCATGACTGCTTGCCATTGTGCTTGAGTGACTGGATACTTCCCCATGAAAAATTCTGGCACATCTACATCATGTTGCGGACCTTCTCTATCCCATCTCCCTGCTTCCGTCTCTGGAGACCCCATGAGAAATCTACCTGCAGGAATTTTTACCATTTCCAGGGAGACTCCATTGCCGACATTTTCTATCATTACTTCTGCTTGACCTTCACTACTACTTATTTCTTCTCCTCTGCTGTTAACTGTGACGGTGGTAAATTTCTGAATGGGAACTCTTGGTTGTGGTGGAGGAGAAGGTTCTGGTATTGGTTGAGGAGTAGAAATTATTTCTGGAGATGGTTTCTTCTCGACACCTCTACTTAATATTGCTGCTACAAACCCACTTCCTGCTAAACCTCCTAATATTAATATTTGTCTTCTGTTTTTATGAGGTTGGGTTTGAGTTTTTGGTATAGATGAAGTTATTGGTTGTGGTGTGAGTATGGATTTTGTTTTTGGTGGAGTTTGAATTGTTGGTGCTGGTTTTGGTTGTGGTGGAGTTTGAATTGTTGGTGCTGGTTTTGGTTGTGGTGGAGTTTGAATCTTTAATGCTTCTAATACTTTCGTAGCATTTTCATAACGCTGTGGAAAATATTCATGTACCATCCTATCTAATATATTTGCTAGATAGTTACTTACTTGTGCTTCGTTTCGCCAGATAACATTTCCTGTATTTGGGTCTTTTGGTAAATTTCCTGGGTTTTTACCAGTCAGTGCTTTTATTCCTACCATTCCTACTGCATATATATCGCTACTCAGTTTTGGTTTACCGATCGCCTGTTCGCTTGGCATATATTCAGGGGTTCCAACTGCTACGGTTAAGGTTGTTGTTCCTGGTTGGTTTGCTGTGGTTAATACGTTTATTTCTTTTACTGCTCCAAAGTCGATTAATACTATTTTTTGTCTGACTTACGACGCATCAAGTTTTCTGGTTTGATGTCTCGATGAATAATATTATTTTTATGAGCTTTTTATAATGCTGATAATATTCCTTTGAGTAGGGTAATGGTGTAAGATTCGCTTAATTTTTTTCCTGGTGTTAGTTCTTTGCTTATATCGTGCCCTTCGATATATTCTTGTACTAGGTAAAATTCTGTTCTTTCTTGGAAGTGGGCAAATAGTTTTGGTATTTGGTCTGAGTCTTTGCCTAGTTTATATAAGGTTTCTGCTTCTGTTTCAAATAATTTTTGGGCAATAGCTAATGTTTCTGGGTCTGAGGTTTTGGGTGATAGATGTTTGACTACGCATTTTGGTTTGCCTGGTAAGTCTAAATCTTGAGCTAGGTAGGTATCTCCGAATCCTCCACTTCCTAGAGTGTCTATTATTTTGTAGTGGTTTCTCAGGATTTTTCCAGACTGCATTTTCAGTTATCAGTTATCAGTTATCAGTTATCAGCTTTTTTAGTTATTAGTTACCAGTTATTAGATTTCTTCTTATTCAGTTATCAGTTATCAGCTATTCTTCAACAATTAGCATTAAAGAATTAAACTCATTCATTACTAATTACTTTAGTGGGCAAGTATGGTTTTTTGGCCTAATTTTTTTGAGTCTATATGAGCGCACCTTTTCCATTCTATTTATAATATCATGTCAAGTTTTTTTGTCAATCCCCCTTTTTTCAGTTATCAGTTATCAGTTATCAGTTATCAGTATCCAGTTAGTAGTATCCAGTTAGTAGTAGGAGTTGAGAAATCAAATAAATATTTCATGACTTACACAAAGGCACTATTTATAGAGTCCTATAACTATTGGACAATAGTTATGAGCGCTATATATAGCGTATCTGCGTAAGTCCTATATTTAATGGGTTAAAACCCTACTACAAACAAAGGAGATTTCAGCAACGCCCAAAAATTAAATCAATTATTGTACACAAATCATCAATTATTTTCCCCTACTCTGTACGGACGTTGCATGCAATGTACCTACTACTCTCTCTTTTGTGGAGATATCTAAATTGAAATACTTTTTTTGATGAGCGATCGCCTGTCGTTAAGATTTTGTACTAGAAATTGTTTTTCCCAATCTGATTTTGTATTAGTTCCTACTCTGTTCCCTATTCTCTAGAATTATCAATTCTGTTATCGGTTATTAGACTGCCTAGTAGAGGAATATAGCTTTTTTGGCCTAATTTTTTTGAGTATATATGAGCGCATCTTTCCCATTATATTTATGATATCATGTCAAGTTTTTTTGTCAATCCCCCTTTTTTCAGTTATCAGTTATCAGTTATCAGTATCCAGTTAGTAGTAGGAGTTGAGAAATAGAATAAATATTTAATGGGCTAAAACCCTACTACAAACAAAGGAGATTTCAGTAACGCCCAAAAATTAAATCAATTATTGTACACAAATCATCAATTATTTCCCCCTGTTCTGTACGGACGTTGTATGCAACTACTACTCCCTCTTTTCTGGAGATATCTAAATAATCAGAATAATTAAAATGCTTTTTTTTGATGAGCGATCGCCTCTCATCAAGATTTTGCACTAGAAGTTGTTTTTCCCCACCTAGTTTTGTATTTGTTCCTACTCTCTTCCCTATTCCCTAAGCTCCTAAATTTTGTGCCTTATCCAAGTAAAAAAGGCGATCTATCTATAAAATTATTGATCGGCAATAATCTTTAATTTTTATTTTACAAACTAGCTAAAACTTATATCTGTAAAGCTATTTAGATTTATATATATATTTTTTGTACCTATCGATACTAAAAATAGTCATAGTAATTATCTATTAATTATCAACAGTAGTTTTGATTCTATAGGAGTTTACTTTGTCTCAGACTGTATCTTTAAACACTTGGAAAGTTTTAAGTTTTTTCTGAGTTCAGCCTTTCTTTAATTACAAGATATTTTCTGCATCATTCAAATCAAACTACTAAATTACTCACACAAAACTTTCATTTATTGCAATAGTTTAGTAAGTTATATCAAAATACTTAAGGAAAATTATGGAAAATTAAATATAATTTTCTCCTGAAAGTTAGTTGTATTTATTGATAAAGAATAAATAGACACTACTTAATTTTCACCTGTAGATTGATTAAATAAATTATGAGACAATTTTGAAAATCTAGTAAGTACTTATATTATTTATATTCTGTGAATATTCTTGTTTGACATAAAAGCTTGAATATGTTAAAAAAATAATTGATCATTGCCACCATATTTTGAGGAAATGAGAATAGATTAAACTGGCCTCAAGTCAGCTAAATAAATTAGTTTTTAAGATTAAATCAAAATGCCTAATATTTATAAATATAAAATTTATGAAGTTAACTAAAGTAGAGAATTGCAATTAATTTTATAGATAAATATGAGTTTCTCAACCATTTTATGCGAATAAAACTTATCTGAACGAAATAACTTGTGAAATAAAATAACTATTAGAGGTTGTCTGAGAAGTCCCATGTGCTACATCTAAGCCCTCTAAATCCCCCAAAATTGGGGGAATTTTAGAAGCAAATTTACTCTTGTTCCCCCCAAAGTTGGGGGGCTAGGGGGGCAAAATTCAGTATCAAAAAACTTTTCAGATATCCTCTTAATTCAAGCAATTATTAATGAATTTTATTTGAATACTTATTTAATTAAATCAAGAGGAGTAATGAGTAAAAAAAAGCCTATATATAAACAACTTTTACCACAACTAACAAGTGCCTTACTAAGTTTAATTGTACTGTTACCGACCCCAAGTAGAGCTGATGCTTTATTAGGAATAATTCGAGATGATGGAAATACAGATGAATGGAATAACATCATTACACGAATACGCAATCTAGGTATCAGTTATGAACCTATTGATTTAAGACAAATTAATACAGTAGCTGACCTATCTGGGGTGAAAGTTATCTTTTTACCAAACATTGAAACCTTAACTGAAACTCAAGTAGACATTATAGAAGAGTGGGTAAAACAGGGAGGGAAATTAATAGCTAGTGGCCAGGTAGGGAGAAAATCTAAACCAGGAGTAAGGCAAGAATTGCGATCGCTCCTTGGGTCTTATTGGGCGTTTCCTTTGAGTCAACCTGCAATACCGGAGGCAAGATATCGTTGTTTAGATATTGCTTGCAAAAAGTCTACCAGTTGGGCACCGATGGGAAATGACCAAGATACTGTTGAGGGTGGAGTATTAATTCCGGCAGGGTTAAGCAGTACAACTGCAGCTATTTGGAAAGGAAGTTCGGGTTCTTCAGCGGTAGTAATTACTCCTCAAGCAACCTACTTCGGTTGGAACTGGGGTAGTAATACCTCTGCAACGTTAGATAGTGCTTGGTTGCAAGCTGTGTTAAATCGTTATCAGAGTCAGCCACAATTTACAGCTAGAAATAATAATCCATTACCCACAGCGAATAGTAGACCGACTGCTCCCATTACTCCTAGCACTAACCCGGTTAAAATTAGACCCCGTATTTCCTCTGCACCAACAACGACTGAAAATAGGAATCAAGTTAGAGTTCAACCTAGAACTGCACCAGTAAATTCAAATACAAGTCAACCACCGACTACAACTCAAAATTCGACTGAAAATACCAATCAAGTTAAAGTTCAACCTCAAACTGCACCAGTAAATTCAAATCAACCTCCGACGACAACTCAAAATTCGACTGAAAATACCAATCAAGTTAGAGTTCAACCTCAAACTGCACCAGTAAATTCAAATCAACCTCCGACGACAACTCAAAACTCGACTGAAAATACCAATCAAGTTAGAGTTCAACCTCAAACTGCACCAGTAAATTCAAATATAAATCAACCTCCGACGACAACTCAAAATTCGACTACGGAGCAAGATAATATTTGGCTCAGAAGTCAGCAACAGAAGACAACCACCGAACAAAAACCACCACAACAAAATCAACCACCAGGAACACTAGGTAGTCAAAATAATAATTTAACCTCACAGACAAATACAGCTCCCAAGAGTAACAACATTTGGAACAGATATCGAGAACAGATAGACCGACAAAACCAGCAAGCTGAAAATATCAGTACTAAGGAAAGAGTCGTTAATTCACTAGAAAACTCTAGTTCAGAAACCGCAAATAATAGAGACAATATTTGGAACAGAGCTAGACAGCAAACTGAGCAACAAAATCAACCAACTGAAAATATCAGTACCAAGGAAACCGATAACCCTACTCCAGAAACCGCAAATAATAGAGACAATATTTGGAATAGATCCAGACAACAAACAACGACACCATCCTCTCGCCGTAATCCCCTAGCTGCCATACTCCGACCTTTACCCCCACCAGAGGTACAAGTACCAAACTCCCAAACAGACCCTTCATCAGAATCAGCACCTGCGGGTTTGGAAGTCAGACAGGGAAACTATCCAATTAGTAGAGCAGAAGCTAATGCAATGTTGCAAGAGTTAAATAATCTCTTGGGTAGATTTGAAAGTGCTTTAGTTGCAGCAAAATCAGCAAATGTAGAAGTTAATTTGTCAGCAGATAAAGGTAGTTTGGTAGCTACCAATAGCGATCGTAGTACATTTATTGCTCAAAGAAATCGAGAAATAAGTAATGCTCAACAAATAGTCGAACGAGCACGCTTGACAATTCAAAGATTCCCCCAACAAGTGGCATCCAAACAATATGCTACTGCTAGAAATCAATGGCTGCAAACAAGGCAAATGTTGTGGCAGAATTATCCCACTGATGGAGAAAGAGCAGGGGCTGAAATTAGAGCTGTGTGGTTAGACAGGGGTACAATTGTTAGGGCGCGGTCAGAACGTGGTTTGGCAATGGTTTTTGACCGACTTGCTGCTGCTGGTATTAATACTGTTTTCTTTGAAACTCTTAATGCTGGTTACACAATTTATCCCAGTAATGTTGCTCCCAGACAGAATCCTTTGACAATTTCCTGGGACCCACTTGAGTCTGCTGTTAAATTAGCTCGCGAGCGGAATATGGAGATACACGCTTGGATATGGACGTTTGCGACGGGGAATAAAGCTCATAATCGCGCTCTTGGTCAGCCAGATAGTTATTTAGGTCCGGTGATTTCGGCTCATCCTGATTGGGTGATGACTGATAAAAGGGGTCGGAAAAGACATCCTTCTGATGGGAAGGTATATATGGACCCTGCTAATCCTTATGTTCGGCAATATTTGCTGAGGATAATAGATGAAATTGCTAGTCGTTATCAGGTTGATGGGATTCAACTTGACTATATTCGCTATCCTTTTCAAAATCCTGGTCGGAATTTTTCTTATGGTTACAGCACCATAGCTCGTCAACAGTTTCAGCGGTTGCATGGTGTAGACCCGATGAAGATTTCTTCACGCGATCGCCAAAATAGGTGGAAGTGGACTGAGTTTAAGATTAATCAAGTTAATAGTTTTGTGGCGGATACTTCGAGATTTCTCAAACAGAAATATCCAAGGATAATTTTGTCGGCGGCGGTGTTTCCTTTTCCACGTCATGAGCGGTTTGATAAAATTCAGCAAGATTGGGATACTTGGGTTCTCAGGGGTGATATTGATTTGTTGACTCCGATGACTTATGCTTTGGATACGAATCGTTTTCAGCAAATTACGCAACCGCTGACAAGTACGCGAGTATTAGGTAGTACTTTGATAACGCCTGCAGTTAAGCTTTTGAATATTCCTGAAATTGTTGCGGTTGACCAAATTCAAGCGGCGAGGGATTTGCCTACAGGGGGTTATATTATTTTTGCTGCGGAAAGAATTACTGGGGGGTTACATGGATTTTTGACTCGTACTCAGGGAGGACCGGAAACAGGGAAGAATAGTAGAGCTTCATTGAATGCTTTTGCGAACCCTTCTCATGTTGTGGAGGGTCCTATTCCGTATCGACAACCGTTTGCAGCAGCAGCAGATCGTTTTCAAGCTTTGAAAAAGGAATGGAGTTTTTTGTTGGCAAATGAGCAACTTTCTATGAGGAAGTCTGAGCTTGAGAGTTGGCGGAATCAAGCTGAGGAGTTGGCAGCAGATTTGAATCAATTGGCTGAAAATCCGGATAATAGTAATTTGAATCAAGCTAGAAATAGTTTGAGAAGATTTCAGTTACAGTTTAGGAGTTCTATGAGTGTTCATGGGAGGGAAAATGCTTATCAAGTTCAGACTTGGCAAAATCGTTTAGCTGCTTTGGAAATGTTGTTAAATTATGGGGAGCGGGTGCGGTTAAAAAGTGGGAGATTTTGACAGGAATTACGCAAATTAACTTTGAAAACGCTAATGTAGGGGCGAATGGCATTCGCCCTTAGTCTATTTAGTGTCCGTGCGTAAGTCCTGTTTAAGTTTGCTAGTTATGTTGGTAGTGATATTTGTTGGTATACTCTTTTAATTATTACAGTGGTGTTAGCTCAGTTGTAACTGAGCGTACAGGTAGAGTTTATGCCTAAATTTAATTACAATTAATTATTCAGTTGATTTTTCTGTTCAGGAGTTAAGTAAAGGTCAATTAGTAGCTTGAGTTGCTTGAAATTTTGATTGCTACTCCCTAGTTTCTCTCGAAAAGATAACAAGTAAGGCTGTACAGATTTATTGTTTAACTCTAAAGACTTCTCAACTAATCTTTGAAAAACTGGTAAACGACTGTATGATAGAGAACTGTATGATTGATAAAGGCATGATTGATCGCTGTATGATTTATATATATTGGGATTTTGTAAAAATGCTCTTAGAATATCCTTCCACTGCTCATTATTTAGTTCTTCAGCAACCATTATTAGAAGCTGTGTATTGTCAGAAGCTTCATTATAATTACCAGTGTTGGCAAATTTGTTTATTATAGCTGAAATATCAGTTTTCAAAATAGATATAAGTAATTTTTCAGGAATTACTTTCCTATCATATACGCTATACGTTAGAACATCATTCAAGGATACCTCTTTAATTTTTTCTGCAATACAATTATCAAATATTTCAATAATTTCAGGCACTGAATCTTTTAAGAAATTGTATTTGAATTTAGCTGAAACTAATTCATTAAAATTAACTATTTTGGGTACAAAATTTTGAAAACTTAGTATTAATTTTTCTTGATCAATTTCACACAAATATCTTGAAGGTCTAGGAAAATTACCCAAATCAATCTCGAATACTCTCTGATTAATATAACTATTAAAAATTTCAATAATTTCAGGTTTTGACTTTCCTGATGAATTATATTTCGATTTAGCTGAAAGTAATTCTATAAAATCGGCATTGATAATTTTCTCTTCTAGTATATCCTTAATAAAATCTTGCCAAAATTCGTAATTATAATTTGACATAACATCAGCTAAATCATTCAAAGGTGAAGACTTCACTCTCTCATTGATACAAGATACAATAGTTTCATCAGATGCTAAGGAAGTCTTGGATATTATTAAAAATAAATCATTTAAATTTGCCTTTAAAGCAGATTTTTTCAGACTAGGTAAAATTATTTTTGTTTGGAACAAATTATCTCCACAAGTATCATTTAATGACAAAATATCTTGTACAGGAATGTTATCAAACTTCTTAATTACATAGTCTCTTAAAAAATCTATATGAGCTGCTTTAATTAGAGTTTTAACATCAGAAAAATTTTCATTCTCATACACTTCCAGCTTTTCAACAAAATTTTGAGCTTTTAATTGGCATGGTGGGCTTAAACTTTCCCAAACTGTAATTTTTGCCAAGTAAATGATTACTTTATCCCAGTTATCATCATCTACTTTATTAATAATAATTCCAGACAACTTCTCATTTAATATTTTTCCTGTTTCTTGAACATACATTTTTGATACAGCAGTTAAAGCCGAAAATTGTCGTTCTCTTTCTAGTTCCGGCAAATTTTCTATTAGCAGACTTGTAGTTAAACCAATCACAATATCTTGAATTAAAGTAAACCTTGCACGAACTAATGGACTTGCTTGAAAATACTTAATAGCTTCTTCCGAGTCAACAGGAAAATATTCAGATTTAATATCTTGAAAAATCCTTTCCTTAGCAGCACGACCCTGAACAGGAGGACGTTGTAAAAGATGAGTTATTGCACTTCGCAAATGATAGCGAGCTAATTCTGCTGTAGCTTCAAAAGGTTCTTCTAAAGATGTCATTGAAGGGTGAGCACATCGACTTCTATCCTGAAATAACCTTTCAATATCTAACCTTTCTATAGGTGAAATTAATTCAAACTCTTCATGTGCTTTTTCTGGAATATTTGACTCAAATTGCCAAAGGTCTTTGAAATTTTCGTCTGAACGTAATTTCTCAAATTCTTGCAATAATTTCGGAGCTTTTTTATCTCCAAAAAGTTCTAGTTCCCTCAACTTATGGAGAAAATCAAATACTACTGCATTCCAGGTAGATACTATACATGAACGAAATGCTCCAGCTCGATAACAAGCTACAGCTTCTTGTATGAATTTTTGAGATGATTTATCTCTACAAAGTAGAATTAATTCGTCTAGGTCAATAAATGTTTGGTGCATAGAAAAAATAGATAATTTTGATTATTTTATAGAAATATTAGGTGCCAAAAAGCTGAGGATTTTTAACGAAGTCAGAAGTCAGAAGTCAGAAGTTAACCCACCCCTAACCCCTCCCAACCCACCCCTAACCCCTCCCAACCCACCCCTAACCCCTCCCAGGAGGGGAGGTAGGGGATTTGAGCTTCGCTCCAAAAATATTTCGCCTTAAAAGGCGGGGTTTTAGACCCATATTATTTTGATAAAATAGTATTCTTCTGTGGCTGAATTTTAAGATATAACACCATGTCCGAATAATTAGTGATAAAAAAAACTTTCTCCTCTTTCTTATTTATTCTTATTTATTCTTTATTTCCTCCTGACTCCTGACTCCTTAATCATCTAAATATCAGTTTTCAAAATAACTAGAAGTATGCAAATCTTCAGGATTCAAATTAGAATTAACAACTTTACCATCACTAAACCAAACAACACGCTTAGTTTGTTTTGCAACTTCTGGTTCGTGAGTCACCATTACCACTGTAATTCCACTAGCATTTAATTCTGTGAAAATATCTAACACTTCTTGAGTAGTTTTAGTATCTAAAGCACCCGTCGGTTCATCTGCTAATAATAATACTGGACGATTAACAATTGCACGAGCGATCGCTACCCTTTGTTGTTGTCCTCCTGATAGTTGATTGGGTTTATTATTCATCCGATTTTCTAACCCCACTAACTTTAAAGCTTCTGCTGCTCTTTCTTTTCTTTCCTTACTAGAAATTCCGGCATAAAGCATGGGTAAAATCACGTTATCAAGAGCTGTTATTTGTGGTAATAAATGAAATTGTTGGAAGACAAATCCAATTTTGAGATTGCGAATTTTAGCTAAGTCTTTTTCTAAGGTATTAGCTATATCTAAAGCGTCAAGATAATAATTACCAGATGTAGGGCGATCGAGACAACCAATAATGTTCATGCAGGTAGATTTACCAGAACCTGATGCTCCCATAATGGAACAATATTCTCCTTCTTCTATAGTTAAAGTAACGCCATTTAAAGCACGAACTTCTACATCGCCCATTACATAAATTTTCGCGATATTTTCTAACCCGACAATGACTGGTTTTTGGGTTTTATTTTCTGGGAGAATTAAGGAGTTATTTTCAGAATATTTGTATTGCATAGTAAATTTTAATAACAAGTTATTTTCAGCACATTTGCTTTGTATAACGCTTCTCTAATTTATAAGATACAGTTTTAGATCCCCACCCTGCCCCCAGATCCCCCTAACCCCCTTAATAAGGGGGGAACTGCTTAAAAAAGGGAGAGTCTTCAAAGTCCCCCTTTTTAAGGGGGATTTAGGGGGATCGTAAATGTACCTCATCTTTATGAAAAATGCTATATAGTAATTATTAATTATTAATTATTAATTATTAATTATTAATTGCCTAAATGCTTCTCAAAGCCACAATAGGGTCTAATTGAGCAGCTTGTTTTGCAGGAACAACTCCAAAAAACAAACCAATAGCACCAGAAACACCAAAAGCAATAGCGATCGCTGTTACTGGAATTCCTGTTTCTAAAGGAGTTAAAACACCTAAAATTAACACCCCACTCACACCAATTCCAGTACCAATTAATCCACCCACAATAGACAAAATTACTGACTCAATTATAAACTGAAATAAAATATCTTTCTGAGAAGCACCAATAGCTTTTCTTAATCCTATTTCTCTAGTTCTTTCCGTCACCGAAACTAACATAATATTCATAATACCAATACCACCAACCACCAAAGAAACCGCCGCCGTAGCTGCTAATAATAAAGTCAAAGCTGCAGTAATACCACCTAAAGTTTGCAATAAATCTTTCTGACTTCTGACAGTAAAATCATCCTCATAAATAATTTTATGTCGCAGTCGTAACAGATTTTCTATTTGAAACTGGGCAGCTTTCATTCTATCTTCATCCTTCACTGATACAGAAATCAAACTTACTTGAGTGCCATAAGGAGAAGACCTGCCAACAATTCTATTTGCCATAGTAGTAATCGGAATAAAAGCGCTCATATCCTCATTATTCCCGAGATTAGTACCTTTAGATGCCATTACTCCAATGACTTGTAAGCTAGTATTTTTAATGCGCACTCGTTTACCAATTGGATCTTCATTACCAAATAATTGTGCTGCTAATTCTGAACCCAAAGCTACTATATTTTCTTGTTTTTGTAAATCTAAATCTGTCAAAAATCTACCTTTTGCGACATCAAAATTTCTTACAGTTAAAAATTCTGGAGTCGTACCAGTTAAGCTGGATGATGCATTTTTATTTCGGTAGCTAACTAATTCGTTAGCATTAAGAATGGGAGCAACTTCTTTAACCGTTGGAACTTGAGAAGCGATCGCCTCTGCATCTGCCAATACTAATGTTTGAGGTCGAAGGACAGGTTGTCTTTGAGCACCAGCAATTCCTGGCACAATAAATAGAACATTTGGTCCGAGAGAAGTAATCTGATTGTTAACAAATTTTTGCGCTCCTTCGCCAATTCCAATCATGGCAATAACGGAAGCATTACCGATGATAATACCTAACATGGTTAAGCTACTGCGAACTTTATTAGCTAGCAGTGTTGTTGTTGCCATTTTTATACTTTCTAAGATGTTCATAAATTGAAAAAAAACAACTAAAATTTGGGTACATCATTTCACTTATCACTTATCAGTTATCAGTTATCAGTTGTCAACGGGGGTGCTTAAAATTGCTTAGGGTTTGTAGACACGGAGTTGCCTGTTGAAGACTATCCATAAGCAATTTTCCCTTCTACCTTCTACCTTCTTCAGCTATGCTTTATAAACATTTTTCTTAACATAAAACCCGGATATTAGTGAGAAGTTATGTTTCATTAATTGATAATTGATAATGGATAATTGATAATTACCTCTGGTTAAAACCGTTACGGAATTGAATATAAGGAAATATTATTTCTTCTCTTGGTCGATTGGATATGCTTAGGAAACCCATCCATCCCTCGACCGCTTTTTCCCCTTAAAAGGGGAGGCTTCAAGGCGCGAATTATTTAATTACTAATTATTAATAATTAATAATTCGGTAAGTCGTTTGAGAGGCTTTTTCCTCAGAAAAGTGTATTGAATTAGATGTTTTTTTGAATATTATTACGGACCACACTCCCCACACCTCCCCATCCTCCCCACCCTCCCATCAAGGTTTCAGGAGTTCCTTATCAGGGATAGCTTCTTCAGGGGAGTTGCACATTACGGAATGATACTGCAAAAAATTGGTTTAGATTTTGACTAAAAAAACCTAATATTAATTATTCTACCAATTCTCAAATCCAAAATCCTGTTCATCAAAAATCTCAAATCATTCGTCACTGTGCAACGCCCATTTTTCCGTTAATGATGAGATAATTGATAAAAAGTGAGTAAAACCTATTAACAGTAATCGGAAGACAGGCTAAAAGGTTTTATTTCTATAATATTAAAAAGGGCGAACGATGGGACTCGAACCCACGAATGGTGGAACCACAAACCACTGCCTTAACCACTTGGCCACGCTCGCCATGAATTTTTTCTTACAGTTTATTACTATAGCACTACCAAATTATTTTTGTAAACCCCCTTTCCCAAAATATTCCCAAAAAATAAAATCTCAAACCCATACCTGAATGAGTTATTGCGTTAATCCTCAATGTCCCAATCCTGAAAATCCCGACACAGCAACCTATTGCCAGAATTGCCACTCCCCTTTAATTCTTCAGGGACGCTATCGTCTCCTGAAAAAAGTTGGTCAAGGAGGCTTTGGCAAAACATTTCTGGGCGTAGATGAACAACATCCTCTGAAGCTCCCATGTATTCTGAAGCAAATATCATTTTCCACCCTCGACCCCGAAAGCCATCACACAACAACTAGACTATTTCGGCGGGAGGTAATGCGGTTAGGGCAGTTGGGACAACATCCACAAATTCCTCTGCTTTTAGCCCATTTTCAATATAATCAAAATTTGTATTTGGTACAGGAATATATTCAAGGTTTGACATTAAAGCAAGAATTACAACAAGGTCTCTTCAACGAAGAACAAATATGGCAACTTTTGCGAGAGTTACTACCAGTATTGAAGTTTATTCATCAACGTCAAATTATTCACCGAGATATTAAACCAGAAAATATTATTCGTCGTACTTCCCCACCTATTAATTATCAAAAACCACCCTACTTACCAGGAGAAAATCAAGTAGTGGAAAAATCAGAAAAAATGGGAGAATTTGTATTAATTGATTTTGGGGTAGCGAAGTTGCTGACAGGTACAGCTTTAATTAGTACTGGTACCGTTATTGGCAGTCCCGAATATATGGCACCGGAGCAAACCAGAGGGAAAGCACTGCCAGCAAGTGACTTGTTTAGTTTGGGTGTAACTTGCATTCATTTACTGACAGATGTTGCGCCGTGGGATATGTTTGACGTTGTTAATGACTGTTGGAGATGGCGAGATTTTTTGCCGAGTGGGAGTAGTGTTAGTCAAGGTCTCGGCAATATATTAGATAAGTTGTTAGAAAATTCTGTGAGTCAACGCTATCAGACAGCGGAACAAGTTTTGGAGGTGTTGGAGTCTAGGTCAAGTATTGTTAGGCAACCTGTGGAAAGTATAGAGTCTTTGGCGTTGGTAAATCAAAAGTTGTCTGTGTTGCCATCGGTGCGGAGTTTGGTGGGGAGGTTTATTCCCCAAGTTTTGACACTGGATGAAAATGAGTTAATTTCGGCAGTGGGGGTAGAGTATGGAAAATTGCAGTATTTATTGGCAGTGCAAAAGTGGCGGGAAGCTGATATAGAAACATGGGCAGTTTTATGTGATGCTTTGGGGAAGAGGAGAAAAAGTTATTTGTTTCAGAATGATATAGATAATTTGCCTTGTGAAGATTTGCTGACTATCGATCGCCTTTGGGTGAAGTACAGTCAGGGGAGGTTTGGGTTTAGGGTGCAAAAACAGATTTATGAAAGTGTGGATGAAGATTATGGAAAATTTTGTAGTCAGGTTGGTTGGTTAACTTATAATTTGCATTTTCGCGATCGCGGATATAAGTTTACCAGTTGGGCACCAGTTGGTCATTTACCTTCAAGAATTTGGGCAGGTGGTCAGCAGTGGTGGACTCATGCAGAAGTGATGGCGAAAAAGTTAGATAAGTGTGGTTTTTCAACAATTAATAATTAATAGATGTCTCCGGAAAAGAGGGAACAGGGAACAGGGAACAGGGAAGAATAACTGAAGTGTTACCCAAGTATAGCTTCAGTAGACCACAGTAGGGGCGAATGGTATTCGCCCTTATATCATGTCCGGATAATTAGTGATAAAAAAAAACTTCCTCTTTCTTCTTCTTTCTTTCCTCCTGAGTCCTGAGTCCTGAGTCGTTTATTTATAACTATTCAACCGGACATGATATTACAGGGTTTTGGTTATGACGATGTGGTTTAGAGACCGGCAAAAGCGCTGTAGGATTTTTGAGATAATCAGGACTTAATATCATCAGGACTTACGCAAAAAATGGAATTATACATCATATGTAAGGGCGAATGCCATTCGCCCCTACTAAATATAGTGGTTATGCGTAATTCCTGATCATGTTCGGATAATCAGTTATAAAAAACCTTCTGCCTTCTAACCTTGCTCTTTCCCTTCTGCCTTCTGCCTCTCAATCGCAATTACAAAAATTCACGCCCCATAAAAGCTTGCAGCACTTCCGGTATTTTCACACTACCATCAACCTGCTGATAATTTTCCAAAATAGCCGCCATAGTTCGTCCTACTGCTAAACCAGATCCATTCAGAGCGTGAACATACTTAGTACCTTTTTTTCTTTCCTTCCTTAAACCGAATATTTGCCCGACGTGCCTGAAAATCTTTCACATTAGAACAACTAGAAATTTCTCGATATGTTCCCGATGATGGCAACCACACCTCCAGGTCATAACACTTAGTCGCAGAAAAACCTAAGTCTCCAGTACACAATTCTATAATTCGATAAGGTAATTTTAGTGCTTGTAAAATAGCTTCTGCATCTGCAACCAATTTTTGATGTTCTTCTTCAGAGCGATCAGGATGCACAATTTTTACCATTTCCACCTTATTAAATTGATGGAGTCGAATTAACCCCCTAGTATCTTTGCCATAAGCACCAGCTTCTCGACGAAAACAAGGAGTATAAGCACAATGATAAATAGGTAGTTGTTCCGCAGTCAAAATTTCATCCCGATACAAGTTCATGGTTGAAACTTCCGAGGTAGGTATTAACCATAGATCGTCTGCTTCGCACTTAAAACTATCCTCAGCAAATTTTGGCAGTTGACCTGTAGCTGTCAAAGACTGACTATTTACTAATAATGGGGCCATAACTTCAACATAGCCAGCTTGAATATGGCGGTTGAGCATAAATTGAATTATGGCACGTTCTAATGCTGCTCCTGCTCCCATTAATGCCACAAAGCGACTTTGAGCAATTTTTACCCCTCGTTCAAAATCGAGAATACCTAGTTTTTCCCCAATTTCGTAGTGGGGAATAATTTTTGGATTTTGGGGTATATATTCATCGCCCCAACGTTTGACTTCGATGTTTTCTGCCTCACTTTTTCCTAATGGTGTAGACTCACTAGGTAAATTAGGAAGAGGTAGGAGCAAGGCTTCTATTTTGGCCTTTATCTCTTTTTCCTTGGGCTCTAGTTCACTGAGTTGGGTCTTGATTTGATTTCCCTCATCTTTTAAAGCTTGAACTTCGGGACCCTTGGGGTCGCTGCCTGATTTAATTTTTTCTCCTACCTGTTTACCGATCTGGTTACTACGAGCTTGGAGTTGCGATCGCTCTGTTTCCAGTTGTCGCTGTTGCTCATCCAATTCTAGAATTGGCTGTAAGTTGTACTCTCCACGACGGTTGAGTAATTCTTGTACAGTTGGCAGATTTTCTCGAATTTGTCTAATATCTAACACAGTTTCTCCCTATACCCTTAATTTATCCCACTTATAGCGCTTCGTGCAGGCAATAGGCAATAGAGGGAATAAACGAAGGCACCTATGCAGAGAGCAGAAGGAACAATTGGATGGGGTTTTATATCATGTCCGGGGTGGTGGTGCATAGTAATGGTAGAGAGAGTATGGGGGGATGGGGAGATGGGGAGATGGGGGGATGGGGAGTGTGGGAGAAATTAAAAAATATATATCTTCACCATTACCATGCAGGACTACCAAATCCAGTTATACAGTAATTGCAAAATTACTTCCTTTGGATACAGATGTTCTATATGAATACTAATTTAAAAATTTAATAGTTCAAATCCTTTCTTGACTCCGTGCCTCCTGACTCCGTGCCTCCTGACTCCTGACTTCTTAGTAATACAATAACTAATTACCCGGGTCCCATATTATATAGAATCCGGTTATATAGTATATGTTGATAATTCTATAATTACTTAAATATTTAATCTCCCCACTCCCCCACTCCCCTACTCCCCTACTCCCAACTATACAATAACTAATTACCCGGGTCCCATATTATACCCTTGTTCCCTTCGGTCATGGGAAGAGAGCAGGAGGAACAAAACAGCTCCCGCTGCCTCCTGTCCTCTGCCTTCTGCCCTCTGCCTTCTGCCTTCGTTCATAAAAATCAGTAAAAATGATGATGTAATTTTTATGATATGATGCTAACAAAATCAAATATCTAACATTTAATTCAGTAATTTCTTCAGAAGTAAAACATGAGATTTGTATATTCATTAACAACGACATTATTAACAGTATTCTGGTTAACTATTCCAGTATTTGCTCAATCTAAATCTAATTCTATGGAACGCATCAAAACTATTCAGCGTTTATTAAGCACTTATGAATGTCAAGGTTGTGATTTGGGCGAAGCTGACTTAAGCGAAGCTGACTTAAGTGAAGCTGACTTATTAGGGGCTAACTTACAAAAAGCTAACTTGAAAGGAGCTAATTTAAGAGGTGCTATTCTCAGCGGTGCTAATTTGATTGAAGCAAATTTAGCAGGGGCTAATTTATCAGGTGCAATTATGCATGGTACAACTATGCAAAAGGCAGATTTGACAGATACTAACTTATCTTGGGCTGATTTGTACCAGGCATATATGGAGAAAGCTAAGTTAAATAGAGCTAATCTATCTAATGCAAATCTTAATCAGGCAAAATTGGAGCAAACAGATTTTTGTGAAGCTACTCTACCTAGTGGTAAAAAAGGAGATTGCTCTAATGACAAAAAATAGAGATTGCTCTAATGGCAAAAATTATAGAGGTTGTCAATCAGGAGTTCTGATGCAAAAGTTTCTATATAATGGTTGAGTTTACCATTTATTCAGGTATAATTTTATACCACAACAGATATTTCATCAACTACTTTAATCCGTCCTCTATAAATTGCACGAATTAGTCGGTCTATTGAGCGTTTTTCATATTCTTGTAAAGAATCATCAAATATAGCAGCCATTAATCCATAGCGGTCGGCCAGGGTAATGTAGCCGTTTTCATTAGCTTGAGCAAAAAGGTCTCCTAATGCACATGGAAGAAGATGGACAGGAGGGTCTACACACATAATATTCACCTTTAAATCCTACAGTTCTAGTATTACTAATTTTCTATTGTGACATGGTGATGCAACATTCAGATAGTAAGCGATCGCACGGACTATATTTGGTGATTTTAATCACTATTAGTATGTGACAACTAACAATAGGCTTAGTGATTTATATTGCAAATCACTAAATTTAAAATTTTGCGGAAAACTATCCTTAGTATTAGGAATATATAGGTGTACCTCAACCTTGTTGGAGCAACAGTATAACCACAGTTCAATACTTAACTAACCATCCTCTCAAATTTCAAGCTGAAAACTTTGATACAATTTACAAAAATTTCTCTCAAAAAGTGTTGACAAACCTTATAGAATAAAGTTAATATAATATCAAAAGCAAAAGACAGTCAGCCTAATCTGGCAAGAAAGGCACAGTAAGAGTGTCGCTGGAGCGGAGGAACCAAATACAGGGGGCTTATCTCTGAAAAGAAGTCTTTGAATGTAGAAAAACAAAGATGCAGAGAAGGGAATCTCTCAGCCCTAGCCCGTCAGCTAACTTCGTAGGCATTGAGAGGAGAATGAAGAGTCAACTTTCTATGAAAATTTAGACAGATTGTCAATTCAGTATCCTTGGTTGGTATAGGTCTGATTTGTTGCGCCCGATAAACCTGACTCTGACGATCTAGAATAATGTTAGAAAAACTGAATATTCCATTTTTTGCGACGCTTGCCGTAGTTATTGTAATACCTCAACAAGCAGTATGGAAGCGCATCTGTCGCTTCGTCACGCCTGACTTAGTATTATTACCCGCATTAGGATTTTTTTGGACTATAGTCTTATGTTCTATGGTGAATACCTTTTTCACAACGTTCATACCCAGTCCTTGTTTACCAACAGTTATCAGCACAGCCATAAGTGTTTCTAAAGTTTCCAGAGGATACTTAGGAGTAGCTCAAGCTTTCTGGCGGTGTTCTGGTGAAGCTCAAAATATCAGTGCTCTGTCTGTTCCTCAAGTTGGTTCTCAACTAGAACAAGCTTACGCATCTGTTTAACGCATACTATTACAACAACAGGACTTACGCAGAGACTCTACTTATGGCTAGGGCGTTAGCGGAGCTTGGCGTTAGCCAATGCCATTTGCGTTCCGCAAAGCTCCGCTTTATATGTTGCGGAGCAAAACGCCCCTACAGATGGTGATTTAAAAGTCAATTTGCGTAAGTCCTGAACAATATATTTTATAGGTACTACCTTACAAGATTTTATGATTGCAAGGTAGTGCTTGTCATTTCAGTTATCAGTTATCAGTTATCAGTACCTCCTGGAATAGGGAGGCTTGAGATCCTCTTTTTTGGTCATTTGAAAAATCTATGCGATTGATAAACTGTACCTATAATAACTTCTGGTGTATCAAAACTTATATCATGTCCGGTTTAACAGTTATAAATAAACGATGAAGGAGTCAGGAGTCAGGAGTCAACCCACCCCTAACCCCTCCCAGGAGGGGAACTCAGGAGGGAAGAAAGAAGAAGAAAGAGAAAGTTTTTTTTATCACTAATCATTACTATCATTATTTCCTTACTTAAGAGTTAAGGCGATCGCTTTCCCTTACAAAACTTTACAAACAGTCTTTTATAAGTAATTATCCGGAATATATTACCTATATTAGGATAGCAATATTAAAATTGAAGTGAATCTAATTAAGGGTAATTTATGGGGCCAGATTTAGTAAGTTGGGTAATACCAAAAGTAGGGGGTTATCTTGTGAAAAAAGCGGGCGATCGCTTAACTAAAACTTTGAATAAAACAGATATAGAAAAGGCTATTGAAGCTGGAGAAAAAGCTGTGAAGGAATGGGAAAATAAACTCCCATCTCAACAGCTTTTGTTTTATTCGGCTAAACCCGATGGTTGGAATGGATTTAATAAATTTCTGAGTCAATATTTGGAACATTCTGGTGTTTTGACGGAATTAGAAAAACCATTGATTAATCAAGGTAAGCCAGATATTGATATTTTAATAAGAGTATTTCAACAGGAAGCTGAAGCTAAAAATATTCCACTAATTCAATCAAGTCTCAAGTCATGGTTAGAGATTTTTATTAATGCTTATTTTCAGCATACTAATACTTATATTAAGTTTCAGGTGGCTAAACAAAATTATTTTGAACAGTTAGCAAATTGGTTTGATGATGTGAAATTTGCTGGTATTTATGTGCCTGGGCAAGAGGTAGAAAAGTCTGAGAAGTTAGCCTATATTTTTGTCATGCCTGATGTGGTAGAAGATGTCTCAAAAAGTGGTGGTTTTGAACGAGATTTTTTATTAGCTGGAACTGGGGAAAAATTGGAAAGGGAGCTGTTTGTAAATACTACTGGCAGAAAATTTTTAGCCTCAGAATTGTTGACTCAAAGTCAGTCACGGAAATTTGTAATATTAGGTGCGCCTGGGTCGGGAAAAACAACTTTGATGAGTTATTTTGCCGTGATGTTGGCTGAGTCGAACCCCCCAAGCTCCCTTAATAAGGGGGGCTATAGTTCTGGAAATTCTGTGGGTGAGATGTTGGCTGAGTCGATCCCCCCAACCCCCCTTAATAAGGGGGGCTATAGTCAGGAAAATACTTTGGTTCAAAAAAGCGATCGCTCCAACGAATCTTCTTCCCACCTTTTTAAGGGTGACGAACCCTCTTCTTCCCCCCTTGATAAGGGGGGCCAGGGGGGATCGAATAGTCAAGATGCCCTTGATAAGGAGGGCTATAGTCAGGAAAATACTCTGGTTCAAAACAGCGATCGCTCCAACGAATCTTCTTCCCCCCTTGATAAGGGGGGCCAGGGGGGATCGAATAGTCAAGATGCCCTTAATAAGGGGAGCTATAGTCAGGAAAATACTCTGATTCAAAACAGCGATCACTCCAACGAATCTTCTTCCCCCCTTGATAAGGGGGGCCAGGGGGGATCGAATAATCAAGATGCCCTTAATAAGGGGAGCTATAGTCAGGAAAATACTCTGATTCAAAACAGCGATCGCTACACTGAATCTTCTTCCCCCCTTTTTAAGGGTGACGAACCCTCTTCTTCCCCCCTTATTAAGGGGGGCCAGGGGGGATCGAATAGTCAAGATGCCCTTAATAAGGGGGGCTATAGTCAGGAAAATACTTTAGTTCAAAACAGCGATCGCTCCAACGAATCTTCTGAGTCGATCCCCCCAACCCCCCTTGGTAAGGGGGGCTATAGTCAGGAAAATACTCTGGTTCAAAATAGCGATCGCTCCAACGAATCTTCTTCCCCCCTTGATAAGGGGGGCCAGGGGGGATGGAATAGTCAAGGTGCAACAATACTAGGTTTAGATCCAAACACTGACTGGCTGCCAATTTTAATCAGGATACGAGACTTAGCACGACATCCAGACAAAAGTATTCTCGAATATGCTCGCGTATTTGCTGAAAAAACTATGGCGGTTAAAACTTTGCCAGTGGGATTTTTTGAACATTGGTTAGAGGATGGCAGAGCGTTAATATTGTTGGATGGTTTGGATGAAGTGGCAGAGGAAGGCAAACGCTATGATGTGGTCAGACGGATAGAGAATTTTTTAGGGCAGTTTGACAGAAATAGGGCAATTATTACATCTCGTCCTGCTGGTTATCGACGTGACTTTTTCCGCACTGAGGAATTTCCCCACTATCAAATGCAGTCGTTTGATGATGAGAAGATTTCGGCATTTATCAATAATTGGTATGACAGTCGGTTTCGGGATAAAGAGGAAGCAGAAAGGCGCAAGGAAAGTTTACGGAAGGCGCTGGATGATAATGACCGGATTAAGTTGTTGGCACGGAATCCTTTGTTGTTGACAATTATTGCTTTGATTCATCGATATCAGGCGGTTTTGCCGAAAGAAAGATATCGACTTTATGATAAGGCAGTGGAGACTTTGTTAATTTCTTGGGATGCGAATAAGGAGTTGAGTAGTGATGGGAAGTTGAAATATTTAGGTTTGGACGATCTGCGTAGGTTGATGGAATTGTTGGCTTTTTGGGTGCATACTCAGGGAAATGTGGGGAATGATGAGGGCGGCACTTTGATGGATAAAGATGAGTTGACTGAGCAGTTGAGTCGAGAGATTAAGCAGTTGAAGCAGGTGCAGTTGTATCAAGCGAAGGAGGAGGCAGAAAGATTTGTGGATTTGATTCGGGAACGCACGGGTTTGTTGAATGAACAGGGGCAAGATTGTTATGGGTTTGTGCATAAGACTTTTCAGGAATATTTGTGTGCTGAGGAAATTAATTATCAGGCGGATAATGAGGGTGATTTTGAGATTGTGTTGGATAGTATTCGGGAGCATTTGCATGAGTCTCACTGGCGGGAAGTTTTACTATTGCTCATAGCGCAACAAAAGCCGAAAAAGGTGGCAAAGGCGATGCGGGTGATTTTGGATCGTGGTAGTGAGTATGAGGAGTGGTTACATCAAGATTTGTTTTTTGCTGGAAATTGTTTGGCAGAAGATCCCAAAGGTTTGCGGGGTGTTGCTGGTGAGTTGGTGCAGGAGATTTTGGAGAGGTTGGTTGAGTTGGAGGTGAGTAGTGAGGAGAAGGTTGGTGAGAATGTTCGGGAGGAGATTTATCGGATTTTTTGTAGTTTGTATGAAACAGATTTTGAGGGGCAAGTTTTAGGGATGTTGAAAGAGCGGGCAGATTTAATTGATAAGGAGAGGTTGCTGAAATATCGAGCAGAGTTAGGGGAAAAGGAGGAGGTAATTGCAATATTACTAGCGCGATTAAAGGATGACAATTCTGATGTGCGTGGGAGAGCAGTCTTTGCTTTGGGCAAATTGGGCAACAGTTCCGAAACAGTATTTAACTCCCTACTACCTCTACTTCAGGATGAGGGTTCTTTTGTGCGTTGGAGGGCAGCGGAAGCCTTGGGCAATTTGGGCAACAGTTCCGAAACAGTAGTTAACTCCCTACTACCTCTACTTCAGCATGAGAATTCTTTTGTGCGTGGGAGCGCAGCAGATGCCTTGAGGAATTTGGGTAACAGTTCCGAAACAGTAGCTAACTCTCTACTACCTCTACTTCAGGATGAGAATTATTTTATGAGTAGGAGTGCAGCCTTAGCTTTGGGCAATTTGGGCAACAGTTCCGAAACAGTAGTTAACTCCCTACTACCTCTACTTCAGGATGAGAATTCTGATGTGCGTGGGAATGCAGCCTTAGCTTTGGGTAATTTGGGTAACAGTTCCGAAACAGTAGTTAACTCTCTACTACCTCTACTTCAAGATGAGAATTCTGATGTGCGTGGGAATGCAGCCTTAGCTTTGGGCAATTTGGGCAACATTTCCGAAACAGTAGTTAACTCGCTACTAGCTCTACTTCAGGATGAGAATTCTGATGTGCGTGGGAGGGCAGCCGATGCCTTGAGCAAATTGGGTAACAGTTCCGAAACAGTAGTTAACTCCCTACTAGCTCTACTTCAGGATGAGGATTCTTTTGTGCGTTGGATGGCAGCCTTCGCTTTGGGCAATTTGGGCAACAGTTCCGAAACAGTAGTTAACTCCCTACTAGCTCTACTTCAGGATGAGGATTTTATTGTGCGTTGGATGGCAGCCTTCGCTTTGGGCAATTTGGGCAACAGTTCCGAAACAGTAATTAACTCCCTACTAGCTCTACTTCAGGATGAGGATTATTTTGTCCGTTGGAGGGCAGCCAACGCTTTGAGCAAATTGGGCAACAGTTCCGAAACAGTAATTAACTCCCTACTAGCTCTACTTCAGGATGAGAATTCTTTTGTGCGTTGGAGTGCAGCCAACGCTTTGAGCAAATTGGGCAAAAAATCCAACAATATCCGCCCCACTATCATTCAATGGATTCAACAACATCAGGACTCAGAATATGTCGGCAGAGGTATTGATGTGCTGTGGTATTTAGTTGTAGGCGAGGAAAATTGAGATGGTCAAAGACATTTAGATTTTCAACTTCAAAAGGTGAGTCTAGGAAAAGAAACTATTGAACAATAGTAAGGGCGATCGCCCACAAATGCCAAACAAACAGTCTCTGAGGAAAATTGAGATGGAGGGAGACGTTTAGATTTTCAACTTCAAAAGGTAACTCACGGAAAAAAAACTATTGGACAATAGTAAGGGCGATCGCCCAAAAATGCCAAACAAACACTATTTTTCAATGTTCTTTTCCACTATTGTTCAATGGATTCAACAACATCAAGATTCAGAATATCTCGGCAGTGGTATTGATGCGTTGTGGTATTTAGTCGTAGGCGAGGAAAATTGAGATGGAGGGAGACATTTAGATTTTCAACTTCAAAAGGTAACTCATGGAAAAGAAACTATTGGACAATAGTAAGGGCGATCGCCCAAAAATGCCAAACAAACACTATTTTTCAATGTTCTTTTCCACTATTGTTCAATGGATTCAACAACATCAGGACTCAGAATATGTCGGCAGTGGTATTGATGTGCTGTGGTATTTAGTCGTAGGCGAGGAAAATTAAGATGGTGGAAGACATTTAGATTTGCAACTTCAAAAGGTGATATTATGTCCGGATAATTAGTGATAAAAAAACTTTCTCCTTTTCCTCCTGTTTATTTTTTCTTCTTGCTTCTTTCTTCTTCTTTCTTACCTCCTGACTCCTGACTCCTGACTCCTGACTCCTCCGTCATTTATTTATAAGTATTCAACCGGACATGATATGAGTCATGGAAAAGAAACTATTGGACAATAGTAAGGGCGATCGCTCAAAAATGCCAAACAAACACTATTTTTCAATGTTCTTTTCCACTATTGTTCAATAGATTCAACAACATCAAGATTCAGAATATGTCGGTAGAGGTATTTATGCGCTGTGGTATTTAGTTGTAGGCGAGGAAAATTGAGATGGAGGGAGACATTTAGATTTTCAACTTCAAAAGGTCAGTTATGGAAAAGAAACTATTGGACAATAGTAAGGGCGATCGCCTAAAAATGCCAAACAAACACTAGAGTTCAATTTTCCTTTCCACTATTGTTCAATGGATTCAACAACACCAAGATGAGGGAATATGTCGGCAGAGGTATTGATGCGTTGTGGTATTTAGTTGTAGGCGAGGAAAATTGAGATGGAGGGAGACATTTAGATTTTCAACTTCAAAAGGTAACTCATGGAAAAAAAACTATTGGACAATAGTAAGGGCGATCGCCCACAAATGCCAAACAAACAGTCTCTGAGGAAAATTGAGATGGAGGGAGACGTTTAGATTTTCAACTTCAAAAGGTAACTCACGGAAAAAAAACTATTGGACAATAGTAAGGGCGATCGCCCAAAAATGCCAAACAAACACTATTTTTCAATGTTCTTTTCCACTATTGTTCAATAGATTCAACAACATCAGGATTCAGAATATGTCGGCAGTGGTATTGATGTGCTGTGGTATTTAGTCGCAAGGGAGAAAAATTGAGATGGTAGAAAACATTTAGATTTGCAACTTCAAAAGGTGAGTCTAGGAAAAGAAACTATTGGACAATAGTAAGGGCGATCGCCCACAAATGCCAAACAAACAGTCTCTGAGGAAAATTGAGATGGAGGGAGACGTTTAGATTTTCAACTTCAAAAGGTAACTCACGGAAAAAAAACTATTGGACAATAGTAAGGGCGATCGCCCAAAAATGCCAAACAAACACTTGAATTCAATCTTCTTTTCCACTATTGTTCAATGGATTCAACAACATCAAGATTCAGAATATCTCGGCAGTGGTATTGATGCGTTGTGGTATTTAGTCGTAGGCGAGGAAAATTGAGATGGAGGGAGACATTTAGATTTTCAACTTCAAAAGGTAACTCATGGAAAAAAAACTATTGGACAATAGTAAGGGCGATCGCCCAAAAATGCCAAACAAACACTTGAATTCAATCTTCTTTTCCACTATTGTTCAATGGATTCAACAACATCAAGATTCAGAATATCTCGGCAGTGGTATTGATGCGTTGTGGTATTTAGTCGTAGGCGAGGAAAATTGAGATGGAGGGAGACATTTAGATTTTCAACTTCAAAAGGTAACTCATGGAAAAAAAACTATTGGACAATAGTAAGGGCGATCGCCCAAAAATGCCAAACAAACACTATTTTTCAATGTTCTTTTCCACTATTGTTCAATGGATTCAACAACATCAAGATTCAGAATATCTCGGCAGTGGTATTGATGCGTTGTGGTATTTAGTCGTAGGCGAGGAAAATTGAGATGGAGGGAGACATTTAGATTTGCAACTTCAAAAGGTGATATTATGTCCGGATAATTAGTGATAAAAAAACTTTCTCCTTTTCCTCCTGTTTATTTTTTCTTCTTGCTTCTTTCTTCTTCTTTCTTACCTCCTGACTTCCCCTCCTGGGAGGGGTTAGGGGTGGGTTGACTCCTGACTCCTGACTCCTCCGTCATTTATTTACAAGTATTCAACCGGACATGATATGAGTCTAGGAAAAGAAACTATTGGACAATAGTAAGGGCGATCGCCCAAAAATGCTAAACAAACACTTGAGTTTAATTTTCCTTTCCACTATTGTTCAATGGATTCAACAACACCAAGATGAGCGAAGAACTCGTCAGAGGTATTGATGCGTTGTGGTATTTAGTTGTAGGCGAGGAAAATTGAGATGGTGGAAAACACAAGGCAGGAGTCATAGCGTTTCACGGAAGTCAGAACATATGATATTTTCAAGGTGAATTTGCGCAAGTCCTATTTATTTAATCAGGTAACATAACATGAATAAAATTTTTATTAAACGACTTTTAATCTTGATAATCGTTAGTTTCTGTTTATTGATTTCTGCATCTAAGATTTATGCTCAAAATAATCAGAACTTAAAGCATATCAATAATCCTATTATTTTAACGGATGAAAAAACCAAATATCCTTTAGGATTACATTTAGAAATATTTGAAGATCAAACTAGGGAATTAACTATTGAAGATGTTGTCAATCAAGAATTTACTCCTAGTGATAAAAATATCCCCAACTTAGGTATCAAAACATCAGCAATCTGGGTTCGTTTTCGAGTCAAAAATCAAGCAAGTTTGACACAAAAATGGATATTAAGTTTCAATGATACTCGTACAGGTACGGTAGATTTTTATTTTTCTCAAGGAGATGAAAAAGGATTTAAAACCATTAAAACAGGCAGATTTTTACCTTTTAACACTAGAGAATTTAACCATCGTTTTTTTATCTTTAGTTTGCCTTTTACCGACAATAATGAAAAAACTGTTTATCTACGTTTAACTTCAAAAGCAGGTTTAGCTATTTCCTTAAATATTTATTCCTTAGAAACATTTTTCCAGGAGGATCAACATCAACTTTTATTTTTAGGGGTAGGTTATGGAATTATTGTAATAATGATTGGTTATAACTTATTTTTATTTATTTCTTTAAAAGACAAAAGCTATCTACATTTTGTCTTGTTTACTACAGGTTATTTATGTTTTAAGCTGTGTCGAGAAGAAATAGGACATCAATTATTTTGGTATGACTTTCCTAGCTATTTTGAGATTCAATCATTGGGAGTATTATCAATGTATTTTTCTTGATAAAATTCACCCAATCTTTCTTAAAAACTAAAAATATCTTCCTAAAATAGATAGATTTTTATTTATTATATCTTTACCACTTCCTATGACAATTCTGACCATATCAACAAGATGGACTAATTTTATCCAAGCTTTTTATGATATACCTAATCGTATAATAATATTAATAACTGCTTTAATCAGATGGAGACAAGGATATAAACCAACTAAATATTTTCTATTAGCTATGTTTGTTCCTAGTCTGGGTTCGATTCTGTTTAGTTTTAGTGTTTTGGGTTTGATACCTTATAATCTTCCTCTAAATAACCTTCTTTGGGATTTAATTTATACTTTACCGATATCATTATTTTCCTTTGCTTTGGCAGATAGAATTAATTTGATTCAAGAGGAAAGAGAGAAAGCACAAAATGAAGCCTTGAAAAATGCTGAACTTAATCAAAAATTAATTCAAGAACAAAATATTGTTTTAGAAAAAAAAGTTGAAGAAAGAACGGAAGAATTATCCATTGCTAAAGAAAAAGCGGAAGTTGCAAATCAAGCAAAAAGCAGTTTTATTGCTAATATGAGTCACGAATTACGCACTCCTTTAAATGCTATTTTAGGCTTTTCTCAAATTATGATGCGTTCTCCAACCTTATCTCAAGAACAAAAGGAAAATACAACTATTATCAATAAAAGTGGCAACTATTTATTAACCTTGATTAATAATATTTTAGACTTATCTAAAATTGAAGCCGGGAAAATGACAATATATCCCAATAATTTTGATTTTTATTCTTTCTTAAATGAACTGGAAGACTTATTACACATAACTGCAGAAAATAAAGGATTAACATTAATATTTGACCATCAAGATAATGTACCTCAATATATATATACTGACGAAACAAAACTCAGGCAAGTATTAATTAATTTAATCAATAATGGAATTAAATTTACCTCAGAAGGGGGTGTGAGTGTCACAGTTGTGAGTCAAAAAGAATCCCCTCTTAATCCCCTAGAAAGGCAAAAAGAATCCCCCCTTAATCCCCCCTTAGAAAGGGGGGAAAGTTCTGGAAAAAATCCATCCTTAGAAAGGGGGGAAAGTAATGGAAAAAATTCCCCCTTAGAAAGGCAAAAAGAATCCCCCCTTAATCCCCCCTTAGAAAGGGGGGAAAGTTCTGGAAAAAATCCATCCTTAGAAAGGGGGGAAAGTAATGGAAAAAATTCCCCCTTAGAAAGGAGGGAAAGTAATGAAAAAGCCACAATTATTTTTGAAGTGAGAGATACAGGAGCAGGAATAGCTGAAAATGAAATGAGTAAATTATTTGAAGCATTCGCCCAAACTGAAACAGGTAAAAATAGTCAAGAAGGTACAGGATTAGGCTTACCCATTAGTCGTAAATTTGTACAGTTAATGGGAGGAGATATTACTGTTAAAAGTAAAGTGGGAATAGGTACAACTTTTCGATTTTACATCCAAGTTGATATCGTCAATCAAGAAGATATAGAAACTCAAGAAAATCCTCGTCATGTTATTGCTTTAAAACCCAATCAACCCCGTTATAAAATCTTAATTGTAGATGACCGCCCTACTAATCGTTTATTATTAATTAAGTTATTACAGCCATTAGGATTTGAATTAAAAGAAGCAGAAAATGGAAAACAAGCCATAGAAATTTGGGAGGAATGGCAACCTCATTTAATTTGGATGGATATGAGAATGCCAGTGATGAATGGTTACGAAGCAACTCAAATAATTAAAGGTACAACTAAAGGAAATGCCACAGCAATAATTGCCTTAACAGCGAGTGTATTAGAAGAACAGAAAGCAATTATTTTATCAGCAGGATGTGATGATTTTGTCAGAAAACCTTTTCGAGAATCAATAATTTTTGAGACAATGAAAAAGCATTTAGGAGTGGAATATATTTATGCAGAAGAAACTCCAGCTCAAACTCCCACTGAATTGCCAAGTTTAACAGTAGAAGATTTGGAAAAAATGCCTAGTGAATGGTTAGAAGAACTTTATGATGCAGTGAAAGCTTTAGATGACGATCTGAGCTTAGAATTAATTGCACAAATTCCGGCTGAACAATCTTTATTAGCGGAAAAGTTAACTAATTTAGTCAATGATTTTCAATTTAAAACTATTAGACAATTATTAGAATAACCCGGGTGCATCTCATATCAAATCCGGTCGCATCGGTGTAATTAGATTCTTATGGTGGGGAGTGTGGGGAGTGTGGGGAGATGGGGCGATCGAGAAATATTTGGTAATGGTTGAAGATAGAACATTTTTTTATACCGAATTAAACGGATTTGATATCAATAGGCAACAGGGAACAGGGAACAGGGAATATATTTAGAACTTACGCATATACGCTATATATAGTACTTATAACTATTGTCCAATAGTTACTGGACTCTATACATAGTGTCTTTGCGTAAGTCCTGATATTATTATTGGAGATGTCTAATGAATAAAGCAAGTATTCATTTAATTTCTACTACTGGACCGACACAGCTAAAACTGTGCAATAGATTTTTGTTTCTAGGTGTCTTTATCTCCCAATCTCCCCATCCCCCCATCCCCCATCTCCCCATCTAATGCACCATTTAAGGTGTGTCAGTCTACTACATTTGGTATTGAAGCCATTCCCATAGGACTCCTGACTCCTAAGAAATAGCCTAACTATTTGTAGCAAACATTTATCAAGTTGGTATTAGACGCATAGTTGGGCAGAAAAATCATTCTTACAATTCTTATTCCTACCTCCTCCCTCATTCCCGTTTCTCCTGTCTTCCCCTCCTGGGAGGGTTAGGGGTGGGTTGTCTCCTGTCTCCTACAGCGCTTTTCAAATTGATGAACCACATCGTCAAACAAAAATCCTGTAAGGGCGCAATTCGGAGCTTTGCGGAGCGCAAATGCCATTTGCTACGCATAACTACGTTAACGCCCCTACTGTGGTTTACTGAAATGAAAACCGCTGTAAGAAATATCCTAGCTATTTGTAGCAAACATTTATCAATTTGTAGAACATGAATAAAATTTGTATTAAACGACTCTTAATCTTGATAATTGTTGGTTTCTGTTTATTGATTTCTGCATCTAAGATTTCTGCTCAAAATAATCAGAATTTAAAGCATATCAATAATCCTGTTATTTTAACGGATGAAAATACCAAATATCCTTTAGGATTACATTTAGAAATATTTGAAGCTCAAACTAGGGAATTAACTATTGAAGATGTTGTCGAACGAGAATTTACTCCTAGCAATAAAAATCTCCCCAACTTAGGCGTAAAAACATCAGCAATCTGGGTTCGTTTTCGAGTCAAAAATAAATCTAGTTTGACACAAAAATGGATATTAAGTTTAAATGATACTCGTGCAGGTACAGTAGATTTTTATTTTCCTCAAGCAGACAAAAAAGGATTTAATATAATTAAAACTGGTAGATTTTTACCTTTTAGCACTAGAGAATTTAACCATCGTTTTTTTGTATTTAGTTTACCTTTTACCGACAATAATGAAAAAACTATTTATCTACGTTTAACTTCAAAAGCAGGTTTAGTTATTCCCTTAAATATCTATTCTTTAGAAACATTTTTACAGGAGGATAAGAATAATATTTTATCTTTAGGAATAGCTTATGGAACTTTTATAATAATGATTGGTTATAACTTATTTTTATTTATTTCTTTAAAAGACAAAATTTATCTACATTTTGTCTTGTTTATTATCGGTTATTTATGGTTTCGATTATGTCGAGATGGAATAGGACATCAATTATTGTGGAATAATTTTCCTAACTATTATGAGATTCAATCATTGGCTCTATTATTAATGTTATTTTCTTGGATAAAATTTACCCAATCTTTCTTGAAAACTAAAAAATATCTTCCTACAATAGATAGATTTTTATTTATTATATCTTTAGTTATAGTTGTGGCAATCATTATATCAATACCAACAAAATGGAATAATATTATCGTAATTTTTAATGGTATAGTTATTAGTTTTATAATATTAACAACTGCTTTTATAAGATGGAGACAAAGATATAAGCCAAGTAAATATTTTTTATTAGCTATGTTTGCTCCTCTTTTAGGAATAATCATTCGTTCTTTTAGTGCTCTTGGTTTTATACCTTATGGTTTTTATGTAGAGAACCGTTCAAATTTTACTTTTAGTTTATCGGTATTATTATTTTCGTTTGCTTTAGCAGATAGAATTAATCTGATTCAAGATGAAAGAGAGAAAGCACAAAATGAAGCCTTGAAAAATGCTGAACTTAATCAAAAATTAATTCAAGAACAAAATATTATTTTAGAAAAAAAGTTGAAGAAAGAACAGAACAATTATCCATTGCTAAAGAAAAAGCGGAAGTAGCAAATCAAGCAAAAAGCAGTTTTATCGCTAATATGAGCCACGAATTACGCACTCCTTTAAATGCTATTTTAGGCTTTTCTCAAATTATGATGCGTTCTCCAACCTTATCTCAAGAACAGAAAGAAAATACAACTGTTATTAATAAAAGTGGCAACTATTTATTAACCTTAATTAACAATATTTTAGACTTATCTAAAATTGAAGCAGGGAAAATGGCCGTCAATGCGAAAACCTTTGACTTTTATTCTTTCTTAAATGAACTGGAAGACTTATTACATATTACTGCCAAAAATAAAGGCTTAACATTAATATTTGACCGCCAGAATGATGTACCTCAATATATCTATACTGACGAAACAAAACTCCGTCAAGTCTTAATTAATTTAATCAATAATGGGATTAAATTTACCAAACAAGGAGAAGTAAGTGTAACAATTGTGAGTCAAAAAGAATCCCCCCTTAATCCTTCCTTTGAAAGGCAAAAAGAATCCCCCCTTAATCCCCCCTTTGAAAAGGGGAAAAGTCATGGAAAAGCCACAATTATTTTTGAAGTCAGAGATACAGGAGCAGGAATAGCTGAAGCTGAAATGCCCAAATTATTTGAAGCATTTGCCCAAACAGAAACAGGCAAAAATAGTCAAGAAGGAACAGGATTAGGATTACCTATTAGTCGTAAATTTGTACAGTTAATGGGAGGAGATATTACCGTCAAAAGTCGAGTAGACAAAGGTACAACCTTTAGGTTTGAAATTCAAGTAAATTTTGCCCATAAAACAGATATAGAAATTGAACAAAACCCCCATCACGTCATAGCTTTAAAACCCAATCAACCCCGTTATAAAATATTAATAGTGGATGACCGCCCCACCAATCGTTTATTATTGATTAAATTATTACAACCATTAGGATTTGAATTAAAAGAAGCAGAAAATGGAAAACAAGCCATAGAAATTTGGGAGGTATGGCAACCTAATTTAATTTGGATGGATATGAGAATGCCAGTTATGAATGGTTACGAAGCAACTCAAATAATTAAAGGCACAATCAAAGGAAATGCCACAGCAATAATTGCCTTAACAGCAAGTGTATTAGAAGAAGAAAAATCAATTATTTTATCAGCAGGATGTGATGATTTTGTCAGAAAACCTTTTCGAGAATCAATAATTTTTGAGACAATGAAAAAGCATTTAGGAGTGGAATATATTTATGCAGAAGAAACTCCAGATAAAACTCCCAGTGAATTACCAAGTTTAACAGTAGAAGATTTAGAGAAAATGCCTACAGAATGGTTAGAAGAACTGTATGATGCAGCAAAAGCTTTAGATGACGATCTGAGCTTAGAATTAATAGAGAAAATTCCGGTTGAAGAATCTTTATTAGCGGAAAAATTAAGTAATTTAGTCAATGATTTTCAATTCAAGACCATTAGACAATTAATTGAATCTCTGAAATCAGGATAAACCATAAAAATATGAATAATATATCAGAAAAAATTCAGAAGGAACTATTTTAATCGTTGACGATCAACTTTCTAATTTGAAAATTTTAGCTACCCTTTTAAAAGATAATAATTATAAGATAAAAAAGCCATTGATGGAGAGAGTGCATTAATTTCTATTGAAACAGACAGTCCCGATTTAATTTTACTAGATATAAAAATGCCCGATTTGAATGGCTATGAAGTTTGTGAACGTTTAAAAAATTATCCTAAAACTAAGGATATTCCCATAATTTTTATTAGTGCTTTAAATGAAGTTTTTGATAAAGTAAAAGCATTTGAAGTAGGGGGAATAGACTATATTACTAAGCCCTTTCAAGAAGAAGAAGTTTTAGCAAGAGTTAAAAGTCAGTTAATTATTCAAAAACAGAGAAAACTATTAGAAATAGAGCAGGAAAATCTTAAACAAGAAATTAAACAACGCCAAGAAGCAGAGGCGATTTTATATCAATCTAGAGCATTAATTTCTAGTATTTTAAATTCTTCTCTTGATGGTATTGCAGCGATGGAGGCATTGAGAGACCGGAGAACAGGAAATATTATTGATTTTTCTTGTTTAGTTGTTAATCCAGTTATTGCTAGAGCTTTTAATCAAGAACCACAAGATTTAATTGGTAAATTAGTGTTTAAAAAGTTTTTAAATACAATTAATGATGATTTATTTGCTAATTTTGTTGATGTGGTAGAAACTGGAAAGTCTTTAGAGCAGGATATTTATTATAGTGACCCAGAAGAAGGAAAATGGTATCATTTCATCGCTGTTAAATTAGGGGATGGTTTTGCGATTACAGTCAGGGATATTACAGAAAGGAAAAACTTAGAATTAACCCTTGAAGAAACTAATAAAGAATTAGAAACTTTTAGTTATAGTATAGCTCATGATTTCCGCAGCCAATTAGAAACTATTGAGTCATTAACTCATTTTCTCAAAGAAGAATATGAAGATGATAATTATACTAATCAAAATGCTCAAGATTATTTTGAATTAATGTTTCAATCAACTGCTCGGACACAGCAGATTATTAAAGATTTACTCATGTTGTCAAAGATAAAAAAAAATCAAATAACTCTTGAATTAGTGCATTTAAGTAACATAGTTCAAGAAATCCTAATGAAACTTAAAATAAAAGAACCACAAAGAAAAGTTGAATTAGTAATTCAGCCCAATGTTACAGCTCCAGCAGATCAAATATTTTTAACAATGGCTTTAGAACATTTAATTGGTAATGCTTGGAAATATTCATCTAAAAAGATGTTAGTCATATTGAATTTGGAATTTTATCTACAGAAAAACAAGAATTAGATACAATCATTAATCAATGTTCTTTATATTACAAAGACAAAAACTTATGTGCACAAAAATCAGATTTAATTTATTTTATTAAAGATAATGGTGCTGGTTTTGATATGGAAGTCTTCAAAGAATTATTTACTCCTTTTAAGCGATTCCATTCAGATGATGAATTTGAAGGAACTGGTATTGGTTTATCAATTGTTAAAAGAATTATTAATTGTCACCAAGGTTTAATTTGGTGTACTTCTCAAGTGGAACAAGGGACTACTTTTTATTTTACTCTTAATAGCAGTAGAAAAAGTTAAGGAGTCATTTCAGTTATCAGTTATCAGTTATCAGTTATCAGTACCTCTACCTGTTTGCGCAGCATTCCGCAGGAAAGTCAAAGGCTTGAAATATTGAACCTTATTTTTTTCATCCCCTTGTAGAGCGGCAGCTCGCTGCGCAGCCAAGGGGAGGCTTGAGACCTTATTTTTCGGTCAGGAGTCAGGAGTCAGGAGAAATGGGAATTATAGAGGAGGTAGTCGGATATATTTGTCCCTTTATTTTTCCGCCCTTCTCTGCTGAAAATGCTGACTTTTTGTAGCTCTGAACAACTGGAAAGCTGGTACTTTTTTTGCACTAATAAAGACTAAAGCCTTTATCTATAAATGGTTTGAGAGTTAATCAGCAAGCCCTATTTATCTACTGGATTGATTTGAGGAAAAATTTATCAGATTTTATCTGGCTATATCTAGCTATCGCTCTATTCCCTATCCAATTATTCCAACCAATTCAACAAATCCTCCAAACTACTAAAACTTAAAATTGCTCCTCCTAAATATTCTAATTTTTCCATAGATAATTATTGAATATTCTCTCGGATTATTTCAGTAATTTATCCACTAAATATTCTCTTCAGTAGGGGGGATTTCCTAACGAATATCCCCCCTACTAACTAATTTTTTTCTCACTTCTAGTACGCAAAAATTCTCCGACAATTGCAATTGCTCCTGAGCCTAAAATTAAAATTACACTCAGGGCATTAATATCAGGTTTTACCCCTGTACGAATCCTACTAAAAATTTCCATCGGCAAAGTTGTTGCCCCACTTCCTGAAGTAAAACTAGCAATTAAAAAATCATCCATACTTAATACAAAAGCTAGCAAACATCCAGATATAATTCCTGGTATTAATTGAGGTAACAATACTTGTAAAAAAGCTTCTACTGGAGTTGCTCCCAAGTCCAAGGCAGCTTCCTCTAAATTAGGGTCTAAATCTGCTAATCTTGTAGAAACAACTAAACCCACATAAGCTAGACAAAAAACAATATGAGCTGCAATAATTGTCCATAAACTTAATCTAATTGCCAATGCTGCTAAAAAGACTAAAGTCGCAACAGCGATCGCTATATCAGGAATAATTAATGGTAAATAAGAAACACCCATGTATAAAGATTTGCCTCGAAATTTATATTTTGCTAAACCTACTGCCATTAAAGTACCAATAACTGCTGAAACAACCACAGCACAGATAGCTACAGTTAAACTATTTTGTAAAGCATTTAAAACCCTAGTATCCTGAAAAAGTTTAACGTACCATTCTAGGGTAAAGCCTTCCCATCCTGCACTATATTTAGATTTATTGAAACTATAAAAAGTCAAGACAAAAATTGGCAAGTACATAAAAAGAACATTAAAATTGTAAATATTACCTGCCAAGAAATCTGAAATTTTGATTTAGATTTAGACATCTCTATTGGAATATTATCTTCTGGATTTATTAAAGTATTTGTCATCTTTGAAATTGCTAGTTAATATTGATTATTTTTCTCTAATAAATATGAATTTGTAGCAGAAATTTATCTATGTATTAGTATCAAACCCCTACTCCCTACTCCCCACTCCCCCACTCCCCTACTCCATAAAATGTAGAAAAATTTTTGATAAATGGTATTACTTAGAGGGTTTACCATCGCCAAATTTTAGTAAAAGAGCGATCGCTATACTCACCCCAAAAATCATAACCATACTCAAAGCAGAACCGAACCCCCAATTTTGAGTAGCTCCTAAAAATTGATTATAAATTAATCTAGCTGCCGTCATACTAGAAGCACCACCCAATAATTCAGGGTCAACAAAATCTCCTAAAGAACTAATAAAAACTAATAAAGAACCTGCAGCAATACCAGGTAAACTTTGAGGGACAGTAACTTTCCAAAAAGTTTGTATAGGGGTTGCTCCTAAATCTGCCGATGCTTCTAATAATCTCCGGTCTAACTTTTCTAAAGAAGCATAAAGAATAGTCACAATATAAGGTAAATAACTATAGCTCATACCAATAAAAACAGCGGGAGTTCGATTCAATACTTCTAAAGGAGGTAATCCGATAATGCCAATAACTGAGTTTAATACGCCAGTGGGTCGTAAAATTGTAATCCAAGCATAAGAGCGTAATAAAGATGAAGTCCAAAGGGGCAAAATAAAACCTAATAAAAGTAAATTTCGCCACCGTTTGGGTGACATTAAAGCAATCCAATAGGCTACAGGAAATCCCAATAATAAACATAAAATTGTTGTACCCGTAGCAAAATAAATTGAACGCCAAATTACTTTTAAATTAATCAGGTTAAATACTCGTAAATAGTTGGCAATGCCATCAGGATTTACTAAATCTCCAGGTCGAATATTTTCTACTAAACTCAGTTGGAAAATGACTAAAGTCGGCAACACTAATATCAACAGTAACCACAAACCTGCTGGACCTAATAAAACTAAAGGACCCAACAGTTTAGAAAATGTTTGACTTATACCATGTTTGGACAGAGAATTAGGGAAAGCTGGAGCAGATGATTTAGTAGGTGTCATTTCAGTTATCAGTTATCAGTTATCAGTTATCAGTTATCAGTTATTAGTTATCAGCTCAAGTTAAAACTATTGACTATATAAAGGTTTCAATACTTAGGCTTTAATAACTAAAAAAAGTTCGTAGAATCATTCCACCAAGAAACTGAGGAATTTTTCTTCTTCCTTCCTCCTTCTTCCTCTTTCCTTCTTTCAATTATCCACTTCTTAATTTCGTCCAGTATTCATCATAAACTTCTTCATATTCACCCAGTGGAGCTAAACTTTCACACTTTTCAATAATTGATTCTGGGGGAAACAAAGTAGGATCTTCTTTTAGTTCTTCTGGTAATCTTTGATAAGCTACCCGAGAAGGTGTAGCAAAACTCAGTCTCTCCACAATTTCAGCTGCTATATCTGGTTGTAACATAAAATTAATCCACTGATAGGCACCATCAGGGTTAGGAGCATTTGTCGGAATTACTAATGTATCCGTCCACAGAGAAGAACCACTGCGGGGAGTAATATATTCTAAATCTTCATTTTCTGGTTTAATTTCTGCAGCATCAGAAGAATAACACATGGCAATTAACAAATCTTCTACCAAAATTTGAGACCGCCAACCATCTGTAGTAAAAGAAGCGATCGCTGGTCTAAGTATGAGTAACTCTTCATAAGCTCCCCTGATACTTTCAACATTGGTGGAGTTGTAGGAATATCCAAGCTTTCGCAAAGCACATCCCATCACCTCACGCACGTCATTAACTAGAGTCAAGCGCTTCGATATTAAATCTTGATTTTCCCAGAGATACTCCCAGTCAGTAGGCGCACTTGGTAACAGTTTGCTATTGTAAATCAAACCAGTAGTACCCCAACTGATGGGTACACTATAGGCATTACCAGGGTCATATATAGGGTCTTGAAATTCAGGGAACAGATCGTCTAAACCAAGAATTAGAGAATGGTCTAACTCTGTCAGCAAACCCAGAGATTCCATTTTTTGCACCATATAATCAGATGGATAGATGATGCTATATGCTCCACCTCCCCCAGCTTGGACTCTAGCTAGCATCGACTCATTAGAGTCAAACACATCTGCAACTACTTTGATACCTGTTTCATCGTAGAAGCGGTCTAGCAAATCTTGATCTGTATAACCTGCCCAAGTATAGATATAAAGTAAATCTGAATCTCCCTGCATTCGGGGGTTAGATTTTACTTCAGCTAATCTCCAACCACAACTAGATAGAGCTGAAGCTGCGATGGTAGCTGCTGACGTTTTGAGAAATTGACGTCTAGAAGTGCCAGCATCTTGCTTGTCAACAGATGTAGCAATCACTTTTCCCCGATTTTTATCGAAATTAGTTGGAGGCACTTTCAACAATTAATAATTAATAATTAATAATTAACAATTACCTCTCCTTGAAAAGAAGAGGATTGACGCAAAAGGGAAAATTTTTTCTTCTCTTGGTCTGATGGATATGGCTTCGACCGCTTTTTTCTCCTTTAAAGGAGAGGATTTTTACCTTAATTATTCGGTAATTTTTCAATAGTGAAAATTTAGTTTGCGTTATTTGTTATCTTGTCTCGCTGAGAGCTAAACAATTTTGTTTTGCCCAATAAATATAGATAGGAGTATCTGCACTGGGCAAAGTTCCTTCTGTATTGGGTTGCCTGATCGTCATGCGATCGCCTGACAACAGATTTACATGATAATATACATGAGTCCCCATATACATTACATTCATTAATCTAGCTTCAAAACAATTTTCTGATACATCTGGAGAATAAAGACTTAGCTCTATTTTCTCTGGCCGCACACTGACGACTACGGAAGCACCTGTATAAATCTCTCCATTTTTCTCTTCTTCACTAACCGTTGATTGTTGTACAACAATTTTCATACCACGATCTGTCTCAACTACTATATTTGAACGATCGATAAATTCAACTCTACCCTGAAATAAATTCGTCTCTCCAATAAAATCTGCGACAAAAGGACTTTCAGGCCGCTCGTAAATTTCTTGAGGGGAACCTATCTGCTCTATTCTACCTTCGTGCATCACCGCAATACGGTCAGACATACTCATAGCTTCTTCTTGGTCGTGAGTTACCATCACAAATGTTACGCCTAAATCTCGATGTAAACTAGACAATTCCATTTGCATTTGTTTGCGTAGTTTCAAGTCTAGGGCACCAAGAGGTTCATCTAATAATAATACTGCGGGACGATTTACCAACGCTCTTGCCAAAGCTACCCTTTGTTGTTGACCACCAGATATTTGATTGGGATAGCGATCGGCAAATTTTTCCATTTTTACCAGTCGTAAAGCTTGTGCCACTTTTTCCTCTGTTTCCGTTTTTCCTAAACGTTTAATTTTTAGTCCAAAAGCAATATTATCTTTGACACTGAGATGATTAAATAGAGCGTAGCTTTGGAAAACAGTATTTACAGGGCGACGGTAAGGGGGAGTTTGATTCATAGATACTCCCCTAATCATTATTTCACCTGCTGATGGGGATTCAAACCCAGCAATTAAGCGTAATGTTGTGGTCTTTCCACAGCCAGAAGGGCCAAGAATACTAAAAAATTCTCCTTGACGGATATTCAGGTCCACACCTCTTACGGCTGTATGGCCTTCAAACACTTTGAATACTTTACGCAGTTCAACGTCATTTTGGGTGTCGGTTATTGTTGTCCCTAGATTAAGTGCAGTTTGAGTCATGGTTGTTATGTCATAAGTAAGTGGGGAATTTGCTCTGGGAATTTGGGTCTTAATTAATTTAAGTGTAATGTTTTTCTATTTTAGCAGTTCTGGCTATTGCGCTTCATCTATTTGAGTAAAAGTAGCCTGATTTAGTGGAGAATAACACAGACATTTATTACATCTGTTATACCAATTTAAAAAAATAGTACTATACTTAAGTAAAACTTCAATTATTCAATAATTAAATAATTAACATATATAGCAATTTCCAAAAAGCGTGAGGTACAAAAATCCTTGGTTTTAGGGAGTAGGGAGTAGTAATTTTTGTTCCGTAGGAATCGATAAAGAAGAAAAACAACTGTACCTAATTAGCTTGGGAAACGCTATATACCGAATAAATTGTTGGTAATTATTAACCAGTTATTGTTAATTATTCTTCTTCTCCCCTACTCCCCTACTCCCCACTCCCCTACTCCCCACTCCCCTACTCCCCACAATGCGAAAATGCTGCTTTTGCAAACAACTTTTTAGCTGTTTGTCTAGGATATCAGAAATCAGATTTTCTATTTTTTTAATCTCCTACTACAAAAATCTGTTGGGTGGTTAATTTAAACTCTGGAAATGTAGGAGAAATAATTTTTTCATCTCCTCGAAATTGTTGTACTTGATATTCTCCATCAATTAACTGATAAATTGACAAAGTTGGCTGTTTGGGGTCGCCGATATAACGTTTTCCTCCTAATTCTAAATAATCAACTATCCAATATTTTGGTATTTCTAATTTCTCATAATCAATTAATTTATGACCATAATCATCACGCCAATTTGTACTTACAACTTCAATAATTAGCTTGACTGTTTTTCCTTGAGTAATTGTGGAACGTTTTTTCCATAAATATTCATCTTTTAAAGCAGATTTATCCAAAACAATTACATCGGGATTATAACCAGATTTATCTGTATCTATAGGTTTAACAATTGCTTGTCTGGGAATAATATAAGGAAGTTCAAGAAGTTCGATTTGTACTCCTAGTTTAAGGGCGATAAAATCTGCTACTTGTTCGTGAATTCTAGTAGGTTGCATTTCAAAAACAACTCCATTGTGTAATTCATAACGACCATAACCATCTGGATACCAATCTGAAAATTCATCCAAGGTCATTAATTGTGGGGTAGTTTCTACAATCATATTAATCTCTTTTCTGTAATTTTATATTAGTTTTATTCTACGATATTAATTGAGGGCTATTTCAGTTATCAGTTATCAGTTATCAGTTAGCCTCCTCCGGAGGAGCTACGTTAACAGTACCTCTGAAATAAGGAGGCTTAAAATACGGAATCTTCTTTTTCTCTTGGTCGATTAGATATGGCGAGGAGACCCGCTCCGCTTTATATGTTGCGGAGCAAAACGCCATCTCTCGATCGCTTTTTATCCTCTTAAAAGAGGAGGCGTAACTACCTCAATTTTTCGGTTAAAATGTAAGCTACTCTTTCTAGTAAATCTACTCATTTCCGGGATAAATTTAGTTATTCTGTGTAAGCATTTTCTGCGGAATGCTGCATAAACATAATTTTTAATTCTCCTTCTCAGATAATAATACCAATTTGAAAAAAGAATGCTACAAAAAGGTAGGTATTGATCGGATATGCTGAAAAATAGCTGCTCCAGTTCATTTTAGATAGTTATTTCTATCGTTTTTCCCTTTTTTTCAAAATTTTCCCCTTCTTCCTTCTTCCTTCTTCCTTCTTTCGTACGGACTATGCAACGTCCCTAGCATTTGTAACAAACATTTATAAAATTGGTATAAGTTAATAACTGATAGCTGACTGCTGAATGCTGAATGCTGTTTGCGCAGCATTCCGGAGGAAATGCTTACTATTCTGTTAGTAAATAATCATCATTATTTGAAGGAGATAATTCTGGGTTAGGAGATGATTTTTCTCTTGGCATATCGTCTTTTTTTTCAGTAGATTCTTCTAATTGTTCGGGAGATTTTTCTGAGGATGGTTTAGCTGTTTCTGGTTCATCTTTTTTCTCAGTAGATTCTTCTGTTTCAGCAGATGATTCTTCTCTTGGCATATCGTCTTTTTTCTCAGTAGATTCTTCTAATTGTTCGGGAGATTTTTCCGAGGATGGTTTAGCGGTTTCTGGTTCATTTTTTTTCTCAGTAGATTCTTCTGTTTCAGCAGATGGTTCTTCTGATTTTTCTTGTTTTTCCCATTCTGCAACTGGTTTAGTTAAAACATTTTTGAAGTTGACAGATAATAACAAAACAGACACCTCTTTTGGCGGTTCTCCTTCAGCTTCTACTTGAGAATATATAGAAGTACCATCAAAATCTGCTTTTCCTAAAAATAATCTCCTAGTTTTATCGTCTTGAAGTTTAATTTCTACAGTAATTTCTGGCTTTTCTAAACCATATTCAGATAACTGAGAAACAGGAGTATTAATAGAGCGGTCGCTTTTTAATCCTGTTATTTGGTCTAACAAAAATTCTACTGTTAGTAGATCGGCTTCTTTTTCTACAGGTGCAGTTATTTTCCAAGTTATTTCTTCGGCATTTTCATCCTTTGTTAAAGTTAATATTTCTGATTCTTGTTTGATAGTAATAGCCTGAATTTCTTCTGACTCAAAATTAAACACCTGTTTTTGTTGTTCTTGCAATTCAGCTTGTTGTTGCTTACCTCTAATTTCATAAAAATAAACAAACCCACCTAAAGCAAGTGCAGTTAATATTAATATTAAAGTTGTTCTTTTGATTTTCATAATTTTAGGGAATAGTTTAACAATTAATAATTAATTATTAATAATTAATTATTAGGGCTTACCGCTCTAATCTAAAAGCATTGAAATATAAAGACTTTAGCCTTTTTGAGGTCGAAAAAAGTGCCTGGTTTTCAGCTTTTCATGCTCAAAAAGTTAGTATTTTAGGCAAAAGTTGGGCAGAACAATCTTGGGACAATTCTTACTCCTATCTCCTCGCTCATTCCCATTTCTCCTGTCTTCCCCTCCCCTCCTGGGAGGGGGAGGGGCGAGGTGGGTTGTCTCCTGTCTCCTACCCCTACTAAAAGACTTTTGAGCGCAAACCCTAATTAACAATTACCTCTCCTTTAAAAGAAGAGGATTGACTCAAAGGAAAATTTTTCTTTTTATCCTCTTAAAAGAGGAGACTTTCAACCACAATTTTTCGGTAAAAATATTCATTTCGTTAGTTGTACCATATTAACCTGGAATCTGCTGTATCATAAAAGTTTCTAACTATTCAATCAACTTTGACAGCAATTCCCCAATATAACTTCAACAAAAAAAAGCTTTTTAAATCATTAATTGGATGTTTTAATACCTCCGTTATACTGACTTATAACTTCAGAAATCTCTGTTAAAACAACAACTTCTGACTTCTAAATTCTAACTTCTGAATTCATGATCGTCATGGCAGTATATAATCATTTGTTTAGCTTTTTTCATGCTCCAAAAATATATACTTTTTAACAATTATATTGACTTATAACTTCAGAAATCTCCGTTAAAAAAACAACTTCTGACTTCTAAATTCTAACTTCTGACTTCATGAGTAAATCTCCGCTAAAAAAACAACTTCTGACTTCTGAATTCATGATCGTCATGGCAGTATATAATCATTTGTTTAGCTTTTTTCATGCTCCAAAAATATATACTTTTTAACAATTATACTGATTTATAACTTCAGAAATCTCCGTTAAAAAAACAACTTCTGACTTCTGACTTCTAACTTCTGACTTCATGAGTAAATCTCCGCTAAAAAAACAACTTCTGACTTCTGAATTCATGATCGTCATGGCAGTATATAATCATTTATTTAGCTTTTTTCATACTCCAAAAATATATACTTTTTAACAATTATACTGATTTATAACTTCAGAAATCTCCGTTAAAAAAACAACTTCTGACTTCTGAATTCTAACTTCTGACTTCATGAGTAAATCTCCGCTAAAAAACAACTTCTGACTTCTGAATTCATGATCGTCATGGCAGTATATAATCATTTATTTAGCTTTTTTCATACTCCAAAAATATATACTTTTTAACAATTATACTGATTTATAACTTCAGAAATCTCCGTTAAAAAAACAACTTCTGACTTCTGACTTCTGAATTCTGACTTCATGAGTAAATCTCCGCTAAAAAAACAACTTCTGACTTCTGAATTCATGATCGTCATGGCAGTATATAATCATTTATTTAGCTTTTTCATGCTCCAAAAATATATACTTTTTAACAATTATACTGATTTATAACTTCAGAAATATCCGTTAAAAAAACAACTTCTGACTTCTGACTTCTAACTTCTGACTTCATGAGTAAATCTCCGTTAAAAAAACAACTTCTAAATTCTGAATTCTGAATTCTAAATTCTAAATTCTAAATTCATTATCGTCTTCGCCACCAAATAATTCCACCAATTGTAAAGCCTAAAAATGGCAAAATTACTATTGCCATCCAACTTAAAAATCTAGCTCGTACTAACCTCATTGCAATACGACGGTTTGTGGTTTTTTTCGGACTAATAGAAAGTATTTTCTCTTCTGGTTTACCTAACCAAGAAACTGAATTAAGAAAAACATCTTTATTTAGCTGCTGTTGAAACCAACCATTTGTCGCAAATTGAGAATTTCCTAACACTACTAAACGTGCTTCTTCAGATGTATTTTCTGATTTTTCTACTATTTCTGTAGAGTCAAATTCATCTGGTGGTTGACCAGGAAGTGGGGGAATAACTTCAGCAGAAGTTATCTCTTTTTGCTCTTCTAACTCTGAAGTAGAAGTTGCCACAGGTTCATTCGGTGGTTGGCCAGGAAGTGGAGGAATAGGAGTAAAGTCTAATCCTGTTTCATTACCTTTTTCTACAGTAGAAAAACGAGTAAAAGCTACACCTATTGATAATGGTCCAAGGCGATCGCGACCCTCATTAAACTGTAACTGACCCCTTAAATCTGTTTCGGCCCAACTTTGGTCATTAGTCCAAATTAGAGGACTTTCTACTATTCCATCCACTGTTTCACTTTCTATTGGTCGAGCGAAGGGATATAATGAAATGCCATTGCTAAAGTCTTGAGTAATAGGATGTTCTCCATAGCTGCTAACTAATACCACCCAAGGGTCAAGACCTACTAACCGACCAATACTTGGGTCATCTATTGCCAGGCGATCGTCAACTAATACTCCCCACTCTTCAAATAAATCATCTAACCCCGGGTTAGTGCTTGGGTCTAACATGATAAACACACCACCACCTCGGTCTAAATAGTCTTTTAAAGCAGTAACTTCTGCCTCTAAAAATTCTCTTTGCGGACCGGCAATAATTATCACATCTGCATCTTCAGGTACTTGAGAAATGCTTGCCAAATTTATCGATTCTACTATATATTTTTTATTTTCAAGAGCTTTAAGAGCTTCGGAAAAACCTCTTTGTCCTTCTTCTAATTCCCTTTCACCGTGACCTTGAATAAAATATATTGTTAAAACTTTGCCACCGAGTATTTCTTCTATACTATTAGTTAGTTTAGATTCTGTTAGTGGTTCTAGTTTTCTACTAATAATAACTTCTTTTCTTTCTCCTGCTTCGAGATGAATTTCTCCTAACTGTTGTACTCCAAATTCATTAGCTTTTCCTGGTTGTTTCTGAGGGTCTACTAACTCAAAATTAAATTTACCATTTCCTTGTCTTTGATAGTTTTCTATTAGTTGAGTGTATTGAGGATTTTCCCCTCGGTCAAATATCCAAAGTTTGACTGGTTGTTCGAGATTTTCTAATACTTCAATTGTTTGAGGCGATAATGTAAATTGTTGATTTTCAGTAAAGTCTATTCTAGTTTGATAACGAACTGCTAAGAAGTTGATTAATCCCAGAATTATTAATACAGAAATCGTGGCAAAAATTGCATTTGTGCCTGCTTCGGTTGCTCGACCACTCCACCAAGTTGTAGTTGAATTTTGTTCTACTGAATAAGCTTGATAAAAAACCCATAAACCAATTATGACTATGCCAGTAATTATTAAACTTAATGGTATTGGTTCCCAAGTTCCTGAAACAACACCTGCTGATACACCGATAATAGTTAAAATTGGTCCTAGCCAAAATATATAAGTCCAAGTACTTTTGATACTGTTCATATTATCTTTTTTCTATCTGTAAATTGTCTTGAATAGGAAATAAGGAATAACATACAAACAATTTTACAGCAGATTCTACTTTGGTGAGGTACATCATCGCGGGCAATATGCCCGCACTGAGAACATTTAATTGTTATATCTGTACTTCACATACTTGGAATATGCCGTATATTATGAATAAATTTAGAAATTTCTGTAACTTTATCAATTTTTATAATTCAAATATTTTGTAAGCATTTACTCCAGAATGCTTACAATATTTTAATTTTCTACTCCTTCTAAAATACCCACTAAAACTTTACCTAAATCTTTTATATCGTCTGGTATTCTAAATAAATTGATATCTTGTGTAATTTGTTGATCAGTTTTATTTAATTTACCAAAATACCATACATTTCCCATTGTTACTGCGCCATAAAAAATATTGTTTTCTTCGACTTCAGCTAATGCAATTAACTCTACATCTAGCTGAGTAAAACCTCTAGTTAAATCGTCATTTTTAGCTTCAATAACTAATAAATTATTCCGATAACGCAATAAATAATCCAAATTACCTTTCAACCAATCGTTGACTTTCAGAGGATATTCAATTCTTAACTGACAATGACAATAATAAACAATTTCCAATAAAATTGGAGAGACTAAAATTTCTCGTCTAGCAGTTTCATTACTTAAATTAACAAAGGGTAAAATAGCCTCTAGTTTATTCTGTATTTCTGATAAACATTCTAATGTTTTTGTTGTCTTTGGCAAAGATAAACGAGATTTCACTAATGAATAATTTAACTCTGCTAAGATTTCATCAGCTTCATAAGGTAAGTCAAAATAAGACCGAAAAGTATCAGATTGATCTTCTTGTAATATTTTTATTTTAGGCATCGCGAGACTCCATTAACTTAGTTATCAATTATTAGTTAGGGCTTGCTGAATAAATCTCAAAGCATTTACAGGTAAAGCTTTTAGACTTTTTAGGTCTGAAATACCTTGGTTTTCAGCCCTTCATGCTCAAAGAAAGAGCGTATTTTGGGCGAGAGTTGGGCAAAAAAATACTCCCCTACTCCCCTTTTCCCCTCCTGGGAGGGGTTAGGGTGGGTCCCCTACTCCTTAAAAAAGACTTTTGAGCGCAAACCCTAGTTATCAGTTATCAGTTCCTTCAGGAATAGGGAAGTATTAACCTCATTTATTGGTCATAATAAATGGCTTCAATACTATTTTTTAGGTCGGAAATTAAGTAGGTAAGTGAAAAAATTTACCGAATAATTAAGGTTTAAAGTCTATCACTCGCCGTGGAGAAACAAGGGGTCGATCTTCGCAGCTTTCCCGTAGGGTGGGATGGCGAGAGAAAATATTTTTCTTTTATTCAATCCTCTTCCTTTTAGGGAGAAGTAATTATCAATTATCAATTATTGAAAACTACGTTATTACGACTAGAACGGAGTGTAAAGAAGCAATCTCAAGGGTTTTGACTACATCAATATTTTTTTGCATAGTGAAGTTTATGTGCGCCTACCTACTTATCTCTTTTATCAAAAAGACATCCTTACATTATTTTTTCACCGTTAGTAGTCGTGTAAAAATAACTTGAATAGTTTTTTAATGGAAGCTATATTTCACAATTTATCCCAGATAAAATTTGTACAACTTATTCTTACATGGCTCCTTAGTATTATACCTATATTTCTCTACTCCCTATTCTCAAAAATTTCTATCCCCACTTTGGATTAATTCTGCCTGGTAAAGAAATATAGGTTGTGCAGAGCGCGTAATGTGTGGAATAAGTAAGTAGCAAAAGTGCGAATCTAATCTAAAAGCACTGAGATATAAAGGTTGAGCGCATTTTTGTCGCGAAGGGGGTGCAAATATTTAAGCTTCTTGGACCAAAAAGTTAGGAAAAGATACAGGTAGAATTATTCCTCCTACTTTCTCAGCTCTCCCCGCCCTCCCCACATTCCCCTCCTGGGAGCAGGGCTAATTCATTGTCGTCAGAGAATATTTATAACCCTATATTTTTTTGAGATCCTGTGCTTCCCACACTCCCCACACTCCCCACACGAACCACACTCCCCACCCCTCCTTTTTTCTCTGGTGACAATAAATTGACCCAGCCTCCTGGGAGGGGAGGGGCGAGGGTGGGTCCCCACCCTCCCCACACTTCCCACACTTTCTTGACGCACAACCTGGGTTAACTTCTGACTTCGTTAAAGGTGTGCCACTCCACTACAAAATATTTTCATCTTGTGAAGCACCAAAGAAAACCTAATCAAAAAAAGAACTTGCATCCTCAAATAAAACTTGATAGTATAGTGTTATTGGGGGTTGCTCGCCCCTGTGCATGATTTTTTATTCAACATAGAATCGCCTGGCTGTTGATCGCCAATCCCCACAAAAACCACCCTAGAAAGCCAATCAATCATTTTGTGAAGCTCAAAAGCCAAATCAAAAAAAGAGGTTGCATATTCAAACAAACCTTGATAGTATAGTGTTATTGGGGGTTGCTCGCCCCTACGCATGATTTTTTATTCAACATAAAAACCCTAAAACAAAGAAATTAATATTTATTTACCCTACAACTTCAAACATCAGAAAAAAACAATATTAAACCATGAATAGTTCCGAACAAACCTCTTGGAATAACGTCCGCGAAGCCTTCCGTAAAATCTGGGGATACGATAATTTTCGACCACCACAAGGAGAAATAATTAGTTGCTTATTAAAAGGAAAAGACGCCTTAATAATCATGCCAACTGGTGGAGGAAAATCAATATGTTTTCAACTACCAGCTCTACTAAAAACAGGCTTAACTTTAGTAATTTCTCCCTTAGTTGCGCTGATGGAAAATCAAGTTCAAGAACTGCGTGATCGCTCACTACCCGCCTCTCTTCTCCATAGTCAAATACCCAACTCCCAAAAACAAAAAACCCTCCAAGCATTACAACAAAATAAACTAAAATTACTTTATCTTTCCCCAGAAACATTATTTAATAAAAAAGTTTGGAACTTACTCTGCCAACCCCAGATAAAAATCAACGGTTTAATATTAGATGAAGCTCATTGTCTAGTACAATGGGGAGAAACTTTTCGTCCTGCTTATCGTCGCTTAGGAGCAGTACGTTCAGCACTAATAAAATCTAAAACTCCAAGTACTAAAATTGCTATTGCCGCCTTTACCGCCACTGCCGACCCCCAAGCCCAAAATATCATTAAAAAAACCTTAAAACTGCAAAACCCACAACCATTTTTACTTAGCCCCTACCGAAATAACTTATATTTAAAAATTCAAAAAATTTGTACTCCTAGAAGTCGCCGTCAACAGTTATTTAAGTTTATTAAAGGTAGAGAAAAACAGGCAGGTTTAATTTACGTTAGAACAAGAAAAGACAGTGAAAATTTAGCCGAAATCTTACGACAAAAAGATTATAAAACTATAGCTTATCACGCAGGTTTAAGCGCTGAAGAAAGACGAAATATAGAGAAAGCTTGGATAGGTGGAGAAATAAATTTTGTGGTCTGTACTTCTGCCTTTGGTATGGGAATAAATAAACCAGATGTACGGTGGGTAATACATTTTCAAGCACCATCACTTTTGTCTGAATATATTCAAGAAGTGGGTAGAGGAGGTAGAGACGGGAAACCTGCCGAAGCTTTAACATTAGTCAGCGAACCTACTGGTTGGTTAGACCCAGAGGATAAGCAAAGACAAAAATTTCTAGTAGATAAGTTGCGATCGCAATATCAAACAGCCCAAAAATTAATCAAACAACTGCCAACTACGGGAAATATCAATGCTGTAACCGATGAATTTCCTGATGCAGCGATCGCCCTCTCTATCTTACATTCTTCCGGAAAATTGAGATGGCGCGATCCCTTTAACTATATTATGAATAAGTCTGGTACTGGCAAAATATTATCCTTAGATTACAATTCCGGTATTCAGGAAATGAATCAATATTTCACAACAAGCAAATGTCGATGGCAGTTTTTACTACAAGCATTTGGCTTTTCTAAGGAAGCTCAGAATATGCGTTGCGGTCACTGCGATAACTGTATTCGGAGAGGAAGAGGAAAAATATTTGGTTAAAATCGTTCTTGATTGAATATAAGGCAATACGGTTCAGTTAAGGATTTTTTTTCCAGTTATACCAAATTGATAAATGTTTGCTACAAATATCTAGGGTATTTCTTAGGAGTCAGGAGTCAGGAGTCAGGAGTCGTATGGGAATAGCTTTAATACCATTTTTTATGGTGTAATACCAAGCGTGATAAATGTTTGTTACAAATGGTAGGGACGTTGCATGCAACGTCCGTACGAAAGAAGGAAGAGGGAAGAAGGAATAAGGGATAAATATTTAAAAAATGGAAAAACGATATAAATAACTATCTAAAATGAACTAGACTAGCTATTTTTAAGCTTATTCGATCAAGGTCTACCTTTTTGTAGCATTCTTTTTTCACGCTTGGTATAAATTATCTTTTTTCTCAAAGAGACATCTCCTGTAAATTATTTTTATCGCTCTTACTATTCGTAACATTCTTTTTTCACGCTTGGTATTATGTAGTCTGAAAAGCCTATCTAATCGTTCCATATCTTATGAGTTTTCGTCTTAACTGAACCGTATTGGAATACAAGGGAATATTATTTCTTTTTTTTCCCTTAAAAGGGGAGGCTTTAAACCAGAATTATTAATTATTAATTATTAATTATTAATTATTAATTATTAATTATTAGGAAAAGCTATTTCCGACAAATTGACTTAGACTTCAATTTTGCTTGACCCTCACAGCGAAAACCATCCTTGCACCATTGTGTCATATCTACCTGTGTCAGTTTTAGCACATCAGCACATCTTGGTTCTATTATCTTACTTCCCACAGCCCAAAATAAACTACGAATTACATCCAAACCAGTCTTGAGAGTAGATTCTTTATTACCAGGCACACCTATTTCCTCAACAATATCAGTTTCTACCCATATCCCATTAGCACCCAGAATAATCTGTGCTAACCATTTAGCTCTAGGTAAATGAGTAGCAGATGTCACCAGTTTAATATGCTCCACTCCCCATTTCTTGAGAATTGGCAAAGTAAAATACAAGTTACCAAAAGTAGATTTAGAGCAATATTCTAACCAAACCTTCTCTACAGGAGCATTTTCCCGTTGAAATAATCCGACAATACAAGGGTCTTGAGATCCACTAGAAATTAATATTGGGGTTTGAGGGTCTTGTTTAGCCACTTTAGCAATATACATTTCCCGTTTAATACTTCCACCTAAAACTAAATAAGTATCCACAGGAGATTTTGCTGCTGACTGGAGTGAAATAGTATTTCCAACTAGCCACACTAATAGACTAGAAAATATAGAAAAAAGGAACAACAGCAGTATTTTCCTGATTTTCTGATTGCCACAAATGTTTGGATTTCTTGTCATAGATAATTATTGGGAGTTATTTTAGCTTATCTCTATTCTCCCAACTGGTCTTACTTTGTTCCTATTTTTTTTATACTACACGCTGGTATATCTTCTGAAATTTTAGGAACAGGTCATTTCAGTTATCAGTTATCAGTTAGCCTCCTATGGTCGTAACTGCGCCCTTCAGTTATCAGTACCTCTGCAATAAGGAGGCTTGACATAAGGGATGCTCTTTTCTCTTGGTCGATTAGATATGGCGAGGAAACCCGCTCTTGACAGAGCCGCTCCGCTAACGCCATCTCTCGACCGCTTTTTATCCCCTTAAAAGGGGAGGCACATACCCACAATTTTTCGGTAAGCTTTCTACCTACCTATTCCCACATTTCCTATATCAGAGGGAATTTGGATCGACACCCAAGTCGCGTAATTTAGTAGCTAATTTTTCGGCCCGCTGCTTTTCTTGTTCGGCCCGTTGCTTTTCTTGTTCGGCCCGTTGTTTTTCCTGTTTGCTCCCACACTTCCCACCCTTCCCACACTCCCCTTTGAAGTCATTCAGAAGCTTCTTGCAAGACAAAACGCATTTCTCCATTTTGATCTATTTCTACTTTCCCTCCAAGTTTTAGAATTTCTTTTTGAGCGCGATCGCGTACTCTTTGGTCTCTTGTTTGACCATATACCCACAACCAAGCATTAAACTTGATTAATTTACTATCAGGGTCTCGCTTCAGAAATTCTGCTGTTTGTCTAAACAGAGATGTTAAACTTTGATATGATGTATTTTCAGCCCATTCAGCTGCCATTTCGTGAGAATTAATTGCTCCAGGAATATCACCTACGAACAGTAATTGATCTATACCTTTCCATCTCCATACTTGCCAAGCTTTCAAATCTATTTCTGGAGAAAGTACATCGGTACCACGAGTCATATATTCTACAGCGACTTTTGGTTTACCTTCATATATAGATAAAGAGTTAGATACAAATAGATATGTATCAACCCATCTTGGATCTAAGCGGGTGATGATATCAAAGTAATCTTCACTAAGAGAATAGCCTGTTTGATTTCTGGCAGAGTCGTCCCCAAAATATTGCAGAAATTGGAGAAACACCCAGTCTGCAATCAAATTATCAAATCCAAAAGTCGGAGATGCCTTCAATAATTTTAGCTGTAGAGCTTCTTTTTCTTCAGCTTCTACTGCATCTGCCAAGTCTGAAACGATTTCTTTTTTTAAGGGAGAATTTTCTGAGGGCCAGAATACCTGTAAAGTGACGATACTTCCTAAAGCTGTTATGAAAACTGCTAGATTGACGAATGAACCTATCCAATTTGAGGTTTTGGCTTTTGTTTCCATCATGTCTTAAATTTTTATGTCAACGTTGGTTGAAAACCGGCGCTCTCTGGTGGGGAGCGTCAGGATGAATGCGAGCGCATTCCGCAGGAAAAACCAATCAATAAGAGCGGTTCTTGCAATAGTATGCTACTATTAATACCATAAGGCTGCTGGACTAGCAGTGTCTAGGGGAGCCGTCGGATTGGCGACGTACTGTGGAGCGACCGTAAGACCGAAAAGAGGTTCGACCTCGGAGGCAGATGCATTGTTAGCGCAGCTCTTCTGTCAAGAGGCAGCAGAAAGTCCCTATAAGTAATTTTAGGGAATCCCGCGTTGTCGAGTAAGCGCAACGTTGGGAGGATGTCAAGTCAAGAACACTAACGATCGAGAGATCCAAAATTACAGCAGTTTTCGACTTAATTAGTTACAAGTCGATCCGGCTTTCAGCAACAGAGAATAGGAAGGAAGATGCAGGAAAGTAAGTCACTTTATTTTTCCTCTCCCTTCTTTGCTTCAAGTTAAACTATACCTCACCATCCTTAAAAATACTGTAAGATGATTATCAGTTAATTTATTTTAATTACTTAACTCTTCTAAAATATAGAGTTAGAGACAATAGTCGTAACGGTAAAATTTGACTAGATAGTGAATTCCCTTGTCACTATAGATACAATAATAAATATATTCAGCTAATATTGTAGTATATTAGACTTCTTTCAAAAAATATTATCCCATATATCATAAATTAGTGGGAATGTCAATATCAAAAAATGTCCAACTACTAAAAAAATTCAATGAAATTAGCCTCAAAACGCAACTCCATTCTTAAAGCCATTTTGTACAGTGGAGCGATCGCTACAACCACAGCTTTATCATTATTGGCCCCCAATCTGAGTAAGCCTGCTGGGGCAAACTTAGAAAATAGCCCGAAAGCAGTTCTGGATGAAGCATGGCAAATTGTCAATAGAGAATATGTTGATGGTAGTTTTAATCAGATAGATTGGCAAGCAACTAGGCAAACTTTGTTAGAGAAAAATTATACTTCTAGCGAACAAGCTTATGAGGCATTACGTCAAGCATTAGATCAACTTAACGATCCCTATACTCGTTTCCTAGACCCGGAACAGTTTAAAGCTTTGACAAATCAAACATCTGGGGAAATGTCTGGAGTGGGAATGCAGCTCAAGGAAGATGAGCTGACCAAAGTAATTACGGTGGTGAGCGTTGTAGAAAATTCTCCAGCTATGAAAGCAGGTTTATTACCAGGAGATCAAATCCTGGAAATTGACGGCAAACCTACTGCTAGTTTGAATGTCTCAGCAGCAGCAAAACTAATTAGAGGTGATGTGGGCACAGATGTTGTACTGCAAGTCATGCGTTCTGGAGAAACAGAATTTGATGTAACTTTAACCAGGGCGAGAATAGAATTACAAGCAGTTCGTTACGATCTCAAGCGTGAAGGGAATAAACGTATTGGTTATATTCATTTACAAGAATTTAGCGCCCATGCGGGAGAACAGATGCAGAAGGCGAT
>NZ_BLZO01000043.1 GCF_014132355.1 Okeania sp. KiyG1
CCCAACTTTGACTACATCCCATCTCCTTAGCTATTTTCTCCTGGGTTACTTTTTGACCAAAACGTAGTAACTTCATACCCAGTTCAATGGCCATCTTAGTGTCAAGGTCTCGTCGGGTTGCAGCTTCGGGACATAAATCATAAGCCATCATTTTATTGATTTGGCATCCGGGAAATTTATCTTTTAGCTGCCAAATCAAATGTTCCGAATAATCCCCCAGTAGATGAACTTCCTTCTGTTTGTGAGGCTGTAAATGCGCTCTGAGACGACCGACTAACTGTAATTTTTCACTGACCACAGAATGCTGGATATACTCCTTAAACTCCTCAGTAGGGTTAGCAGGATTAGCATACTTACCAGTCAAAGTTCTAAAGGAAGCCGCCTTAGCACCTAGATTTGCCGTAGGGTTGCCTATAGCGATGATTACGTCATAGTCCTGGAGTATATTAGTTCCTCGGTTATCTCGCCACCAATAACCAAAATAATCAATCCCTTGTATATCTTTATAATTAGAGAGTTGCCCCTGAAAATCAATCAAAGCTATTTTCGCCTTTTTACCAAGCTGTGCTGTAAGAGATATGGAATCCGCTATAATTTTTTCTACACCTTTGATTAATCGTTTTGGTAGCGAAGCTTCACTCAATCCCTTTTCTCTCTGTTCCTTACTATCCCGTTGTGCTCCACAACTACCGAAACCACCTACTAATTTAATAACTAAATTAGTAGCAGCAGGTGTAGCGACTTTATATTCCAGGATATCCTCAGAATCAACACCTATACGCATAGCTATATCTTCAGGTCGTGCTGTTGCGTCCTTATAGATAATACTCTGAGCATTGAAAAGACTCCGCTTTACATGGTTATCTGACTGAGTTATATAAAACCCATAGCTTTTAGCTTGGATATATCCCCTACTTCCAGTCAGAACATTTAGTAGTGGAGTAACAAAGTTTAATTTACACTTTTCATCAATCCGTTTTCGTTGGATTTCCCAAGGCAAATTATCATCCTCAATCAAATTTTCTAAGTTTGGTTTATATACTTCTTTGAGGATTTGAACTACATCTTCAACAGTAGGACTTACATTGACAACCCTAATATCCTTATTTCCAAATACCCGAACTTCTCCCCAAATATTTGTATCAGTTTTAGTTAAAAATTCAACAGCAGATAAATTCCACAAAGCACGATTAATTAATTTTTCTATCCATGAACCTTTAATACTTTTTAATTGAAGTACATCACTGGAATTAGAATTGCCTGATTTAGCTTCTAAAAAAAGCGTTTTTTCTTGCTCTGTAATTAGACCATGACTACAATAAAGATCGGCTAACTTCTCAAACATTAAATTAATAAACTCATTATGATTCAATCCATTTTTCTTAATGTTGGGAGTGGAATCTATAAATACCATCATTTCCTTCATTATTTGGATTAAAGGAGAGAGAGCGCGGAAGATAGCATTGCCATAATGCAGGCCATCTACTTGATGCTTTATGAGGTTAGTTCCTAATTCATAGAAAGCTTCATTTAATGATTCACTACCTACAAATATGTCCTTTGTTGATTTAAGAATCTTGGCAGCTTCATCTACTACTGCAATATCTGTTTCAGATAGTGTAGAGAGCTGTTGAGGATGAGAACGGATAAATGGTGCGTATTGTTTAGTTTTCCAGCGCCCAACCAGCAGTGGACAAACTACTTTACCGTCCTCATTCAACAACTTGGGACATCCTTGGCATCCAGCAGAAGCTTTACCGCCGAATAGAGTCCGATTTTTAAATTCGGGGAAATATCTAAATATAGCTTCTCTGATGCAAGATGCTTCTATAGTAGGCTCTTCCTTACCTTTAGGTCGGCGGATATGAGGGTATCCCAAAGGCGTTTGCTTGGTAGTATCTTCAACTAAACCACTATGACGAGATGGCAAAACAACCGAATTACTCTCAATGCTTTCTGTAGTGGGGTTACGCGGGTCGTCACAAATATAGTAGAGAGTAGGGTCGTCTTCAGATTTTTTTTGTGTATGGGGATTGATTCCCAAATAAGGTGGTAAATTACCTGTGTCATGGCTTTTGCCAGTACCAGTACCACTAGAGTCAAACAAATTTTTGATACCGCGTTTGACCATAAGAGCTTCAAAAATATTCCTCATCCCTGGAGGAACTACATAAGCTGGACTACCTTGATTTTTCCAATCTTCAAAGTCTGTTGGTACATTCCAGTTATTAGGATCATCTCCTAATCTAATTTGAATTTTACCTAATAGTAAAGGCGGTTCCCATTTAACTATTGCTGTAGTAGTTTCTGCTAAATGTTTTGCTTCTGCAACATTCGCTTGACGAATACGTTGTTTTTCTTTGGGGTGTAGCTCTGGCGCGGGTGGTAGTTTGCCATTCCGACGGAAATACTTATAAGCAGGTCTGGCTACCTTATCTTTAAGATCTTGAGCCAGATTACTGACTGTATCTTTTAGTAGACGTGGGAACTTGTGTTTGAAGTTGTATTCAGTTTCAGGTATTAATTTAGACTGACTTTGTTTCTGCGGTGGTTTCCACTCCGGCAGTTCTACGCCAGCATCGTCAGCCAACTCTTCAACTATCTCCACAAAATCCTTGCCTGTAGGTGTGCCATGCTCACCTTTCAAAAACCAACGATATTGAACAGGATGACCGCCTTCCTGACAACCATGACAATACCAGGAATTGTCTTTTGTATTTACTTGAAATGCCGTACCGCTAGACCCGTTGTGTTGTGGACAGTAACCAACTAATTTATTGGGCCCATGCTTTTTAAATTGATGCTCGCTCCAATTATATATATCTTCTGTATTTAGCCTGGGGAGGATGTCCAGCTCTAGGATATCGGCTAAGGAGTCAGCAGTGCTGAGAGTAGGTAAGGCTTGTCTTTCTAGTTTACGTTGCTCTAAGTACCGCGCGCGTTCTGCCTTTTTCACCTCAGCTTCAGTGGTGGCCTTAGCTTCCTTGTCGGCTAGTTCTAGGAGTACATCTAGGATAGGTTGTGGGGCAATCGCTACTTCTGTATCTGCTGGGAATTTACCCAGCTATATCTACCAGTTGTTGGATGGTAGGAGGGCGGCAGAACGGACTGGCAATAATTATAACGAAATTCTAAAAGTTCGTCTGTGTCAGTTTTTAAGCCCTTCCACTCTCGGACTACAGCTCGGGTAAAGTTGGCTAATTTTTCCCTATACTCCGGCGGGATTTGAAATGCTATTTGATACCGTCCTGGTTTTCCTGATGTCCAACTTACAGATTTAGGTAAATCTGGACAAATAGCCTTGAGAATAGGTTCGGCACTAGCGCCATCTACATCTATGGCCAGCAGTCCATCGGATATCTCACCTAGTCTTACCCCATATCCAGAATCAAAAGCTGTATATGGTTTACCTTTTTTACTGACTAAATCTTGCCCTTGGGTTATGGCAGTAGTGATCGCTTCCCTACTAACTGGCTCTTCATGTTGCCAGTTACTTCTATAGGGGCGTTTTTCTCTTACTGGTGTTAATGCCAAGTTAGGAGGGATAATTCCTAAACCTTCTGCTATTTCTGAGGCTCTGGGGTGGCGATTAAATATTTTCCAATCCATTTTACACTTCCTCCTGTAAAGAAGTTTTGACAGCGGAGATTAGGGTAGTAGTTGCAGAATTTTGATGTTTGTGCAATAATTTGTTCATAAGTTTTTTCATTTTTGTTTGTTTTCTCTACGGGGGTGTTAGTCCCGTAGTTTTTTTTCTTTTCAAGCCTTATCTTCACACGCGATAGCGTAGCTAAACATAGTTATCGCGGAGCGGAACGGATGTTTGATCGCCAAAAATCATCTTCATGTGGTGTTCAACCCAACCTATGCACTGACCGTCGGCTTTCATCAGGCGGAGTAAATATTTTTGATACGCAACTTTGTCAGCCACAGTAGGTTGCGAACCAAATATGGCACCGTGCATCCATTTGTAGGGAGGCCAGTATCCATAATGAATTTGGTATTGTTTATCTGCCCAATTAGATTTTAGTCCTCGATGGTAAGCTTCTGTGAGCAGTTCATGGTAATGGCGATATTGCTTGACCTTATCTGCCGTGCAGCGTAATAGTTTGAACTCTTGAGTAGGTAAAAGTTTAGGTAATGGTGCTGCTGGATATTGATAGCCACAACAGCTACACACCTTGTCGAAATTGCGATTTATGGCGTTACAACTCGGACAAATTTTTGTGGGAGCTACACCAGTGGGGGTGTTGTCGGATTTCCCCAGGGTAAATATTGTGGTATCCTCAATGAAACCAAATCGTGCGATTATCCCTGCTTGGTCTAGAATTAAGAAGTCATGTTTACCCTTAAAGCGTCTTGCTGCACGGCCTATCTGTTGCCATGCCTTAGCCTTAGATTTAGTGGGACGACATAATAAAACGCAAGAAATGGCAGGGACATCAAAACCTTCTCCCAATGCCTCACAACTTGCTAAGACTTTGATGAGTCCTGATTGTAATTGTGAATAAATTACTTCTCGCATTTTTGTGGGCATGGTGCCGTCTACACTTGCTGCGGGGATGCCAGCTTGATTGAAGGCAGTGGCGATCGCTTTTGCGTGTGCTACATTTACAGCAAAGCCAATGGTTAATCTACCGTTGGCTAATCGCTTCCATTCGGAGACTAGAGTTTCGACGACCTTTGGCACATTGCAACGTACTACTAACTCAGAGTTATCATAATCACCTGCTACAGTCCGCACTCCTTTGAGGTCAGCACCATCAACACTGTAGTAAATTGGGGGTGTCAAGTATCCTTTGAGGATAAGTTCGCCTGGAGTTGGAGCTGCAATGAGGGTATCGAATAGGTCTGACATTGCTTCTCGTTTTGAAAGTCTCCAGGGAGTAGCGGTGAGACCTATAAAGGTGGTATTGCCAAATTCACCTTGGTAATTTTCTAATTGTCTCTTTACTACTTTGTTCCAGGCGGTTTGATGTGCTTCATCTATTAATACAATGTCAGGAGCAAACCAATTGATTTTCCTTCGACTGAGAGTTTGTGCGCTGGCTATCTGAACTTTGGCAGAGCGAGTTTCTTTGTAGCCTCCAGCAATGACTCCACATTCAATGCCGAAGTTAGCAAATTTATTTAGTGTTTGCTTGATAAGCACATCACGATGAACGATGAACAATATAGTTTTACCACTGGAATATTCTTGATGTATGAAGGAAGCAGCAATTATAGTTTTCCCTGCTCCAGTAGGGGCGACAATTAATATTCGGCGGTGGTTGTGCTTGATGAACTTGTATAGATCGTCAATAACTTGGAGCTGGTAATCTCTGAGTTGGGGAATTTGTGATGATGCTATAATGAGGTTTAGAGATAATTGTTGATCTTCTTCCAGGTTTTTGAGTATGCTGCTGTAACAATGAGGGTTGCAGCAGTTTTGTTTGAGATGCTACTGATGGTAAATTCATAAGTTTTCAGTGATTAAAAAATTTTCAGAAGTGATGGGTTGTTGTATTAAGATGTATAATGGTGAAAGTCTATGTGGGTGGGGAGTTGTCGCCTTTGATTATTTCTAAAATTTGGCGATGTGGTAGTTTGGCAGCGATCGCACTACTAGCTGCTCTTACCTTTTTGATCGGACATCCGACTGAGGAGACTACTGCTTTGCCCTTTTTGTACAAAGGTTTACCGTTTTTCCCTTTCTTATGCCAGCAGTAGTTCCAATACCAGTGTTTAGGATTGTATTGAGAACGTTGACCTTCTTTGACACGGGGATATTCAACTAACTCCAGTCTTTGTTTCGATTAATTTTGTGTATTTATGAAGCCATCCACTGCCCCCAACTGGTTTGTGTGGGAGATTTTCCTACTAGAGTACTCAGTAGAAACCCTAGAGTCTTTGTTTGGTAAAGTTTTCAGAAGTTGAGCTTTTTCACAATTAATTGGACTATCAGATAATTGGCCAACAGATGTGGATTTGTTGTTTTTCTACTGCCCCCAACTGGTTTGTTGGGAGATTTTTCTATAGAGTACTCAGTAGAAACCCTAGAGTCTTTGTTTGGTAAAGTTTTCAGAAGTTGAGCTTTTTCACAATTAATTGGACTATCAGATAATTGGCCAACAGATGTGGATTTGTTGTTTTTCTACTGCCCCCAACTGGTTTGTTGGGAGATTTTTCTATAGAGTACTCAGTAGAAACCCTAGAGTCCTGATTAAGTCTGGTTTGTAGAGTTTCAGATTTTTTGTTTTGGTAGGCCATCTTGAATTAGGCCAGGGATTGTTGATTGATTGAGGCATTCACTGTTTTCTGCTGGTTTGGACTGTGACAGTTCCCTAGAGTCCTCTGTGGAACCGCTACAATCCTGATGGTGGGTGACTCGTAGGTTTTGAGAAATTGCCTCTGGTTTCGTAGTTACACTTTCACTGGATTCCTGGCCATTGTTAAGCAAGCTTGAAAGTTCCTCTAGAGTAAGACTAAAGGGATGGGTTGTTATATGGCCTTCGGGTAGATGCTCGTCACCGGAAAAGGTGTTATAAGATTTGGTAACGCTATCACTCATACATTGTTGTGATTCTGTTTCTGTCGTGTTGTCGGAATTGTTGTTGACGTTGGTATTGTTAATAAAATGTGGATTCATTTGACTTTGGCACTCCTGTTAATAATTAACAATTAGTAATTAACAATTAATAATTATTTTTTTGTTGTTGATTTGATGATTGCGATTAAGATTTTTATGACTTCAATACAGTCTTGATTAATTGATTTAAAACCTTTTTTATTAATGTAATCAGCTTGATGTAATAGCTCTAACCAATATTGCGTTTCGTTAGCTTCTTTGATGGCAATCCGCAGTTGATGCACAAAGTCAGCACGGCTTTCCGCATATTCAGATTCACGCACTAAAGCACCAATTGCTGTACCACTCCGAAGTATTTGTTTTGATAAAACATACTCTTTTTTATCCTGGTTTAGATATTGTGATAACTTAACTATTCGTAGTGCAAATTTGAAAGATTTGTTTTGGATTACATTATTTTTTCCATGATTTTTAATTCCTAATTATTAATTATTAATTGTTAATTATTAATTGTTTTAGAAAGGTATTAAGTCTTCTTGTGTTGCCGTCTGTTCAGCATTTTGGGAAATAAAGTCTTGCCAACACGCTGTCGCTGCTTTTTCGATGGTGTCGTAGTATGGTCCGAAAACGTTGGGACTGACGTACCATTTGCCAAATCCTGCTTTGTTTTTGCTTTTATTGCAAAGGTTGATTTTCCCGCATTTCTGCGTTCCGTTCCAAACTATGTAAGTCTCACTACGGTTAAACATTGATGTGTCTTTGAGCCAATGTAGTCTTTCAGGATGTTCTTCTGTATTGGTCTGTGACTGTTCTGTGGTTGTGGATGTGTTCAACTCATCAGAAGTTTGACTATCAGTAATATCTAAGTAGGCAGCATTATTTAATAAGTCTTGCCAAGTGATAGTATCATTGTTTTTGTGGCTGTCTTTAATTGTTTGCTCCAAAACGCTATGGTCAATATAATTATTGATATTAACCTCTTTACCTGTTTCTAAGTCATAACAGACTCGATCTATATCAATACCATATAGTTCTTTCATTTTGTCGTTCAACTTGACAGTAGGGAAAAGTGTGGAAGTATTATCATCAAAGGTTTTCATTGAACAGGGATAGAGGTTTTCAGACCCACGGTAAAACCAAAGTACGTTTCCAGAGCGAGAGGTACGGATGCTCTCTAACCCATCAAATACAGCAGTCATTTGGTCGAGCAGGTCTAATGGTAATGGTGAGTTTTCACCTATTTGCTCTGCGTTATTTTCAGGCTTTTCCTTATTAGGGATAAAATCAAACCGAATTACCCATGCTATTTGTTGGTCGTTACCATCAAAGAATTTGTTGATGAATTCTGCGCGTGATAGTTCTGGAAAACCTTCTGCTGCTAAGTCAGAAGTGGGTATATCGGCTAATTTTTCTTGGTAAGGTTGATGGGTGAGTTTGATGTAACCAACTTGCTTACCACCAACTCGATAGCTTTTCGTTAGTGCAGGGTAGAGAAACTCTCCCGGTCTGGCATTCCAGTCATTAAGGAAGCGTTTGGCGTAGCTATCTTTCCACATCCTCCGCGTGACTGTTTTTTGTTCTGATAGTAGCTGTGGTAGGGTTAAACCGAAGCTGATACTTTTGCCATTTACTTGATAGTTTAATTCCTCTACTGGAGGCTTTTTTGTCATTTTTTGCTCACTGCTAGATTCCTGTTCAGAGGTTTGAAGATCAGAGCGTTCGGTTGTTGGTGTGATGACGACTGGTTTGAGGTGATAGAACTTATAGGGGATATTAAGATTTACTAAAAATGCTTCTAGGTCGAAGTTATATTTAGCCAGTTCACCAATTAATTTTTGTTCTATTTCTAGTTCGTTTTCCTCGTTGTGGTGGATGCTACCTACTTTTGTACCGTAATGCCATGCAGTGAGGTCTACCTCATCATGGCTTACCGTAAAACCTTCGAGCTTTTCGAGTTTTACTTTGATGGCATCCATCCAGGTCAGGTCTTCCCAGATTAGGTCTTCGTTGTCATCAGGAAAGCTAGAAGCAGTAGTATTTTCAACGACTTCTGAGTTTTCTTTGTTGGTATTAGTGTTGTTAACAGTAGTTGCTGCTATCAGACCGCCAAATTTCAGTGCAGCAAAGTTTTCTGCTGTGGGTTCATCGCTTAATGCTTCAGTGTGAAGGCTGTCATTTTTAGCTGTCTGTTGAGCTGCAATATAACGGAGCAAACCAATGTTTACTTGTTCTGGCACATTATCCCCGTGGTCTAAGGAGTTCAGCCATTGAATAGTGGCTACTTGTCCATTGACTAACTGTAGTACTCCTTGTAGTCCGCGTCCCTCTTTCCAAGTGGGAGCGACGACGCATCCAGGGATAAAGATGGCTGGATTACTTTTGCCAATATGCTCGAATGGGTCTAGTTCAAAGCAATTATCAAGTGATGCGAATTCTATCGATTCAATTAAACCTTTGATGTCGATTCCGTAGGAGATTTTGAGGTTTGCTATTAAGCCTTCTTCTGCTACTAATTTATTTGGATTTAGTTCGACAGAACCTAGTCTGTATTTCTGTTGATAGAAGGTTAATTTGTTGTTGTTTTTTTGAATGTTTAAGTCGGTTTGGTATGATTGGATTGCTGAAAATAATGTGTCTAATTCTTCTTTTGTTGATTCAATTGTCTGACTGCCATTATTGTTAGGGTTTTTGGGAGAGGGAGTCGGAGTAATGGAGCCTCCATTATTAGTGTCATTATCATCAGTTTGTTCGGGGTCCTTTTCAAATATTTTTTGATGTTTATGGCGTATAGTTTCTGTCAATTCGTTCCAGGGTGGAGTTGATTCTACAAGTTTATTGAGTAGATTATTGGCAGTTTCCAAGTCTTGTTCATTCCAGGTTTCTTTAATTAGTAATTCTTTGATGGGTTCCGAAGTGATGATGTAATTTTCTATTTCAATTGATTGTTCACCTTTGATAATATCAATGGTTAGTTGATTGAGTAGAAATGAATATTGTTCTAATAGATTATTAATCAACTCTTCGTCTGGTTTGATTTCTAAATCATTAACTTTGACGGAGCCTAAGTAATTTTCTAACCATTCTTTACCGTTGTAAGCTTTAAATATTTCTCCTTGACGGATGACGATGAAATTCAAATGATTAGAGAGGCAGTGGAGTGCATTTTGGAGAGTGTCTAGATGGTTCAATTCTTGTTCTAAACTACTTACTCCTGTTAGATAATCACGATAATTACCTAGCTTTTGTTTTTCGATGTCTTCGATTAAAGTACCTATGTCGATGCTGTACAAGTCTTCGAGTAGGTGGTATTCGCGTTCTGGAATTTCTAACGTATCATTGCTTTTGAGAAAGATTGTGCCTAATTGATTTTCTCCCGACAGGATATGAGCTGTGTTTGAGTTTTCTTCCCTAGTTATTTTAAGTAAGTCCGTGTCGTAACTGTTAATGGTGTCCATCAACAATTCAAGGTTGTCAATGATAGGGCAGTCAAACCACCAAGTTGCTCTTTCGATCGCTTCTTCTATCGTCTTGACATCGTTGATAAATCGGGTTTCGTGGGAGACTAGGAAGGGGAAGGTTTTCCCATGTTCTGTGTGAGAAATATCAGTTACTTTTACCCAATTACTACTGTTTTGTGTGTCTGATGAGTAGATAAATATTTGATTATTATCTATGGTTTTTATTACCCAATTTTCTAATAGTAATGGTGTGATTCTTTCTGTGAGTGTTAATGTTTTTCTACTTCTTTGGGGTCAACTTCAACTTCAACCTGTGTAGATTCGTTTTTTGTTGGTAACTTTACTTCTCCAAACTGAGAAAATACTTGTCTAAATTTCTCTATATTTTCTCCCCAATAGACTAGACAATGTGACTGACGTGCGGGTAGTTTTGGTTGGTAATTAACGTCTAGGAATTTAATCCTTCCTTTCCAAAAACAGATGGGTTGATTCCACAGTGGTTTAAACCATTTAGTATCTGTTGATGCTGGCAAGAGAGCGATCGCTTCTGTGACGTTACTGTCATTAACTTCTGAAATCAGTTTCTCTATCCATTTACCAGGACAGCTATAGGGTGGGTTGATGAATACTTTCCCAAACCATACACAAGCAAGTCCATCTTCTCTTATGGTTTTGTGGTATTTTGCTGGTATGTGTTTTCCGTCGTCAGAACAGGGGTCTAGGTCTATTTTTCCTAACACAAGTTCTACTAATTCAACAATCTCTGGTGGTGTGTACCAACAGTCTGAGGATTTTGGTTTAGCTGTTTCTATTTTTGAAGAATTGGATATTGGTGGCTCTTTTTTTACTAAACCTGTTAAGATTTCAGCAAACTCATGAACATCTCCCGAATAGTAAACTTTTTCATACCCAGGACGAAAATACCAATAACTACCGTCGTTATAGCCTACTTCAATACTTTCTTGATTTGGGATATAAGAAGTGCCCAACTTACCTACAGTACAGCTTGAATGACTTTTGACAAACTTACCTCCTACTTTTTCTGGCACATTGTACAATCTCTGTAGAATGGCTTCTACTGCATCGGGTTTACCTGCTTTGAATTCTTCCCAGATAGCCTCCGCAAATAGTTTAGTAGAGTTATCTGGTTGAATCCAGTTTCCTGAGTTGGTTTTTTGTTTAAACTTGATTTCATGCTCATCTTTGATATCGTCCGGAATTATCCGGAAATACCTTTTAAAAGAACCTTTTTTTACTTCTCCGGTACTGCTGTTGTACCAAGTGACAGTAGGAACCGTAGCTACATCTACTATCTCAGCAGTGTCTATTTGGGTATTTTCTGCTGCCTTAAGCTGAGGAGTTATGCTATCTTTTGATTTCTGCTCCGCTAAAACTATATCCGTTTTTATACCTTTCAATATTTCAGCAAAGGCAAGAAGGTCGCCAGAACAGTAAACTTTGTTGCGACCAGGACGGATATACCAAAAGTTACCGTCGTTATGACCTACCTCGATATCTTCATTCTCGATCTGAAAAACGCCAAAAGTTTCATTTAGATGGAAAGTGCCGGAAGTACCTAAATTACATAAAGAAGCAGTAAACTTACCTCCTACTTCCTCTGCTGCTTCGTACAATTTCTGTCGAAAATTTTCAGCAGGTTTTCCTAGTTTGAATTCTTTCTCCACCCTATCTATTAAGGGTTGAGTAGTGGGATTGATATCTTTACTCCACCTCTTGGCGGATTCAGATTTTTTGAGACCTACTTGATGTTGATTTTGTTTGTTGTTCCAAAGTACCCGAAAATACCTTCGTTCGTTCCCTGCACTTACTTCTCCACTGATGGAGTTGTACCAAGTTACATCAACATCTTTTGATGCGTTCTCTGTTGCAGGCAGTTCTGTCTGATTGTCTAGACTATTATCATCTAGACAATTACTACTTTCGGTATATTTTGAGGGTTTTGTGTCCGAGACTACATTTTTTGTTCGTCTTTTCGATAATCGCCATCAACTATTTCAATTACTCGCAGTGTTGGTGACGGTAATGTTGGTAAGATTAATCCGAGTTGCTCGGCAACATCGGCTCGATATACGGGATACTTTTCGAGTATTGGAGCCAACTCTCCTGTTAATGCGGAAATTTTTGTATCCGCATTACTCATGTCTTCTAGACGTTCTTGTTCTTGCTGTAGCTGGACTTGAAGAATTCTCACCAGCTCTTGTTGGCTTTGTAGATGTATCATAATGAATTTTATTGATATCGTTTACAGAATTTCCTGGTTGCAGACAGTGGGAATTCCGTGTACATCAGAGAGTGGTGGGTTGCGGGGGTTAATTGAAAATCTTGTATATACGATTCGCGATCTGAAATAACACAACTGCAGCTATATACAGTATAGTTTGGTATTTTTTGAACGATCGATCGCAGTTCAAGATTTTTAACATGAATGCAATATTACTATGATGCAACGGAAGTACGGATGGAGTGATGCTCGGCTCAAGTGCAACTAACTGCACTTGATTACACGGGGGAGCGATCACTACATCCTATCCGGTTAGTACAACCCACTTTTGATTCAGTTGATGGGCCAATCGGCGTACTTTTCGAGATGGTTTGTTCTGGCCATTAATCCAGTGGCCAATAGCTCGAACCGAAACTCCTAGAGCTTCAGCTAATGTAAAACGGGAAATATTAAATTTTGTTAGCAGTTGTAGTGGGTCCAATTCTGCTGTTTCGATTTTTGGAGGGAACGGCAGTGGCCACTTATTTAAAATCTGTAAAAGTTCCCAGGCTAGTCGTTGAATAGTCCGGCTTGGGTTTGTTGCGCCACACATCCATCTCGATACGGCAGATGGATTGACTCCCAGGGCTTTTGCTAGTTGCGTTTGGGATAGCCACTGGAATTGCAAAAGTAGGGAGGCTGGATTTATATCCTCGAAATGTGCTATATTCATGGTTCAAGAATTTTTTAATTATCTTTTTTGGCTATAGGGAAGCTTGTAACTTCCTTGTAGTTTTTATTTAGCTTAAAAGTAACCAGGTATTACTATTAAGTCAAGTACCATCAACAAAGTGTTTTTTGAATAACTGACGGAATTCGTTGATGATGTTGGCCTGTTTTAGCATGACCTTGACATAGTCTGGATGCCCTTTGAAATCAGCTCCCCAGTTTTTTATAGATTGCTCGGTAAAACCTGTGACTTTTGCTAACTCTTCGATACAGCGAGCTTTGTATCCTCGCTGTTCTGGTAAAGTGTTGTAAAGTACAGGGACCCATATTTGACAATACTCTTCAGGACTCATGCCAGTTTTAATATATGAATTATTTTCTACATGGCATTTTGTTATAGGCATTGTCTAGGGTGAATTTGAACTACATCTATATCTATGGTAATCAATAGTTACCTTTGAATCATATCTGGCGATCGCTACACAGTTCAATTAATTCTCTATAAAAACAGCTTTTAAAAACTATTTTATAGAACAAATTTGTTCAGCTTTGAGGAGTTGCAATTCTGACAATAAACTATGTACAGCCTCTAGATGTTCCACCTTAAAGTGAATTACAAACCCTTTTCCGTCTCTGCTGTAGCCAGGACAGTTCAAGGCTACCCCCTCCTCACCTTCTCCAAAAGTCGTTTTTGCTGAAAATAGCCAGTCATCGGGAGTTAGGCTGTAATGAGTGTCCGTCCAGGTTCTGTGCGGGGACTCGGAAATTTGAGTAGTTTTGTTCATCAACCTCCGTAGAGGCCCATACGGGCAATTCTTAAATGAGTTTGTCTGTACCTGGTCGAGATACAGTTGTTACGCCGTGGCTTTGGTGAGTCACGGTTTTGTTTTGTTATAAGTTTGTTGAGGTACTAGCTACGGTGCTTGAGCGCTCTGGCTTTCTCCTGCGTTTCCTCTTTAATGTTGATCTAAGTATACGGTAATAAGGTATTTACCGTCAAAAGTAAATAAAGAAAAAGTATAACCTAGATGTAAAGATAACAGGTAGATACAGATATATAGATAAAAAGAAATATTAAGCAGGATGGCCAATGATGACAGAAAAATTAAGACCTCCATTGTATTATCTCAATGGGTAAAACAGATGATAAAGCGGGTTGCGGCTAGTGAAGATGTAGCTATGAGCGATTGGATCGAACAAGCTTGCAGAGAAAAATTGATGGATTTAGGCATCTTGCCAGTTCACGATTACAAAGATTTGGCCGACTTGGTAGATACACACTACGATTTGCTTAGGGAGCAAACCCAAATACCTACATCAAATCTTAACAACATTCGTCGAGGAGGCAGTTGCTCTGAAATTGACTTGCTAAGGGTGGCGATGTGTTTAGACATCAGTGAAACTGATATCCGGAATTTAGCTACGAAATCAACTACTAACTTAACTCAAGAGTATTGCAGCGATGCAGTTTAACGTCAAGAAAGTAGTTTTACCTGGGATTACGAGCCTCAAACTTGGGCAAATTTGGAAACTTATTTTGAAAGATTTGAGGTTAACGGTGAATCTTATAGTTTCAACTAGAATCTGTATGCTGAACCAACTACTACTCCTAGTGATGTGAGGTTGCCTGTGGCATAGATTGACTTTTGTGGGAAGCGATCGCCTTTATCTAAAAGCAAGCGATCGCTCCAGCTTTAAGATTAAGTCCGACATTTTCCGATAGCATTTGCTATCGGAAAGACACAGTAACAAAAAAATGTAACTATGGCTTTGAGTATTAGGTGTGGGGTGTAGTGCGAGCGCTCTGAACTCGCACTACACCCCTTCCATTCTCAATAAGCTTGATATTTGACTTTGGCTATTATTCAGCTTAACCTATAAATTCCTTGATATATCTATCTTCCAGCTTGCTTGTCACCCCGTGAGCTTTCCAAGACCTATATTTACTAATGGAGTACAATCTGACATGAGTAAATTTCTGGAGTTTTTTCTGGATGATAAGCAATGAGTGTGAATTTTGTATCTATTACAAAACAACTTACTTGTGTAGCATTGATGTCTATGATAAAATCTTTTTTGACAAATAAGAACCAATAAGGAAAATTCCTAAAATAATAATAGATTTTGAAGAAGTATTTTCATTAGTACTACGATGTATCACTTCTGCACCAAGATTATCAATGGAAAAGAGTGGATCACGTGGTGTAAAAGTTTTAAATTTTACTTTTATACGTTCTATTTTCTTATCAGTATTGTTAGGCGGGTCAAGTTTTGGAATTACTGTATCATTTATTATATCTGGAATATTATTTGTATCACCTGAAGCAGTTCCAAAATCGTATTTCCATTTTCCATCTTTTGGAATCCAATCAATTCTAAAAAAACCTTGAAAAGCATCAATTTCGCTACAAGGTTGATCTAAATGTATTATTTCGTTACGTCTAGTAATTAAATCTATATTTACAGTAACACGAATAGCACAGTTTTTTTCATTTTCATTAAGTAATAATGAATTATCGGAACTCTCTACTAATACTTCGTCTATTAATACCGTTAAATCAAAATCTGAAATAGTATCACTTTCTCCTGAAAAAATTTCAAATGTAAGACCTTCTCCTATCAAAAAATCAAACATAGAAAAGTCCATTTTAATCCATTGAGCATCAGGAATTACTTCATCTAAAAATATATCTACTCCATCACCTATATCATTAACTGTTACATTTAATGTTCCTGAAGATTCTTCAATAATTCCATTTTCTAAAGGGCTGTAGATAGAAGAATCTATGATTCCATCACTAAAATTATCTTCAAAAGATGCTCCATAAGCAATAGGAGTTATTGTAAAAGCTGTCATTAAGCTTGCTAAAAAATAAATCTTCTTTAACATTATTTTTCTTTTTATTAATTAAGAGTTTCAGAATGAGACTGTTCTAAGTTCCATTAATTTTCAATCTACATCTAGGCATAAAACTAGAGTAACTGTAATTAAGTGCCAAGTTCTCTGCAATCACAAACTATATAACGATTTGACGGCATTCCAGTATTCACTATTTTAATAAATAGTTGATGAAAGATACAGCAGACTTTTAATATTTCTTGCCTTTAGAAAAATTTTCTCTTGAATTTACTAAATAAACCAAATATACCAATGTTAAGTATTCCAAAAATAAAAGAAGGTTCTGGAACAGAACAAAATTCTTCAAGAGGCATTTCAACTTGAGCTAAGTAAAAATTTCCGGTGGTTTCTGAAAATTTAGATAAATCCCAAGTTACCTCTGTATTTAAAAAAGATGTTGGTAATGTTGATAAATCATTAATTTCAGTTATAGAAGCAGAATATTCTGTTCCGCTTCTTAATCCAAATATTGAAGCTTCTTTTAAAGAAGTTCCTTCTGGCATGCTGATTAAAGAAAAATTATCAGGAAATGTATTCCCTGAAATTTCATCCAAGGTAGAACTACTCATTAACCATGGAATTCCTATTAAGTCTTTAATAGATGGAAGTTCTATTATATCAATTTTCCCTGGATAAACATTAACTACTCCAAATGTTTTCGTTTCTGTGACTTCTATAGTTTCCAGATTAAGAATAGGTAAAATTTCACCTTCATCACATTTACATTCTTCTATCTCTAGACAAAATTCTCCTATTAGCTCACATTCCCATCCACTAACTGTTTGCACTACTTTAGACTGGCCAGTTGGAACTTCTAAGTCAAATACTTTTTTGAGTTCTACATTATCATTGTTATGAGTTACAATGCTGCCATTAAGTAAAGCTTTAGCTGGAAATGTAATTCCCAGAATAGTAGTTTTAGCAATAAGCAAAGAAAAATTAAAGTATTAGTTTTCAACATAAAAAGTTCCTTCTAAACTAAAAAAAATTGCTTATAACATTTCTCCATAAAGCTGCACTTAACGGAAAATTGGTATTGATCATATATATCTAAAATTAATAATCTCACAGTAATTCCACGGCGATCGCTCATTTTTCTGCTCACCTATCTGCTCATTTTTCTATAAAACTGTTCACTTTTATGTTCACTTTTTTATTAAACTGCTCACTTTCTGTTCACTTTTTTATTCAGAACGTTCAAAACCAAAGAACCAGCGAAACTATTGCCAGCATCTAAATCTTAGATTTGGCAGGCTTCCTATCATTATCTAGATTTGTTCAAAACATCAAGAGAGAACCGAGGAATGTCCCTTAGTAGCTCTTAGAGTATTTATAAACTGAAGTTTAGACCAGGGCAAACGCATCTAAATTCTGGAAACTTGTACCGTTAAGCTTTACAGAATTGGTAAATATAAATACTTAGGAGCCTGACATCCTTACTCTGTTAGAACTTCAAAATAAGATGCATTTGCCCTGACTTCTGAGGTGCAGTGTTTACGAATTAATCAGGTTTTTAAGGATTTTCACAACAGCTCAAATGGTCTTAACGTAAGTTTTTGTAACATTACTACGATCGCCCATATCTTCTTTTTTTGTGGATTTAGAAGACTTAAATTTACGCTTAAGAGTTGAACTTACTCCTAAAATACCAAGGGTAAAAATACTAAAAACACTTGATGGTTCAGGAATTTTTTTATCATCGTAAAATCTGATCTGCTGTCCAGTGTCAGGATTTTTTATTGTGTAACTAAGTAACCATGGATCAAATCCATCAACAGAATCAAATAGACCTAAATCAAAGGTAAATTTATTAATTTCGTTTACATTTAAAGTTGCTAATTCAATTCCAGTATTTGTATTTAATGGATCTAGATGAACAAGATTGATTTCTGTGAATCCTGTCATTTGTAATAGTTCATTTGATTCTGGAGAGGGTAAATTTAGTATATTGGGTTGAATTGTAATTTGATTATTATCAATATCAAAATTCGTAAAATTATTTGCAGAAGTTCCTTGATATAAATTAGTTATTTGAGCAATTATATTAGGATCTAAATTAGGATTTACAGGAATAGGAGGATCTAATGTTTGCCAAAGTTCAGGGCTTTCATTAAGTTCCATTTCATGCAATATGTCTATATGGTCAGCCATACACTCAGATATAACAAAAAGTCCTCCTAAACGAGTGGATGTACCTAAACCATTACTAAGATTACAAGAAAAATCTCCTTGATCTAGTCCAAATTCACCCCAGTCCCATCTTACTTGTGGTGGATTTGAAACAAGGCTTTTTCCACCATTAAAAATTGAAAGTATTCCTGAAGGCTTTGGAGGTGGGATACTTATTCCATTATCAAAAAGATCTTTAAATATTACATTGCCTGAACCATCTACCTTATCAAAAAAAAATACTCCTCTTCCTATATCACCTGTAGTTTGCCCATCCATGAATCTAGTATAAAAAAAATCTCCACCTACGATTGTTCCTGTCGTTGCCGCTTTAATTTCATTGTTATTAATAGTAGCCTCTAAAGCTATAAGGCTAAAGCTTATCAAGAAAATTTTTCTCAAATTCATAAATACATCCTCTTAGAATTTAATTGGGAAAGTCATAACGTGACATACTCCCACACTAACCTTGCGGTATAGTGTGGGCTTCTCGTTTCCCAGTCCCGGTACCCCGTCGGACAAGCGCGTGCTTTAAGGACGGAATGCCCTACCGCCCTATTTTTGATATTTATTGCTGCATTCACATCACGATCGATCGCAATACCGCAATGCGGACAAGAATGAGTTCGTATGTTTAATTTTTTGGGAACTTTTTTTCCACAGTTTGAGCAATTTTGGCTGGTATTTTTGGGGTTCACTGCTATAGTTTTCTGTCCAGCATTTTCGGCTTTGACAGTTAAAATAGTTAGAAATTGTCCCCAGCCAGCATCATTAATTGATTTACTCAAACGAGTCTTTGCTAGCCCTTTAATGTTTAAATTTTCATGGGCGATAACTTCGGCTTTTGATAACAATTCATTAGCTGTTTTGAAATGAAAGTCTTTACGTTTATCGGCTACCTTTTTGTGTTGTTTCGCTACAGACAGAAGAGCTTTTAACCATCTTTTACTACCTTTCTTTTTACGAGATAAACGTTTCTGTAGAGTCTTTAATCGCTGCTGAGATTTTCGATAGTATTGGGGTATGGGGACAGATTCTCCTTCACTTGTTACTAAGAATTCCTTCAGTCCCATATCAATTCCCAGAGTGTTTTTTAATGTAGGTTCAACTTTAGTTGTTAAAGCTGGAACTGATTTGTCTTCTAGGGATAAAGTTACATAATAACCATCTACTTTACGGCTAATTGTTACTGTTTTAATTTGAAAACCTTCTGGTATTGGACGATGCTGAATTAACTTTACTTTTCCTATTTTGGGCAAATTAATCTGATTTCCTTCAATACAGTTAAGTTTGATTTGAGGATAAGTAAAACTGCGATAACGTCCTTTTCCTTTAAACCTTGGTTTGCCTAATCGCTGCCCGTTTTTATCTGCTTTAAACCACAAGCACAAAAGCTAGTTTTACCCGTTTAATGCAATCCTGGCATACCTGAGAATGAATTAATTTGTACTCCCGAAATTTATCTTTGGTATTGACCAAATCCTTTTTCTGAGAGTAATAATCTGGATTATCTCTTAGTTGAGGAATTGGCATCACTAAGGGGCAAGCGTTAACCGGACAACAGTTTTCTGACCACCATGAGAACCGCTCGCCTAATCTATAGTTGTACTGCCGACGTAACAATTCTAACCACAGTTCTATTGTGGCTATTTGTTCTTTGTTCGGCCTTAACTTGTATTGGTAGGCAGTGCGCATATCTGCTTTAACTTAGTGTATGCTTTTATTTTAACACCAAATTTTGAAAATGACAACTAATATGCAATCGGATTTTGTATCAAGTGGTCGTTCAGTGTCAGATTTAAAAGCCCATTTAATCTTAACAACCAAATACAGGAAAGATGTTTTTACAGCATCAATGCTGGCTCGCTTAAATAAAATTTTGGAAGAATTATTAATTAAATGGGAGTGTAAATTAGTAGAATTTAATGGGGAAGAAAACCACGTTCATATTTTGTTTCAGTATCATCCCAACGTTATGTTAAGCAAGCTAGTTAATAACGTTAAAACAGTTACAAGCCGACGATTAAGAAAAGAATTTTCAGCAACATTTTAATGCTATTTACTGGATGCGATGTTTTATGGAATGGCTCTTATTTTATTGCTTCTTGCGGTGGGGTAACAATTTCCACTTTGAAAAAGTACATTGAAAATCAGAAAACCCCAGAATAATATTGTAAATTAGTGGGACATCTCCTCCCACTAATTTACCGCCAATTCATCTCACACCAAATTAAAATTATGGTGTGAGGCTTCTTGGCGGGTCAGCTAAAAAGTTCAAAAAGTTAGTATTTTGGGCAGACAAGGACTGAAAAATCAAGGGACAACTCTTCCTACTATCTCCTCTATAATTCCCATTTCTCCTGACTCCTAACTTCTTCTCCTGGGATAACTTCCCCTCCTAACACCCCTCCTGGGAGAGGCAGGGCTATTTCAAAGTCTAGTATATTAACGATTTATGGAGAACGGGAGATAAGGGGATAGGGGAACAGTAAAATTTACCAAAATTTGGCGATTTTTCACCCAATAAGCGTCCTTTTTGCTCTGAGAAAATATTTGGTTCAACGTCGCTTAAAAGCCTCTATCCCCGTGTCTGGTGTGTCTGGTGTGTCCCCGTGTCTATCGAGAATGAAACAGCCCTGCTCCTGGGAGAGGTGGGTTGGGTTTGGGTGGGTCCCCCACTCTGCTTTTTTCAGCAAACCCTAATTATCAATTATCCATTATTATCGTTTAGTCGCTGATTAATTTGTGCGACTTGTCCTACCCACTGCTGACGTTCTCGGTGTTCCATTCTCATAATCTGTTCATAAGACCAATGAAAATGATATGCCAGATAAGCTACCTCCTCCATGAGTCTTTCTAGGGGGTAGCTAACTACTCCCCCAGTGGAGTAGTTTCCACCTCAAACTCTCCACCACAATGAGGACAAGCTACCCGGAGGCGACTGTGACCATTTTGGTTAATTCTTTGATAAAAATCTTGCAGATAAACAAAATCTCCAGAAAATAAACCCTCAATTACCTTAGTATTAATTTGCTCTAAAGTTCCTAGTCGAACTACTGTCCTTGCTAGGAGAATAATTACTAAATAACCAGGATTTTTCTGTACTCTTGGATCTCGCATCGGAGCAATTTCATCATAAGCTGTAGAAAGTCTCATAATACCTTCTTTGTGGGTATTGCCTTCCAAGTCAAGATATCCTTGGGGCAAGATAAAAGGAAATTCTGTTTGCTGCATGATTTTCAAGTCAAAAGTCAAAAGTCATTTCAGTTATTCGGTTACCATATAAAATCATGATAATTACTACATTCAAGTCATTGCGACTTACACTCCGTGAAAGGAAGCAATCTGATGAGTGGTACGAGATTACTTCCCTTCGGTCGCTACAGACAACTGTTTAACCTGATTTTTTGGTCAATCAAAAAAAATATTAACCTACGGTAATTCCTTCGTGAACTAATTCCAGAGTTTCTATAGCAGTTTCATCTGAGGTAGCATTAAAATCTGGAGCTGTCCAAGTTGTAGGCCAGCATTGTTCTAAATTCCACCTGATTTTTTCTTCTCCTTTGTCATCTGCCAAAATAATCGAAAGATTACGCCTATCCGTTTCCCCATTTTGTAATTTTTTGTGCCATTCCCACATTTCTTGATTATCAGTAATTCCTCGTCTTAAGGTAATGTTACCATATTCATTCATTCCAGGGATTTTACGTTGACCTAAAGATTTATCTGTTCCTTCTCTGTAAGTTCCGGTGTTGCGAGTAGCTGTTAAACCAGTACATTCTTGAAAACCAGCGTGAACAATACCATCCCATTCAACCCAAAAATTATATCCACTGTAAGGATCATGGGGATTAGAAATCGTTGGCATAAGATAACCTCCTTAAATTGAAATTAATTCATTAATTGTGATAATGAATCTCCATTCATTATCAATTATCAATTATCCATTGGTAATTGTAATTCCACTACTACTTTGAATCAGCAAAAGTTGAATAAATTCTCCCGGAATAGTCGGAGCTAAACCGACTTCTGCTATTACCTTTCCCATCTCTAGATTTTCAGGGGGATTAGTTTCCGCATCGCATTTAACATAAAATGCTTCTTGAGCAATAGCACCTTGAATAGCTCCTTGTTGCCACAAAGATTCACAATAAACGCTTAGTTCCCTTTCCAGGCGCATCCATAAACGGAAATCATTGGGTTCAAACACCGTATCCGCTAGATTCTGATTTGCCCAGCGTCCAAAAGTCAGAAATAAGCGACGGACATTAACATATTGCCATTCAGGAAGGGAACTAAGAGTTCGCACTCCCCAGACTCGTATCCCTCGTCCTCGTATGCTACGGATACAATTAACACCTGCTCCAATTTGGGGATTTAGCTGTGCTTGCTCTGTTGGAGTTAAGGAAAAACTCAAATCCAGTACCCCTTCAAGTTCTATATTGGCAGGTGCACTATGTACTCCAAATGTGCTGTCAGTAGTTGCATAAATTCCGGCAATATAACCGCAGGGAGGAATGGACTTAGGATTACTCGGATTTGTCAGATTTTCTATTTTTAGCCAAGGTGCATATAACGCCCCATTATTGCTCGTCAGTTTCTGTTTTTGCTCATCTAATTTTTGGATATCATTTAAACCATCAAGAATGGCAAAGCGATCGCCCATACGATTACAATGTTCTAAAACAGTTTGCTGCATTTGAACAACTTCTTCTAGTTGTTTGATTAGCATGATGTCTGGAACACAAACCAAATCAATATTTTCTAGGATTTCGCTTGCTTCTAAACCTTGTTCCAGTGCCTCAAGAGTATTATCTGCTATTGCCACAACATAACAAAGATTACCTCCCTGTTCAAAAAATCCTTTGACAGCATCACCCAAATATCCCTTGCTCTGTGGCAAACTACTAAAATATTGGTCAAACTCAGTCCCCAAAGTTAGCTTGAGAGGTCTATTCTCACCTGCTTTTACTTTTGCCAAGCCAAGGAATACCGGAACACCAGTCAGTAATTCCGGTTCGGGTGTCGGAACAATATGGGTAAGAGAAACTCCTGGTATTCTAGACTCATTCGTTGACATAAATATTAGTTCGTAGCTCTTAGTTATCCTAAAATTGACTATTTATTGCCTATTTTCACGAACCAGACCATTGACTCAGACGGAAAATCACAAATTCAGCTGGCTTAACTGGTGCAACTCCAATCTCAATAATGACTTGACCTAAATCCCGTACTTCTGGTGGGTTATTCTCTGCATCACATTTCACATAAAAAGCTTCTTGGGGAGTAGCTCCAAATAATGCCCCGCTGCGCCAAACATTGGTCAGGTAAGCATTTACATTGCGCCGAATTTTTGCCCAAAGTTCTGCATCATTCGGTTCAAATACTGTCCACTGAGTTCCTTTCTCAATAGAATCTCTTAGTGAGAGAAACAGACGACGAACGTTGATGTACTTGAATTCCCCGTTTTCATCACCGCCAATGGTACGGGCACCCCAGATTCTGATATTGCCATTAAGTTCCCGGATACAGTTAATACCATCAGGATTTAGCCCGTCTTGCTGATTTTTAGTGACTTTGTAGTCTAGTTCTAATGCACCAGAAATTACCTCGTTAGCAGGGGCTTTATGGACTCCCCGTTGAGCATCTACGCGAGCATAAACTCCAGCAATATGTCCGCTAGGGGGTACAGAGGTATACAAATCTTCACCTTTGCCATTAGGATTCAAAATCCTTTTGACTGGATCGGATACTTGAATCCAAGGAAAGTAGTATGCAGCATAATTAGAATCATCTGGCTTGTCTTTGTCTTTTACGTTACTAGAGTCTATCGCTACTTGATCATCATTCTTCTGGTTGCAGTCAAGGATGGCGAAGCGATCGCCCATGTTCTGACAGTGGGTGACAATGGCACTACGGCTAGCTGCATCAGTAATTCCTGGTGCTGCTACAATTGCAATTTCATCTATCGCCTCAAATTTTTCTAAAACGCCTGTAATATTACCAGCTTCTGTTACACGGGATACATAGCAACGAGAGCCACCATTATTGAAAAAACCATAAACAGCATGAGCTAATTGCTTCTGTCTTTCATCCCTTGAGAAATCACCAAAGTATTTTTAAATTCATTAAAGTTAGTACATAATTTGACTTCATTAGCAGCAACTGGGGTAAATGTCGGAAATCGTTGTTGGTAATCTGCTGTAATAGTAATCAGTGTTTTTGTTCTGTTACTCTCGTATAAAGTCGAATCGTCTGTGATCAAAGTAACAGGAATAGTCATCCTTGTAACTTTATATACATCATCGTTCAAGATTTGTACATTACTTGAATCGAGGTCTGTACCGTTAGCCTTTAACTTCCATGTTGGTACTGTATTATCATCATTAACTGGATACTTATCAAGATATATTTCCCAGTTTGGTGTTTCCGATAAATTTATATCTTTTTGGATTGTTACAAGAACTTCATTTGTTACTTTAACTGACTCTACAATATACTTAACTTTGACTATTTGATCTGCTGTCGGTGCTGGTTCTATAGTAATTTTTGCTTTTTTGCTTGCATTTCCCGCTTGGAATGTTGGCTCAATTTCTACACCTGAAGAGTTCCTTGTCTGAGTATCAACAATAAGAACTTTAACTTTTGCTTCTATATTAACTGGAAAATTGTTTAGGTTGAATTCTGTTTGTTCTCCATTTCCAGGAAACTCTTCTGATACCTGCATAAGAGGACTTATTGGAATTTGAATTGCATCACTTACAACCCCTATAAAACCAGCCGTACTGGTGCTGAGTCCTGTTATTGGAGCAGAACCGGAAGAAATTTCTTCTACATAAACACCGGGCGACAAATAAGTAGGCATTTGATAAACTCCTAGATTAGATATGTTGTACTAATTTCCTTGACGCTCAAGAGAAAAATTCTGTTCAGTTACCTCTCTTAGAGAGATATCAACTTCTTCATCAACTTCTTTATAGCCAGTAGCAAATACATTTAGTGTTACCTTGTTGTTTGTCTGAAGTGTTAAAGTTTCTAGACCTAAGCGGTAATTCCCATCAAAATTGCTTAACGTAAACTTTGGACTGTTGGCAACTTGTATTTTTGCTAAACCTATTCCGTTGGAACCAGAATCTATAACCTTACCTTAAATTCCAACTGGGAATAAATGAATATCATGTATGGCCGTTATAATTCTATTATTGCTAGAGTCTTCTGTTAAACTAAAATCTTTGGTACCATATTGATTTCCACTTCCAGGTATGGAAGCTGCAAGAGTATATTCACCTCGAGGTAAATCAACAAAGTAAAAATAACCATCACTAGCTGTAATTTTTCGGTCAGGCCGATCGTTCATTTTTTCCCACTGCGAACCGTATTGCAATGCTTTTAGGGATAAAATTTCTTGGAATTTATCTGGCATTGCTATTATTTCTACCATCGCCCCAGAAATTGGTTTTTCCGTTTCCCCTTCTTCTAAAACCCTACCAGCGATCGATATCTGTGGGTTATATATAATCATATTAAGCATGATTACTTTCCTTAGTCAACTATTGAGAGTTAGGTTGATAAACTCCTACCAGTCCCACTTCTGTTACTGCTTCATCTACAGGAACAGAAATAGTAATAGTACAATGCAATACAACCTTGGGTTTTGTCCCATCTTTTCCACCCATGGCTTGCCAAAATTCCCCAAAACTTTGTAAATTACTAGGACGCAAACTAATTAGTCTCAGGGGGAATTTTTGTCCTTCAAAGTCATTTTCCACAACATAGGTTTCAGGAATTTGTCTATGGCGCAGTAACACCTTCATAACTTCTCCCAAAAGTTGATGTTCTGCCTGGATATCTTTTTCATCTTCAAGCCAAGCAGTAATTAGATATGAACAATCTACCCTAGCAGGGGGACGTTTTTTGAGAGCTTTACCATTACTTTGCCGTTCAACTAACCAACTTCTGTCACGTAATTCCAAGTTCTCTCGCACGTCGTAGAGAAAACAATTGATTGCTGGCTTTTCTTGGATCGCCCCTTGATAGGGTGTATCAAAACTGATAGAAACCTCTGTTTTTGTTCCAGGAAGGTGTCGGATTTCTTTGTTCAGTAGAGATTTTAAGGTATCATCTAAATCCTGAAGCATGAGCTAATTTTTATCGTTGAGTGTAACATATTACAGTAATTTTCACTTTCATAAAATCAATACAACAGTTTACAAGTTGATGAACTTCCACTGAGTTAGTAGGCAACAGGCAAGAGAGAAGAAGGAGTATAAATTCATTGAACTCTCAATTATTTTCTTTTCTGGCAACGTCTACATCAAAAGTAAGCAGAGTCCATGACTCCTTTACATGGGGACAGGGATAAACAATTCCCTGGACAAGACGGCTCCTAATTATTAGCGTGTTATAGACGTTAGATATACAACTTTCACATTGCACATATTCTATCACTACTTTGCATGCAAAAAAACCTAAAAAAACTTAAATGGATACTTCAAGTAAAGTAAAGATTTATGATTAAATCTAAACTATTAGCTATAACAATTCAATATCAAAAAAAATGTACCCTTGGCCTAATTGCCGAATTATTTCATAGCGGTTATTGATAATTGTATTCATATATTTTCACATTTACAGGCTTATATATTAAACAACTTAAGTTATTTAATATAATGTACCTAAATCATAATTTATAATTTCTCAAACATAAATCATCTATTGATAATCGTTTTATATTATGTCTACTAAACAGTAGACACACTTACTATACAGGTTATTCAACCGTTAATTTAATTTAATGGATAGCGATCGCTTTGACAAAATTACTGATTCACCAAATCAAAGATGAATTCTCGTACTTTTTCCCGCCATTCGGGTATCTTTTTTAGTTTTTCCAAAGTGTTCTCATCTACACAAATATTAGTATTTTTGTTCAATGCTCCTTTCTCTGGATGAGACCGCTTGAATTTATGCTTTTCGATCCCTTCAATTTGCCGTTTATAGCTAGCTTCACTCAATTTCGACTTAGCAACCATTGTCCCCCTCTCCTTGGTTTTTAGCTCATTATAACACTATCATAGCAGCGTTAAATATAAGGATAGCTTATGATATGCCGAGCTATTTACGGGAAATATTATACATAAATCAACTTAACGCTACTATAGTAGTGTTTGATAGTCTTATAAAGGAAAGGGAGAAGGAAAACCCCAAGCCAAAAGTTAACCAAATCTTCCAAAAAAAACTTGGACCAAGGCGATTAAACCAAAGCCCAAGGCACAAAAATAAGCTAATCAGAAATAATACCATGCAAACACTACAATGTACAACACCGCAAGGTACAACTAAGTCTTATCAAACTTATCAAAATAACAACACTTCTCAAAGCAACGATAACTGGCTATATGCCGGGACTCCCGAAGCTTGGTTATACGTTGATTACAGCCAGCCTCCTTACGACATTTGCACAGAAGCTGAAACCACTGCATATAAGTTTCCAGACTATGAGGAGGATTGGGATTGTTATGATTACTCAACTCCTGCAAAAACACCAGAGCAGATATGGCAGGAAGTAGAAGACTTCATAGCATCAGGTTCTTCAGATGATTTCGATGAATTCTAGAGGGTGAGCCATGACAGCCATAGAAGCCGCGATTGTAGCTTCTATGGATTTAGGTAAGTCGATCTTACCCGAATTCATAGAAGCCGTTTATGGGTATGGTGATGATGTGGCAATAGTGACCCCCGACGCAATCATCACTTTATCAAAACAAACTTTTCAAACCTACTTAACCGACTGGTTGGAGGCACTGCTTGAAGTTTCTTGACACTCGCCCGTTAAATCAAAGATTATAACGGGTGATTCTTGTTTCGCAGACTCTGAGCTAGGCAACAAATCAAACAAGTTGATCTGTACCCCCGCCAGACCGTCTCCACAAGCATTTTAATTAACCGTGTGTCCCACGGCTTTTAATCCTCTTTTTTTAATTATTTTGGCAGCAGCTATATCACGATTTATGTGATATCCACAGTTGCTGCAATTATGGTTCCTTTCAGACAATTTCTTCTTCTGAATATGACAGCATAATGGGCATTATTGAGAAGTATAATCTTTATCAACCTTAGTGTAATACTTTCCTCGCTTCCAACAAATATAAGGAAGTATTTCATTGATAAATTGACCGATTCCAGAGTCTAAAGATTGTTTTCTAACTATTCCTCTATACCAAGAAACAAAGTTGATATTTTCAACAAAAATATTGTCTGCTAAATTGCAAAGTTGATGAGCTAATTTAAAATGCCAATCACGCCTAGTATTAGCTATTGTTTCATGTAGTATACCTATTTTATTCTGAAGTTTTAACCAATTGTTTGAGCCTTTAGTTTTATGTTTAAGTCTACGTTGCAGCAATTTAAGCTCGCGTAGTTTACCCAACAAAAACTTAGGGGCTTTGATTAATTTTCCAGTTGAAGTAGCTATAAAACTTTCTATTCCTGCATCTATGCCTAATGATGTTTTTCCTACTGGATTATCTGGAATTAACTCTGCTGATTGGAAACTAACCATTAAATAATAACCGCTAGCTTTCTTGACTACTCTAGCTTGTTTAGCTGCCATACTTTCTGGATATTGCCTACTTTGTCTAATCTTTATCCATCCCAATTGAGGCAGTTTAATTCTGTTATCACTCAAGCAGTTTTTCAACATGGCAGGAAAAACAAAACTTCTCAATCTTTTCTTAAATCTAGGAAAACCTTTACCTAGACTTTTCATCTCAGAAAATGCTCTATCTAAAGTTTTCAAAGTTTGTTGCAGAACTTGAGCATTAACTGACTTTAATCTAGGATTAGACTTCTTAGCTGTTGTTAAAGTTTTAGCTTGAATATTGTAGTTAGGATAAGGAGTATCAGCAGGAATAATATATTCGGAAATAATTGAACAACTGTTTATTGGTGATTTTCTTGAACTCAACCAGTCTTTTCGTTCTCTTAAGGCGTAGTTATACACACTTTTGCAAACATCAAGAATATGATTAATCTCAGCTTCTTGTTGCTTGATTGGCCTTAATTTATACTGGTAAGTTAGAGTTATCACTTGACAGCTTTTATTACTTTTGAATATACTTCTATTGTAATGCAAATTATATATACTGTAAATGGTTAGAAAAAATAATTTTATGGTCAGATTAACTGACAATAGAAAAGAAATTTCTGCAATTAACAATTATTAATTATTTTGTTAATTTAACTTTACTGAAACCATAGAAGCAGTAATAGTAGCTTCTATGGCTGTCATTGCTCACCTTCTAGAATTCATCGAAATCATCTGGAGAACCTGATGCTTTAAACTCTTCTACCTCTCGCCATATCTGCTCTGGTGTCTTCGCAGGAGTTGAGTAATCGTAGCAGTCTAAGTCTTCCTCGTACAGAGGAAGTGTGTATGCAGTAGTGCTTGCTTCGGTACAAATATTGTAAGGAGACTGGCTGTAATCTGTATACAACCAAGCATCATCTGTACCTGCATAAAGCCAGTTATCGTTGCTTTGAGGTGGTTGTACTGGTGGTGCGACTAGCTTCAGTTGAGGTGGGGCTGGTCTTTTTGTCTGTGTTTGTGCTATCATTAGATTTCTCCTATGTCTAATTAGGGGGCGGGGCATCACACAAACTTTTCCAGAGCGTAGGTGGTGTCCCTTTTGGTTTTTATAGAGGCTCTTTCCTTTCCTCTATACTTACTATTATAACGGCACTTACGCCGTGCGTCAACTCCTAGACAAATATTTTTTTTGCCCTTAATATAAGGTATGACCGTGTAAGTGCCATGAGGAGGCCACAGAATGAACAGTGCCAATAAAGGGTATGAAACCGTAACACAGACTGATAGAGGATATGCAGGACATTTCAGTTCCCCCTACTCTGAACCAATGGGGAAGCCCCTATCTATAAGATTTCCAATAAGTCTTGATAATTTCTTAGAAAATGAAGCTAAAAATTTAGGTGTTACAAAAACCGCTGTGGTGAGAGAAGCTGTTAGGTTAATGGAGCAACAGAAACAGACACCTACTGCTGATACGGTCAACAAGTTGTCAGAGGATAGTTAATCTACCTCTACAGCTAGACAGTTCTCTTTTTTTTGCACATCAAAAGCGAACTGCTCACATTTAGTTTGAGCGAGCGCCTATGAATCATTAAGCAACAGATTTTTCTTTGAAAGCAAGACTTTATAAGGATTGAAAATTACAAATTCATATTTGAGCACAAAATAGCGGAGCGGTCACTACTTGCACCGCCACAGTTAACTTTGATTATTTGCTATTAATTTATCGAGCGGCAAGTAGTTAATTTTCGTGCAGGCAGAGTTTGAGACGGCCTAGAGTCTCATTCCGTTATAAAGCGCGATGCTCGCGCACGATATAGGAATTACCAATTGGGTCACTCTTTTTTGCACATCAAAGCTAGAACGTCCACATCTAGCTTGAGTGATCGCTCTGGGATATCAATCCTTGACTTAACATTTCTCAATAAACATTTAGTTGGCCCATTTATAAATACTTGAAGGCTGCTAAGGGGCATTCCTCAATTCTCTCTTCATGTTTTGAACAACTCTAGATAACGATAGGAAGCCTGCCAAATCTAAGATTTAGACGCTGGCCATAGTTTTGCGGGTTCTTTGGTTTTGAACGTTCTGAATAAAAAAGTGAACAGAAAGTGAACAGTTTTATAGAAAAGTGAACAGAAAAGTGAATAATCACTGTGAAATTACTGTGAGATTATAAGTTAGCTGACCCGCCAAGAAGCCTCACACCATAATTTTAATTTGGTGTGAGATGAATTGGCGGTAAATTAGTGGGAGGAGATGTCCCACTAATTTACAATATTATTCTGGGGTTTTCTGATTTTCAATGTACTTTTTCAAAGTGGAAATTGTTACCCCACCGCAAGAAGCAATAAAATAAGAGCCATTCCATAAAACATCGCATCCAGTAAATAGCATTAAAATGTTGCTGAAAATTCTTTTCTTAATCGTCGGCTTGTAACTGTTTTAACGTTATTAACTAGCTTGCTTAACATAACGTTGGGATGATACTGAAACAAAATATGAACGTGGTTTTCTTCCCCATTAAATTCTACTAATTTACACTCCCATTTAATTAATAATTCTTCCAAAATTTTATTTAAGCGAGCCAGCATTGATGCTGTAAAAACATCTTTCCTGTATTTGGTTGTTAAGATTAAATGGGCTTTTAAATCTGACACTGAACGACCACTTGATACAAAATCCGATTGCATATTAGTTGTCATTTTCAAAATTTGGTGTTAAAATAAAAGCATACACTAAGTTAAAGCAGATATGCGCACTGCCTACCAATACAAGTTAAGGCCGAACAAAGAACAAATAGCCACAATAGAACTGTGGTTAGAATTGTTACGTCGGCAGTACAACTATAGATTAGGCGAGCGGTTCTCATGGTGGTCAGAAAACTGTTGTCCGGTTAACGCTTGCCCCTTAGTGATGCCAATTCCTCAACTAAGAGATAATCCAGATTATTACTCTCAGAAAAAGGATTTGGTCAATACCAAAGATAAATTTCGGGAGTACAAATTAATTCATTCTCAGGTATGCCAGGATTGCATTAAACGGGTAAAACTAGCTTTTGTGCTTGTGGTTTAAAGCAGATAAAAACGGGCAGCGATTAGGCAAACCAAGGTTTAAAGGAAAAGGACGTTATCGCAGTTTTACTTATCCTCAAATCAAACTTAACTGTATTGAAGGAAATCAGATTAATTTGCCCAAAATAGGAAAAGTAAAGTTAATTCAGCATCGTCCAATACCAGAAGGTTTTCAAATTAAAACAGTAACAATTAGCCGTAAAGTAGATGGTTATTATGTAACTTTATCCCTAGAAGACAAATCAGTTCCAGCTTTAACAACTAAAGTTGAACCTACATTAAAAAACACTCTGGGAATTGATATGGGACTGAAGGAATTCTTAGTAACAAGTGAAGGAGAATCTGTCCCCATACCCCAATACTATCGAAAATCTCAGCAGCGATTAAAGACTCTACAGAAACGTTTATCTCGTAAAAAGAAAGGTAGTAAAAGATGGTTAAAAGCTCTTCTGTCTGTAGCGAAACAACACAAAAAGGTAGCCGATAAACGTAAAGACTTTCATTTCAAAACAGCTAATGAATTGTTATCAAAAGCCGAAGTTATCGCCCATGAAAATTTAAACATTAAAGGGCTAGCAAAGACTCGTTTGAGTAAATCAATTAATGATGCTGGCTGGGGACAATTTCTAACTATTTTAACTGTCAAAGCCGAAAATGCTGGACAGAAAACTATAGCAGTGAACCCCAAAAATACCAGCCAAAATTGCTCAAACTGTGGAAAAAAAGTTCCCAAAAAATTAAACATACGAACTCATTCTTGTCCGCATTGCGGTATTGCGATCGATCGTGATGTGAATGCAGCAATAAATATCAAAAATAGGGCGGTAGGGCATTCCGTCCTTAAAGCACGCGCTTGTCCGACGGGGTACCGGGACTGGGAAACGAGAAGCCCACACTATACCGCAAGGTTAGTGTGGGAGTATGTCACACTGAAAACCTAGCACTTTTTTTGATTCCTAAAAAACTCAAGTCTTTACCTGTCAATGCTTGAAAATTTGTTCGGCAGAGCAATAATTAGACATAGTTTTCATTATTCATTATTCATTAATGAAGGAGGGACGGATGAATCCAAAATTTACTGCACTGAACGCAGCTTTACTTGCAGGTTCTACAGCCAGTTTAGCAGGACATGACCCATATATGACTTATAATTTTGCCGTAGAAATTGGTGGAGTTGTTGTGGGCGGTTTTAGTGAAGTTAGTGGTTTAAGTAGTGAAATTGAATTGGAATCTTATGAGGAAGGTGGATTAAATGGATATGTACATAAATTTCCCAAACATACTACTTATCCGAATTTGGTTTTAAGTCGGGGATTGGTTAATATTGATTTATTTTCTATCTGGTATGAAGCAACGAGTCAAGGGTTGATTCAACAATTAAATGGTACAATTCTGTTGCTTAATAGTCAGGGACTTCCGGTAACGTGGTGGACGGTTAAAAAGGCATATCCTGTTAAGTGGGAAGGACCGCAATTGAATGCCAGCAGCGATGAAATTGCTGTGGAAAAAATTGAACTGGTACATCAAGGAATTTCTAAGTTATAAAATCATGGCAAATGTTTCATCAAATTGGCAAGATTCCCTCAATGATAGGTTGGTAAGTAGACTCGCTCGTCCCTTATATCAACCAGGAATGATAAAAATGGCCATGAGTCGGGGGATAATAAATCGTTGCGATCGCTTTTTAAATCGTGTACCTCTGCTGAGTCAACAAATGGAACGTTGGGGTAATAATACTAATAGCCTATCGTATGATGCTGTTCCTATTGTTTATGCACAACCTGTTTCATCACCAAAGGAACAGGAAATGGGGACTGGAAAAGAAAGTATTGAGATGTCTAATAAATCTAAAAATCAACCTTCAGTTCCTATCATCCAGCGAAAGGAAGATTCTTCTCAAGTCAAACCAGTTCAAAAAGATAATAAGACTATAGCTGTTCAAAATTTAACAGATTTATCCAGTTCTAATTTTTCGGGTGAAACAACCCCCTCTCTTTCTTTAGAAACTGAAATTAATCAAACCTCTATTTCCCCATCAGAAATTTCAGTAGTTTCACCACAACCAATTTCAGAGGAATTAGCTAATACTTCAGAAATGCCATTACAAGGTAAATTTATTGACTCCTCAACTACATCCCAATTAAATCCAAATATTTCATCAACCTCTAGCCAAGAAGAAACAAAAATAATTAATCAAACTTCTATTTCCCCATCAGAAAAACCAATAGTTTCACCACAACCAATTTCAGAGGAATTAGCTAATATTTCAGAAATGCCATTACAAGGTAAATTTATTGACTCCTCAACTACATCCCAATTAAATCCAAATATTTCATCAACCTCTAGCCAAGAAGAAACAAAAATAATTAATCAAACTTCTATTTCCCCATCAGAAAAACCAATAGTTTCACCACAACCAATTTCAGAGGAATTAGCTAATACTTCAGAGATGCCATTAAGACAAGAATTTACAAGTATTTCTGAACAACCACTCCCTATCATTAAAGCAAAGCAGCAAAATTCTTTTCTCTCACCCTCATCTCTTCCAGTAGTTGATCCTTTAAACACTCTAGTACCACTAAAAATACTCCAACAAAATAATAATTATTCAACCCAAATAAATTCAATCAAACAAAATAATTTAGAATCTCAAATCTCCTCAAATAAATTGCCTATAGTAAATGCTAAACCTCTAATCTATGAAGTTAATTTGACTGAGGAAGAAAGATCACTTGCCAAAGATGCGCCCAATTATCAAAATCAATCTTTGAATATTTCTAACTCACAAATTCAACTAAGTAATAGCAATCAAAATATTTATCCTCTTACGACCCCTATAACTTCTCCAATTAATTCCAAATTAAAATCTCAACCTTTACCTTTATATGTAGGTAAAAATAAACAATTATCAAACAGTATTAGTCAACAACCTAACTTATCAAACCAGAATCAAATAGGAGCAAATACCAATTCTTCCTCATCCCCAAAAATTTATGCTAATCCTTCATTTCCAACAGAAACTTCCGTTTCGACTATGGCAAATCAATCAAATTCAAAGATTGATATAGATGCCATAGCTAATAAAGTTGAACGCAAATTAATGCGACGTTTAGTAATAGAAAGTGAACGTAGAGGTAAAAGTCGATGAGTCTAGAAAAGTTAACGATTAAAGCTGAAAAAAATAACCCTGGAAGCTTTACCGACAAAATTGAAGTTCTTTTTAATCCCAGTGAAATTAGCATGACTATCCCTGGTGGAAAAATGGGAGATTATGGACTCGTAGCGACAGAAGACTATGTTACTTTAAGTTTGAATTTATTCTTTGATACTACTCTCAAGAAATATCCACCAGAAAACGTCCAGAAATATACCCAAAAAATTGTAAGTTTAACTCAACCTCGGATTGGGAAAAATCATAAAAGACCACCTCGTTGTCAACTTATATGGGGGACTATTTCTGGTAAAGATAGTGTTATTTTAGCTGATTGTTTTTTGGAATCCGTAACTAAAAAGTTAACCCATTTCCTCAAAGATGGAACACCTGTACGAGCGACCTTAGATTGTACTTTTAAAGAGTGGAAAGATCCAGATAAACAGAAAAAAATTGAAAACCCGATAGATGACCCGGTGAGAATTGTCAAAAGAGGAGAAACTTTGAGTAGTATTGCCACTGAAGAATTTGGCGACCCTTCCCTATGGCGTATTATTGCTGAGGAAAATCGTTTAATTAATCCTCGGAAATTAGCACCAGGAACAGTGTTAACTATTCCGCCTCTTTAACGAAGTCAGAAGTCATACCAATTCTCCATGAAGTTGCGCTTAATAAAAGATAAAAGATATTAGTAAAATTCAGGTCTGGGGAAGAATTATTAAGCGCATTGTTACAGAGAAATGGTATCAGAAGTCAACCCACCCCTAACCCCTCCCAGGAGGGGAAGTCAGAAGTTAACCCACCCCTAGCCCCTCCCAGGAGGGGAAGTAGGGGATTAGAGCAATGCTCCAAAAACATTTCGCCTTAAAAGTCGGGGTTTATAACTGTTGGCTAAAATCTGGTATAATCTATATAAATCTGGGATTATCTGTTTATGCTACTTGGATATCATACTGAACTGCACCCAAATAAGCAGCAAAAAACCTTACTCGCTAAACACGCGCTCTGTATCTCGTCACGCTTGGAATTGGGGATTATGGTTGACTAGGAACATCCTTAATCACAATTCAAATAATCCTGACAGCAAACTTAAATTTCCTACTGCAATCGACCTGCATAAGCTTTTGGTAGCAATGGTTAAACCTAAGAACTATTGGTATTATGAAGTTTCTAAGTGCGCTCCGTATGGATGCTTTGAGATATTTATCTCTAGCTTGGAAACGTTGCTTTAACAAAGTTTCGGGAGTGCCTCAATTTAAGAAAAAAGGTAAAGATGATAGCTTTACTTTAGATGGCTCAATATCGGTATGCTTTAATCGCATCAAATTACCAAGAATTGGATGGATTAAAACCTACGAAATATTACCAGATAATATTATCCCTAAGTCTGTAACTATTAGTCGGAAAGCAGACCGTTGGTTTATTAGTTTCAAAATAGAGAAAGAACCATCTATTACCGAGAAGTCAGTAGACGTAGTTGGTGTAGATTTAGGTGTAAAATCTCTAGCTACATTATCTACTGGTGAAGTTTTTGTTGGTGCAAAGTCTTACAAAAAGTTAGAAGCAAAACTTTCTCGGTTGCAATATCTGAACCGACATCAAGTCAAGTTTTCTCATAACTGGAAAAAAGCACAACTCAAGATAGCCAGGCTACACACAAAGGTAGCCAACATTAGAAAAGATACATTGCACAAGCTAACTACTTACTTGGCTAAAAACCACAGCCAGATAGTAATAGAAGACTTAAATGTATCAGGCATGATGGCAAATCACAAGCTAGCTAAAGCTGTTGCCGATATGGGTTTTTATGAGTTTCGTAGACAGGCGCGAGTACAAGTGTGAGTTATATGGTTCTGAGCTGATTGTTGTGGATAGATGGTTTCCTAGTTCTAAGACCTGCAGTAGGTGTGGAACTGTTAAAGAGTCTCTGTTTTTATCAGAGCGCGTTTTCAATTGCGAACACTGCAATTTTAGCTGCGACCGGGATTTGAATGCTAGTTTAAATCTAGCTCAGGCGGTCAGTTCGACCGTGACAGCTTGCGGACTGGATAACGCCGACGTTGCCAGGTAGAAGCAAGAATAGAACAGATAATCATAGATTTATATAGATTATCGTAGGTTTCTAAGAACGGCTAATAACTCAATTATTTTGGTAAACATTCAGCGGTCAGTTAACAGCTAAAGTTTTTGTTTGTAGTAGGGATTTACCCCTTCTGTAGTTCAGGCTAAAGCCCTACTACAAGCTTTAATTAATATTATTGAGTGGAAATAAAAAATGTCTAAAAAACCTAGTGGAGAACCATTACTTAATCCTAATATTAAAATTTTACTGAAAGGGAAAGCTCTTTCCCCAGAATTGGAAGCAGATTTTGTCTCGGTAAAGGTTTCTGAGGATTTAGAAGCACCGAGTATGTTTGAATTAAAATTTGTGACTTGGGATTTAGAAAAGCAACAATTTACTTGGATAGATAAAGAGGTTTTTGAATTAGGTAATACAGTTGAAATTAAGATGGGATATGAGAATAATCTTGAGACTGTTATAGTAGGTGAAATTACTGGACTTGAACCGGAGTTTTCCCAAGATACGACCCCGATGTTACTGGTGCGAGGACATGATTTGCGTCACCGTTTGTTGCGAGGTCGTCAGACAAAATCTTTTACTAAAATGAAAGATAGTGATATTGTGAGTCAAATTGCTAAAGGAAAAGGACTTACTCCAAAAGTAGAAGATACTAAGGCAAAATTGGAATATGTTTTACAACATAATCAAACAGATTGGGAATTTTTGCAAGAGCGAGCGGCACGTCTTGGTTATGAAGTAGCTGTTGATAACAAAACTTTATATTTTCGTCCTCCTGACAATGGGGAACAAAAACTTTTTACCATAACTTATGGGGATGATTTACAAGATTTTCAACCTCGTTTAAGTACGATGAATCAAGTTGAGGAAGTGCAGGTACAAGGATGGCTTCCCCAGGAGAAAAAAACAGTTTTAGCGAAGGCGGGGGCGGGTAAAGAAGGGAATAAAATGGGAGGCTCAACTTCCGGTGCTAAGGAAGTTCAAAAAGCTTTTGGGAAATCTAGTGAGACAATAGTTAATCAAGCTGTATCGAGTAAAGCAGAAGCTGATAAGATGTCTTTAGGACAGTTTAGAGAAGGGTTGCTTGACTATATTACTGGGGAAGGAACTTGCCAAGGTTATCCAAATTTACGGGCAGGAAAAGTGATAGAAATTGCAGGGGTTAGTAAGAAGTTTAGCGGTCTTTATTATCTGATGACTGTGGAACATTTTTATTCAGAATCTCAGGGTTATCAAACTTCATTTACTGTTAGGAGGAATGCGACTTAACGAAGTCAGAAGTCAACCCACCCCTAACCCCTCCCAGGAGGGGAATAGGAGGGGAAGTTAGAAGTTGTTTTTGTAACGGGTATTTAACATTTTGCCTTAAAAGGCAGGGTGGCGCGACCCAATTATTCTGATAAATGAAGGCAATTTATATACAAAAAAATCTACCTTGTGAGATATATCCATCGCGGGCAAGATGCCCGCACTGAGAATATTTAATTGTTAATATCTGTACTTCATAATATTTGGAATCTGCTGTAAAAATCAAGATTGAAAGTATGTTATTGTATAAGAAAATAAACAGGATTAAAAAATGTACCAGAAACCAATAGCAAAAAAAACTTCTCCCTCTCTTTATTCAATTCCAATTAACAAAAAAACGATACCAACTCCTAGTTATGGTTCATTATCGGGAACAATACAACGAGCGGTAGCAAATCCTGAAAGTTTAAGTCGGGAGGAATGGCTAGGGTTAGACAGTAGCATTGGCACAAGAGCAACTGAGGAAATTAAATCAGGAAAGCGGACTTCTTATGTGCCTGAATTTCAAGGTATTTCTGCTCAACTTGAGGGTGATTCGGGGGGAGTGAGGGAACCAATACAGACAAAGGGACAGGATGATGTTGGTGTGTCTGAAGTACAGCATGAAAATAATACCGGACTACCCGATAATCTCAAAGCAGGGGTTGAAAATTTATCGGGATATTCCTTAGATGATGTTAGAGTTAATTATAATTCGCCAAAACCTTCCCAATTACAGGCATTAGCTTACACCCAAGGGACAGAGATTCATGTTGCCCCTGGACAAGAGAAACATTTACCCCATGAAGCATGGCACGTTGTCCAGCAGGCACAAGGCCGGGTGAAGCCAACGATGCAAATGAAACAAGGGGTTGATATAAATAATGACCCAAGATTGGAGCAAGAAGCGAATCTGATGGGAGAAAAGGCTGTACAGAAAAAAAGTCAATCTGAAACTCATAACATGAACAACCTGACCCTATCAACGAGAATACCTATTCAAAAAGAAAGTGCTCAGAAGGTTGCTCAATTGGTATTAGCAACGGTAAAGCCTCAAAACGGACCCATCACATTAAGTCAGGCTGGAGGAAATCAGGGAAGATTTGTCATTATGCAAAACCCTGGTCAAATAGAAGGAAATGAGGTGAGTAATGATGTAGGATTTACAGACGTCTTGAATCCAGAAGGTTGGGCAGGTCTAGCTATATCTCCGGCTAATTATTGGCGGGCACATGCTTATGCAAAGTCTTTTGGTGGAGCAGGTAACGATAAAAATGTGGGCTGGTGGACAAAGGGTGCAGAAGACGATTGGACTAAGAATGAACAAAATGTTCGTGGAGCCGGAGTCGATCAAATCAACGAATGGAAACCAGGCATAGGAGAAATAGGTAATTACAAAGTCACAAGAGAATTACATCCGTCAGTAGAATTTAAACCCAACTATGTAGATGGCTTAATGAAAGCTATTTCTTGGGGCTTTGACGATTCAAGGGACGCATGGACAAGAGTAATAAACACAAATACCAAAAAAGCCAAAAACGAAAAGGAAAAACAACTGCGATTGAACACACTGAATGAAAAAAAACAAAGCCTTTTAGGAACTGCAAAAACAAAAATAGAGGCATGGGTTGGTCGATTATTTGGAGAGTCTAATTTGGAATCAAATTTAATAAAAAAGATGACTATGAAATATGACATAACAAACAATGGCCAAAATGCTGGAGGGAGTAGGAAAAGTTTTACATACCATCGCTCATCAGTTCTACCTAAAAAACATCAATTTGGTTTGGAAAATAAACCTAAAGAAATATGGGAAAAATTGGTCAATCACAACGAAGGCTTATTCGCTCAGGCAAATCCTCCCATTTCAGAAATGACTGTTAGGGTACCTTATTACGATTACAATCAAAAGACACCTGGAGATCATGCTAAGGAAACAGCACAAGAGCTGAGACCCTATGCAGACGGTTGGGGGGCGGAGAAGAAATAAGAATCATAAAATCACAGGAGAAAATGCGGAAAGAAAAATATTACGAATGTTTGAGATTGGCTATTGATTGGGGCTTAAGCAAAGATAGTATCGCGTGGATAAGAACCCTCAACAAAATCAAAGAAAGCAATGGAAGCTATAGTCTTGAAGTTCTTGAGGAAACTAGGAGTAATCTTCTTCTGCGGAAGAATGATTATTTGGAGGCATGGTTTGATCCAATATACGACCAAACAGAAAATAAAACCCATTTTTTTGATTTGGAAATGCCATCCGAAGAAATTTGGAGATTAATGGTTTGTTTAAATAGGGGTATTTTTGCTCAGGAAAATGGAGGAGATCCTCTAATTAAGTTCTTAGTGACCATCCCTTCTACCATTCCGGGGGAAGGTCCATTGTATTTATCCCCAAATATAGATGGGTGGGGTGTAAAAGTGCGATCGTCAATTTTGTAGTGCGATCACCAATCTTGTAGGTTGGGTTTTGTTGCCTCAACCCAACAAACCAAAAATAATTAAAAGGACAAATAATTAGGCGTTGTCAGATTAAAGGATGAATTATAGGAAAATAGTGGGGGCATTTTGGACATTCTATGGAATTTTTCCTTGAACTGTACACGCTTATCATTCTCTCAATCATCTTCTTTTCTGGCAACGCCAATAATTATGATTAATATTGACCAAATCCAACAAGATATTAATGAACTACCCGATGAGGCGCAAATCTTCCTGATAGATTTTACTTAATTCTTAAAAAAACGTTATTCCTTAGCAGAAAAACAACAGGTTAAATCTAAGAAACTCCTTGAGCATCAATCTAGCACCCTAGATATTTTGAAATAATTTGGATTAATCGGTTGTATTAGTGCAGATTCAGACCTTTCTATTAATTATAAATTAGTATAATTGTTGATTTTATAGGGCGATCGCTCTTGTAGGGTAATCATTAAATCAAAAATAATGCCAACAAAAGATAGATACCATGATAATTGTAAAAATGCCCTCATCAAAGATAGTTGGACAATAACCCATGACCCTCTTAGGTTAAGATGGGGAAGCAAAGATATGTATGTAGATTTAGGAGCTGAAAAATTATTAATAGCAGAAAAAAATCAAAACAAAATTGCAGTAGAAATTAAAACTTTTGCTGCTATGTCAGAAGTTAATGCTTTAGAAAATGCATTAGGACAATATTTGTTATATCGTTCTGTTATTAGCAGAACTGAACCAGATAGAAAACTTTATTTAGCAATACCTAGTATTGTTTATGCGGACATTTTTGAAGATGGTTTAGGCAAAATAATTACAGAAGATTATCAATTGTTGTTACTAATTTTTGATATTAATTTGGAGGAAATCATCGAATGGATAGGATAAATAACTACCGTGAAATTATCCAAAAAATTATTCTATCTTATACAAAAATTCCCTATCCTGATGAAAATATTAAATTAGAAACAGTCTTTGACACCCAACAAGATCGTTATTTATTAATGATAGTGGGTAGGGAAAAAATAAATTCTAAATATTCAGCAACAAAAAGAGTTCATGGTTGTTTAATTCATGTGGATATTTGGGATGATAAAATTTGGATTCAACAAGATGGGACAGAAGAAGGTATTGCTAGAGATTTATTAGATGCTGGTATTACTAAAGATAAAATTGTCTTAGCATTTTATGACCCACAAATTCGAGAAGAAACAGGTTTTGCTATTGCTTAGTTTTCTGGATTTCTCAAATATGTTATTCTTAAAAAAGGCACAAAATGATTTGTTTTACTATTAGGAGGAAGACTAGAATAACAATTAAAATGGGCTTTAGAGAATCAGCGTGTTGTTTATAGCTTTAATATTCGAGACTTTGATCGAATTCATACTAACTGGGTAGAGGAAAGACAAAATCATTTAAGATTTTTATTATGGTAGTTGCGATTGGTAAAATTGTAGCAAATGGTATAATTTTTGATGTAAAAAACTGGCAAACTAATCTGATGAATATCAATAATTTATTGGACGATGTTGATGATTTATTTAACACTTTAGAACAAGTTAACATTAACTATTTATTAGTGGGAGGTGTGGCAATATTTAAGTTATATTGAGGGCAGAAATACTCAAGATATTGACTTGATTCTTTCTCGTCAAGATTTAGACAATTTATCAGAGATCAAAATTACTGAGGAAAATAAAGATTTTATTAGGGGAAATTTTAATCAGTTACAAATTGATGTTTTATTAACACAAAACAAGCTTTTTAATACAATTTCGCAACAATTTGTAACAGAAAGAGAATTTGGCAATAGATTAATTCGTTGTGTCACAGTAGAGGGTCTAATTATTCTTAAATTATATGCTTTACCTTCTCTATATGGTCAAGGCAAGTTTGACAGAGCAAGTATTTACGAGAATGATCTTTTACTTTTATTATTAAATTATCAGGTAGATTTACCCCCTTTGTTAAAGCTATTAAGCAAACATTTATTAGAAAGTGATTTAGAAGAAATAAAAGAAATACTAGCAAATATTCAGGCTAGAATCAAACGGTTTTCCAGTCAACAAAAAAGATTAGACACCGAATAATCAAAATTAGGAGAAATGTTACATGAATGGATACGATTTATTAATCAATAATGACAAAAATAATATTTTTAATGGTGTAACAATCGGCATAGTTACTAACAATAAAGACCCAGAAGGTTTAGGCAGAATTAAAGTGAAATTTCCTTGGCTTTCTGAAAATGAAGAAAGTTACTGGGCTAGGATTTTAACTCCTATGGCTGGAAATGACAGAGGTATTTATTTTTTGCCGGAAGTTGATGATGAAGTATTAGTGGCTTTTGAACAAGGTGATATGAATGTTCCTTATATTCTAGGTGCTTTGTGGAATGGAAAAGATAAACCTCCTGCTAAAAATGATGATGGTAAAAATAATCAAAGAATGATTAAATCCCGTAGTGGTCATCAGATTATTTTAGATGATACTAAAGGAAAAGAACAAATTATTATTCAAGATAAAACGGGTAAAAATCAAATTTTGATTGATTCTAAGGAAAATAATATGAATATTAAGGTTGAAAAAGATTTGACTATTGAAACTAAAGGTAAAATCATCTTAAAAAGCAGTGATGATGATGTTTCGATTGAATGTAACAATTTATCTATAAAAGTCAACAAAAATTATCAGTTAGACGCAGGGGAAAATTGTACGATTAAAGCTAAGTCTAAATATGAACTAGAAGCCAAATCAGGTTTAGGGATTAAATGTTCGGCTGGAGTGAAAGTTAATAATAGTTCATTGGAGGTGATGTGATGGATATTGATTTTTTAGGTGTGGGATGGACTTCACCTGTGGAACTAGAAAATAGTCACATTAAAGTAGCTAAATATGAAGATGCTGTGCGACAGTCTATTTGGATGATTCTTGGTACCGCGAAGGGAGAACGGGTAATGCGTCCTGATTTTGGCTGTGAGATTCACGATAAAGTTTTTTCTCCGAATAGTTCAGGAACAGTGGGTCAAATTGTTAGTGATGTTCGTGATGCTTTAATTGAATGGGAACCTAGAATTGATGTTTTAGATGTGGATACAATTCCTGATTCTAGCCAACCGAATGTTATTTTAATTCAGGTAAATTATCAAATCCGAACCACGAATAATATTTTTAATTTGGTTTATCCTTTTTATTTACAATAATTATAAGCATTTAGCTGTTAGCTGTCAGCTCTCAGCAATAAAAGCACGCCTTTAAAAACAGGGTTAAAATGAAGATAGACTTTAAAATTAAGGAGGACAGTTTTTGTAGTAATATTTAATTATAGCTCAGTTAATCAAGCTTTTATCTAGAACTAAAAAAAAATAAGCTGATAGCTAATAGCTGACGCCTGAATACTGACATTTATTCTGATGGAAATAGGCGGTTTTTCTGATGACTGATTTAACTAAAATGACTATAAAAGAATTAAAAAATTATATATCTGAAAGTCGAAATGATGATGATAAATTTAGTGGTGCATTAGCTGAATGATTAAAGCGCGATCGCAATCCCGTAATTTATTCTCAAGATATACCTTTGTCAGAGCAAGAACGGATTTTTATGGAAAAGATTGCTAAACATTAGATTGGTTTTGTTGGGTGTATTAAAGAAATGTAATTCACCCAAAATTCAAACTATAGCAATTCTGGCGTTGCTGAAAAGTAATGATAAATGTTGTAGAATTCAAAACATGAAATGTCTGAAATGTAACTCCACCCAAACTAGGAAAAATGGCCGAAGACGTGGCCAACAGTGTTTCCAATGTCGAATCTGTGGTCGTCAGTTCGTTGAATCCCCTAAGAGTCAACCCTATTCACCACAGATTAAAGAACTATGTCTAAAGATGTATCTCAATGGCATGGGTTTACGAGCTATCCAAAGAGTAACAGAGGTTCATCATACAACCATTATCAAATGGATTAAAGATGCAGGTATAAAATTACCAGATGCCCCGAAGAGCAAGAGATACCTGAAATCACTGAAATTGATGAGTTACAGACTTTTATAGGCCACAAGAAACACAAAGTTTGGATTTGGACAGTAGTCAATCATTGGAAGCCAGGAATCTTGTTGTGGGTCGTAGGCGATCGCAGCAGCAAAACCTTTGAATATTTGTGGTTAATAATTAGGTGCTGGCATAGCTTTTGGTATGTAAGTGATGGTTATTCTGTGTACCCTTGTTTTATTGCACCAGAAGATCACTTAGTCAGTAAAACTTATATGACCAGGGTGGAAGGGGAAAATACTCGACTCCGACATTATTTGGCTCGCCATCCCATACAAAACCCTTTGCTACTCTAAGTCCCTTGAGATGCTCAAATATTCTATTCGTCTTCTGCTGCACTATCTAAAATTTGAAACTCTTCCTATATCAGCATAGATCATTACTAATCAGCAACGCCGCAATTCTTAGTTGTGACAATTTTGATAATAGTTAATTTGACTTGAAAGCCTTAAAAATTATGTAACTCAACCATAATAAGGTTGTGTTGGGTTTCACTGTCGTACCGCTACGCGGAAGCAAGCTACAACCCAACCTACTAAATTAGCTGATAACTGATAACTGATAACTACAACCCAACCTACTAAATTAGCTGATAACTGATAACTGATAACTAAAATGGCATCTCCAAAAATAGACGAGCGTACTTATGAGGAAATTGTTGAACAAACAAAAGAACTCGCACAACAATTTACCGATTGGCAACCGACAAATGAATCAGGAAAAATAGATGCAGGAGAGGCATTAATTCGCATCTTTGGTAAAATGGTTAAGTCTGTTAGCGATCGCCTCAATCAAGTCCCTGATAAAAATTTCCTGGTTTTCCTTGATTTAATTGGGGGAGAACTTATACCACCCCAACCAGCAAAGGTCCCCTTAACTTTCTATTTAGCTGAAGGGAGTGCAGTGGATGGTTTAGTTCCTGCTTATATCCAAGTTTCTGCACCTCCAGCAGAGGGTTCAGATGAGGAAATGGTGTTTGAAACAGATGGGGAATTGGTGGTGACAACCGCGCAATTAAAAGCTGTATTTGTACGGGGACCGAGTCAAGATAAATATAGCGATCGCTCTTTAGAAGCACTTGGACAAAACGATGAAGTTTTTTTAGCTTTTGCAGGCGATCGCCCCATTGAACATTCTCTTTATATAACTTGTCCAGAGATTTTTAATTTACCAGAATTATCAGGGTTCAAACTGATTATTACTACTGATAATACTGCTGAATTTCCAAGCGAACTGAATTGGTTTTATTGGGATGGTTCCCAATGGCAAGAACAAAGTCCTAAAAGCACAACTAATGAGAAGGAATTGACTTTTGATTTTACTGATTTACCAATTCCAACTGCTTCTGAAATTCAGGGGGAAACTGGTAAGTGGTTACAAGCAAACGTAACTAATCTATTGGTAAATTCATCTAAAATAACAGATATTAAAGGTGAAATAAAATTTACTAAATCTGATTTAGTTCCTGATATTTGTTTATTTAATTATAGTCCTTTAGACCTCACAAAAGATTTTTATCCTTTTGGCGAACAGCCAGAATTTAATGATACTTTTTATATTGCTTTACACGAGTCATTTGTTAAACCTAATACCACCATCACTTTATATTTAATCTGTAAATCAATTAGTTCTTTTGTTGACCTAAATATTGTTTGGGAAATTAGTGATGGAGAAGAATGGAAAGAAATTACAACTGTAGATAATGGCATAGTAAAATGGAGCGGTGAATCACCTGATTTTACCAAAGAAATTGAGGCTATATTAGAGTTTTCTGATACAATACCATTACCTAGCATAGAAGATGGAGAAAATCGGTATTGGATTCGGGCGCGGATTAAAGAAGGTCATTATGGACAAACAGCTTCGGAGCGTAAATATCCTGTTTATGATAATTTAGCAGTCTTGGCAAAGGAAGCAAAACAAGAAGGAAAGGATATAGAAGTTGATAATTTGGATTTATTCAAAGTAGAAGATTCAATTCGTCTTCTGCCAAATACGGGAGGATTTCCAGAAGAACATACAATTACTCAAATCACTCAAAACCCTAATAAATTGACCCTAAATAACGGGATTATTAATGATAATTTACCTGTAGGAACTAGGGTGATGCGTAAATTAATTATTACTGAAATAATTCCCCCAACTTATGACCCTCCTTTAATTCAATCTTTAAAATTAAGATATGATTTTACCCTAACTGAAGAGGCTGTTTATTTTGCTAATAATGATTTCATCTATTCTCATACCAAACAGCTCAATACTAAATTAACAGAAAAAACAAATCAGGGAGATAAGTTGCTTACTTTAGCAGAAGTTACAGGATTAACTGTTGGTCAATTTCTGACAATTGGAGATGAAAATTATCAAATAGAAACTATAAACTCTAAAACAAATCAAGTTCTTCTGACTTCAAAAGTGACGGAGGAATACTCGAATGATACTCCTGTAAAATATACTTTCCAACCTTTTACTCCCACAGTAGACAAAAACCCCACCCTTTATCTAGGATTCGATCAATCTTTTGAGAATAAAACTGTTACTCTCTACGCTCAGGTTGAACCCCCATTAGCTGAAGAATTATCAAGGGATATTACATCAGAAACATTCCTCACAGAAACTGCTATTAGTGGACAAATTTTTCTGAAACTTTCTGATATTACAGGTTGGGAAATTGGTGACAATATTGAAGTTCAAAATCCTGTTGATATAAAACAATACGATCAATATCAAATTAGCGATATTATTGATGATCATCAAATTACAGTCAATCCAACTATAAAACAAAATTATAGTGAAAAAAGTCGAGTTATTTACCCAACACAACCGGAATTAGTTTGGGAATATTCTAGTCCTCTAGGATGGCAACCATTGGGGGTAAAAGATGAAACTAAAGGTTTTTCGGGGCGGGGTTTAATTCAATTTATTGCTCCTATAGATTTGAGTCAAATGGAAAACTTTGGTCAAGAACTCTATTGGTTACGAGTTCGTTGGGAAGGGGGTAATTTTATTGCTAAACCCCGTCTCCGTCGCCTATTAACAAATACTATTTGGGCAGTTCAAGCAAATACTATCACAGAAGAAATATTAGGTTCTAGTAACGCCGATCCTAATCAAGTTTTTGTGGCCAATAATACCCCGATTTTACAAGGACAACAATTAGAAGTTGAAGAAGGACAAATTCCTCCCGAATTAGAATCGGATCAGGTTAAAGTGATTCGAGATGATATAGGAGAAATTGAAGAAGTATGGGTAAAATGGCATCAAGTAGACGATTTTTATACTTCTGGTGCGGGCGATCGCCACTATACTTTAGACAGACAAACAGGAGAAATTCAGTTTGGGGATGGAATAGTAGGAATGATTCCGCCTCTGGGGCGTAATAATATTCGATTCTCTTTGTATCGCACGGGAGGAGGTGAACAAGGAAATATTGCTGCGGAAACCATCAGTCAGCTAAACACTACTATTCCATACATCGATCGCGTAATTAATCTGGAACCCTCAGCAGGAGGTGCTAACCAAGAAACCTTAGATCGTCTTAAAGAAAGAGTCCCCAAACAACTCCGTCATAGCGATCGCGCTGTTACTACACAGGATATGGCAGATTTAGCTTATGAAGCTTCGACTGATGTTGCGAGAGTTAAAGTTGTAACTCCAGATATGATAGTAAGCGACTTTAATCCATTAAATGAAGATTTTTGGCTAGAACCGATTCAACCTGGTACTTCATTTCCAGAGACTCTTGAGCAGAATTTGGAGACACCCAAGGAGGATGAAAGACAGAGCGATGAGATAATAGAGGAAATTAAGCGTCGTGCGGGTAAAGTTAAACTGATTATTTTGCCTGATAGTACAGCGCGCCAACCTGTTCCTAGTTTAACGTTATTAGAAGAAGTCGCCTCCTATATTCGTTCCCGTTGTGAAGGGACGGTAGATGCGACCTTTACTGGGCCCAAATGGCAAGAAGTCAGTGTGACAACAACCATAACTCCTATTTCCTTGGAAGGGGTAGATATGGTGAGAGATAAGGTTAAACAGCGTTTAGAAGAGTTTCTTCACCCCTTAACGGGTGGTAGTGGTAAGGGATGGCAATTTGGTCGTTACCCTAAAGAATCAGACTTTTACGCTATTATTCAAGCTATTCCTGGGGTAGATCATGTTGATTCTCTAACAGTTGATTCTCTAACAATAGAAGGCGTTTCAAAAAACGCTCCCCTGAGTGCTGATACTTTGATTTTTTCTGGCAATCATACTATTAATGTTAGTTCGATAAGGAGGTTGCTTGATGTTTGATTTATTTATTAGACTTGTCGCTTTATAACTTAAAAAATCCCCAAAAACCTTGTTCTGTAAGGATTGTAGCCATTGAATAACAAAAATGCTGGGAATTATTGCTCTGTCTAGGTTAGAGCGATTTTTTTCCTTTATTTAGCGACAACTCTATTGGACAACAGTTGTAGAAGTATGAAGTACATATGCTTGGATCTTGTGCAATGCCATAAGTTTTCATACAACAAAGCCATTATTCATTATTAATTATTCATTATTAATTATCAAACATGACTTTACCTTTACCTAATCTTGACAATCGTAGTTATGCCGACTTAGTAGAGGAGGCAATTTCTCAGATTCCTGTTGAATATCCTGAATGGACAGATCATAATCCCACGGATACAGGAATTATTCTGATAGAATTGTTGGCATGGTTGACGGAAATGACTCTCTATCAAGTTAATCAAGTTTCTGATGAAAATTATGCTAGCTTTTTTAGTCTACTTGAAGGACAAAAAAACGAATTACTCCTAGACTCTGCTGAAGAAAGACACAAAAGCTTACAATCAAGAATTAAGGAGACTTTATTAAATTTACGCGTTCGCTATCGGGCGGTTACTATTGAAGATTATGAGCAATTAGTTCTTGAAGATTTCAATGAATCTCCAGATTTTACTTTGAAAATTGCCCGGGTTAAGGGTTTAGCACAACGGGATTTGGAGGAGGGTGATGCTGATAGTTTTGCTCCAGGACATATTAGTTTAGTTGTTGTGCCGGAAAATGATCAACTGTACAATTATTATGACAAATTATCTGATTTATGTAAGTTTCTTGAGCCAAAAAAACTGTTAACTACAAGTCTGCATATTGTAGAACCTGAATATGTATCTATATCCATAGAAGCCACATTAATTCCTAAAAATGACGTAACAAAAGAAGATTTAACTCCCAAAGCTGAGGCAGAAGTTGAGCTTTTTTTTGCACCTTTGAATTCTGGTAAATATTGGGAGGGTAAAGGATGGCCTTTTGGCAGGAGTATTTATGTCTCAGAAATCTATAAATTACTTGATGATTTGGAAGGAGTAGATTATGTGGAAGATATTTTCATTAAAGATGAAGATGGTAACGATTTTGAGTCTCAAAATGGTGAACCTCTATCGGAAGTTTATCTAGCTGATAATCAGTTAGTTAATTTGAAAGGAAGTGAATTTACAGTAGAAGATAATCCATTTGTAGATTGATAGTATTAGCCTAGGTTAACAATGAATGAACAACAATTAATTAGTACCTATCAACAATATTTACCAGCAATTCTCCAAGAACAGGTTTTTCTGGGTCGTTTTTTATTGGCTTTTGAAAAGATTCTTAGTGGACTTGATGAAACCCCTACTGAGGGACAAATTATTACAAGTGAAAATGTACCAGGATTAGAGGAAATTCTAAGTGGGATTCATCTCTATTTTGATCCTGAAAAAACACCAGAGGAATTTTTACCTTGGTTAGCTGGTTGGGTAGCTTTAAGTTTAAGGAATGATTGGAGTGTTGAGGTAAAAAGAGCTTTTATTTTAGAAATTGTTGAATTGTATCGTTGGCGGGGAACAAAACAGGGATTAAGTCGAGTTTTAAGTACTTATTTGAAAATTGCTGGATTAGGGGAAAAGGTAGAAGTATCCGACAATTTTACTGGTTTTCCCTATTATTTTCAGGTTCAATTAACATTAAATGACCGCGATCCTGTTAAGTATTGGCAACAGGCTAAAATAGCTAAAGCAATTATCGATCAAGAAAAACCAGCACAGACATATTATGCTTTAAGAATTCTGACGCCAACGATGCAGATAACGAGGCGATCCGTGTGGTCTTCTGAGCCTTTTACATTATTTGAAATAACCCAAGAACAAACATTTACTATAGAGGTTAAAATTACTTCCAGTCTATTTAATAATGGTGAAATAAATCAATTACCTGAACAATTAGTTATTGAACTGCAAGGTAACTCTCAAGCAATTACTCTAGAGCCACCTGAACTTATTATTGAAGGTGAAAATTTAGCTGTAAAATATACCTTGACTTATCAGCATTTTCAAGATAATTTAGATGGGTTTAATGTCAAATTATCTAATCGAACAGATGAATATTTTACTGGGAATTTAACTATTAAATTATATTTTCAGCTCAATCAAACAATCTATGATGATATACTACTCAGAGAAGAACGGATAAACCTATCACCTGTATTAAAAATATGCAATCAAAACGATGCACAAAAAATTATCGAAGGAAATACAATTTTTCGAATTGCCACTGTTTCCCAAATGTCAGGAATGAGGATTACAGAATATTTGTGGAAAGCTTATATCTTTAGAACATTTACAGCTCCTAAAATTCAAGAATTAGAGCCGGATATTACTGCTATAATTGAGAAAATAGAACTAGAGGCGGTTGTAGAAGTAACCCAACCCAACCCAGTAACTCCAGAGATGCTCAATAAAATTACAGTTCGGATCAAAGATAATGTCTCTAATTTTCATTTATTGACTCCAGAAACTACTATCGAAGATAATAAAATTCGAGTAAAACGCTCTCTCTATTATTATCAGTTTATGCAAACCATAGATAGTTTAACAGTTACAATTAAAAATCTCAATAATCTTAAAGTTCAAGGTAAAGTAACTGTGCAAGCATCTTTAGAAATTAATCAGGAGTTATCCTCTTTTCAATTACTAGATGAAAATTTTGAACTAGCACCAGTTCCTCTTAAAAATATTCTACAAATTTGTTATGATAATGAGGTTGGAGAAGATATTATCAGAGAAACAATTCCTACTATTTTAGGAACAACCACTCAATCATTAGATGGACAGGAGTAAGTTATGCTTGAACCAACAGATTTTAGTGAATTTCCTACCGAATATCCCAACTATTTTCCTGGGCAATATTTATTAGCAGATGATTTTAAACTGCAACATGATTATTTAAGCTATCGCCTTCGTTACCATAACCGAAGTCTTCATGTTTCAGGAATTATTGAAGGACTAGAAGTTACAGTTGCAGATGGTGATAAATCTGTGCTGATTACACGTGGATCAGCTATAGATGATCAGGGGAATCTGATTGTTTTAAAAGAAGAACAAGAGTTTAATGCATTTAATGGTTTAAGTGAAGGGGAACTTTATATTCAATACGATGAACAACTTGCAGAAAAACAACAAGATGGTGTAGACAATAGCTATACACGCTCGATAGAGACTCCTATTTTTGGATTTGCTGATCCAACACCTGAGCATTGTGTAAAGTTGGCAAAACTGAAAATTTCAAGCGATCTCATTAGCGACAATGATCCTAACATTCGAGAATATTCAGGTGTGTATTTACCAAGCTCTAATGGCACAGCATTGACTCTACGTTATCAGGGTAATGCTGATCATAGGGCAGTTTTCACAGGAAGTTTAAAGATAGATGGAGATTTGACGCTACAGAATGGAGTAGCGGTGAATAACATTTCTAGCAATGCTAATCTTGGGGATAATAATGATACGACAATATCAACAACGAAAGCAATCAAAAGCTATGTTGATAGCAAAGTAGAAGAAGATGGAGAATGGGAAACACTAAAATTAATAAACGGTTGGACAAATCAAGATAGCAACGAACTTGGATATTTTAAGGATAGTTCGGGAATTGTTCACCTGAAAGGCGTGCTAAAATATGAAGATTTAATTCAATCGAAAACTGCGTTTCAACTTCCTGGTGATTGTAAACCATCAACTGATTGTTATTACCCTGTTGGTAGTTATCCTCCATTCTCTTATGAATATTATCAATATGGTCCTTTCATCAGCTATATCACTATCTCCGCCGGCACTGGAGACGTAAAATACATTTGTAGGAGCGTTTTGAATAATGCCGTAATGTATTTAGATGGTATTACTTTTAGAGCAGCATAATAATTATCAATAGATATTAGTTTAGTGCGATCGCTCATACCATCTAGCAAATAAACATCAAACCAATAGTTTACCTTTATTATCATCACTGGGGATGTTGATGTTCTAAAAAAAAATATGACTCAAGAAACTCTAACTTTACTAACTTTTGAACAATTTCTTCAGCAATACCCTGAAGATGGAAGACACTACGAACTACATCAAGGAGAAATAGTAGAAATGCGTCCAATTGGAGCGCACGAAAAAGTTGCCGCTTTGATCGCAAGAAAACTAGATGTAGAAATTGAAAAACACTCTTTGCCTTATTTTATTCCTCGTAGCTGTTTAGTTAAACCAAAACGGGAAGGAGAAGGTTATCTGCCTGATATTATTGTTTTAGATGAAAACGCCCTGGAAGCAGATCCCTATTGGCAAAAATATTCTACTATATCTAGAGGAAAGTCTGCCAAGTTAATCATTGAAGTTGTTAGCACAAACTGGCAAGATGATTATCTAACCAAACTAGCAGAATATGAAAAGCTAGGTATCCTAGAATATTGGATAGTTGATTATCGAGCATTAGGCGGAATAAGATATCTGGGTTCTCCTAAAATTCCCACAATATGGGTTTATCAACTAGAAAAAAATGAGTATCAAGAAGGTAAACAGTTTCGAGATGATGACTTGATTCAATCTCCTACTTTTCCTGAATTAAAATTAACCGCTCAACAAATTTTTCAAGTTGGAAATTAGCGATCGCGACAATGACTAATATTATAGCGCACATAAAAATCTATCAAAATTATGAGATTATGGAATAAACTAGGAGGAGAATTAACCTACCCCTAGCCCCTCCCAGGAGGGGAGATATTTTTTTAGCAGATATTAAACTATGGCAGATTTCATTCTGATCACAGGCGATCAAGCTATGTTTAACCCGACTTTTGGCCAAGCCATTGTCACCGTCCGTCCAGGGAATTTAATTGGCACAGGTAAGAGTAAAATAAACCAGAAACTTGTCTGCGTAGACGGCGATGAAAAAAAGGTCATTGTTCCTGGTTGTCCTTACATGACACCACAATATAGTATTCCAGGGGTGGGAATGCTTTCCATAGAATCCTTGGCAGGCAATCAAAAAGCTAAAAATACCAAATCTGGGGGTAAACCTGTATTGCTGAAAGGAGCATCCTTCAAAGCTAAATTTCAAGTGATGGTTCCCGCACAACAACCCTCAGCACCTAGTCCTATTCCCGATGCTACCCCCCAATACTCCGGGACTGGTACATTTATGACGATGAATATGAAGGTAAAAGGAACATGAAAGAACAATTAGAGAAACGTTTGGCGGAACTGAAAGCCGAATTTGAGTCAGGACAGAAGGTTATGGCTGAATATGAGGCTAAAGTTGCCAATCTACGGGATACTTTACTTCGTATTAGTGGGGCAATTCAAGCTCTGCAAGAAGCAATCTCTGAAGAAAATGAAACAGACAAGGATAGTCCTCTTCCCGAAATAGCAAATGTAGAAGATACTAATTTATGAGGGAGTTAAATTAGACAACCTTTCGGCAAACCTACTAAGCTGTCTAATTTTGGTTGATTTTCGGAAGCTAAAATAACTTCACTGGAACTGACTGGACTCTTCCACCATATCAGTAAATTCCCATTTACCAACTCTGACAATGAAGAGTGCTAGGGGCAGAAAGCAGGAGACTACACACTAGGCACATAGACAATACGAAAACCCCTATTGTTGTTGTGGTTGTCCGCATTGTTCCTATTCCGATTGGCGCTCCGACAATTCCTGGCATTGTTGTTCCAACTGCCTCCACGAAGCCGGGATTGTCAGTCCCAGAAATTATTCTATCACAAATTTGAATGAATTTACAGCGCTTTTTAAATTGATGAACTACATCGCCATAACCAAAACCTTCTAGGGACGTTGCATGCAACGTCTCTACTGTGGTCTACTGAAATGAAAACTGCTGTAATATTTTTTGTTTTAAATGCCAGGTATTGCCGTGGGCTAAATGGGCAAACCAACTTTGCAGAGATTTTTGGATTTGAGTAGATTCTATTTTTCCTAATTGGTAGTCTGTTTGTAATTGTCTTAATTTTTTTCTAGCCAATCTTAAATTTTCGGAACGTATTCTAATGCGGTCTGGCAAAACTCGAAAACCGACAAAGTTAGCACCTTTTTTTGTGGAAAATAATTGACTTTTAATGGGATGAATCTTGAGGCGGAGGTTGGCTAAATATGTTTCGATTTTTTGTCTGGCTGCGATTAATAATTCTCTGTCGTCTGAGAATAAGCTAAAGTCATCAACATAGCGCAGATATTTTTTTAACTTTAGTTCTTCTTTGATAAAATGGTCAAAGTTATTTAAGTATAAATTGCCAAAAAATTGACTGGTTAAATTTCCTAGAGGTAAACCTCTTCTGCGGTTTATTGGTGTGAGTAAATCATCTCCTGGAAAATAATTTAATACTGGGATTTGTTCGTTACTCCCATCAATAATTTTGTCGATTAACCATAGGGTGTCTTGACATTTGATTTTCCGACGAATAATTTCTTTGAGTATTTGATGGTCGATACTAGGGAAATATTTTGCTATGTCGCACTGTAAAATATAGCGACTGGAACGGGAAAATTCTGTAAAACTCACATCTTGCACCAACAAAAGTTGATATGAAGAACAATAACTGAAATACTTATCTGATCGGAGGTGGGAGTTAGTTATCTCTTCTCAATAGAGAACTATAATGAAGAAGTAATAAAAACCAGAGGGTAAATTAATCTTACTCTACCCGATGACCTGCTTTTTCTTCATCGGGATATAAATCTAACCAACTTTCATAAAGTGCTTCGATAGCTGAAGTTAATTGCTCAATTTTACCTCTTCTAATCACAGCATTCACTCCATCTATATGTGCTTGACTTCCTGCTTTTCCTAAATGTTTAAAACGCGAAAATTCCCCTTTTTTATTACTTTTTGGGAAAACAGATCTAGACCCTTTGAGTTGATAATACCAATAATGATATTTTTGCCCTTTGGCTTGATACCGTGCTACATAACAATCAGCAGGAGCAACCCATCCTGAAGCTTCAATTTCTGATTTTTCACGTTTTAAAGCAGCTATAGCTTCTCTAATACGGTCTGCTCGCTCTGCTATTTCTAGATTACTGTTGATTTTAGCCATTTTTTGAGCTTTTTGATTATGGAATATGTTATTATAGTTCTCTATTTTAAACAGAGAACTATGTTGCCTCACCCCATTTTATCCCAAGTTGACGAATTACTCTGCTCTTTAAAAGAATTAATGCCCACAATTTATCAAAAGAAACTCTAGAATCTGTTTTAGGCTTGTTTCTACATAGTCAAGGAAATGCTGTTCCTCATCATTGTCAAACCAAATCAGAAAGTGCTATTAGTCGCTTCTTAAATCATTATAATTGGTCAACTCGTTCTCTGATACGCACTGTTCGTTCTTTCATTCTCAACTTAGTTTTATCTGAAAGAATAAAAGGACGAAAACTCATTTTACAAGTTATTCTAGATTTAACAACTCTTGAAAAAGTAGGGAAGTTTGTTCATCTAAAAGAATTAGTTAGAGTTTATAATCATAAAAAGGTTTACACATCGTTGTTCTTTACTTAGTTATAGGTAATTGGCGATTTCCTTGGAGTTTTCGTGTATATAGAGGCAAAGGAACCTCATCACCTTCTCAACTGGCTTTAAAATTACTGAATACATTGCCTTCTATTTTGACAAAATCTTTCCCAATTTATGTTTTAGGAGATACAGCCTTTGGGACAATTAAATTCATTGAAAAACTCCGTGACAGTTCTTTTAATCATCATGGAATTCTTGGCATCCCTAATACCAGAAAATTAACTGATGGACGTAAAGTGTCTGAACTAAAAACTCGTGGACAACAAGTTTATCTAAACGGCTTAAATTTTCCTGTCTTCTTATCATGGGTTTGGCTAAAACGAGATGGAAAAAGAGTTAAGCGATTTGTTATTTCAACTAAACCTATGAAGGGAAAAACTATCGTCCGTTGGGGAAAACGTAGATGGCAGATTGAAGGTTTCTTTAAAACGGCCAAACATCAATTTAGTCTCCATCGTTTTGGACAAAAAACTTTATTAGGGGTTTATCGTTGGTTAATTCTTTCTCTCGTCTCTTATTTATTAGCTTATTGGATTTATTTACATAATGGTTATTTTGATGATTTAGATTGGTATGATTCAGCCGAAAAAGCCTTAGTTTTGCTCTTACCTCAGATTTTACTCCTTTCCCTTATCAAAAAATTAAAGTTACTAAATCCTTGGTTTTATAAACACGGTTTGGAACTTTGTCTTGTCAGGTGCAAGATGTGAGTAAAACGACGCAGAGCTTTATGGGTGCCAAAATTGATTCTATTGGCATAGGAATCATGGATAAATGTTTTTTCAAAGATGGGAACAATAATATTACATAGGGCATGATGGATAATTCTGTCCCGGTAGGGGGCAGCAGAAATCATTCTGGTTTTGCGGTCGATAATTTTGAAGGTTCTATATTCTCCTGGCTGATAAGTTTTGGTTTCTAGCTGTGTTTTTAGTTTTAGTAGTTCTGGCTCTAAGTTGTAGTAAAATTTCAGAACGTTGTCTCTATATTTTTTTCCTTTCTGGGATTTTTTGGCTGCTAGGAGGAGATTTTCAAACCTGGCTATTTGAGGAAATAGGTTTTTGTGTCTTTTCACTGTTAATACTTTGGGGATTTTTCTGGTTTTTTTGTTGTTTAACCCAGCCACCTAATTCTTTGCCTATATCGCTGATTAGTTGGCTGACATATTCATAGCGTTTGTTGTTGATTAATTGGAAATCTAAGAGAATTCTGGTTTGATAACGAATGATGTCTAGTTTGGGATTGAGAGATTCTAGTAATTTGAGTTTTTCTGAGGCATATTTGGCAGTAATTAGGGATTCTAAAAAATCGTATAAGCCATTAATCCCCTCCTGGGAGGGGTTAGGGGTGGGTCTATCTCCGATTGTGTATTTGTGAGTTTTGGGTAGTCTGTTAATAATTGGTACATACCAAATAATTAAATCGTAGGTTTTTTGAATAATTGATAGTTCATTCATGTAATTAAGGTAAGGCAGGAGGCAGAAGGCAGAAGGGTTAGAGGTGGGTCTATTTCCTAAATCTCAAAAAAAAATCGACCCGCTTTAGTGGGGAAAGGAGAGGAAAGAGGAAAAAGGGCAAAGGGGAAAAGGGGAAAAGAACAAAGGGGAAGAATCTTAGGGGCAGAAAGCAGGAGACTACACACTAGGCACATAGACAATACGAAAACCCCTAATGTTGATGTGGTCGTCCGCATTGTCCCAATCCCGATAGGCGCTCCGACAAAGACCGGCAATGCTGCCCCAACTGCCTCCACGAAACACCCTATTATTGTTATATCCTCCTTCCAGCCAAGCACTACCATCATCAGGCGCTTCATTATAATCATCATGCCAAATATCCTCACACCATTCATAAACATTGCCGTGCATATCGTATAAACCAAAAGCATTGGGAGGAAAAATTCCCACCTCTGTTGTTTTTGTTCGATTTTCTCCTGGGGGTCTATCATCACTGCCATTATAGTTAGCTAATTCAGTCGTTATACTTTCGCCAAAATAATAAGGTGTTGTTGTTCCTGCACGACAAGCATATTCCCACTGACTCTCACTAGGCAAACTGTAAGTTCCCTCCGTTATTTCGGATAGCTTTTCACAAAATTCTGTCGCATCGTTCCAACTTACTTTTTCCACAGGGAGGTTTTGTTCCTTAAAATTAGAAGGATTTATTTCCATAATTTCCTGATATTGACGTTGAGTAATGAGATATTTGCTCATGTAGAAAGGCTGGATATTGACCTTATGTATCGGCTTTTCTCTGTTATCCTTTTCTGAACCCATTTGAAAACTACCCCCAGGAATATAAACCAGTTCCAAGAATAAATCTAATTGATTTATGGTCAACATATACGTTCTTTGCTAAAATTAACTACTATTCTATTTAAGCATATCTCAGTAATTTATCTAAATGTTGGTAGAAGACCCGCGCTCTCTCGCACCTTTAGCGTCGGGATGAATACCAACCCATGCTATAATATAGCAACTAATATTAGTAACAGGTCGATAAAATTGAAAGCTAGATATAAATATCGTATCTACCCTAATCGTGTCCAAATAACTAAATTAAATCAATTATTTGGTTGTTGTCGGTATGTTTGGAACCAAAGTTTAGCACATTGTAATCAGTTGTATATTAATGGTATTATAAAGCCTTCATATACTGATTTAACTAAACAATTCATAACACAAGCTAAAAGAGAATTACTTTGGTTGAAAGAAGTTGCTTCAACTCCATTACAACAATCATTAAAAGATTTAGACCAAGCTTACAAAAATTTTTTCAATAGTTGCAAAGGTCAACGAAAAGGAATTAAGGTAAAACCACCTAAATTCAAGAGTAGAAAGTCAAAGCAAACTGCCAGATTTGTTGGTGCTAATTACCAGATTAATCAAGATAAAATCTATCTACCCAAAGTAGGTAAGATAAAAATAGTTTGGTCAAGGCCATTAGCTAGTAAGCCTACATCTCTAACAATTATTAGAGATTCAGCTAATCGCCCTAGCATTGCTAGTTTTGTCGTAGAAATTAACCATGAATCTTTGCCTATAACTGATAATTCAATCGGGATAGATTTAGGTATTTCGACATTTGCTACATTGAGCAATGGAGGGAAAATATTAGCTCCCAAACCTCTTAAAAAGAACTTGAAAAAGTTAGCTAAATTTCAAAGAAAGTTTGCTAAAACTGAACTAGGTAGTAAACGTCGTGAAAGACGCAGGCTAAAAATAGCTAGGCTACACGCCAAAATCAAGGATATTTCCTACGGAATGCTGCGCAAACGTACAGATTTTCTACACAAGTTGTCTACTAATTTAGTTAGAAAATATGACACAATTGTATTAGAAGACTTGAATGTTTCTGGCATGATTTCCTACGGAATGCTTCCCTACGGGATGCTACGCAAACGCAAACGTAATCGCAAGTTAGCTAAGGCAATTAGTGATTTAGGATGGCGACAATTCCGTACTTTAACAGAGGCGATCGGGTGAGAAATATGGTCGTGAGTTTAGGGTAATAAATAGATGGGAGCCGACAAGTCAAAAATGCAGTTGTTGTGGTTTCCGTGGAGGCAAAAAAGAATTGAATGTCCGTGAATGGACGTGTCTCAAATGTGGGGCAAAACATGACAGAGATGTGAATGCTGCTATCAATATTTTAGGAGTTGTGCAACCGAAAACCAAGGTTGAAGTAATTCAAACTGAAGCATTAGAAACACCTATACAACTATCACTTTTTGTTAGCGTAGCTCCTCCGCAGGAGGCTGTCGTCGCGGGCGGGCAGTCCGAGACGTTAAACAAGACGAGGATCCGACGTAATTCTACCCGTAAAAAGGTAGTTGATGGCAATGAGTCGTCTACCCGCCCTGAGTCAATTCAACTTCGGTTGTTCTGATGGATGGGAATCCCGCGCTCTCCCGTAGGGGAGCGTCGGGAGGATGTCAAAGACATCTCTAGTCGCTAAATTAAAGGACTAAAGCTATGGTAGAATTAGAAAAAAAACACACTACTAATATGTTGCCCATGTCCTACAGTGAATTTAAAATTATAGCTGAGGTGCGCGATCGCTATGTTAAAATATGCAGATTCAGATAAATTTAAGGAGTCTAATTATACCTACATCAGAACAAAAGACTAGATGTTATGTACTATGTTGCTGGTTTACCAGACTCTACTTACCTATTAATATTGTTCGTTTAGATGAACGCACAGGAAATATTTTTTTCCTTGCAGGTGAAGATAACATCATAGAAATATATCCTAACGGAAATTGGAGATACATTGAATGAATCAACCCAACTTTCAAGCAATGAGTCAAAAAGAATTGCAAAGTTATATGTTAGCTCATAGAGACGATCCAGAGGCATTTTATGCTTATATAGATAGGTTACACCAAGAAGGAAACTGGATTGAGATGCCCCCAGTAGATTCAGTTGAGGATTTGGAAAAATATCCTGAGTTTACAGCTAGATTTCGTAAAGACTCCCAAAATCAACCATAATTTTTAGTCCGATATGTGGCGATTATCATGCGATCGCCACTGATATAAAATTTGGTTGAACAATCGTCATTATCGGGATTTAATATGATATAAACCTGGTTTCTCTGCTTTTGAGCGTTTCAAGTTAATTGGTAAATAAAATCTTGTTACCCAACAAGATAGAATATAACATTGTAAGAGTTGTGCTTGTGTAGGAATAATTTTTTCTCCAAAAGCTGAACAAATAATATTAGATGTAGGTTGGGTTGAGGTACGAAACCCAACAACAATCGGTAGTGCGTCAAGGAAGTGTGGTCCGGGTGGGAAGTGTGGGAAGTGTGGGAAGTGTGGGGCTGGGGGTGGGTTCGGTTAGGGGTCGGTCTCGTACGGACTAAGGATGCTTAGTCCCTACCGTACTTCTTAATGCACTATTTTAGATGAAACAGTAAGGTTGTGTGGGGTTTCCCTTCGGGAAGCTCCGCTAACACTCCGTTCAACCCAACCTACATTTTTAGGTGTGTCAGTCTACTACGAAAAAAGACTGAATAATATTAATTTTACGATAAAATTCTAAGATATCCATTCTACAATTACCTGAGATAAAACCTATGGTAGAACCATTAAAAGCCAATTTACAAACTCAGAATACAAAAACAAAAATATTTAATAAATCCATCACTTCAAAAACACAAATCACCCCAGATATTAATGGGTTATTACCTCTTATTCAAAATTTAGATCGACGTATCACTCAATTTATTTCCTCTCTCCAAAAACACTGTCAAACTGAACAAAAATATGGCATAACATGGTTTCAAAAAATGGAGATAGCAGATGATAAAACCTCTAGTCAAATTTCTGCAATTTCTCTGATTTATTGGTTACAAAATACTTTTGAATTATCTCCTTTTGACTTAGATATTTTAACAGTCACCCTGGCACCGGAAATAGATAGAGAATATGAAAGATTTTATGCTTATATTCAAGATGAAACAAGTCACAAAAAACCTACGGTAGATTTAGTCTTAAATCTATACTGTTCTAATATTCTGGAAAAACTCTCACGACGTCAACATTTTACTACCAATGCACCTCTAATTTCTAATGGTTTACTCTATCTATCCTCAGAATCAACTTTCCTTTCTCAACATCTGATTATTAATCCACAAGTTGTCAGATTACTATTAAATCAACCAGGATTAGATTCTCGACTTATTTCTTATTGTCAATTAAAAGAAACAAATATATCTGCCGATATCTTATATCTCAATCCCGATATCCAAGCCAAACTACAAACCTTAGTTAAAGAAGATTGGCAGAAACAACAACCACTTCTGCTTTATTTTCAAGGAAGCGATCGCCCAGGTAAATGCAACACAGCTCAATTTCTTGCTCAAACTTTAGAAATTCCTTTATTAATAGCTGATTTAGCCAAATTATTAGAAGATAAATCCAACTTCCAACAAAACCTAGAATTAATATGGCGAGAAGCATGGTTTTTTCAGCGATTATTATATTGGGAAAATTTCGATATTCTCTACCTCCCAGAAAATCAAATTCCCTATCAATCTTTTATGAGAAAAATTGAAAAAAAAGAGGTATTACTATCTTTTCTGGAATAAAAAAATGGCTACCCACAACCACAGGTGCAAAAGGTTTAATTACCATTACTTTTACAATTCCTGAATCCAGTCAACGTCGAGAATATTGGCAAAATTATTTAAACAAATTAGAAATTAGTATTGAAGAGAAAGAATTAGAAATATTAAGCGATCGCTTTCGTCTCACCCCAGACCAAATAGCTAATGCAGTAGCTACTGCCTATAATACCACACGTTGGCAACAAATATCTGAAACTAAAAATGAATCTTTAAACAATACTTCCACAGAAAAATCCCAACCCTCATTTATTGACTTATGTAGTGCAGCACGCCATCAATCAGGTTACGATTTAATAAATCTAGCCCGTAAAATTGAACCAAAATATACTTGGGATGATATAGTATTACAGCCCAAGCAACTAACACAACTACAAAATATTTGTAAAGAAGCAGAATATCAAAATTTAGTATATAATAAATGGGGTTTTACTACTAAATTATCATTAGGAAAAGGTTTAAATGTTCTGTTTTCTGGCACTCCCGGTACAGGAAAAACTATGGCAGCAGAAGTAATTGCCAATCATTTACAACTAGATTTATACAAAATAGATTTATCGCAAATAGTTAGTAAATACATTGGCGAAACAGAAAAAAATCTCAACCGAATATTTACCGCAGCAACCAATTCAAATGCCATTCTCTTATTTGATGAAGCTGATGCCTTGTTTGGTAAACGTACAGAAATACAAGATGCTCGCGATCGCTACGCTAATATTGAAGTCAGCTATTTATTACAAAAAATGGAAGAGTATGAAGGCATTACCATATTAACTACAAATTTTCGTAATAATATGGACAAAGCCTTTGAAAGAAGACTCCGATATATTATTGAGTTTTCCTTACCAGATGCCAACCATCGTCACCTAATTTGGCAAAAGATTTTTCCCAAAAATGCACCTTGTAGTCCCGATCTAGATTTAGAGTTTCTAGCACAAAATTTTGAGATTACTGGAGCTAATATACGCAATATCGCCCTGACAGCAGCATTTTTAGCAGCAGATGATAGTCAAGTAATTGAGATGGTCCACTTAATTCGAGCCATACGTCGAGAGTACGACAAAATGGGACAAATTCTGCGGGATAAGAATTTAGGTTCTTATGTAGGGTTTGCTGAAATGTAGCAGCAAGCAATTGATTACAGTTAGACTAACAGCAGTAGTTAATTGTTTTTGTTGATGGCGATCGCTACAAATCCTGCTCAATTACCTCTCAAGTCTAGCCGTAGTTCTTTTAAGTAGTATAGGTTGGACTTCTTTAAAAAAGCGCGTGGTTTTCTGTGAATTTGCTACCGATACCCCTATAAGAAGAGGTAATTATTAATTATTAATTATTAATTATTAATTATTAATTGTTGATTATTTACTCCTCTCTTTCTCTTTGACTATCTAACCAAATTTCTACATCTACAATAGTTTTCATGTCAAAAATTTCCTCCCCTAAAATATCTAATTTGGCCAAAGATAATTGTTGGATTTGACTCTCAAATTCTGGAGAAATTTCTCCTAATATTCGCCGAATTAGACGTAATATTTGTTTAACTGCTTCCTCAATTTTTCCTTCTTCTCGACCTTCTTCTTTAGCCTCCTGTTTCGCCAAACTAATCTCACCTTTCCTATCCCCAATAAATACTTCTTGTTTATGTAACTCCTCTAATTCTTCATTACTTAGATTAGCTCGATTAGCAATATTTAACGCAGCTTCAATTTCTGCTACTTCTCCAAGAGAATCAGGAATTACTTCTAAGTTAGGAGCAGATTTAAGGAAATAAATCCATTTATCACTCTCAGTTTCTAACTCTGATAATTCTTTGTTAAATTTGGGTAATTCTAAAAATATTAGTTTTAACTCGTCTCGGTAGTAAAATGAATCTTTCTCCTCCTTGAATCTAAATTTGTTAATCATTTTTTTGGCTTCTTTAAATAGCACAAAATCTGTAATAGTCAAAGCAATAAAGGGTTTTAAAGTTCGATATCCTTCCCCAGTATCTAACTGATTGCCATAAGCTTTAGCTAGATTATAAATTACTCTTTTTTCAAATGCTTCAACGTTCAATACTTGCATCTCAATTATGACTGTAGAGCCATTATCTAATACAGCTCTAACATCAAGATAAGTATCCTTAAGAGTTTGAGTAACTCCTGGATTATAGGGGTCAATTATTTCCAGAGATTGTATAGTATGATGATTGTCATAAACTATGGCATTGAGAAAACTAATTAATATTTGTTTACTGCGGTTTGAACCGAAGATTTTTTTAAAGGCAAAGTCGGTTTTCGGACTGATAAATTTCATAGTTATATTGTTTATGGAACGAATGTTAAACTTGTAGTTGGACTTTAGTCCTATCTTCTCTATAAATTGTACTAAATCATCTCTCAAGTCCAGCCTTAGTTTTTTCAAGTAGTATAGGCTGGACTTCCTTTAAAAAGTAATCCACATCAGATTTACTCAAGTGGCTATCAACATTTTTCCACTTTTCTTGTTCCCAAACAACATCAAGGATTTTCTTTTCGGTGCTATTATCGTGTACTGTAAGACGACGATCGCTCTTATCCCAATGAGCCGTATTTTTAGAGCCTTCAAGGTGAGCAGTTTTGGAGTAGTTCATCACACCAGTTACCACACCAGCTACTTCAGATGCCCAAATATCTTGATGTTTTGCTTCCGTTTCAGCTTGCTGAATATCTTTTAGGTCAAATCCAGCATTGAAAGCATCACTTATATCCCAACCTTTCTTTACCTCTCCAGCATGGGGGACTTCTGCAACAGTAGCTTTTTTACCAATATCTTGCAGTGCCTTAGCCATTTTTTTTGCACCCTTTTGTCCCTCATCATGCTCGTCAAATCTGTCGTAAAAAATCACTACTTCCTTACCAGGAATGGCCTGAAGTTGTTCTACAGGAGGAACGCCCCTAGCTCCCGTAGAAGTACAAGCCACAGCGATCGCTTCCCCCGACTGATGCACTGCATCCCCTAACCGCACCGCATCCCACGGATCCTCAGTCAGATAAGTTTTTTTATTTTTTGTTTAAACCGAACACCGCAACCAACACCTCAAGAACTCCATCTAACCAAAACTAGCCAAGATGAACTAAGCTCACTAACCCAACTGCGACTAAATTTATATGAGTTCGTCGTACCTCCTCATCTCATATAAATTAAGTCTTAGTAAGGGTTGCGTCAAGGAATTGCCGCCGTTCGCAAGTTCATCTAAGGCTTCGTTTCCTCCTGTCGTCGGAACCAATCGTTTTGGTAAGATTCCGTAGTCTTTCGGCTTTTGGTAGCTACAGTAGTCGGCGAATGATGCGAGTGCAAAAGTTTCGGTTGCTTCGCTTTTATTTATCTGAAGGGGCGCGGTGGGACCCCCTCAGACTCCCCCACAAAGCAAAAATTAGTAACTCGCACAGACTATTGATATTTTTTTGTTGCTTCGCATCTTTATCGTCTGGCGAGATACTACCGCTACCGCTATTTTTGCTCCAGATACGTGGCGAACGCTACAAATCCTACATACTTACTTCTACAGAGGTAGATTAAATATCTTCTGGTAAATTGTTTGCTGTCTCATCAGTAGGTATCCTTTTTCTCTTCATATGCTCTACTACTGCACTGGTTATTGCTTCCCTAATGAGAATTGTTCTTTCTTTTACGGGAAGCGATCGCAAGTATGTATCTATGTCTACCTCTAATTTTACACTGATCGCCTTTTTTGCAAGAGGTTTCAGGGGTCTGTTGGTTTGAGCTATGCGTTTATTTTTATGAAAGGCTGAGTCTTTAGGTTTAGGATTACGATTGGGCATACAAAATATTATTTTCCTCTATATTATATTCTCCTATTATATGTGCAGGATATCCTGGTTGACTGGGATATATAAGTGATACTTATCGCTACTTGAGTTAACCCATAGTAATATCATCTAAAATCAGTAGTGAATCCTAGTTGACTGGGATATAATTTAAGTATAGAGGAAAAGAAAAGCCTCTATAAAAACCAAAAGGGACACCACTCAGACCGACCAAAGTTGAAGTGATGTCCCGCCCCTAAACTAGGAGATACTATATGTTAGCACAACAAATCCCCACAACTACTACTACAGCTACAATTACTTCTACAGTTCCTTCTACTTCTCCCAACAACAACTGGCTATATGCAGGTACAGACGAAGCTTGGTTGTATACAGATTACAGCCAGCCTCCCTACAACATTTGCACTTGCACTGAGGCAGAAACTACAGCATATAAACTCCCTCTGTATGAAGAAGACTTAGGTTGCTACGACTGGTCTACTCCTGCAAAAACACCAGAGCAAATCTGGCAGGAAGTAGAAGAGTTTGAAGCATCCGCATCTCCCGATGACTACGACGAATTCTAGGTACTCGCCATGACGAGCATAGAGGTAGCGATCGCGTAAGCGGACTGGAAGTCTATCGCTGCTTCTATGGAACTGGGCAGAATAGTTTACCCAGAATACATAGAGGCAGCAGTGAGAGTAGGTGAGGATATATCAATACTAACACCCGATGCAATCATCACTATACCAAGACGAATTTTTCAAACCTACATAACCGACTGGTTAGAAGCAGTCGTAGAAATCTAACAACTCTAATATAGGAGCCAAAAAATGGGATACACACATTATCTTCAAAGACCTTTAGAACTGGAAAATTTTGATAAGACTGCCTTGGCAGTAGAAGAATGCTATAAGATCGTAAGGAGCTTTGGCGTAGATATTGTTGGGGGCAATGGAGAACCAGATACAAAACCAGAGTTTAGCTCTGAGAGGATTTGTTTCAATGGTTCTGAGAAGCAGACCCCTGGAGTATGGACTGCTGAAGGTGATTTTGGTATTGTTTGGCCGAGTGATAAGAAGAAGCCCGTGGCAGTTTCAACTTCTCCTGTGAACGGACAGTGGTTTGGAGGGGCAATGTTAGAGAAACGCATCGCACCTAATTGTGACGGCAGCTATGAGACCTTACATATTCCCAGGACTTACGAAGTCAATGAGTGGTCAGAAGCAGATAGTTCGGGTAATTACTTTGAGTTCTGCAAAACAGCCTATCGACCGTATGATCTGCTCGTCATGTGCGCGTACCTTGCTACAAGGTACTATGATCGCCGTTGTGTAGTCAGTAGTGATGGTGCCCCCATAGAGTGGCAGATAGCAGTGGGAATATTGTCTAAGGTACTTTCAGACACAGAAAACTTGATTTGGAAGTTACTCAAGAAGTATTAACCAAATAGTTACTGTAATAGTATCACTACCATTTTCGTACACACATTTCGTAACTACATACTTTACTGGTTGGACGCACTCATCGAAGTCCAACCTATATCAAATCTTACAAATATAAAACAATGACCAACTTAACTTACAGAGAATTACAAGAGAAAGTGTATACAGGTAAAAGATACACTGCAGTTATTAAGCTAGATTCTATTCAGTTTCACGAAACTAAATATTTAGAGGATAATAGAACCGCACCTTTTTGGCGAGTTTTTGATAAAAAGTTGATGAATTTCATCAAAGATTTGCTAATAGAAACCAGTATTGATTTAGTAGTATGTAGATTGTACATTATTTTAGGAGATGCTTATTTGAACCTACCTTGGGAATTAATTGAAGGTTCTGGTAGGTATGACATTGATTTACGCAAAAAACCATTTAAACAGTTTATAGATGCTATCTATAAAGCTTCCGAGGATAGCAACAATTTATTAATGAAACAACAGAGTAATAAATATACTTTTTTCATGTTATAAATTCAGTTTGTGAATACCGTCCTACAGGATTGTATTTTAAGAGAGATTTAGTTGTATCGCTCAAGAAAAAATGGGAGCAGGAGTTAGATATTATATAACAGTCGAGTGAATATGAAATAACCATTCTGGATGATTATCCTTAAGTCATTGCTCAGTGTTTTTGAGAGATTCCAGGTGGTTGACACTCTAAACCAAGTTTTCCAATGAATATATAATCATAGGTTTCTAAGAACGGGTACTAATGGATATCACAGCAGAACTAATTAAACATTTACAGGATGGTGATCGTGTCTATACTTTTAATCCACACAATAGATACCTACGTCATTCGACAGGTAAACCGTATTGGGGTACTATCAAAAAAACTCCCAAAAATACATGGGTTATTTTTGACAGTGCGATAGGGTTTAAGAAAAAGGCTAAATTTGAGAGTTACTTTTTTACTAATGACGATTTAGACAGATTAAGAGCAGTTTTATTGGAAAAAACAAGAGATGCTAAATAACTTGGTTGATGCTAGAGCTGAAGTAGAACTGCACCAATAATTAGAATAGAGAGATGGGCGATTATTAAAGGCAAAATAATTTTACTAAAGACAACCTAAACACAATAAATATATGCGAAGCAACCCCTTAAAAGACTGTCCACTAAAAAGCAACGTTGGAGATATCAAACAATACACAGGATATAGGTATTTGATTCTTAATTACAAAAACATAAGATTTGAATGCAGTATTTGGATACCAGGAGGAACAACAAAAACCATTCCATATTCTGAGCAAGTTCAAAAAAAGTTAGATTCTGCAAGTTGCAAAATCGAAATTGACCTAATTGGTCGGGGAATCATGGACGGAAAAAAACTCTTAGACCTATAGAGCTATTATCTCAAATAATGGTGTTCAATACGCTTTATTTGTAATAACAAAACCCCCTGAAAACTAAATTCTAGGTAGAAGTGAACCTCTATAGTCGGCGAACACACAATCCAGGCTGCTCCGCTAAAACTTTTCCCCAACACGCCCCTAGTTAAATTAATGCAGAAAACAAAAGTTGTTGGTGAGGCGGGGCGGTTGGAGCGCTAACGCTAAAAGTTTTGCCTGGATTGTGTTCAAATTTGGTTGTTACAGATAGATTTTAGATGAGACAAGATATTAATTTGTGAAAGTTTTATATATCAAAATCTTTATTGGATTTACAGCTCGGAAGCTGGGTTGCATATATGTGTATCAATAAAAAAATCTTACCATGAGATTTTCCGATAGAGTATGCTATCGGAAAATATTTAGGAGCTTACCTCAACCGTAGGTAAAAAGGGCAACTCAGCAGTGGATTTTGATAATCTAAACCTGTGTAACTTGTGAACCGCTATACTCTTGATAGTGTCTATATTTTTGTTTTCTAATATCCTTTGTTTGTCAAGTTTTCCGATAGCATTTGCTATCGGAAAAAGTCTAGGAGCTTACATCAACCGTAGGTAGAAAAGGTAAATCAGCAGTAGATTTTTGATAAACCTGTGTAAGTTGTGAATTGCTATAATCCTGATGATGTCTGTATTTTGGTTTTCCAATATGCTTTGTTTATCAAGTTTTCCGATAGCATTTGCTACCGGAAAGGCATAGTGAAAAATTGTAAATCAATCATTTTTATCATCTAACTTTTGATATTATTAGTTATAATATATGGATAAAGTTTGACATTAATATACCTATTTATAGAGGTATTTTTCAATAAAAAGATTCCCAGACAACTAATTCCCATATTTTCAGTGTCTCTCTGTGCAAATGTTTGCAGGATATGGGAATTCCCATATCTTATTTTTAAGGAGTAAAAATGGCTGAAATAATCAAGGTGTTTGAAGACCAAGAAATTACTATAGCTGAGGATGGTATGTGGAATGCTTCAGCAATTAATAATTACTCATTCTTAAAAGAATGGGATTGACTAAAAGGAAAAATTTTGATTTTATCCCCTTAAAATGGGAGGCTTTTAAACCTGATTTTTTAATTATTAATAGTTAATTATTGCTTAGTAATCATTTAGTAATGGTTTTACCATCATTTTTCAAGGTACATTGTACCCTTTTTTTCTTTATTTCGTGGTGTTCGCAAATGAATAAATATGTTATTATAAAAAAATCTAGCGAATTGTTTCCAATACTTTCGCTAGAGATGACAAAGGCCAAATCTACTAACTCGCCAAAGTTATCGGTAGATTTGGCCACCTAAATCCTATTATACTATGAAAAACAACAATACTCAACTCTCAGTTTTCAACTTCCAAGAGTCAGAAGTTCGTATTGTTATCATTGACAATGAGCCTTGTTTTGTGGCCAAAGATTTGTGCAACGTCTTGGGAATCAATAATCATATAGATGCTGTTAGCCGATTAGACGATGATGAAAGGGGGTCGGTATTAGTGGATACCCCTGGTGGAAATCAAGTAATGTCAATAGTTTCAGAATCCGGAATGTATTCTTTAGTTCTCAAATCTCGCAAGAAACAAGCTAAGGTTTTCAAAAAATGGATTACCTCTGAAGTCCTGCCATCTATCCGCAAAACTGGTCAATACTCTATTGAACAGAAAATCCCTACAACTGGGGATGTTTTGCAGGCGATGGTTAGCGCATTTAAGCAACACGAGCAACGCTTATCAGTTATTGAACAGGAAAATATCATACTAAAGCAGCAGCTAGCCGAACAGCAAGAAGTTGTAGAAAGCGTTGAAATGCTGGCTGAAGCCAACTCTTGTGAGCTAGAACGGTTTAGGAATAGTCATGGTTGCTGGTACAGCGTTGTCGGTTATGCGACGAAGTACGGCTTAGGCTCGTACTCTGTGAAGACGGCATCAGCGTTAGGCCGGAAGGCTACAGCACTTTGTAAGCGAATGGGGATAGTACCTGAAAAAATTAATGATCCTCGTTTTGGAATGGTGAATACTTATCCAGAACATATCTTGGCTAAAATAGTTTAATTTAAAAACTTAATAAGGATATGGGCAGCCCATATCCTGGATTATTCTGCTAACCAGAAGCAGCCAATATTCCTGCCGTTGGGAGGATAGGTTGGAGATGGATAGAGAAGATGAGCGAATCATTCATATTTGTTGAATTATTTGACAGCGATCGCTAACGCGAAGACTCTTCGCGTTGTTCCGCGTTTTTATAGCTTACAAGCTTTTTTAATGCCAGCTATTATTTCAGTAATTCAGTAATTTGTACTGGGTATTTTCTAGTAAAAATTTTAGGATAAATAGGTAAGTTTTTAATTTCAACCTACCTATTTGTTCTAACCTAATTTTGATATAAATTTATGAAACGCTAATTAGCGTTCCTTAAATAGATTGATATATAGCTTTGATATAAATCAATGATTTATGGAGTTATAAAAATCTATTAATTATTAGTAAGTATCAAAAAAAATCGGGTAATTTATAATATAAAATATTTCTATTTTTCATGTCTAATGAGACAAAAAAACACAATTCAGAGGGATATTATTGAAGGATAATATGTCATAATTGCCAAAAACTGTAACAGTGAGACGTATATATATCAATATTTTTACCGTAACTCTTCAAAGCGTAGCGGTTTTTAAAAGAGTACAAAATGAGTGAAATAATTAATTTGTTTGAAGGCGAAAAAATCGTAATAAATAAATCTGGAATGTGGGATGCTACAGCTATGTGCAAAAAGTATAATAAACGGGTGAATAATTTTTTCAGAACACAACAAACAAAAGATTATTTTTCAGCTCTAAAAAGAAAATATAATTATTCAGATGATGAGCTGGTTCAGGTAATTCAGGGCGGTAACAATCAAAAAGAGCAAGGTACCTGGATACACCGCAAGGTAGCTCTCAAACTGGCTGCATGGCTAAATCCTGACTTTGAAGTATGGGTTTTTGATATTATTGAGAAATTGTTAACCCAAGGTGAAGTCAAACTAAAGGATGAAATTGCAGAATTGCAGAATTGTCTAGATATCTCTGAATATAGGTTAGAGGAAAGCAAAGCAAAAGCTGAATATTGGCAGAATGAATACAGTTTATATCGACACGGACATCACCCCGAATATGAAGAAGTAGGACAATTCCAGGAGGGAGACTTACTATTGGGAATGCCAACAGAAAATAAGGTGGACTAATTAGAGATTATCATAGGCGATTGCAGATTAAAGCTGCCACTTAAGGTGCAATGCTTTGAGGTCGCGTTCCCAAATACTGGGATTATTGTAGATAGGACATTTTTAGGACATGGAAATTCTATTTTTAGATTTAGACGGCACAGTCAGAAAACCAAAATCGGCAAGTAAATTTATTACTTCTTTTGCCGACCAGCAATCCATACCCGGTGCCCTGGAGGCGATCGCCGATTATGCCTCAAGAGGATATTTAATCGTGGGAATTAAGAACCAGGGAGGTGTGGAAGCAGGTCACAAATCCCTGGAAAGCTGCATTGCAGAGCAGCAGTATACATTAAAGCTATTCCCACAAATTCACTCAATTCTGTTTTGCCCTGATTTTGCGGGCAATGAATGCTGGCGATGTTATAAAGATAGAGTATGGAACCGTAGTGATAAGAGACTGTTTGTAAAAAAAAGCTAAGGAGCCGTGTAAAAATAACTTGAACAAATTACCTCCAAAGCTAAATAATAAAAGTATCACGTTTATTGTTTTGGACTTTGGACAAAAAAAAGTAGTTAGCGTAATAGTTACACTAACTACCAAAATTAAGGTTTAAAGACCGAATTCATACTGGAATTATCTTTGTTTTTGACATTATTTATCATCCCGAAGATCATAGGATGGGTCTGGTTCAATTTCTCCACCAAAACAAATATCTAAATAACTTTCTTGAAGGGAATGAACAACTCTCTCCAACTCATCAATAAGATTCCTTCGACTCATTTTTTCAACTGCATCAATATGAGCTTCACTACCCGCTTTGCCTAAATATTTATATTTAGTTTTTTTCTGACTATCAGTAGCCATAGGAAAAATCGGTGAAGCAGATTGTAATTTATAATAATAGTAAAGTTTCTGATTTCTATTGACTTGATAACGGATGATATGAACTTCACGAGGAATCACCTCTCCTTCTCGTTCAATTTTCTTAATTTTCTGCTTCATCTGACGGATTAAACCCTGAATTTGTTTCCCTCTAATGGCTGCAGGTTGAGTGGTTTGCTTGGATTTCGGTGTAGACATGAGACTGAATAGTTAAGAAAGGATTTATGTTGGCGTAAAATATACACTAACATTCAGAGGTGTATTATTCACAACCATGGAAAATCAAGAAAACAGTCAATCAATCAAGGAGTTCTTATCCTGGAGGCAAAACCTTTATCATGGAGTTAATGCAAGAATTGAAACTATTATAGAATTAGTAGATGCCCTTTCATCAAACTCCATCGCAAGTTCGGTAGTAGAATTGTCTGAACATCCTTTATTTCGACGAAATTATAACAGTTTATATAAAGGAATTCAAGAATTTTTACCTGATAAAAATGATGATAATTACTCACAACAAGTTAATTACTTATTAGAGGCTGCGTCTCAAACAATTCCTACTCCAGTTTCCCGACATTTTCATTTATTTGGAATTGATACAACTCCTTGTCCACGTCCTTTTTCAGCTACATTGGCCGACAAAACTTTTATCAATTATCCCAATCCAATTAAAGGAAATAAACCCATTAGTATTGGCCATTATTATTCAGTTATATGCGCTTTACCAGAGAGAATAGCAACAGGTAATGTACCTTGGGCTGTTCCCTTATTAGGAGAAAGGGTTCCCTCGTCAGAAAAGGCTACTAACATTGGTAATAAACAACTGGAAAAAATCTTTAAAACTGCTTCTTTCTCTGGAGAGAAGTTATCAGTTTTAGTTGCTGACAGTTTCTACAGCCAAAGAAATTTTATTGGAGAACAAGTCAAGCATAAAAACTTAATTACCGTGACACGAGTGAGAAGCAATCGAGTCTTTTACCGTCAATTTATCAGGAAAGAACACCAAGCAATTACTTCAGGACATCCCCGTTGGTATGGAGATAAATTTGACCTGAAAGATGAGAATACTTGGCATGAACCTACGGAGGTTAGTCAATCCATTTTTACTACTAGAAAAGGTCGTCAATTGACAGTAACAATTTCGGGTTGGAACCAGATGTTAATGAAAGGAACTCAGAACTATAAAATGAATCGTTATCCTTTTACTTTACTACAAATTAATATTACTGATGAAGTAGGTAATCAGATTGGGAAACCGATGTGGTTAATTGTTATTGGTTCTCGACGTCAAGAGTTAAGTTTGATTGATTGCTATGAATCTTATCGGCAACGTTATGACATAGAACATCTGTTCCGATTTGGTAAACAAAGATTATTAATGACAGCTTATTCAACCCCTGATGTTGAACATGAAGAAAATTGGTTCAAATTAACATTAATTGCTTATGTTAATTTATGGGCTGCTAGGAATTTAGCCATTGTTTTACCCCGTCCTTGGGAACATTATTTGAAGACTAATAAATCAGTTAAAATCACTCCCAGTTTAGTTCAAAGAGATTTTTATCGAATAATTTCGACTTTGGGTACAATGACGACATCTCCTAAACGTCGAGGTTATTCTACCGGACGGATTAAAGGATATAAAACAACACCACGAACTCGTCATCAAGTTATCATCAAAGGCAAAAAAAAATCCAAAAAACAACGAAAAGTTTCTTAGTAGTGGGCGACAACTCTTAATTATTGCCATTTTTCAGTGATTAAATTCACTGGAGACAGAGAAATATTTCTCTAATATAGTTAGCGTAAATATTACGCTAACTGTTTTCTTTTTGTCCAAAGTCCAATATTGTTGGGTAATATGTCTGATAACTCTGTAGTCAAAACTATTCAAGACAAGTATGAATTGTTGTGGCCTTACTTAAACGAAAAAACACGACGTATATGGGCAGCTATTGAAGCTCAAAGCCTGGGTTGGGGAGGTCTCACCTTGGTGGCCAAAGCAACTGGACTTTCGCGGACAACAATTCATGCTGGTATAGATAATCTCTGTAAATCAGATGGAACAACAAGATCGGACTACAGCGATCGAATTCGTGAATTTGGTGGTGGCCGTAAACTACTAGAGGAAAAAGACCCAACTCTGTTAACAGATTTGGAATTACTGATTGAACCCGCGACTTTAGGAGACCCAGAATCTCCTCTGAAATGGACCTCAAAAAGTGTAGCTAAATTAGCAGCAGGATTGAATCAAGGGGGACACAGAATCAGCCCTAAAAGTGTTTATAATTTACTGGAGTCTCTTGGTTACAGCCTACAATCAAATCGTAAGACTCGCGATCGCTCATCTCACCCAGATCGAGATGCTCAGTTTTTACATATTGCTCAACAAGTTAGATATTTCCAATCTGAAAATCAACCAGTCATTTCTGTTGATACCAAGAAAAAAGAATTAATTGGGGATTTTAAGAACTCTGGTCATGAATGGTGTGTTCATGGACAACCAATAGAAGTACGAATGCACGACTTTGCTGACCCGAAATTGGGTAAAGCAATTCCCTATGGAATTTATGACTTAACTTTGAATACTGGATGGGTGAATGTTGGCATTGACCACGACACAGCCTGCTTTGCAGTGGAGTCGATTCGCCATTGGTGGTACTCAATGGGTGAAGAACTTTATCCAGATAGTCAAAAGATAATGATTACAGCTGACTGTGGTGGTAGTAATAGTTATCGCTCCCGACTATGGAAGTTAGAACTACAAGAATTTGCTGACGAGATTAATCGAACTATTCATGTGTGTCATTTCCCTCCCGGTACCAGTAAATGGAACAAAATTGAACATCGCTTGTTTTGCCAGATCACCCAAAACTGGCGTGGCAGACCCCTAAGTAGCTTGCAAGTCGTGATTAATCTTATTAACAATACTACTACCACACAAGGATTGAATGTAGTTGCTCACCTAGACGAAAATTTTTACGAAACAGGAATTAAAGTAAGTCGCGAAGAATTTAATGCCATTAGAATTGAGCCAGACTTTTTTCATGGTGAATGGAATTATATGATTAAGCCGAGAACAATAGCTT
>NZ_BLZO01000044.1 GCF_014132355.1 Okeania sp. KiyG1
TTTGAGTTTTGAGTTTTGTAGCTCTATAAAATCTTACTTTTGACTTTTAACTTTTAACTTTTGAGTTTTGAATTTTGTAGCTCTATAAAATCTTACTTTTAACTTTTGACTTTTAACTTTTGAGTTTTGAGTTTTGTAGCTCTATAAAATCTTACTTTTGACTTTTGACTTTTAACTTTTGAATTTTGAGTTTTGTAGCTCTATAAAATCTTACTTTTGGCTTTTAACTTTTAACTTTTAACTTTTGAGTTTTGAGTTTTGTAGCTCTATAAAATCTTACTTTTGACTTTTAACTTTTAACTTTTGAGTTTTGAGTTTTGTAGCTCTATAAAATCTTACTTTTAACTTTTGACTTTTAACTTTTGACTTTTGAGTTTTGTAGCTCTATAAAATCTTACTTTTAACTTTTGACTTTTAACTTTTGACTTTTGAGTTTTGTAGCTCTATAAAATCTTACTTTTGGCTTTTAACTTTTAACTTTTAACTTTTGACTTTTGAGTTTTGTAGCTCTATAAAATCTTACTTTTAACTTTTAACTTTTAACTTTTGAATTTTGAGTTTTGTAGCTCTATAAAATCTTACTTTTGACTTTTAACTTTTAACTTTTAACTTTTGAGTTTTGAGTTTTGTAGCTCTATAAAATCTTACTTTTGGCTTTTAACTTTTAACTTTTAACTTTTGAGTTTTGAGTTTTGTAGCTCTATAAAATCTTACTTTTAACTTTTGACTTTTAACTTTTGACTTTTGAGTTTTGTAGCTCTATAAAATCTTACTTTTAACTTTTAACTTTTAACTTTTGAGTTTTGAGTTTTGTAGCTCTATAAAATCTTACTTTTGGCTTTTAACTTTTAACTTTTAACTTTTGAGTTTTGAGTTTTGTAGCTCTATAAAATCTTACTTTTAACTTTTGACTTTTAACTTTTGACTTTTGAGTTTTGTAGCTCTATAAAATCTTACTTTTAACTTTTAACTTTTAACTTTTGAGTTTTGAGTTTTGTAGCTCTATAAAATCTTACTTTTGGCTTTTAACTTTTAACTTTTAACTTTTGAGTTTTGAGTTTTGTAGCTCTATAAAATCTGACTTTTAACTTTTAACTTTTAACTTTTAACTTTTGACTTTTGACTTTTGAGTTTTGTAGCTCTATAAAATCTTACTTTTGACTTTTGACTTTTAACTTTTAACTTTTAACTTTTGACTTTTGACTTTTGACTTTCGATTAGTACCTAATTCTCGGATCGATATAAGCATTTAAAATATCAATAAAAATACTAACTACCACAACAATTCCGGCAAAAAATACAACAATTCCCTGTACTGTAGGATAATCTCGCGAACTAATTGCCTCATATAATCTATTCGCTAAACCAGGCCAAGAAAACGTGACTTCGGTTAATATTGCTCCTCCTAATAAAGCAGCAAAAGTTAATCCTAAAATTGTAATTACTGGAATCATGGCATTTTTGAAAGCATGAGCAAATAGTATTTTCAATTCAGGAATACCTCTAGCTCTAGCAGCTTCTACATAATCAGATTTTAATGTTCGTTTGAGATTAATTCTGACTATTCTTTCAAAAATACCACTGAGCAAAATTCCTAATGTTAAACTCGGCAAAGCTAAATAATATATAGATGTAAAAAATGATTTATATTACCACTAAAAATACTATCAATTGTGTATAAACCTGTAATAGTTGGAGGCGGGTTTTCAGTAATAGGAAAACGAGTACCTAAAGGAAACCATTTTAACTGTACTGCAAAAATTAATTGCAAAATCATGCCAGCCCAAAAAGGTGGAACTGCATAAGTAATAATTCCAAATAAACGCCCACCAATATCTAACTTGGTATCAGGGTTAGAAGCAGCAATAGAACCAACAGTAATACCAACAATTAAAGCGATCGCCATACTAAATACTGCTAATTCTACAGTGGCAGGAAAATAATTTTGAATAATTTGCCAAACTGACTCCCCGCGAGTGGTCATTGATGTGCCAAGGTCAAAACTGAGTAATTTTCCCAGATAATTAAGATATTGTTCTAATAGTGAGCCATCTAAACCAAGTTCTACTCGCAGAGCTTCTTTCGTTGCTGTTGATACTTTTGGTCCAAGAATAGCATCTACGGGGTCTCCCGGTGTTGCTCTTAATAACAAGAAAACTAATGTGCTAATAGTCCATAACATCAGTGGTGCTAATAGCAAACGTATTAATATATAAGAATATAGGGCTTTAGAGCGAGACATTATTTCAAGTCAAAATTCAAAATTCAAAAGTCAAAAGTCAATTTAAAGTTAAAATTCAAAAGTCAAAAGTAATTGCCTTTTATATCAAATCCAGTAGCATCGGTGTTATTCAGTATTTCAAAGATAAGAGTCCATATTGTAGGGGCGAATAGCATTCGCCCTCAACCATTGTGTGACGACGACAGAATTATATTATTCCGAAGCCAAAAAGTAAGCATTCAGCAGTCAGCTATCAGCTATTCCTACGGAATGCTGCGCAAACAGCTTTATTACCTTTAGTGGACAATTTAAATTCGTTGTTCTTGTGCTTCAATATTCATTCCTAAAAATAACATCAGCAACTCGACAAACTTCAGACATTTCTTTCACATCGTGAACTCGTAAAATATCTACAGACTCAGCGATCGCTGCCACACAACCTGCAGCAGTTCCCCAAACTCTTTGTTTAGCATCAGGTTGATTTAAAATTTTACCAATAAAACTTTTACGAGATAACCCTACTAAAATCGGACAATTTAAACTTCTAAATTTTGATAAATTGCGGATAATTTCTAAGTTTTGTTCGTAGTTTTTGGCAAAGCCAATACCAGGGTCAATAATAATTTTATCCCGTTCAATTCCTGCTGTTATAGCCGCCTCTATTTGACTCTCTAAAAATTGATATATTTCCCCAATTAAATCTTGATAATCTGTCAATTTTTGCATTGTTTTTGATGTACCCCGAATGTGCATTAATACAATCGGCACTTTAAGAGCAGCCACAACAGAAAACATCTCTGAGTCATAAGTACCCCCAGAAATATCATTAATTAAATTAGCACCAACTTCCACAGCTTTTTGTGCAACTACTGCCCTAGTTGTATCAACAGAAATTGGAATTTCAGCACAAATATTTTGCTGATTTCTTAATAACTTTATTATTGGTAAAACCCGATTAATTTCCTCATCCAGAGACACAACTTCAGCCCCAGGCCGAGTAGACTGACCGCCAATATCAATCATATCAGCACCAGAATCTACCATTTTTTTTGCTTGTATTAAAGATGCTTCTAATGTATTAAAATCACCACCATCGCTAAAACTATCTGGTGTTACATTCAAAATACCCATAATATAGGTACGTTTTCCCCAAGCAAAATTTTGATAATAATTGTGCATTTTAATGATGTTTATTTAAGAAGGAAGAAGAAAGAAGGAAGAAGGAAGAAGGCATAAAGCAGAAGGAAAAGAAGTAAGCATTTCCTGCGGAATGCTGCGCAAACAGCTATTAGCAGTCAGCTAGCCTCCTGCGGAGGAACTGCGTTAACAGCAAAAATACTTTCTCTTTAAGAACAGTTTTTAAATTAACAACTGACTTTAAGGTTAAGGAAAGCAACTTTTGTAGTAAGACAATTAATAAAGCTTTGATCGTAAACTAAAAACAATAGCTGATAGCTGACGGCTGAATATTTACGAAAAGAAAGTTTTAAAGGGAGAAGGTTTTTTATCACTAATTATCCGGACACGATATTAATTATTAATTATTGAAGTTGGGTATTACACCCGCAAAAGAAAAGATTAATGCAGTAATATTTAGATAATTTATGAGAGTTAATATTAGGATAATTTAAGCAAAAGGGAAGAAAAAAATTGTCAACTATAACTGTTAGTGGAGCAAAAACTAGGTTAAATGCTTAAACCAAATCTATAGATGATAGTGAGGTTTAATTATCCATAATTATTGGCACCATTTTATAGTTATTTTATAGTGCAAATTATTAATTAAATTGATGAATTTATATTTCTATTTTGCTGCAACATATTCTTTTTCCTCCCTTTTTTAGTTTCTACAAGAAGTCTAATTAATCATCAAAAATTATTAAATTATTTATAATTAATCAGACGAGAAAAACTATCTGGCATTAAACTTGCTCCCCCAACTAAAGCACCATCAATTTCTGGTTGAGCCATAATTTCATCAACATTATTAGGTTTAACAGACCCACCGTATTGAATAGTGACATTAGAATTAGTTAACTTACTACGAATTAAACCAATAACACGGTTAGCTTCTACAGCTTCACAAGTATCACCAGTACCAATTGCCCAGATAGGTTCATAAGCAATTACTAGATTTTCCTGATCCACATCAATTAAATCTGTGGCCAACTGAGAAAAGATATGTGACTCTGTTTCACCAGCAGCTCTTTGCTCCTTAGATTCTCCCACACAAAGAATAGGGGTTAAACCATACTTCTGAGCAGCTTGTAAGCGCAAATTAACTGTTTCGTCAGTTTCACCAAAATATTGACGACGCTCACTGTGGCCAACAATTACATAATTAACTCCAATTTCCTTGAGCATTTGGCCAGAAATTTCTCCTGTATATGCTCCCTCCTCTTCCCAATGAACATTTTGGGCACCCAACTTGATCCGACTCCCATGCAAATTTTTTGACATAAAATCTAGTGCAGTAAAGGGAGTGCAGAGAACTACTTCAGGTTTTTCAGGGACTTCTGTTTCAGGTTTTTCAGGGATTTCTATGAGTTTAGACATCAAACCCTGGAGAAACTCTTTAGCTTCTGCCTGGGTTTTGTACATTTTCCAGTTCCCAGCAATTATAATTTTTCTCACCGTTGATTTTGTAGACCTCAAACTTGACTATCTGCAACACTCCAGTCTAAGGCTTTATGAGTCCTTTTTCTAGACTTCAAAGAATAATTGTTTTCCTCATCACAATTGTGTTGATTGGGTTACGCCACTCCGCCAAGAAATGGCGAAATATTTTTGGAGCGGAGTTCAAATCCCCTACTTCCCCTCCTCCACGGTCGGGGTTAGGGGTGGGTTGGGAGGGGTTAGGGTGGGTTGACTTTTGACTTTTGACTTCATATTTTTGGAGCGGAGCTCAAATCCCTACTTCCCCTCCCTCCACGGTCGGGGTTAGGGGTGGGTTGGGAGGGGTTAGGGGTGGGTTAACTTTTGACTTTTGACTTTTAACTTTTGACTTTTAACTTAGTCATCCTACTGGCCAAATTCTAATCGAGCTTGCTCAACTATTTCTGCTGTGACGACTTCTTGCTCTGCTTCTCTGGCCAAATCTTCAATTCGCTTTCTGGCCTGAGTTCGCACAAAATAGGGAATGTTTTTTAATTTAATTTGAGCTTCTGGCGTCCATTGTAATTCGTTATTAAAATTAGAATCAGTCATTTTAAATCTTGCAACAAAGAAATTATTAATTATTAATTATTAATTATTAATTATTAATTATTCATTGTTTCTCATATCCCGCTTCATTTTTTCTAATTCTTCATCTGTTTCCAAACTTTTAAACTGTGCTTCTAAAGGGTCTAATGAATTAGCAAAATTATAGGAATTGGTTTGATTCCAGCCATCGGTTTCCCAGCGTTTTTCATTCTTAGCAGTATAACGGTTAGCTTCAGCTTGAACAGCCTTTGCTCGTACTTCCTCCCGACGTTGTTTAATTTGACGATAGAGTTCTTTTGCTCGTTGGATGCGCTGCTTACATCCTTGCATCTGTCCCCAATGTTGATTACCTTGGCGTAAAAAAAATGCTTCCCTTTCTTGAGCCGCGTGAGCTAGATCGGGTCTATTAGCTGTTTGCGCTTTTTCCACTCGGTTATGCCAACGCTTCACTTCTTGCGCTGTTGAAAGAATATCTTGCTCTGATTTTTTTTCTTGGCGCTGGAGTTGCGCTATCAGACGCAAAGTGTCTTCTTCTTGTTTGCGTAGTTGCTCTTCGAGTGCCTGAAGTTCTAAATGAGGATTATTCCGCAGAAACTCTTCAAGCCGATTTTCTAGAAATTCGCTGAAATCGTCAAATAAACCCATAGTTATTTCAGTTATCAGTTATCAGTTATCAGTTATCAGTTATCAGTACATCTCTCTGCCTATTTGCGCAGCATGACCTAGGAAAGTCAGAGGCTTGAGACCTGATTTTTTGGTCAAGATGATATAAAATTTAGGAGGATTAGACAGTGGAAAATTAGACATCTCCGGAAAAGAGGGAGTAGGGACGTTGCATGCAACGTCCGTACAGAATAGGGGGAAAGAATTGATAATTTCTGTACGATAGTTGATTTGATTTTTTATTACCACCAGATGTCTATTTAACTTGATAGCTTATATAGCAAAGAATGGGTTGATTAGGACTTATGGCGATCGCAAACCGTAAGATAGGGAAATATTTTTCCCACAGATAAGCTGTTCCCTGTTCCCTGTTCCCTGTTCCCTGTTCCCTGTTCCCTGTTCCCTGTTCCCTATTCCCTGTTCCCTTAAACTAAAACTGTTGCCCTACAAAAACAGAACGAACTTGACCGTTACGGCGAATCACAGCTTCTTGGTTTGCCACATTAACAAGAGTCCAACCACTACCACCAATATTCTCGCCTACATATATCCGACGAGCTACACCCTCTACTTCAAATAAAGCAGCGGAACGTTCCCCTAACTCCAAAATACCCACCAAGGTATTAATAGGAATCTGAACTTGACTTTCTGTCACTGTGTTCGTTGCAGGTATTTCTGCTGGCGGTGGAGGTAATTGTACTGGTTGTGTTGGCGCTTGTGACTCTTCTGATTTTGCTTCTGTTTCAGATTGAGTTTCTGCTTCTGCTGTCGTTTCTGGTTGGGACTGGGATGATGCTTCCGGTTGGCTTGTTGCTTCCGGTTTTGTTGCTACTTCTTGTGTTGGTTTTGCTTTCTCCTCTACTTTTGCAGCTTCTGTTTTTGCAGCTTCTGGTTTTGCAGTTTCTGTTTTTGCAGCTTCTGGTTTTGCAGTTTCTGTTTTTGCAGTTTTTGTTGCTTCCGACCTTTCTGTAACGTTTTCAGCAGCCTCTGCGGAGGCAGAAGCATTAGATGCAGATGCTGCTGATGGCTTTGGGGAAGATTCGGCAGATTTTGGTGCTGCTGCTACTGCTGAAGGTACAACAGTTGGCACTGGAGGAATTACCACCACTTTAGTTTCTGGAATAGTAATAGGTTCTTTTGCTACTTGTGCCTCCATGAGATCGACCAGTCGGTTGAGCGGTAATAGTAAGCTAGTGTTTGTAGGTTGGTTTGCAGGTACTGGTACTGTTGGTAAGTTGTTGCTTGCTGGAGCGGGTGGTATACCAGGAATTTGTTGTTGTTGTTTGCGAACTGCCTCTTTTTGTTCAATCATCTGGAGCGATCGCTCTATATATTCAGCAAATTCTTTATCTGCTACTGCTCTAGGACTTAATGTTTCTGATGATTCATTTGGCTTTTCTACATAACCTAAATAACCCAAAATTTTATTGAGTCCTCCCCTATTTACTAACCACAAAGAAAGGGTGACGAATATAGAGGCAAAAGCTGCTCCTAAAAGTAGTTTATCTAATGATTGACTTTGTTTTTTTTCTGCTTCTACTTTTTTGGCTAATTTTACCTTTTCCTCTTTATCAATTTCTTGAGGTTGAGTATTCTTTTGAGGCAGAACAATTTCAGGAACTTTAATCTGTGTTAAAGATACAACTTCTGGTTTAGTTACTGGAGTCGGCAAACGAGTACCACCATCCAATACTCGGTCAATATCGCGGAACATATCTTCCATCAAATTGTCGGCAAGATTTTCTACCGAAATAGGGTCTTGAAATCTTGTTTTTTCTGAACTTTCTTTAGTTTTTTGGTAGTTCGTGGTCATATTCTTTTTTTACTCCCTATCCTCAATAATTTTTGATTTAAGAGTTTGTTTAATTTTGATTCAGATATTTTAGTTTACCAAGATTATCTAGTAACTGTGTCTCAGATGAGATTAATTATAGACATTTTAACTATAGTTTATAAGTTGTTCAGCATTTAAGCTATATATCTTAAATTTTGGGAAAGGGAACAGGGAATACTGGAGCTGGCAACCGGGAGTATAAAATTTAAATAAGTTTTATTTTACTACATAACTTCCATATCATTATTTTGAGTTTTTGTCAACGACTGTTTGATTTTTGGGCCAAATTTCAGATTTGCTCGTAGCAGTCTGATAGTAACTGCCAGATAGAAAATATTATCACTGAGTTACAAGCAACTTTAATAGTCCAGTAGGGTGTGTTAGCGTAGCGTAACGCACCGCCTCTTCCATAACTTTTTCACAAATAGATATAAAACATGGTTAATCAAATTACCGATCTAAAATTACTGTATGAAGTTGATTATTTCCTGTGGTTAGAAGAAACAATCAAACTACTAAATAATCGTCAATTAGAAAACCTAGATTATGAGAACTTAATTGAGGAATTAGAAGCCTTGGGTAGAAGTGAAAAAAGTGCTGTTGAAAGTTTTGTGACTTTAATTATTCAACATTTACTATTTTATCAATATTGGTCAGAAGAAAGAGCTAATAACTCTAGGCATTGGTGTGGAGAAATTTTTGCTTTTCGGACTCAATTAGAATTAAAAATCACAACTTATTTACAGAATTATTTAGCTGAACGACTTGACTATCTTTATGGCAAAGCTAGAAAAATTGCTCAAGTTAGATCGGGACTTCAGTTACCAGAAATTAACCCTTATTCTTTGGAACAGATATTGGATGAAGATTGGCTACCAGAGTAATTATTCAACATTTCCTGCTCTATCAATACGATTACACCACACTGTAGGGAATGTAGGGAAGTTGCATCAAGTCCCTATAGTGTTATCGTTTGCAATACTTATTGTTTTTGTTGTTTAATTTCTGCTAATATTTCAGGTAATCTCTCGAAATCTGCCTCAGATAACTTACGCCCTGGTCGGTCTCCTCTTGGCATAAAACGCCTCGGTATCGTCTCGATGAGCTAATACATAACTTCGTAATTCTGATTCATTCATGGTTTGAAAATTAGGATGATTCATAGAATTATTACCTCTCCATTTCTGTCAAACTCTAAATTGAGAGCTAAGTCTGCACTACGGAATAAATAATCGACCTGCTCCCATATAATATTCAACATCAATTACAATTTCCACCAGCTTTTCAATACAAGATTCTCTGTAACTATACTCGCTGACTCGATCTGGATTGGCGATAGTAATAATGGGGAAAGAGGTAGACGTATTTTCTTGGCGCATTACTCGTTCGAGGGAATCTTCACCCTGAGCATTGCGGTTTGCTGTCAGCAAAAGCATTCGATTAGTTTGAGCAAATTCCCAAACAACTCGGTCATTGCTATTTGCTGGCAACCCAATCTGTCTAAATGTAACTAATCGAAGATCAATAAGGTCTAACCATCCTCCATTAACAAGACTTCCAGAAAGTAAGATAGCTTCTCGGTTTAAATTGTAGTCAACCAAAATAATCATTTTTTCTTTGCTTGACGCTTGGTTTTCCTTTCTATCAGTTTAACTCGAACTGCTTCATATCCTGGACGGGGAGGACTTGCCGCAATTTTTGCCAAGCGATCGCGATTCCGTTCTTCCCAATATGCTCGAATTTCTTCTGCCATCCTCAAAACTTCCTGATACTCTGCTTCAACTTCTACTTGATGGTTTTTAATATAAGAAAGAACACCATGGAGTTCTTCCTCAGTAAGATCGAAGACATCGCGAATGTACTTGGGTGGATACTCAGCTTTGAGATAATCCATAATGTCATAGAGAGTAATACGAGTACCTGAAATCGTCAGACCTCTTTCAGTACGGATAATAATTGCTTCTTTGTTAGATTGGTTTATCATATTCCTTGTGGTATGAAAAATTTCAGCAGTCTTGTTTCCATTGTAATTTATATTTTTTACAAGGAAACTGGCACTATTATAGAGAATATTAAGCTGAAATATTAAGAAGGGGTTTGGAGACCAAACCCCTACGAAATTGTAATTTATCGACAGATTTTGCTGACAATTTTCATTTAATTATTTGCATAGATCTTCTCACATCAGCACTTATTGTTTTTGTTGTTTAATTTCTGCTAAAATTTCAGGTAATTTCTCGAAATCTGCCTCAGATAACTTACGCCCTGGTCGGTCTCCTCTTGGCATAAAACGCCTCGGTATCGTCTCGATGAGCTAATACATAAGCTCGTAATTCTGATTCATTCATGGTTTGAAAATTAGGATGATTCATAGAATTTTTACCTCTCCATTTCTGTCAATTAAAACTTGGATACCTTCACCTGCGAGAATGAAAATATTATTGCTTCTTTCATCTAATCTAACTAGAGAAATTGTTCAAGAATTTAGAATTTAGAATTTAGAATTTAGAATTACCTCTTCTTATAAATTAAGAGGATTGAATAAAAGTAGCAGTAGGGTGTGTTACGCTGACGCTAACACACCGAAAATTAACATTGTAGATGGTGCGTTACATTTCATTAACGCACCCTACCGGACTACTAAACTTACCAATAGTAGAAATAAGAAATAAGCAAGAAGGAAAAAGGGATAAATATTTAATTAAAAAAAAGGCAAAGCATGGGAGTGGGGTAACTAGGAAGTCGCCCCATATAAATACCCCAGGGAAACCTTTATCCACGAACGGCGCGGATTAGTTTTGCTGCTGAGTGAGCGATCGCGCAAATAACTATGGAAGTACCAATGGCACTACCAACGATCAAACCAACTTCTTGATTTTCCATTGCTAAGTCGGTAATTTTATCTATTAAATTAGATCTAACTTCCTGGACTTGGATAGAAGTTGTTTGTGTTTGGTTTTCTGGAAAGTTATTTTCCATTATTATTCTCCAGTATTAAAGGTCAAGCTACTTAATTTTCACTTTAACTAATACTGAAGAAAAAAATGGTCCAACTTTGCCTCAATTTTAGGTAAGAGTTAGTGAGACAAAATTGGGAATATTGAACTGATTTTGCCGAATAACCATTAAACATTTAGCACTCGACTCTGGATAAGTAGTAGTATTAGCTTAACCAAAAGATTGGAGTCATGGAACTAAGATTGCTTGTTTTAGGATTCGGAGAATCTAAGTAGTAGTTGTTATGTACTTAGCAGTATTAAAGGTCAGTAGTAGTAGCAGCTTGACTAAAATACTGGAGTCATGGAACTAAATTGTTTAAACAAAAAGGCTAAACATTATATCAGAATATCGGAAGAATGTAATTTCCTTAACTCCTCCAATTATGTGATTTTTAATTTCAGATTGCAATATCAAAAGGTATTAATTTTGGTTCAAAAACGTCTAAATACCATTTAAAGAATTAGATAAAATTAGACAAATTGACAAAAACAACTTTACATCATGTAAAAGTTCATAACTAAGGTCTCGTGTTTATTATATAAAAGTTGATATTTATTATATAAAAGTAGGTACTTATTGTATGAAAATTTACATCATATAAAATTTGATATTATATAAAAGTTGATATTAAATCTGAATTATCGCCTTATTTATTGAAGTTGGAATATAACAGTTAATTTTGGTTCAAAAAGGTGTTGATTTTGGTTAAGTTTTCCCAATCATTATGGCATTTTTATAAACTAATAATGACCACACAGTTTTTAGTTTAAGTATGCTAAAAAAAAGGCAGTAGTAGTAGTTTGTAACCAAAATAAAAACGTAATGTCATGGGACGAAAACCAAGTTCAATAAAACTTAACAAAGAAGGTATAGAAATGATTGATACAGCTAGAAAGAAAAAAGGTTGGAATAAAATAGAGTGGCAGTGGTGGGCAAAAGCATATGTCTCCGAATCGACCTTGAAACGTTTTATTAGTGGCAAACCTGTTTCAGTTAAAAATTTTCAAAGCTTATGTAAAGTTGTAGGGATAGAAGACTGGCAGTCCCTGGTTGATTGGGAAAGTAGTGATAGTACCACCGTTGCCCAATTTTCTGAAGAACTTATCGACACTTCCCTTACCGAAAACAAACCACTATCTAAAGGAGGAATAGGTGTAACTGGGGTTTTCACTTCAGAAAAAAAGTTGGAAGTAGAAATGGCATTGGAGCGTTTACGGGAGCTTTTAATGGAATGCAAAATTGTAGTTAAATCTCCACAGGAAGCTAACTCCAACTATGGATGTTCCGTGTATGGTCTTTTTAGTCCAGATCAACAGTTAGAAATTGAAGTAGCATTGGAGCATCTAAGGGTACTTTTGCTTACTTGTACAATTACATTTCATAGCAGAAATACCTCTGAAACCTCCAACGATTAAACATAGATTTTATAGTTTTTCAAGGCTTTGTTGCACAAAGGGAGCAAATAGGGTAAAAATATAAAAATAATAGTAATAATTAAATTAGGATAGTATAGATTATGGCAACACTAGAAGAGGCTCTTATAATAGTTAACCAACTTTCCATTGAACAAAGAGAAATGTTATTAGAAATTGTTAAAAATCAAATGATTGAAGCTAGTCGAGAGGAAATAGCTCAAGAAGCAAAAGAAGCGATCGCCTCTTTTCATAGAGGAGAATTACAATCTCAGCCTATAGAAAATATTATCACTGAGTTACAAGCAACTTTAACAGAAGATTAATGAGAGAAATTGTTTTAACCCCAAAATTTAAACGGTCATTTCGTAAATTTGTGAAACGAAATTCTCAACTTGAGCAAAAAATTATTCAAACAATAAAGTTAATGCAAGAAGACATTTTTGCAACTTCTTTAAGCACTCACTCATTACAAGGTAAATTATTAGGGTTAAAAGCTTGTTCTTGTGGCTATGATTGTAGGATAGTTTTTTCTTTAGAGATTGATAAAAATACCACATAAGAAGTTATTATTTTGATTGATATTGGCACTCACGATATGGTTTATTAATCTTATATCGAAATTTTTGTGGCGCGATCGCTAACTTTTTCACAAACAAATAGACATAAAATATGGTTAATCACATTACCGATCTGAAATTACTGTATGAAGAAGATTATTTTCTGTGGTTAGAAGAAACAATCGAACTACTCAATAATCGTCAATTAGAAAACCTAGATTATGAAAACTTAATTGAAGAATTAGAAGCCTTGGGTAGAAGTGAAAAAAGTGCTGTTGAAAGTTTCGTGATTTTAATTATTCAACATTTACTACTTTATCAATATTGGTCAGAAGAAAGAGCTAATAACTCTAGGCATTGGCGTGGAGAAATTTTAACTTTTAGGACTCAATTAGAATTCAAACTCACAACAAACATTCCCCCCTTGGTAAGGGGGGTTAGGGGGGATTGTTCCTCTCTACGAAATAATTTAGCTGAACGACTTGACTATCTTTATGGCAAAGCTAGAAAAATTGCTCAAGTTAAATCAGAACTTCAGTTACCAGAAATTAATCCTTATTCTCTGGAAAAGATATTGGATGAAGATTGGCTACCAGAATAATTATTCAACTTCTCCTCCTTTATCAATATGAGCATCAGTTAGATACATAATTTTTTCACGGTTTATATAATCAACTAAAAGGTAAACCCACGGGGGCAAGATGCCTGCACTGGCATAATTTTTTCCCATTTCATATAATCAACTAAAAGGTAAACCCAAGCGGGCAAGATGCCCGGACTAGCAACATTTAATTGTTAATATCTGTACTTCCAAATAAAGACTCTAAATTACCGGAAAATTAAGGTATAAAGCCTCTCCATTCATGGAGAAAAAAGAAAAAAAATTCCTTTTAGCCAATCCTCTTCTTTATAATGAAGAGGTAATTATTAATTATTAATTATTAATTATTAATTATTGAAGATATCCACTAACTATTCTCACGATTTCTATTTCTACCTCAGTTACTTGATAAAAAATAATATAACCATCTAAGGGCACACCTCTTAAATTAGGCATGATTTGAGCATAACTTCGCCCCATCTTAGGAAAGTTAATTAAGTTTTTACACTTATCATCAAAGCCTTTAATAAAACGTTCACCTGCTTCTACACTAAAGTTACTAAAATAATCAGAAATCTCATCTAGATCGCGAATAGCTGCTTGAGATAAACTATATTTATTTACCTAAATTTTCCTCTCGCAACCGCTGAAATTTTTGCTTTAATTGTGCAATAACAATTTCTCCATCAACTTTTTCACCCCTTTCTAATTGTTCTAAACCTACTTTAACTTGAGCGCGAGTTTCATCAAGCCATTCTTGATAATCTTGTTCTTGTTTTTCTAATAGTTTTAAAGCGACATCAATCGCCTGTTGAATATTGGTATACCTTCCCTTATTAATTTGGGATTGAATAAATTTTTCTTGTTCGGGACTTAAGATAATATTCATCATCCAATTTTAAAAAATAAACTATATTTAATTCTATCCTTTTTTCAGGATTTATCTTACAAAAAGAGCTGATTTATTGATAAATAGAGCGAAAAGATTTAGCGGTCAGCGTCATTTCAGTTATCAGTTAACTTCAGACTTTAGTCTGAGGCTTGAAATACTGAGTTAAATATTTTTTTACCCCCTTAAAAGGAGAGGCTTTAGACCTCGTTTTTTGGTAACACACTGAAAATTAAACACCATAGGTGGTGCATTTACTGGATTTGTTAGGGTAAGGAACAACAGATAAATATAGCATCATTAAGGGCTGTATCATCACCACTTCTCTGCCAAGGTTCTACTCGGGTTTTGATACCGCAAATAGCACTCTGAGGTGGACAACTTTGGCGACTTGACCATCCCCCCCAATCCAATTGATAGGATGTTTGCAAAGAGGTTCCATCTTCACACCAAAACTGTGCATCTACAGCACCTGTATCATCCCCAGAACCAAGCTTAGGTTCAATCCTCAGACGACCCGAAACCACATAATATCCCTTTTTACAAGTTCCTAACTCAAATTTATTTCCCCACGACCCTGCTAATGAGGAAATTTCCTTAATTCTTGCTGGATCTTTGTGGGTACCACACCTGAGATAGATACCATTAAGTGCTGTGTCATCACCACTTCCCCGTCTGGTTTCTACTTTCAGTTCACCACCTAATACCCATTGATCTGTGGAGCATTGTTGCTGATTTCCCCAATTTCCCCAGTGTCCACCAAATGGGCCGATTTGACCGACCACCTTATACTCTTGCTTGGGAGGTTCTACTTTTACTTCTGGTAAGATAATTGGTAAGCTCGATTTCTCATTGATTTCTTTTCCCCACTTGATTGCAATTTGTGGTTGCCTAGTTCGATCTAGTTTCTGCATTGCTTCTTTAACTTCTGGGCTTTGTATATCCAGATTAAGTTGATAGTTGGTTGATGCAGCAGCAACTCCAATTTCTTCTACGACTTCCCCATCTGCATATTGTAGGTAAGCTCGAAAGGGTTCCGAAGCCATAAATTCCAGAAAATCCAATCCATAATAGGAAATTAATTGAGTATTAGGTGTAATTGAGTCAGCCGGATTGGTAGTGCAAATTACTGGAGAGACGACAGGTGCAGCAAAACGCTCTGGTGCTAACTCATGGCGAATATATTCGAGTTTTTGTTGTAATCGCTTTCCTACAATATCCGAGCGACAAGAAAATTCATTACCTGTTTGTCCGACCATACTGTTGTAGGTCTCTCGAACATCTCTGGCGACTTGCTGGGAAAGGTTGCTTCCAGAGGCTTCTAATTGTTCAATCATATTAGTGACGCTATCTTCCCATCGCCCAGGTTGTTGTTTTACTTCTTCAATTCCTTTGTTTAGAATGGCTAACGTCTCAGGAGCTACGCTTATCTCTGGCTTACAGCTATTACCGGATATAAGAAGTCCTATAAAAATGCAAAAATCTTTATGAGGTTCTGTTTTATCTTCACAAAATTAATCCTTTATAACGTATTTGAGTATTTGGTTTCACTGTTGTTCTACCCAACCTAAATTTTGATATTACCATAGTCATTTTATTAAATCGGTGAAAAATATAAAAATGCTTTGCGAGAGTTAGCACAATGAAAGAACCTATTATGATTATACTCTAGCTAAAAATCATCCTTTTCTTGTCGAATGTAGCCAAAACTAGCTACAAATCATGTTTCTTTGATAAGTTGGAATATCAATCAGGGGTTTGGAGACCAAACCCCTACGAAATCCAAATTTATCAACAGTAAGTAGACACAACAGTAGGGTGTGTTAGCGTCAGCGTAACTGAGCGAAAATTAACATTGTACATGGTGCGTTACATTTCATTAACGCACCCTACAAAAGCTTTTAACTTTTAACTCCCACAAGTCGATATTGCACTTCCAAATAAACCAACAAAGCATTAATATCTGCCGGATTTACTCCTCCAATTCGAGACGCCTGACCAATAGTTAAAGGCTGAACTTTCGATAATTTTTCCCGCGCTTCCAACGACAAAGTAGAAATAGCAAAATAATCTAAATTAGCAGGTAATTTTCGATTTTCTTGCCTACTAATTTGGTCGATTTGATTTTGTTGTCTTTGCAAATAACCGGAATATTTAATATCAATTTCGGCTCCTTCTTTTTCAACCAATTTCAAATCTAAATTCCCCAAATTATACTTTTCCAAATCAACATAATGGAAACCAGGTCGGCGCAACAAATCTGCCAAAGTAATCGAACCTTTAATTTTTATCTGAGTATCCGCAACAATATTAATAGCTACCTCCTCTAATTCTTTAATTCGAGTTGAATTTAACCGAGCTTTTTCAGCATTAATATTAGCTTGCTTTCTCTCAAATAACTCCCATCGACGGTCATCAATTAAACCAATTTCTCGACCCAAAGGAGTTAGTCTTTGGTCAGCATTATCGGACCGTAAAATCAAACGATATTCCGAACGACTCGTCAACATTCGATAGGGTTCTCGCAAATCTTTTGTACATAAATCATCCATCAAAGTACCAATATAACTTTGTTCTCTGGGGAAAATAATCATCTCTTCATTCTTAACAAATTTAACCGCATTTATTCCCGCCACAAGACCCTGAGCTGCTGCCTCTTCATATCCAGTGGTACCATTAATTTGACCAGCACAAAATAACCCCTCAACTTTCTTTGTCATCAACGTCGGATAACATTGAGTCGCAGGCAAATAATCATATTCCACAGCATAAGCAGGTCGTAACATCACACAATTTTCCAAACCAGGCAAACTCCGCAACATTTGTAATTGCAATTTCTCAGGCAAACCAGTAGAAAACCCCTGAATATAAAGTTCTGGAATATCACGACCTTCCGGTTCAATAAATATTTGATGACTACTTTTATCAGCAAAGCGAACAATTTTATCCTCAATACTCGGACAATAACGGGGACCCTTCGCATCCACCCACCCACCATAAACAGGAGACAAGTGCAAATTATTGCGAATCAGTTTGTGAGTTTCTTCAGTAGTGCGCGTCAGATAACAACACATTTGTTCCCGTTCCACCCACACTTCCGGGTCGAAACTAAACCAACGCACTTTTTCATCCCCTGGTTGCTCTTCCAGGTCAGTGTAGTCAACAGAACGTTTGTCAACTCTGGCAGGAGTACCCGTTTTCAGGCGTCCGGTTTCAAAACCAAGTTTATTGAGGGTTTCGGTTAAACCGATGGCAGGAAATTCACCCGCACGACCTGCTGGCATTGATTTGTTGCCTACCCAAATTACTCCCCCCAGGAATGTTCCGGTAGTGAGGATGACAGCTTTACATTTGAAGGCAACACCGAAGTAGGTTTCTACTCCAATAATTTCGTCGTTGTCTCCCAGAAGTAGGTCTGTAACCATGCTTTCCCGAACTCGGAGGTTTTCTTGGTTTTCGACAATGTTACGCATAACAGCGGCGTATTCCCGTTTGTCAGTTTGAGCGCGTAACGCCCAGACAGCAGGCCCACGAGATGAGTTAAGGATGCGTTTTTGGAGATAAGTGCGATCGCTCATTTTGCCGATTTCTCCACCCAAAGCATCCACCTCGTGTGTAAGTTGAGATTTTGCAGGTCCCCCAACAGCAGGGTTGCATGGTTGCCAGGCAATTTTATCCAGGTTGAGAGTGAGTAGGAGAGTGCGGCAACCGAGGCGCGCAGTTGCGAGAGCTGCTTCACACCCGGAGTGGCCGGCGCCTACTACAATGATGTCGTATTCGTCTTGGAAATCGAAAGTTTTGGTCATTTCAGTTATCAGTTATCAGTTATCAGTTATCAGTTATCAGTTATCAGTACCGACCCCTGAAGTCGGAAGTTTGAAAACCAGAATTTTCTTTTTCATCCCCTTGAAAAGGGAGACTTGAGACCTAATTTTTGGGTCATGGTAAATGTCTGAGTTATAGCTAAGAAAGAATTAGTTAGGACATAGACTGATGATAAATCTTAGGCAGCGGAAATGTTTTTCCAACTGTCCCCCTGTTCCCTGTTCCCTGCTATAGAAAGACATATAAATGATTGTAGCGACTAAATCAAATTTTTAATTTTTGCAGACTATAGTCTGAAGACTAAATAACCAGAGAATCTTAAGATAATCTTCAAATATATTTTCAGCTCAAAGTGAGTTTAGCAGAAGCATTTGGAAGGGTTTTGAAGCAAAAACGGGAAGCTTTAAAGTTAAGTCAAGAAGAGCTTGGGTTTGAAGCTGGTTTACACCGCACTTATATTAGTCTTTTGGAGCGTGGTTTAAAGTCACCAACTATAGATTAGGACTTACGCATATACGCTATATATAGTGCTAGAATCTGTTAGACAATAGTTTTTATACTCTATAAATAGTGTCTTTGCGTAAGTCCTGTAGATGTAATTTTTCGATGATCGACTGCTTTAATATTCTTCCTTCCCAGTTTATTGCAGAAGTTGAAAAGCTTATTAATACTACTAGTACTTACGCTGATAGGCTATATATAGTGCTACAAACTGTTGAACAATAGTTTTTATACTCTATAAATAGTGTCTTTGCGTAAGTCTTGTAGATGTAATTTTTCGATGATCGACTGCTTTAATATTCTTCCTTCCCAGTTTATTGCAGAAGTTGAAAAGCTTATTAATACTACTAGTACTTACGCTGATAGGCTATATATAGTGCTACAAACTGTTGAACAATAGTTTTTATACTCTATAAATAGTGTCTTTGCGTAAGTCTTGTAGATGTAATTTTTCGATGATCGACTGCTTTAATATTCTTCCTTCCCAGTTTATTGCAGAAGTTGAAAAGCTTATTAATACTACTAGTACTTACGCTGATAGGCTATATATAGTGCTACAAACTGTTGAACAATAGTTTTTATACTCTATAAATAGTGTCTTTGCGTAAGTCCTGTAGATGTAATTTTTCGATGATCGACTACTTTAATATTGTTCCTTCCCAGTTTATTGCAGAAGTTGAAAAGCTTATTAATACTACTAGTACTTACGCTGATAGGCTATATATAGTGCTACAAACTGTTGAACAATAGTTTTTATACTCTATAAATAGTGTCTTTGCGTAAGTCCTGTAGATGTAATTTTTCGATGATCGACTGCTTTAATATTCTTCCTTCCCAGTTTATTGCAGAAGTTGAAAAGCTTATTAATACTACTAGTACTTACGCTGATAGGCTATATATAGTGCTACAAACTGTTGAACAATAGTTTTTATACTCTATAAATAGTGTCTTTGCGTAAGTCCTGTAGATGTAATTTTTCGATGATCGACTGCTTTAATATTCTTCCTTCCCAGTTTATTGCAGAAGTTGAAAAGCTTATTAATACTACTAGTACTTACGCTGATAGGCTATATATAGTGCTACAAACTGTTGAACAATAGTTTTTATACTCTATAAATAGTGTCTTTGCGTAAGTCCTGTAGATGTAATTTTTCGATGATCGACTGCTTTAATATTCTTCCTTCCCAGTTTATTGCAGAAGTTGAAAAGCTTATTAATACTACTAGTACTTACGCTGATAGGCTATATATAGTGCTACAAACTGTTGAACAATAGTTTTTATACTCTATAAATAGTGTCTTTGCGTAAGTCCTGTAGATGTAATTTTTCGATGATCGACTGCTTTAATATTCTTCCTTCCCAGTTTATTGCAGAAGTTGAAAAGCTTATTAATACTACTAGTACTTACGCTGATAGGCTATATATAGTGCTACAAACTGTTGAACAATAGTTTTTATACTCTATAAATAGTGTCTTTGCGTAAGTCCTGTAGATGTAATTTTTCGATGATCGACTGCTTTAATATTGTTCCTTCCCAGTTTATTGCAGAAGTTGAAAAGCTTATTAATACTACTAGGACTTACCGAAGAATTAAGAATTAAATAATTAAATAATTAAATAATTTAGGTTTAAAGCCTCCCCTTTCAAGGGGAAACAAGAAAAAATTTTCCTTTTATTCAATCCTCTTCCTTTTAGGGAGAGGTAATTATCAATTATCCATTATCAATTATCAATTATTGAAGCTGATAGGCTATATATAGTGCTACAAACTGTTGAACAATAGTTTTTATACTCTATAAATAGTGTCTTTGCGTAAGTCTTGTAGATGTAATTTTTCGATGATCGACTACTTTAATATTGTTCCTTCCCAGTTTATTGCAGAAGTTGAAAAGCTTATTAATACTACTAGGACTTACGCTGATAGGCTATATAGTGCTACAAACTGTTGAACAATAGTTTTTATACTCTATAAATAGTGTCTTTGCGTAAGTCCTGTAGATGTAATTTTTCGATGATCGACTGCTTTAATATTGTTCCTTCCCAGTTTATTGCAGAAGTTGAAAAGCTTATTAATACTACTAGGACTTACCGAAGAATTAAGAATTAAATAATTAAATAATTAAATAATTTAGGTTTAAAGCCTCCCTTTCAAGGGGAAACAAGAAAAAATTTTCCTTTTATTCAATCCTCTTCCTTTTAGGGAGAGGTAATTATCAATTATCCATTATCAATTATCAATTATTGAAGCTGATAGGCTATATATAGTGCTACAAACTGTTGAACAATAGTTTTTATACTCTATAAATAGTGCCTTTGCGTAAGTCTTGTAGATGTAATTTTTCGATGATCGACTGCTTTAATATTGTTCCTTCCCAGTTTATTGCAGAAGTTGAAAAGCTTATTAATACTACTAGGACTTACCGAAGAATTAAGAATTAAATAATTAAATAATTAAATAATTTAGGTTTAAAGCCTCCCCTTTCAAGGGAAACAAGAAAAATTTTCCTTTTATTCAATCCTCTTCCTTTTAGGGAGAGGTAATTATCAATTATCCATTATCAATTATCAATTATTGAAGCTGATAGGCTATATATAGTGCTACAAACTGTTGAACAATAGTTTTTATACTCTATAAATAGTGTCTTTGCGTAAGTCCTGTAGATGTAATTTTTCGATGATCGACTGCTTTAATATTCTTCCTTCCCAGTTTATTGCAGAAGTTGAAAAGCTTATTAATACTACTAGGACTTACGCTGATAGGCTATATAGTGCTACAAACTGTTGAACAATAGTTTTTATACTCTATAAATAGTGCCTTTGCGTAAGTCCTGACTACTTCAAGCTAGTAAAAAAGAATGAAAATCCAGAAAATGGAGACTCTATTAACTTCCTCAGAAGTTGAGAGTAATAGTATCTATTTACAAGCTCGTCACGATGTTGAAGAAGCAATAAAACAAGTTGAATTGCCTGAAGAAAGTAGAAAATTTACTATCTATCCAGAAAGTGTTCAACAATTAATAATTAATAATAGAGCTGTTGGGAAATAACTTAGGTTAGCGAAAAATGAAAACTCAACTGATCAATTTTGGTTAGTAATCTTATTATTTATGCTGCCATCAGGTACAACTTCCACGGGTCCAGTCGCTGTTAACATTAATTTGTCATCAAAATCAACAAGCGTGATTACGGTAAATCTGATTGACAGCTCCATAGCGTTTGACACCGGCGAAGGCGTTTTCACATACCACCCTAGATTGATATGATGTCCGATTTTCAGTCTTTTGCTGCTCAGTTAATTCTCCCCTTTGGTCTTTTATGGGGTATGGGGATATTTTCATACTGGTGTTGAATACCTTGAAAGCCACTATCTACTTCAATTGGTATCTCCACGGGTATACTTCCTATCAACTTTTCTTCCTATACGGAATTTCTTGTCATGTAATTTTCCTTCTCTTGCCTGACTCAATACCAATACTTGTTTGTTTTGGTTTACTGCTGCTAGGTGTTGACTCGTATGACGCTTTTTTTTTCCCGAATAATTCAGTTTTTGTTTTTCTGAGTCAGTGGGTCGTTGCACAGGCCGTTCTGTCCCATCCATTATTACTCGTTCTACTCCAGGGAAACGCTCTATAAATGTCTGTACACAGTTAATTTGACACTCTGGTAGCGCCTTTTTTTCTCCCAGAGCTGCTTCTAATATAGGCTGTAAACGATGAGCCCAATGATGTGCCTGGCTGCGGTCGATGTCAAACAGGATACTGGCCAAATCAAAGGTAGGGTAACATTTAAAGTAGAAGAGAATATAAAATAATTTGTCTTCAGCATTGCGTAAACGAGCCTTACGGCCTCCTGCAACAGAGCGTTGACGAGGTTTGTCTGTTAATGTTTGCTCATATACCTGAGTAAACGCGAAGAGCAAGGATTGAAATGCTTTTCGATTTAATCCTGTTAATGCCCTGAGTAACCTATCCTGTTTTAAGGCCCGTTCAATATTTAGCATTTCTAAGCGCCTATTTCTTCTTGGCTGATTTTACCTTATTTCCCAACAACTCTATTAGAGTTTATTTAGATACCAGTGTTTATAATCGTCCTTTTGATGACCAAACACAAAATAAAATCGCCTTAGAAACTGAAGCAGTTTTGTTGATTTTAGGGATGATTGAAAATCGAGAGATTGAAGAGCGTGAACTCAAGTATTCTCGACTATGAAAATAGCCGTAATCCTAAATTAAATCAAAAACAGAAAATGGCTAATATAAGACAAGCCAAAACAAAAGAAGTAGAAAAAAGAGCCAAGGAGTTAGAAAATCAAGGAATTAAAACCTTTGATGCTCTTCACGTTGCCAGTGCAGAATCAGCAAACTGTGACTATTTTATAACTTGTGATCGACGATTAATTAATCGTTGTCAAACTTTATCAACTCTTAAAACTGTTAACCCTATTAATTTTATTGCTGAGGTGTAAAATGACAGTTAAAATACCTGAAAATGAACAATTAATCGAAAAAGTTTTACTGATTTTACAAAAGCAATTACCCCCTATTGATTTTTTGCGCTTTGTAGCAATCTTTAATCTAGGAAAAGGTGATTATCTGGCTTTCAAAAATCAACTACAAGAAAACGAAACCGTAGAAAGTTTATGTCAAAAAATAGATGAATATGAAACAGGAGCAAAACCTTAAATTTCAACTCTTAGCAGAAAAATAATTAATCATCACAAGGAGAGCGTCATAAAGTACAGGGTTGCAAAGTTTGTTTAAGGTGGCTCTCACTGCCTGCCACCTAAAGTTTTAGCCAGCCAGCAATACCATTAATATAAACTGGTCAGACAGTCGTGAAAAAGTTTATTGTGATATCTTTTCGGGGATTGATATTATTTATGGTAAAGTATCTGATGGTAATTTTTTTGGTAATTGTTGGATGAGGCCATACATCCCGACCCATATTTAGCTATTTTAGTTGTTGATTTAACCAGTTTTCCAAATCTACTATAGTTGCGCAGGTCAAAAATTTCATCACCTAAAATATCTAATAGGATGTCAATATTCAACCTAACCAATTATGACTCAAGCTCAAACCCAACCAAAACTTATCAGCTTTGATGAATTTATCGCCTGGTATCCTGATTCTTCAGAATTCCGGTACGAATTACACGACGGGGTTATTATAGAAATGCCTAAGCCAAAGGGAAAACATTCTAATTTAGCAGGTTCTTTAATAGAGCAACTGTTGATAAATATTAGGCAGATGGGTAAAGGTGGTATTTGGACTATTCCCAGGGAATCAATTGTCAAACCCAAGAGCGAAAAAACTGGCTATGAACCGGATATAATTGTCTTGAATAAAGAAGTTCTTGGTGCAGAACCCCGCTGGGAAAAGGAATCAGTTATACAAAATCCCGATACGGTGAAATTAATTGTCGAGGTTGTTTCGAGTAATTGGCGTGACGATTATTACAATAAACTTCGAGATTATGAGGAAATGGGTATTGAGGAATATTGGATTGTTGATTATGCAGCATTGGGACCGAGAAAGTTTATTGGCAATCCCAAACAACCTACATTTTTTGTTTGTAATTTGGTTGATGGGGAGTATCAGATGGTTCCATTTACTAAAGAGGCTGTAATTGTTTCTCCAACTTTTCCAAAGTTCAATTTATCAGCACAGGATATTTTTGCTCTAGCTTTTTAGCTTCAACATAAGTATTCATCTTGTCTAAAAAAATACAACATCTGCTACTATACTTAACTAATATGTTACTACATATATATACTTAAAATGCTAAATAAACTCCACCCACAACCAGATATAATTGCTGCTGTCTTAGCCTCTAAAAAATCTCCCAAAACCCGTAAAGAATACAGCCGAGACTTCCAAGAATTTAGCCAATTCTTAGGATATGACCCCTACTCCTTTCTACAATTATCACAACTAGAAGCCACAACAGCAGTATTAGCATACAGACAATTTCTCTACGACAAAGGACTCAAAGTCAACACTGTAAATAGAAAAATTGCTGCTATAAAATCCCTAGTTAATTTTGCTGTACAAATGGGAATATCAACTCTAACTTTAGCAGGAATTAAAAGTGACAAAGTAACAACATATCGCGACACAACAGGCATTCCCGGCACAGAATATAAAAAAATATTAGCCCTACCAGACAGAGAAACCTTCTCAGGACTCCGTGACTATGCTATCCTCAGACTCTTATGGGACTTAGCATTGAGACGTTCCGAAATCTCCAACATTAACGTAGGAGATGTCAACTGTCGCTCGCGCTCCCTATTAATAATAGGCAAAGGTAGACAAGACCAAGAAAAATTAACCCTACCCCAAAAAAGCGCCGAAGCGATCGCCAACTACCAACAATTAAGAGGCGGGAACAAAGAACAGCCATTATTTTATTAAAACAATCAATCAACATTAACGAGTCTATTCGCCAAGACCTGCAAGCTTTACCAAAAGAACTCCAAGAGACTTATGCAGAAAGTATTGCCAACAGATATCGCGCTCTCGCCGAACTTCTACTCCGCAAAGACCGTCCTCTAGAAGCTCTACGAGTAATTGACTTGCTCAAAGTTCAAGAACTCGAAGAGTACACCCGTAGCGTTCAGGGTAACGAAGACACTCTAAATGGCATTGAATTTTTGTCCCTAGAGCAAGAAATATGGGAAGGTTACGACAACATTCTCCAGTCGGCGAATGCAGTCAGCAGCGAACTGAACGAACTGAGTTTGATTCCTGAAACTAAGCGCACTCCCGTTCAACAGTCACGCTTTTCTGAACTAGAGAAACAAGAACAAAAGTTTCAGCAACAACTCAACAACTATTTCCAAAGGAACTCAGTGCAAAAAAAAGTAGATACACTGGTAAAAAAAGCAAAAGAACAAAGCTTAGACCTAAAATATTTCGATATCTTGCAAGACCAGTTAGGCAACCTTGAGCAAAACGGTGTTTTACTGTATCCTCTGGTATTGGATGACCGCATTGAACTTATAGTTAGCACCCTAGAGAAACCTCCTCAAAGGTACACTGTAAATGTAAAACTAGAGGAGTTGAATCAGACAATTAATAGAGTTGTTGGGAAATAACTTAGGTTAGCGAAAAATGAAAACTCAACTGATCAATTTTGGTTAGTAATCTTATTATTTATGCTGCCATCAGGTACAACTTCCACGGGTCCAGTCGCTGTTAACATTAATTTGTCATCAAAATCAACAAGCGTGATTACGGTAAATCTGATTGACAGCTCCATAGCGTTTGACACCGGCGAAGGCGTTTTCACATACCACCCTAGATTGATATGATGTCCGATTTTCAGTCTTTTGCTGCTCAGTTAATTCTCCCCCCTTTGGTCTTTTATGGGGTATGGGGATATTTTCATACTGGTGTTGAATACCTTGAAAGCCACTATCTACTTCAATTGGTATCTCCACGGGTATACTTCCTATCAACTTTTCTTCCTATACGGAATTTCTTGTCATGTAATTTTCCTTCTCTTGCCTGACTCAATACCAATACTTGTTTGTTTTGGTTTACTGCTGCTAGGTGTTGACTCGTATGACGCTTTTTTTTTCCCGAATAATTCAGTTTTTGTTTTTCTGAGTCAGTGGGTCGTTGCACAGGCCGTTCTGTCCCATCCATTATTACTCGTTCTACTCCAGGGAAACGCTCTATAAATGTCTGTACACAGTTAATTTGACGCTCTGGTAGCGCCTTTTTTTCTCCCAGAGCTGCTTCTAATATAGGCTGTAAACGATGAGTCCAATGATGTGCCTGGCTGCGGTCGATGTCAAACAGGATACTGGCCAAATCAAAGGTAGGGTAACATTTAAAGTAGAAGAGAATATAAAATAATTTGTCTTCAGCATTGCGTAAACGAGCCTTACGGCCTCCTCCAACAGAGCGTTGACGAGGTTTGTCTGTTAATGTTTGCTCATATACCTGAGTAAACGCGAAGAGCAAGGATTGAAATGCTTTTCGATTTAATCCTGTTAATGCCCTGAGTAACCTATCCTGTTTTAAGGCCCGTTCAATATTTAGCATTTCTAAGCGCCTATTTCTTCTTGGCTGATTTTACCTTATTTCCCAACAACTCTAATTAATAATTACCTCTCCTTGAAAGCGGATAGGATTGACTAATCATGAAAATTTTTTCTCTCTTGGTCGATTGGATATGGCGAGGAGACCCGCTCTTATCAGAGCCGCTCCGCTTTTAGCGCAGCTTTGCGATAGCAAACGCCATCCCTCGACCGCTTGTTTCTCCTTTAAAGGATAGGCTTTAAACCTTAATTATTCGTTCAATAATGGATAATTGATAATTACCTCTCCCTAAAAGGAAGAGGATTGAATAAAAGGAGAAAATTTATTTTTTCCCATTGAAAGGGGAGGCTTTAAACCTGAATTATTGAATTATTGAATTATTGAATTATTAATTATTCGGTAAAAAAGAGGAGAAGGAAACGGCGTTAAACCAATAAAAGTAAATTTTATCGAGTATTTGCAAGCTAAAGGTTGGAGAAAAGAAGCGTCTATAAGCGATAACTTAGGAAATGTAGATGCTGTGTTTAATAGAGCAGGTAATACCAAATTGATAAATGTTTGCTACAAATAGTTAGGGTATTTTTCTAATTTAGAATTTAGAATTTAGAATGCAGAATGGATAGATTTAATGCTATTTTTGATGTTGGAAGTTACATTTTTCGTGAAATATACTTTATATAAAAGTATTTTTATGGTGTTTATTATTCATAACATTCTTTTTAAAAATTGGTATAAAATAATAGCTGTAGAGTGGGAAACAGGAAATATTTCCTCAAGTCATCGCTCTATTAATAAAATGGCATTTGCTATTTAAAGACAAGATATTTTAGCTTGGTTTTTAATAGTTCCTTGTCGGACTTTAGCAAGATATCTGACTGATAGAATTGGTAATTTTGAAGAACTAGAACCATACTTTGATTTTTGGCGAAACTGTACGGCTTGCTATCCAGGTATTTTGATTATTATTGGCATAGAATATGATGATACAAGTTATGATGTACCGAGAATTCCTAAAGGTACATCTGGAAGAGCAAAAAATTAACCTTCAACATAATCATTATTTTGATGATAATGTAAATTCCCTTCAGTTAACCTCTCAATAATTACATCACAATTTTGTATTTATACACCAATCAAATTCCGACTATTTGCTTCACAAACGGCATAAGTTGTACCACTCCCGCCAAATGGATCGATAATTAAGTCTCCAGGTAAACTAGACATTTGAACAACTCGATCTAACAACTTTGTTGATAGTTGATTAGTCTTTCGCTTTTTACTTTTAAATTTCCAATGACGTACAGGAGGAATATCGTTCCAAACGTCTGTTAAATTAACACCCAAGGGATTCATTGCTTGACGATGACCGCCATAGTCTTTGATTTCTTTGCCACAATGACGACAAGTTTCTATAGGAGTCCTAATTTTTCTAAATACTTTTGGCTTACCTTTAGAATAATATAAAAGGCTGTAGTGACTGGGATAAAGTCTACCAGTTATTGGCATACTAACTTTTAAATTAATTGTTATCCAATGGCGAAAAGTTAAACCACAATTTATTAGATGAGAGCCTAATAATATATTCCATTTAGGTAAGTTATAAATAAATAAACTACCACCAGGTTTAAGGATGCGACAACATTCATCTATCCAGGCAAAACACCAATTCAAATATTCTTTATCTGCCAGAGAGTCATTAGATTTATTACCGTAATCTTTCCCTAAATTAAAAGGAGGATCGGCAAAAATTACATCAGCAATTTCATCTTTGATATTCGGTAAAATTTTCAGGCAGTTTGCCTCAAATAAAATACCTTGAGTTGAACTAAAACATGGTTCAATTTTTTGGGTATCCTCAAAGTATTTTTCCCAGGAAAATTTACTTAGGTTATTAAAGTTTAAAGAAAGTTGTTTTGCCATTTTATAATACAAAATTAGGGGTAAGTTGACAACTTTCCCCTAGACAAATTTAATGCTTTGACAGGCGCACAGTATTTCAACCATGCCATAACTCCCCGTGCAGTTCAAGGTACCTCATCTATTTATTTATAGTAATGCACAGTACTATAATTCAGTAGATATTAAAAAAATAATACTTAAATAGGGTTTGCTTATGGAAAGTCTTTTTGCTCTTTGTAGGGAATAGGGAATAGGGAATAGGGAATAGTGAAGAGTCAGAAGTTAGGGGAGTTATAGAGAAGTTGGTTGTTCATAGTGGCAAGAGTGATTTTTCTGCCCCCCTCACCCCAAAATCCGCTCCATGCATGAGCTTTTTGAGCTAAAACAGGCGCACTTTTTCAATACTTAAAAAGGCTAAAAGCAATATAAGTCAATGCTTTGATATTTAATCAGCAAGCCCTAAATATGGACAAAATTCATCTTGCTTATCATAGTAAATGTATGAATATGAAGTTGCGACCGCTAACTCTTGAACAAAATTTTCATACCAAAAAATTTAGGCGATCGCTCTATCAAAACTTAACAACAGAAGTTAATTTAGATTAAAAATTAATAGCTACTAATGTGCGATTTATTTAATATTATTGAAGTTAAAGAAGATTCAATTTTAGAAACTGAACAACTAGGAACTAAGGACAAATTTTGGTATTGCGAGGATGAACTTAATTATTTATACAAAAAAGCTAGACCTAATACTGGGGAAGCTTGGTCAGAAAAAATAGCATCAGAATTATGTGAGTTACTAAAGCTACCTTATGCACATTATGAATTAGCAATTTGGAAAGGTAATTTAGGCACAATTTCTCCTTCCTTTGTACCAGAAAATAACACTCTCATACTTGGTAATAAAATTTTAGTAAAAATAGACGAAAGTTATCCCGAATTTAATAATTATAAAGTTTCCGAACATACTCTTGATATTGTAGTTGAGGCGATCGCCTATAATTCTATCAATATCAATTTACCTTTAAACTGGAAACCTGCTGAAGGTATTGAAACAGCAATAGAAACTTTTGTTGGTTACTTATTATTAGATGCTTGGATAGGTAACACTGATAGACATCACGAAAATTGGGGATTTATTATGAATGATTCAGTAAGTTTAGCACCAACATTCGACCACGCATCTAGTCTCGGTAGAGAATTACTAGACCCCGAAAAACAGAAGAAAATAAATAATAAAGTTGTCAAAAATTATGCAGCTAAATCCAGGTCAGCAATGTATGAAAAATAGGAGATAAAAAAGCTATGTTAACACTAGATTTATTTGAAAAAGCAGCACAAGAATATCCCAAAGTTGGTCTAATTTGGCTCCAAAACTTAGCCAATATATCACCAGAGGATACTTTGTCTTTATTTGAACGTATACCTAAAAATTGTATCTCTGAAATTTCTATTGAATTTGCACAAAAAATTCTGACAATTAACCAAAATAGACTTCTACAAATAAGAGAAAATTTGCAATGAAAAAATTATTTTTAGCTTGGCAAGACCCAATTAGTCGTGCTTGGTTTCCAGTAGGTCGCTTAACTTATGAAAATGGTTGGTATGAATTTGTTTACTTGAAAGGTGCAGAAAAAGCAAAAAAAGATTGTGGTTTTGCTGGTATTTGGTCTTTAAATGAATTTGATAAAGTTTATCGCTCTCAGGAATTATTGCCTGTATTTTCTCATAGAATTATGAGGAAGTCTCGCCCGGATTATCCAGATTTTATTAGTTGGCAAAATCTCTTAAAAACAGAAGATGATCCTATGGTTTTATTGTCTCGTAGTGGAGGTAAAAAAGTAACAGATAATTATGAGATTTTTCCTTATCCAGAACAAGATAAAAATGGTGGTTATCATCTATATTTCTTTACTCATGGTTTCCGATATATGGCATCTGAAACTATTGACAGAATTAAAAATTAGAGGTAGGATAAATTTTGTATTTAATGCACGATGCACAAAACGATTTTGACTCAAATGCTTTAATGCTACGCACGGAAGATTTTTACCTTTTAGGTTTTTGCCCTCGATATTTATTAAATGATGTTTTTTTCCTACTAAAAAAGTATCCTGATGCAGTTAAAGTAACATTAGAACGGGTAAATCTACCACCGGCACCGTTACAAATGAGATTGCTTTGTCATTTAATAGTCAAACATGATGATTTTCAACCTTTTTCTAGTGAAATGTATGAATCTTTAGCTGTACCAATTTTTCATTAAATTTAAGTTGGCTTTGCTGTAAAGAATATAAAATTAATCCTTTGGGTAAAGTTCGTATTCATTTATCTAAGTAAAACACCAATTAAAATATTCACTATTCGCCAACAAATCATTAGATTTATGACCGTAATTTTTACCTAAATTAAAAGGTGGATCTGCAAAAATTACATCAGCAATTTTATCTTTGATATTCGGTAAAATTTTCAGGCAGTATGCCTTAAATAAAATACCTTGATAGGTTATTAAAGTCTCAAGAAAGTTGTTTTGCTATTAATACTCATTTAAAAAAAGAATGCCATAGCAATTCTCATAGTTATGAACTACATTTACGATCGCCCTAAATCCCCCTTAAAAAGCTATCCCTTATAAGGAACTCCTCAGAGACGAGGACACGGAGACGCGGAGAAACGGGGACACGGAGAGCAGGGGAGAAGGGGAGCAGGAGAGAAGGGAGAAATAGTCATAGCATCTAAGTAAAATTATTTAATTTATCAAAATCAATATACTTTTAAATACATTTTCTCTCTAGAAAAAGGCTTTTAAAGTATCCAACATAATTTGTCTATTTTGTCAATTTTTATGTTAAGAAAGATGTTTATAAAGCATAACTTAAAAAGGGGGACTTTGAAGACTCCCCCCTTAAAAAGGGTAAAATAAATAAAAGGAATGTAACCTGCAACAGGAGTAATAAAAATATGTCTGTATATATAAAGCATCTTGAAGCCAAAGGAATTTACGGAATTTTTGATATAAATTTAGATTTTCATCAAGGGGTTAATGTTTTATTTGCTAAAAATGGCAAAGGGAAGACTACTTTGCTACATATTATTGCTAATTTACTCAATGAAGACTATGAAAGATTCGCCTTTATTGATTTTGATTATATTAATCTGAGGATGAGTGATGAAAGTCAAGTCGAGTTAAAAAATAATAGAAATGATGGAGATATTATATTATTTTTGAATGGAGTAGAAGAAAAAAAATTCTATTTAAAAGAACTAAAAATATATTTCTACAGAGTTTTTCAAAGTGATTGCTGCTGCGGCTTCTGCTGCGACTGCTGCTGCGACAAGCATATGGGTAAATGATAATATTCCTAGTCAATCGTTAGAACAAGAATTCACAACATCTGCAGGAGAAAAATTAATAAAATCTACGGTTTCTGCTGCGGAAAGTATAGCTATAAATAATATTCTCAATCAATCATCAGAAAAAAATTAATAACAGCTTATTTTCCAGCTTTTAGAAGTATGATAGAAGCTTGGGCATCAACACAGGAAGAAAAAGACAAACTAAAAGATATTTATAATGAAGAAAAGCAACAACTAAAAACAGATTTTGCACGTCAAATTTTTGGAGACTTTGTACCCTTACTAAACTATCCATCTATTATTGAAATAGAGCAAGTATTAAACCAAGAAATTTCTGAAGCTTTTTATCAACTAAAGCAAGCAGAACAAAAATATTTAGGAAACATTCTACCTCAAATATTTAATACTCTCTCCAAAAATTCAAAACCTGTAGAAGAAGACTCAAATTCAATTCTAGAAGAAATCAAACAACTCAGTAACGAACTGAAATTTCAAATGCTTGAAGACCTCCGCACTGCTGTTGAATCATTTCAAGCTGATGAAGAATCTAAAAAAGCTGCTGTAAGGATTTTAATTACCTACAGAGAAGCACTGCAAAAAATATCTGATGAACAGAAAACTTACTTTCAAAATATTGAAAAATATCTAGATGCTATTAACTCATTTTTAGAAAGTAAAGAGATAGAAATTATCTTCAAAAATTTACCAACTTTAGGCATAAATTTTCATAATGGTAAGCCTCCTATTCCTGGAATAAGTAAAGCATTATCATCAGGAGAACGTCAAATTCTAACTATGATATATGCTGCCTCTCAGATGAGCGAACAAGAAATAGTTTTAATTGATGAACCTGAAATTTCTCTTCATGTAGACTGGCAACGTAAATTATTAGAAAAAATCTCTCAACAGTTAGGTAACAAACAAATTATTGCTTGTACTCATTCTCCAATAGTAGGAGCTGACTATGAAGACGAAATAATAATACTTGAACCTACAATAACTCAAAATTAGTAAGCATTTCCTGCGGACTGCTGCGCAAACATAAGTCAGCTATCAGCTATTGTTTTTAGTGAGTGGTAAAAGCTTTATTAATTCAGTCTGAGTTAAATATTACTAAACAAAACTGTCTCCCTTGACTTGAAAATTTGTATTCATTTAAACTCAGTATTTAAGAGGTATTATTGCTGAGATATGACGACTAATAGCTGGATGTTTACCAAAATTATTCATATAGTTTCCACAACAATAGTAGATAAGTCAAATTAAAATCAAACAGAACTTACACATTCAACACGAAAATGTTGGTTTGAGATTACTTTCCTGCGGAATGCTACGCAAACGCTATCGTTCCTAATGACAGAAATATTTTGTTTTGCGTAATACCATTTCTCCATGAAGTGGCACTTAATATAAAGATGAGAATAGTCAGTTTAATCAGGTCTGACCAATAATTATTAAGTGCATTATTACAGATAAATGGTATAAGTTCTATTAAAAAAGAGGAAAAATAATAATAATGGCAAAAAATACTCCTAAATTTACTCCACAAGAGTATCGAATTTACTTGATGAATAGTAGTAAAAACATATTTTAGTTGAAGGCAAAAATGATAAATATTTTATAGAAAGGATGTTGTCTTATTTGGCAAATGAAATAGATAAACCAGAACTAACAGAACAGGTTTTGGTAGATTCAGCAGAATCTTTAATTAAAGCTGATTCAGGAACAGGTAACAATAAACAAAAAATTCAGGAAATTGCTAAAAGTATAGTTGGTAAATCTTACAGTCATAAATTTATAGGTTTTGTAGACCGGGATTTCGATATGTTTGATTGGGATTATGAAAAAACTCAAATATTGCAAGACAATTTTCCAGGACATAATATAGAAGAACGAATTATTAGAACACGAGGACACTCATTAGAAAACTATTTATTTGAACTCGATATAGTTAGTAATTTTTTTGACATAAATACAACAATACCTAATCCCCAAATAGCTACAAATTTATTTAGGCAAATTTTTAAATCGGTAATATATTCAGCTTGTACTGTTGGTTTAGCTGCTACTAAAAGTAGCCTGTTACAAAGAATAGAATCTGGCGTTCCTTGGAGAAATTTTATTGAGTTAACCTCTGGGGAAATAATTTTTTATTAGAAGATTGGTTAATTTTTCTGACCGATAAACGTGATGTACCCAAGTGCAAAATTTTAGAACTTAAGCAAAATTATAAAATCTATATTCAACCTATTAATCAAACATCTTTTGAGATTGTGAAATGGCTATGTCATGGTCATATTGGTTATGATTTTTTGAGAGAAGCATATATTAAATGTGTTATGCAAATTATCAAAGATAGCAAAGAAGCTGATAGTAAAGTTAACTGGACAACAAAAGATAAGATGTTCCAGCAATTGATTAATTATTGGGTTCAGGAAATATTAAGTAATAACAGGATATATTTTCAAGCAATATTTGAAATGCTAGATTTATCATTAGATTAGATTAATTAAATTGAGCGTAATTCATTCAAATAGGTTCTATATAATTTTGCTTTCCTCTTTATTCAACTATTCCTGAGCAACCTCATCCTCTGAACTTTTCGGAAAATTTTAGCGTTGCATCCCACATTCCGCACGTCAATTTGTAACATTAAAAGTCGTATATGAACCCGTAGCTTGGTAAGTATTTATACTATACAAATCATCTCAATTACTTTTTTCCTCGATCAAATTCCGAATAAAAAATTTACGCATAAATACTTGCTTGATCGTGTACTCGATCGCGGCAGCTATGATTTTGTTCTAAAATTCTGTCTCCTGTCTTCCCCTCCTCCTGGGAGGGGCTAGGGTGGGTTGGGACTGGTTAGGGTGGGTTGTCTCCTGACTCCTTCTTCGGTTGCTACATTTTGTGGTGCCGAATGTGGGTTACATATTTGTGGGATGAATTTTAGGTTTGGAGAAAAAAGAAGTATCAAGTATTAAAGATGAGATTCACCTGTTCCAAAAAGATTCATCCCGCCCCTCAACAACACCCTTTCTTCTTCTTTCTTTCCTCCTGACTCCTGACTCCTGACTTCCCCTCCCCTCCTGGGAGGGGCTAGGGTGGGTTGGGAGGGGCTAGGGGTGGGTTGGGAGGGGTTAGGGGTGGGTTGACTCCTAAATAATTAAGATTAATATCATACACGCACTTCACTAACGCCGAAAATTTCCCTCCTGATAAGCAGTAATTTGCTCGTCACTCAACAGATCCATAAAATCTGCTAACTCACTATAAGTAATACATCGAACTTCTGGTAAACCACAGACAGACTCAGCAAACCGAAACATTGCGTTCCAGTAAGCACCGTTATTCCAAGCTGAAAAATGATGCCCAATATCTATAGGAGCGCGGTTGCCATTATAGTTTTTCTGGAAATATTTCATGTAAGTTTTCAGAGTATCCTCCTCATAACGTTTAGCATTACGAGGGTTTGGTTTTGCCTTAGAATGCAAATAATAAAAATTGTAATCCATTGACAGAACATTCTTTCCACGAGAGTTAGTCAGACTAGCTAACGGAAAATTCCAAATACCATTTTCCTTTCGCGGCCAATAGTTAGATAATGCTACTTTGCTAGTGTCATAGCGGAAACCATTTTTGGCTAAAACTTTATACAAACCAGGACTTCGAGCTAATAGTGGTGCGCGAAAACCTTCGATGGCAGTGCGATCAAATACTAGGGAACCTGGCAAATTATTAATTTTATGCGCTCCAAAGAAAAATTGCTCGAAATATTTAAACTCTTCGCTCCAGTCTTTCTCACTCCATTTGCTACCATCAAAATGACCTACCGCATGAGACCCGATCTCGTGACCTTCTTGATAAGCAAGATTAACCTGTTCCAGTCTCAGAGCAATATCTTCCGCTGTATCACCCCAACCAATATCCGACCGACCTTTTCCTTTCCCACCGGGAGCATCGTAAAGTTTTCGTTTGTCTTTGCTGACAAAATATACTGCACTGACAAAATAAGTGAACCGCAGGTTAATACCTTTTTTCTCCATTTCTTGAGCAAAGTTGCGCGATCTTTTCCAAGCGTCTAGGGATCTGGAACCATCAAATGCTAACATCACAAACTGGGGCGGTTTATCTATTTTGCTCACGATACCTTCATCTTGCATCAATTTGTAGAGGAAACGTGCATTCCAAAGGTTCAACTGACAGCTATTTCCACCATTAGCTTTGACACAAGCAGAAATTAATTCTTGAGGAAAAGGACCCATGACTTGGTTATTTTCCACACAATAACCGATAATTTTGTTGAGGGTAGCTCCCTCCGGACATCTTCTGTTTCCGTATGCTTGGAGAAATAATTTTTCTGACCATTGGTTACTATTGCAACTGCCTCCACCTCCCCATTCTCGACATTTTTTAATCATTGTTGGAGTGAATGGTCCAAGAGCGTATTCGCCGTTAGTATAGAAGTATCCACCTTTGTCGTTAATGGGCTTTTTTTCAAATTTTAATGTCTCTAATTTAGAACTTTTATTGTTAGTGAGTGTAGGGTTGTCCGAAATATTTGATGTGTTGCTACAGGCAGATATTAAGATTAAAATACTGTAGATAAAAAGGCTATGGTATGATTTTAGTTTTTTTAGCACTTTGATATTTTTCACTCCTCTGGTTATTAGCTCATAATCAGGACTTACGCACGGACACTATATCGAGTGAGCGCGTTAGCGGAGCTTGGCGTTAGCCAATGCCATTTGAGGGCGAATGCCATTCGCCCCTACATATTGCGTTTTTAAGGTGAATTTGCGTAAGTCCCAATCGTATTATAATGGAAGCGATCGCTTTTTTAATAGATCCCCTACTTATTCTTCCTACCAAATTTCCAATCTTCTCCACCGGGTAATAATGCCAAATTATCGTCAATAATTGCGGCTATTATCTCCGGTTGATGTGCGTAAATTAAGGATAATAAACTCAAAGCATTTTCAGTAACTTGAGCTGTTTCTACCATTTCTTTTAGTTGAAACGGACTGCAATTGCCATCTAATGCTTCTACGCTTGCATCTCGAATAGCTGCTTCTATAACTTGCGCGATCGCTTTTCCCCATTCATCTTCTTTGATGTAATAAGAAGTTTTATTTGGCCTCAAATTCAAGACTTGAATTTCAATAATTGCATAGCGGATAGATGCTGCCCAGGAATTGGTTAAACGTCCTTCCACCTGATTTTTAATTAAATGGATTAACATCACAGTTAAATAGGATTTGATTTTTCTGATGATGTCTTTTTTACTCATGGCATCCAGTTCGTCAATAAGTGCTAAGGCATCATGATTTCTACCTTCCATAATGCAAGTCCTTAAGTCGATTAATTCTTGAGTTGTCATTAGTTATTTTCCTCCTGAAATTAACAATTAAAAATGCTACTTATTTCTCTTACCAAACTTCCAATCTTCCCCACCGGGTAATAAAGTAAAATTTTGTTTAATAACTGCTGACAAATCATTGGCAGAATAACTGTAAGTTAAGGCTAAAAAACTCTTAGTAGTTGCGATTACAGAATTTATATCCACCATTTCTTCCATTTGAAATGGACTGTAAACCCCATTTTCAACCTCAGTGCTGGCACTATCAATAGCAGATTCTATAGCATTTTCTAACATTTCGTCCCATTCATCTTCTTTGATAAAATAAGAGGTTTTATTTGGCCTCAAATTCAAGTCTTGAATTTCAATAATTGCATAGCGGATAGATGCGGCCCAGGAATTAGTTAAACGTTTTTCTACCTGATTTTTAATTAAGTGAGTTAACATCACAATTAAATAGGATTTGATTTTTCTGATGATGTCTTTTTTACTCATGGCATCTAGTTCGTCAATAATTGCTAAGGCATCGTGATTTCTACCTTCCATAATGCAAGTCCTTAAATCAATTAATTCTTGAGTTGTCATCAGTTATTTTTCTCCTGAAATTAACAATTAATATACCAATTCACTTTAAATATGTCACAAATAGTTTCAAGCTTTAGCGAATGGCATTCGCCCTGACTCGATTTAGTTTCTGTGCGTAAGTCCTGATAATATCTAAATCCTTGTCTACAGGAACGGTAACTTCTTTAATTATTAACCATTTTGGGGGAGTTTTAATCCAATTTTTGACCGCAATAGGCGATCGCTCATCCAATAATTCTTGTTGCACTATTCGAGGAATTAAAACTTGACCGTACAGTTGAGGTAGCAGTTGAATTTGCCCGATTAGAAGTAAATAACAAATCGGCGAAGTATCCGAAACAACTATCATAACCTCTTTAACTTTCCCTCTTTTTCTAGTTGTTCGTGGGTTTGGCGATCGGCGAAGAAATCTTCTTCATCGTAGTCTAAATCTACTCCTTTAAGTTTAAGAAATTTATCAGCTTCTAAAGGGGTTGAAAAACCCAATAATTCTCGTAATTTACCACTACTAATAGAACCTTCGCGATAAGCCTCTACCACAATTATTTCTATGAGCTTACGTTCTAAATTTCCCCATTTTTCCTTTAGGAAAGAAGCAAGTTCATCTGGTAAGACAATCTGAATTTGCTGCATGAGTATTTCCTCTGGTTATTAACTAATACAGACATTTTTATAGTAACATTTTGAGACGCATCCGTACTAAAAAGGATGAGGGAGAAGCAGCAGATTTTTCCCGTTGTACTTGCTCCCACTCCAGACGAATTTCTGCATTAATCTCATCCTCGTGGTCAAAATAATATGCCATTGCTGCATGAGCTTCCGAAAGCATTAAATAAGGATGTTGGCGACACATTTCATCAACAGACCATCCATAAGCTAAATAATCCATAACAATTTGAGCAACGCGCACCCTGGGTATTCTTTGTAGTCGTGGGGGTTGATTTTCCTCTATTTTTATATGAGGATAGTTAACTTTTGCAGTCATAGTTTTTGGGGATATTTTATATAGGAGAAATATTTATATGCAATTACACAGATTTAGCAAACTGTCAGGCGTTCTAAACTTTATAATTTAAAGCTAAACTTACTAAATTCCAATTCAGCTGCCCCATACCACCTATATATCTGATTGCGGAAAGTTTTCCATTTTGTGTAGACGTCTTTAAATGTTTTGTCCTGATCAGCATAGTCTTTATAAATTTCAAAAGCTTTTCTTTCGAATTCATTTAGGATGCTTTTTTCATAGGAAATCAAGTTAATTTTCTTATTATCATCATTCTCATTCCTTAGTTCTTGTAGTGCTGACTGATTTGAACTATCCTGCTTGGCAATTGTTTTCAGGCTAGCTTCAAAACAAGCCACTTTGAAGATTTCCTGATACTCGCCTGGTAGTTCATTCCATTTATCCAGGTTTACCAGCACATCATCCGAACTACCTGGCTCCCACCAACCAGGATAATAGTAGTAAGACGCAGCTTCATTTAAACCTAATTTCTTATCCTCATAAGGTCCACTCCACTTTGCTGCATCAATCTCATTATTTTTCATCGCCTTCTGAATATCAACACCCGCTATATCTTTGCGGACTTTTACACCAAACTGCTTCATCACCTCAGCACCTAATCCAGGTATACGCATCCTTAGTCCTTCCATATCTTTTATATTAATTTGTTTCTTAAACCATCCTCCCATTTGGACACCAGTATAGCTTGCAGGAAAATTAATTATATTAAAGTCAGCATATATTTTCTGCATTGCCTCTAGCCCACCCCCCTCAAAGAGCCAAGCATTCTGCTGCTGGATATTTAGGCCAAAAGGGACTCCTGTACCAAAGGCTAGTGCTGGGTTTTGATCCATATAATAGAAACTACTCGTATGACCACACTCTACTGTTCTATTTTTTACCGCGTTTAATACTTCTAGTGGTTCTACTATCTTTTTTGCAGGATAGGGCGTAATCACAAATCGCCCATTAGTCATTTTTTCGACGCGCTGACAAACAATTTTTGCAGCTTCATAATAGACTTGTTTTTCATCCCAGCTAGTCGCCATTCGCCATTTAATATTTGGTTGTGTCTGGTTAATTACATCATGACAAGATACTAGAGCGGTACTACTTGCTATGCCAATTGCACTGTTGTAAAAAAATTTTCTACGTTTCATAATTTAGTCTTTTCTATGAATTACCTGGTTAGCCAAGCTTTAATACTTTTAGATTGATAACCAAATATAAGGATTTGCCCATCCTTGTAAAAGGTAAGGGCAATATTCTCTTTTGAATTGTCTGATAAACTATAGGTCTGGAGTGGTTTATTGTTTACTAGATCCCAGACTCGAACAGTTCCGTCACGACTTCCACTAGCCAATTTTTGTCCGTCTAGGCTAATGTCAAGAGATGTAACAGCTCTTGAATGCCCCTCCAATGAGTCTATTAACTGCCCGGTTTTGAGATTCCAAAGTTTGATTGTTCCATTATCACTGCCACTAACAAGAAATTCATCATTCTTGAATATAAGATGTGTCACCTCACCTGAATGGCTCTTCAGAGATAGTTTTTCTTCACCATTTTCCAGGTTCCAAAGTTTAATTGTTCCGTTGCTGCTACTACTAGCAAGAGTTTTTCCATCTGGGCTAATTGTAAGAAACTTAATATCAGGGTGTTTTTCCCCAAAAGAGATTATTGGTTTCCCAGTTTGTAGATTCCAAAGTCTGATTGTTCCATCATCACTACCACTAGCAAGAATGTTTCCATCTACTGGGCTAATTGTAAGAGACTCAATCAGAAATGAATGTGCATTTTTAATAGAACGAGGGGATGCTTCTTTTGGTATTTCCCAAATGTAAATATCATTGCTCAAACCTCCACTAACAAGGATGTTACCATTTAGACTGAACGCAAGAGACCTAGTACTTCCATCCATCTTAAATGGAGGGTTTATTGTTGGTTCTTCTTTTCTCCAATTCCACAGTTGAATATTCCCATCATTACTTCCAGTAGCAATAATTTGTCCATCTGCACTGATGGCGATGGATTCAATCTGGCCTGGATTTCCAGTCAATGTTTTTTCTAAAGGAACTTTCTTCCCTAGACTAGGAGTTTCAATAGTGTGGTCAGTAGGACTTGTAGAATCTGATTTTTGCTGCTCTGGTTGACCTATCAGTTTCGACAACACAAATCCAGATATTACCAAAACAACTATACTAAGGAGCAAAAATAAGATTAATGAGATAGTTTCTCTTCTTTGGGACATTCTCTTAACTCCTGGTATTCAACGATTAAATCGAGCAATTAGTAACCAGGAAGCCATTAAAATAGATATCAGCGCTCCACCAATAATAGCCATTACCATAAGAACTAAGAAAGAATAACTGCTAGAAATTTGATCATCTATAACACTTCGCAATGTCGGAACCAACGAAACCAGACAAAATGTGATAGAAGCAATCAATGGCAAAACAAATATTTTCATTTTGTAGCGGAATTGAACAAAAATCAAATTCGCTAAGATAACTAACAGCAACAGCCACAACCCAAACCAGGCATCAATCAAAGTAGCTTCTAGAAGACTAGCTAAAGCGATTGTTAACAAGACTCCTTCAAACCCAGTAAATGCAGACCTGAACAATAATTCTCTGGTAGAAGAGAAGTTAGTTGGCTGTCTAGAGGGTTGAGTTAGTTGAAGAACATTGTTTCTAAACAGGGTAGTACCCAACCAATTTCTTACTGTTTTTGTTTGTTCCATAATTGGATCTGTATCTTCATGCCTAAGTCTCCATTTTTCCCGAAGGTCTTTTAAATTCTTTATTGTTCTTGGAGTCAAAGGATTCTCCTCAGCCATTTTATCAGCAACAGTCTTTTTATATCTATCTAACTTTTGCTGATAATCTTGGTAAGGCTTTAGAACTTCCTGCCTAATTGCTTTAGCTTCTTCCGGCTTTAGCTTAAGCTCAATCCGTCTTTCTTCCAAAATGATTTCACTAACTGAGTCAATCTGACCTTCAGACTCTTCAGCATATCTGGAAACTAATTTGCGATACTCTATTTTGGGATCGCCGACAGGTGCTTTAGCGATGAAAATTTTGTGCCCGTCCTCCTCTATATCTATTTTTGGTTTCATTTTCATTGTGGTTTCTTCTTGAACTTTTTGCTTCGCATACTCATGCAACTCATCAACAGAAATCCAACCGTCCCTATCTTTATCAGCAGCTCCTGTTTCAATACCCTCGACAAGGTAACGGGTGTATACCGATAGTTCTGATTCCTTGAAATAGGATAATCCGTAGAAACTAGATGATTTAAGAACAACCCGCCCCTTGCAAGTTAGCTGATTCTTGATATCTACCACTCCTTTGGGATGTAAATTATAAGCTCCACTATAACAACAGTCAAGAATTATTACTTGTTGCTGAGAGTGACTATCTTTCATAATTTGACTTACTGTATTAGAATCAACCGCTGTTGATCTGAGGTATTTTTTGCTAGTCTTAGCAGTTGCAAAATAAAGACGACCACCGTCATCTATGAGTCCATGACCAGAAAAGTAGAACAGTATGAAATCATTCCTTCCCAGACCTGAAAACATTTCTTCAATTGTTCGTGTCATTGATGCGACATCAGGATTGATCATTTTCTTCACATGAGATGGCTCAAATTCTCCTAGCTGTGGATTAAGTAATACTCGCTCCATGGCCTCGACATCTTTTTTAGCAGCGGGAAGTGGTGATAACAATTCATCCGAGTCATACTCACTTACTCCGATCAGCAATGCTACTTTAACCATTGTTAATTTCTGATATTGATTTAACCAACTTTTCTACATCTTGTATAGCTGCCGATAAGTCTTTTTGACTCCCTACTTTCACCTTAATTGATGCTTTTTTATCAATTTTTACTTCAACCTCAGTTGCTTTCCCAGACAGACGCTCCCATAAAAATGTTATAAAAGTCTTTATATTTGCTAGATTAATCTCTACATTTAAGATTCCTGGTTCTTGCTCATCACCTTTAGCTCCTTCAGGTAATTTTGAAACAGGTACACGCGTAACTTCTACTTCTTCCAAGTTATTACGCATTTGTCTCAACAAATTCCGTGTAAAGACTTCTAGTAGTTCTTCATCATCTGGATTATTCGAATCTCTTAGATTATTAGAATCTCTAAAATCTATTGTGAACTGAAAATTAGATGTGTTAAGCATATTAACTTTCCAATAATGTGATGTAAGTTAAACAACAATTTATGAAGCAAATAGAAAACATTGGCCTTTCATCTGGGTAATTACAGGCTCAAAAATTTTCCCTGTAAGTAGGCATTTATGTAACTTTAACAGTATTGTAACCAACTTTAACATGATTTTTTTAGTAGGCGCTATATTAGAGTCAGGATTTACACAGAGACTCTACATATAGTGAGGGAAAATACTATTTGCCCCTACAGATGGTGGTTTAAAAGTCAATTTGTGTAAGTCCTGACTAATAGAAATCTCCAAAAATCAAAAATAAAATCAATTCTCACACAGAAATTATCAGTTCTTTCTCCCTATTGCCTACTGCCTACTCCCTCTTTTCTGGAGATGTCTAATATCATAATACCAGTATCTGATTAACATAATTTTTGAGAAACAGCAATACTTTTGATAATTGGTATTAAACTTGGCTAATATTTCATATTGTATGCTTAAAGTTAATTGAGTTTTATAAAGCAGGAATTAAAGGCAATGTCATTAATGAGATTATTACAAGAAAAACGTGGTGAAATTCTCAAGATTGCTGAACAGCATGGGGCTTTTAATTTACGGGTGTTTGGTTCAGTAGCAAGGGGAGAAGTTAACGAAGTCAGAAGTTAGAAGTCAACCCACCCTAACCCCTCCCTGGAGGGGAAGTCATAAGTGATTTTTGTAACGGGGATTTGAGCTTCGCTCCAAAAGTATTACGCCTTAAAAGGCGGGGTTTTAGACCCATATTATTTTGATAAAGAAACCAGCGATATTGATTTGTTGATTGATTATGATTTGGAAAAAATCACTTCTTTACAGAACTACCTATGCCAAATAACTAAGAAACCGGGTTTATTACCGTGATTATTGTTGTTCAAACCACGAAATTTCCTTGATAAACTCGGTTTCTATATAAAAAATGCCCTCAGTATTTCTTTATGCCAGCTAGAGATGCTTACCATAACAACTTAATTAATGCTTTAGTCAAAGATAATTGGAGCATAACTGATGACCCTTACGTTATCAAGTGGGGTTCCATTTCAGTTATCAGTTATCAGTTATCAGTTATCAGTATCTCTGGCACTCAGCATCGGGATTGAAAGACTAAAGCTGATTTTTTTCATTCCCTTGAAAGGAGAAACTTTAGACCTTGTTTTTTAGGAAAAATAGCAGTAGAACTGAAAAGTTTTGCAAGTCCTTCCCCAATCAATAACCTAGAAAATGCGGTTGGTCAGTATATCGTTTACCATGATGTACTCAAAAAAACAAATCCAGAAAGAATCCTCTATTTAGCAGTAGATGTAAAACCTTATAATGGCATATTCAGCGAACCCATCGGTGAATTAATGCTAGAAAACCAACGCTTAAATTTATTAGTTTTCCACAAATCAGAGGAGATAATTATTAAATGGATACCATCAGTAAATATCAACAAATAATTGAGAAAATAATCGGCGAATATGCTAAATTGCGATATTCTGATAGCGAAGTAGAAAGAAAAACGGTTTTTGACCGAGAACAAAACCATTATCTATTAATGATTGTGGGAGTAGAAGGTCATAAAATGGTTCATGGTTGCATACTTCATCTGGAAATTATAGATGATAAAATTTGGATTCATCGCGACGGAATTGAAGATGGTATAGCAGGAGAATTATTAGCAGAAGGGGTTCCTAAAGACAAAATTGTTTTAGGATTTTATACCCCCGAAAAACGTAAGATAACTGATTTTGCAGTTTGTTAATTTGAAGAGCGTTTTCGCTGGTGCAAATTCCGGTAGTAGACTGTTTGATCTTAAATGGTGCAATAGTAGGGGCGGGTTTTAGCTAGAATTTTAATGCTTACTCTAAGATTTACATAAACCCGCCCTTAGTACGGTGGCTTATATCATTGGGGGCGGGTTTATCTGACTCAATGTGAAAACTCTTTAACTTAATGGTGAAACCCGCCCCTACAGAGCCTGATTCCCTAATGCAAACTCATTAGTTGTGTCAGTCCACTACAATTTTTGCTGATAACTGATAACTGAAATTTATGATTGCCCAAGAAAAAAAACAACCTAAAACTAATCATTTCCTTACCTTAACTATTCTATGGTTATTCGCAGCAGTGAGCGATCGCTTCTGGTTTGCTTTTGATAAGTCTGTACCTGCTTGGGATCAAGCTGACTATCTCACGGGTTCCCTGACTTACTGGCGTGCTTTTCAAAATGTGCATCTGTTTTCTGGGGAATGGTGGCAGCATTTTTGGGAACTTTCGCCGAAGGTTCCGCCGTTGACTTATATTCTTACTGTTCCATTTCAAGTGATTTTTGGTAGGGGTGCTGATCAAGCAACTTTAGTACATCTATTTTTTAGTGCTATTTTACTGGCTTCAGTTTATAGTTTAGGCAGCAAATTATTTAATCAAAAAGTTGCTTTTTGGGCAGCAGTTTTATGTATATTATTTCCGGGTTTATATAGATATCGTTTACAGTATTTACTCGATTATCCTCTCACGGCAATGGTGACTTTAAGTTTCTGTTGTTTAACGTTTTGGTATTGGGATAGGGAACAGGGAATAGGGAATAGGGAACAGGCAACAGGCAACAGGCAACAGGCAACAGGCAACAGGGAAAATAAAGCGGGAAAAATTGACAAAGAAAATTTTAATTTTAATTCTGAAACAAAGTCTATTTTCGATAAATTACTGTCAAAAATATCTGCTATAGGGAACAGGGAACAGGCAACAGGCAACAGGGAACAGGGAATGGGGAAAATTGACAAGAAAAAATTTAATTTTAATTCTGAAACAACGTCTATTTTCGATAAATTACTGTCAAAAATATCTGCTATAGGGAACAGGGAACAGGGAACAGGGAACAGGGAACAGGGAATGGGGAAAATTGACAAGAAAAAATTTAATTTTAATTCTGAAACAACGTCTATTTTCGATAAATTACTGTCAAAAATATCTGCTATAGGGAACAGGGAACAGGCAACAGGCAACAGGGAACAGGGAATGGGGAAAATTGACAAGAAAAAATTTAATTTTAATTCTGAAACAACGTCTATTTTCGATAAATTACTGTCAAAAATATCTGCTATAGGGAACAGGGAACAGGGAACAGGCAACAGGGAACAGGGAATGGGGAAAATTGACAAGAAAAATTTAATTTTAATTCTGAAACAACGTCTATTTTCGATAAATTACTGTCAAAAATATCTGCTATAGGGAACAGGGAACAGGGAACAGGCAACAGGGAACAGGGAATGGGGAAAATTGACAAGAAAAATTTAATTTTAATTCTGAAACAACGTCTATTTTCGATAAATTACTGTCAAAAATATCTGCTGTAGCAAATAATTTACAGGACTTACGCACAGGCACTAAATTCAGTGAGGGCGAATGCCATTCGCCCCTACATATTGCGTTTTCAAGGTTAATTTGTGTAAGTCGTGATTTACTTATATTTTTAACTCTAAAAGATTTGCTTTGGGCAACTGCTTTTGGCTTGGCTTTTGGTGCTGCAATTTTAGTTAAACAAACTACCATATTTTTTCTCTTCATTCCGTTACTTTCGATAGGAATAAATATTCTCAGAAAACGGCAGTGGCAAAAGTTAATTCAACTAATTTTTTCTCTGTGTTTATCTATAGCAATTTTTTACCCTTGGGCGAGAACAAATTGGCTATTAATGTTAACTGCTGGTAAACGGGCAACTGTAGATTCTGCTATTGCTGAAGGCGACCCCAATTTATTGAGTTTGGATGCTTGGCTTTATTATTGGAAACTGCTGCCTTATCATGTTTCTTTGCCTCTATTAATTATTCCCATTGGCGGATTAATTTTTTACTTTATTCGGTCGTTCAAAAAACAGGATAAATTCTCATCAAATTACCTTCACTCTTGCCGATGGTTAGCTATTTTTTTAATTGGCGGTTATCTCATTTGCTCCCTTAATATCAACAAAGATTTTCGCTACACTTTGCCATTATTGCCAGTTTTATCAATTTTATTAGCCTTTGGTTTAATGCAGTTTCCGATAAAAGTAGGAAAACAAATTCGCTGGTTTACTATTGGTTTAGCCATTATTTTAATGTTATTAAATCTCTGGCCTGTAGGTGGAATTTTCTTCAGAAAAATTTCTGCCTGGTTGAGTCCTGGTGGTGTTTATTATGCACATTTAGGTAAAGAATGGCCTCATCAAAAAGTAATTGCTGAAATTGTCAAAACTGACCCCTATTTACGGTCAACTTTAGGAGTTTTACCCTCCACTCCAGAAATTAATCAACACAACTTAAATTATTACGGTGCTTTGCAAAATTTACAGGTTTACGGTAGGCAAGTAGGAACTAATTTAAAACAAGTACCTCAAGATGTGCGATCGCTCTCTTGGTTTGTCACGAAAACTAATGACCAAGGTTCGATAAAAAGAATTAAAAAAGCTCAAGCTGCTATTGTTAATATCATCGAACAAAACCCAAATTTTCAACTACAAAAAAGTTGGCAGTTGCCAGATAATAGCAACTTAAATCTTTATCATAATCAGTTTTTACCTGTAGAAGTTCATCCTCTGAATAAACCACAGGAAAAAGTCAAATTAGACTATGTGATTTTATCGCCAAAAATTAGACCGGGAGTGCCAATACCTATTACCTATAAATGGTCTGGTTCTTGGCAAGAATTACAGTCCGGTTTAGTGTTGTTAACTTATCGCCGAGAAAATATAGCAATTCCCACAGTTACGAAGTACATTTATAATCCCCCTAAATCCCCCTTACAAAGGGGAACTTTGAACGTTCCCCCCTTACAAAGGGGATATAAAACTGTATCTCATAGATTAAAGAACTGCTGTATTAATCAACCACAATTTCAGCAATTAGTTTCTGACAATATCTCAGAAAAATCTATTACAAGTTTCATTCACGATCGCGCTATTGGAATGGGGAGTTTATACCCTGGTCTGTCTCCAGCAAATAAGTCTGAGGTCGGGTTTGAAATTATTGAAAGAATAGGAATGTTACCCCCTGCCAATATTTCATCGGGAAATTACATATTAGAAGCGACTTACCTTAACCGGAAAACTGGAGAAACTTATCCTATTCCTATACAACCCCCCGTGCGTGTCGAAATTGACCCCCAGGCCGAAATATTACCAGCACCAGAATTAGATTTAGTGACACAGTTACGGATGTGGGGGCAAAAGTTGCCTCTGGGAATAAAAGGTTTAGAAACTGTATTTGAGGAAGTAGGGCGAGTTAATCAGTACGATCCAGTCCAAGATTATACCAAACAAGCAGAAAAAACTTTGGCATATCGTTTGCAGCAAGACCCCAATAATTTAGAGTTGCTTTATGGGTTGAGTTTGGCCAGAGTTTTACAACAGGATGCAGATGGAGCGATCGCTGCTTTGACTAGAGTAACTGAGTTAGATTCCCAAAACCCCTTTGCTTATGCTTATTTAGCTTTTGTTTATCTATATAACTTAAATCCAGGGGCGGCAGAAATAGCTTTGAAGTCTGCTTTGGAGCTTGACCCCACTCAGCCAGAAATTAGAGCTTTAAATGGAGTTGCTGCTTTGATGCAAGGAAATGTATTTAAGGCGTGGCGTTATCTGAAATAGGGAGTGGGGGAGTAGGGGAGAGGGGGAGTGGGGGAGTGGGGGAAATATTTGGCAATGGCGCTTAGATGGAAGATTTTTTTATACCCACATTAAACGGACTTGATATTATCAGGACTTACGCACTCGCCCCCCTAACCCCCCAAATCTGGGGGGAACCAGATTTACTTCCCCCAAGGTTGGCAGGGTCAATTTATTGTCACCAGAGAAAAAAGGAGGGGGTGGGAAGTGTGGGAAGGGTGGGAGGTTTGGGAAGTACAGGATCTCAAAAAGAATAGGCTTGTAAATATTCTCTGACGACAAAGAATTAGCCCTGCCAAATCTGGGGGAACCAGATTTACTCCCCCCAAGGTTGGGGGGTTGGGGGGGCAAAATGATGGTATGTGCGTAAGTTCTAATTATCTCAAATATCCAGGTAGAGAGTTGGGAAAAGTGGGAAAAACATTTCCCTATCTAAGCTTTAGCGTCAGTATTTAGTACTAAATACCTCATTCTTGACAATAAGTCAAGACTTAAGAAGTGTGGATTTCTATATTTTTTTACCCACAATACCGTAATTTATCCTAACTTGACACTTACTGCAATAAATTGTTACATTTGTTTACATAAAGATAAATAAATGTAAAGGAAAAAAGTTATGGTTATTTTAATCTCACTATTCGTTATCGGTTGGGTAGCTGCAGCAGTAATTGGAAGCCAAGCTTATTTCTTGGGCGAACAAACTAAGCCTATCCACGAGCGCAACTGGAGTTCCAAGTCTTTTGAAAATTTATCTGAATCTTTAACAGGCAATAGATTGGACTACAATCAGCGAATTCCGGCCTATAGTATGGACGCCTATACTAGCCAGCGCCTTGCTGATGGTTCAAATGTGTAGGCCATTTCAGTTATCAGTTATCAGTTATCAGTTATCAGTACCTCTATCGGTAAAGATTGATGATTTGATTTTTCGCTGACTCCTCTCTTTGAAACTTAATTGAAGTATTTTCATCCCAAGCAGATATTCTGCTGGGGTGATTTTTTTTATAAACAAAAGGGTAGTCCTGCATCGTAATGGTATACAGCAAAGAGGGATACCTGGCACGGGAGCAAGATGCTCCCACTGTTGGACTGACACAGCTAAAATGGTGCATTAGGTCATTAGGGTGGGGGGCGGGTTCATCTAAATTTAATGTTGAGCTATTAATTTAACGTGGAACCCGCCCCTACTACAGAACACATTGCCATGAAAGTACATTCCCAAACTAATCTAGGTTGGACATAGGAGAGTAAATATTTTCTAGCTGCCTCCAGATGTTTGAGACATTCCACTTTGTCAAGCTGCTGTTGTGGTTTTGCCCAATAACTATGCTGTAGATAATCTATCAACCATAACTGCGCCTCCATATCCAAATTTTTACTAATATCTCGCCCTACTTCTAGTGCTTGACGAATAGTCTTAATACCCTGAGTTACCGTTTCCAAAATATCCGCAGGAATTTCTTGTAGTTGTTGCCAAGCAGCGATCGCCTCTCCTGGACTACCTTGAGCCATCATCATCACCTCTGTATGTTTCAGAATTTCTTCATGGCCAGCTTTTTCCAATACGAGCTTCATATTCTCGTTGGCCAAACGATAAAAAGGAATGCGCTGACATCGGGACACCAAGGTGGGCAATAATGAATCAACTCCCGGAGCAATTAAAATTAAAGTTGCCCGTTTGCCTGGTTCTTCCAAAGTTTTCAACAAACCATTTGCAGCACTTTCTCTCATTGTTTCAGCTTGTTGCAAGACTACTACTGACCTTGCAGTTTCTAGGGGGGGACGGCCCAGAAATTCACTAATTTCCCGTACCTGTTCGAGACGAATTTGAGGTGGTGACTTGCGTTTGACTCCTGCCTCTGTTGCTTCTTTTGCTGAGAGTAGTTTTCCTTGGTGTAGATAGGTGGGTTCTACCCATAATAAGTCTGGATGATTTCTTTTGTGAATGCGATTTTTTAGAGATTGGTTAGCGGGGGAGTGGTTATTGGAGAATAGGAGTTCTATAAAACATTGGGCAGTTAAACTCCGTCCTATTCCTGGAGTGCCTACAAATAAATAGGCAGGGGCAATACGTTGGCGAGTAACTGCTTGAGTTAATAATTCTATGGCTTGGTTTTGTCCGATAATTGAGGTAAGTGAAGTCAAAAGTTAAAAGTTAAAAGTTAAAAGTTAAAAGTTAAAAGTCAAAATGTAGGGGCGAATGGCATTCGCCATCACTGGATTTAGTGTCTGTGCGTAAGTCCTGAAGGAGTCAGGAGTCGTAGGGGCTAATGGCCATTAGCCCCTACAGAAGTCAGGAGTTAGAAGAATGCGGGAGATGAGATTTTGATCTCCTACCTACAACCTTCTTCTATGATTATCCGAACATAATATAACCTCTCCCAGGAGGGGAATATCGAGAAAGATTTGGCAATAGCGCTCGTGAAGAGAACATTTTTTTATACCGAATTAAACAGATTTGATATAACTACCCAAATTTTTTGGTACAAAAAGAGTTGGGCAAGCGATCGGATTGAATAATATCATGTCCGAACGCAATCGTTTGTGTAAACCCAAGGGTGAATATCTACAGGAAATTTAGATTTTTTTCTTGCGAGGGTAGCTTTCTTCCCTCTTCTTTCCTCTTCCCTCTTCCAACTTCGGTCTTCCTTACCTTTGCTATACAATACCGATGCTACCGGACATGATATAAAATGTTTGAAGTCATATCATGTCTGTTTGAATCACCACATTGAAGAAGGCAGAAGGGACTTATGCTGTTGGCGCAGCATAACAAATATGGATTCTACCCCAAGCAAAAAGAGGCACTGAAAAACCAACGATCTATCTTGAAATCAAGAAAGAAAGGTCAATTCTACCAAAATTTGTACTGAGTGCTATTTGCATATTTTCCAAAACTTTAACTAACCATTGAACTTTCTTTTGTGTAGAAAATTCGTAATGCTTAAACAACAATGCAAATCGTTTGTCTAAGCTAGGTCTAACTTGTTGACAAACTAATAGTATTTTTAGTAACAATCCTGTTGTGGTTACAGGTCCTAAATTACCAACTAGATTAATAAAAAAGAAATGTTGTGGCTGCTTTGAACTATGCACAATTAATAAACTTAATAATTGATAGCAGGTCTTCATCATTAAAGATTCATTTAAGAACTGTTCATCACTATTAGACATAGTATTTTGTAAATACTTGTAGAGTTTATTCTTAAATTTAACTTCAATCCGATGAGATTCAACATTAAAGGATGTACTTAGGTATTCATAAAAACTATCTTTAAAAAGGTGATATGGTTGGGGAACTGTGGTATAAGCTAAAAACCGTTTAGCATAATCTCGATAAGTTTCATTACCTTCTACTTTTCCCACAAATTGTTTGATAGAGAATAATAGTTCATCATTGGATAATAAGGTAGGATTTGTAGCAAATGTAGCTCTTTTAACTTGACTAAGTTGTATTCTAACTAGGTGAGTAACATAATGGGATAAATCAATTTCATACTTTTGCTGTTTTTCTACTTGCATTTTTCTGATGGCTTGTTGATGTTCTTTACTGCTATTTGGACTCATTAATAAATATTTATATAAATAAGGATAGTGGTAATTAAGAATTTTTAAAGGTTTATTTAAAGGATCGTTGTTATTATTTGTAGATGATATATTTATTACTTCTACCATCCGTTTTAAACTCAAATACTCTCTACTTTGTGTAAAACATTTGATAAGTTCTAACATTTTTTTTGTTTCGCCAGGTCCGTAATAGGAAGACTCAGATTTATGAATTGTTTGCTCAAATAAATTCATCAATTGTTTTAAAGCATTTTTTTTGTCTTGAGGTAGTTGCTGATGATTAATTAAGATATAACAGCAACGATTCATAATGGCGTTAAATTTTTCTTGGCATTGAGGAAGTTGTATAATTCTCCTCACTGCTGTAGATATTTCGGGAACTTGGTATAGAGAGTATTGAATAAATAGTATCCGAAATCTCTCAATTATTTGCTCGATTGATTCAGTTACAACTAATTCCAAAAAGTGATTATAAATCTTTTGTTCTTCTCTAAAGATTTGTTGATCATCAGAATCTATAGTCATGATTTTTTTCCTGTAGATTTCATAGAAATTTGCCTCCATTAAAAAAGAACCAGGACTTACGCAAAATATCAATTTATACGCCATCTGTAGGGGCGGTTCGCGTAATTAGGAGCATTCCGGAACGGAAACCGCCCCTACTAGACGAACCGCCCCTACTAGATATGGTTGTTCTGCGTAAGTCCTGAGAACGTTATCAGTGATTAGGTATAATATACACTAGCAGTTATTTATATCATGTTCGGTTGAATACTTACACTTTGGAGGTCCGAAGGCAGAAGGCAACCCACCCTAACCCCTCCCAGGAGGGGAAGGCAGTAGGCAGTAGGGAATATTGGTTCAAGGCCAGAAGTTTTTTTTATAACTGATTATCCGTTAGCGTAGCTCCCCCTCCGGGGGAACATGATATTATTCGTAAGAAAGTTAGGTTTGTGATTGAATAGTTTTGGATATTGTATTATCTATCTCTATTATAGCCTTCACTCCAGTTCTGAAAGTGTCGCATTAGCTTGTATCCTAAACATACTCTCATTATGAATTTATTTCTGGATGAGGAGCGATAATGTGTATCAATTGTAACAAAAAATTATACTGCTGTTCTGAGCGTGCAAAAAAATACACATTGACTAACTTATATCATGTTCAAAATAATGCTGTTTAAAACTTCTGGCGTAAAGGGATTTTCATCTTTTTTTAGAGATTCAATCCAAAGCTGTCGTTGTGCTTTTTGTTCAGTGCTTTTCACTTGCTGAATAAACGCTTCAAAATCTTCAACAGCACCGTTAAAATCACCCGTTAATGCTCTGGCCAAACCTCTACTATCCCTAAACTGTGCATTTTCTGGTTGAAGTTCTACTGCATTATCACAAGCAAACATCACATCTGTGCCATGACTATGTAAGCTACCGTATCGACAGAGTTTATCCCAGTGTTTGCCAAGAATTTGTAAATTCGGATGATACTCTTGAGCCACATTATAAGCACGAATTGCTTCTTTAATTTTACCTTTTTGTGCTAACTTTCCACCTTCATCCCGGACGCCTGGTGCAGCAATCATTTTGGCTTCTGTTAATGGGTCAAATTTCAAGTTAGAATCTAGTTTTAATGCTTCTCGGTATTTAGTAGCAGCACCTTCAACATCACCATTATTGGTAACAATTCTGTTACCCTTTTCTAGGAAAAGTTGTGCTGAAGGTTGAACATCATCGCATAGATGCTTGTTGGGGTAGTTTTCAGGTTTGCTTTTCAGATAGTCATCCACCCAGTTGCAACCTCTAGCTACTAGATCGTCGAGGTCTAAATTCCATAGTCTGATAGTTTTGTCATCACTAACGGAAACGATCTGGTTACTATGGGGGCTAAAAGCAAGACTCTCAACCTGCTCTTTATGATCATTAAGAGTAAGTAAGGGAGTGCCATCAGGTTTCCAGACTCTGACTGTTTTGTCATTACTTGCTGTAGCAATTAAGTCTCCCTTGGGGCTAAAAGCAATGCCAAGCACCGGACCAGTATGCCCTATCAAGCTATCTTTGACAGTACCGTTAGGTTTCCAGAGTTTGACGGTTCTATCTCGACTGGCAGTAGCAATTAGGTCTCCGTTGGGACTGAATACAATACTGTAAATAGTCCGTTCTACTAAACTTACCCAAACTTACCCATGAGGGTTTTGGAGCTAGCTTCCTGTTTTCCTACGGAATGCTGCGCAAACACTGAAGACCACTGACCGCAGTCTGCAACTTATCTTCTCCACAGGCTTCAAATCGCTTGGAACTCAAGCTACTTGTTCACATAGTTTTCTAGATTGACAGCAGCATTCAAGTCTCTGTCTGCACTCAAACCACAGTTGCTACATTCGTAAGTTCTCTTATGTAACGGCATTTTCTGTTGATGCCCACAGTGAGAACATATTTGAGAACTTGGATAAAATCTATCTGCTATCACTAACTTACTTCCATACCATTCACACTTGTATGTAAGTTGACGCTTAAACTCATAAAACCCACAGTCTGCTATAGCACTTGCTAGTTTATGATCTCTTGGTCGATTGGATATGGCAAGGAAACCTCGCCATCCCTCGACCACTTTTTGACCATTCCACTTACATTCAAGTCTTCTATCACTATGGTGCTGTGGTTTTTAGCTAACCATGTTGTTACTTTATGCAGTGTATCTGCTCTGATATCAGCTACTTTTTTGTGCAATCTTGCTAGTTTTTTGATCGCTTTGACTCTGTTTTTCGACCCTGGCTTTTTTTTGCTGACAAGGCGTTGATAACGAGTTAGTCGTTTTTTCCTTTGTTTGTAGGCTTTAACGTTAGCGTAGGTTGTTCCATCGCTACAGGTGGCTAGGGCGTTTATACCCACATCTACACCGATAATATCTCGTTCTTTTGTAGTAGGATTTGATTGATGATCGTATTTAAAACTTATATACCAATTACCCGCACATTTTGAGATTGTCACGTTTTTAACTGGCACAGAAGGTAAGATTTCATAAGTTTTAACTATTCCTATTCTTGGTAGTTTTATGTAGTTTCCTTTCAGGATTTTGATACTTCCTTCTAAATAGAAACTGTCTTTTTTCCCTTTTTTCTTAAAGACCGGAAACCCACGTCCGGGAATAGTTAGAAAGTTTTTAAATGCCCTCTCTAAATCTCTTAATGCTTGCCCTTGGTGCACATTTTGATACTTCATAGTACCAGGGATTTTCACTTTTTACTTCCCTCACCAAACGCTTATGTAAAGTGATAGCACTCAGTCGTTTCTTGTTTGATTTATATTCACAGATGCAAGTTGCTGAACCCCAGTTGTAAGCGTGCCTAGCTACACCTGCGTGTTTAGCAAGTATTGTTTTTTGGTAATTGTTAACTTTTAATTTGGTCTTGATTGATTGCATTTGAACTGGTAATATCATGTCCGGATAATTAGTGATAAAAAAACTTTCTCCTTCTTCTCCTGTTCTTGTTCTTCCTTCTTCCTTCTTTCTTCTTCCTTTTTTCTTCTTCTTTCTTCTTTCTTCTTTCTTCCCTCCTGACTCCTGACTCCTGACTCCTCGGTCGTTATTTATAACTGTTCAACCGGACATGATATAAGCCATGAAAAAAAGTCTTTGATAATTTTGGTTTATAGATTAATGTATGATAGCAGATAATCAGCATATTTTCAATACTTATTAATATTTGTCAAATTTTGTCCAATTATTTGGCTTCAGTAGTTATCCCTTTATGTACTTCAAATGTATTGACTAGCTTGACTAGATTTCCATCAAATGTCCAGAGTTTAGCTTTCCCGTCAAGACTGGCAGTAGCAATCAGGTTTCCTTTGGGACTGATGGCAACATCGGTGATTTCATGGCCATGTTTTGTATTTACTTCTCTGATGAAACTACCATCAGCTTTCCATATTTTAATATTTCTGTGTAGACCCGCAACAATTAGGTCTCCCTTGGGACTGAAGGTAATATTATAAGAGTTGCGATCGCGTAATTCTTCATCGGTCAGGTCAAGAACTTTTGTACCATCTGGTTTCCATAGTTGGGCTATACCGAGATGGGTGATGGTAGCGATAAACTCACCGTTAGGACTAAAGGCGACATCTGTTACCCAATTATTGTGCTTGATGTTAGGCTGTATTAAAGTACCATCAAGTTTTCGCAGTTGAAGTGTGTTTTGGTTATAACAACCCAAAGTAATTAGGTTATTAGGACTAACGGCAACACGCCTACAATGATAATTATCAAGTTGGCTTTTGGCGAATGTGTCTTGATCAGGAATGGTATTCCAAAGTCTTACTGTTTCGTCAGCACTAGCAGTAGCTATTAAATCTCCTTTGGGACTGAAGGCAATGCTATAAATTTTCTCATTGTGTCCTTCAAGAGTGTCTACATGAGTACCATCTGGTTTCCAAATTCTGACGGTATTATCTTCACTAGCACTAGCTATTTGTTCCCCATTGCCACAATATTCCGTCGCCGTTTTCGATCGCGTAACTTCGCACTTTCTCGAATAAACTTTTGTTCTTTTTCTGAAAGTTCATCGCAATGGTCTTTGAGTTGTTCCTGGGCCTGAGCGAGTGCCGCTCCCCGTAATAGTTGTCCTTCATCTCGCCCCATTTCTTGCCACTGATCTATGGAACCTCGTAGTCGTTCTTGCCAAGCACGAAATTCTCGGTCTGTTTCCATCCATCCTTTCAGTTGACCCCAGTTACGAATTAAGGCTTCATGGACTACTTCGACGGTTTCTTGCCCTGAATTTTCTTCTGTTTCACTGGTAATAACAGTGCGACTGGTGACAACTAACCGTGCATCAGCTAATTTTTTGACTAAATTCCAGTTTGTCTTGTTTAATTCTGCTTTAGTTGCCACTCTTCGGGTGTCTTCGGTGCCTTCTCCGGGTCGTACTAACTGCACAAAAATTCGATGTACTTGTTGTTGTTCTTCTGGTTTAAGTTTACTAAATTTGTCATCAGCATAACGAGTTAATGCACCAGAAACTTGACCTATTTCTTCATAAGCTTGATGAGTTAATTGTTTGCCTTGGCGTTTTTTCCATAGTTCTGTTAAAGCAAATTCTAATAGGGGTAGATTTCCTGGTTCTTTGTCTACATCTTCAAGAATACGTTCAACCAGTCCGCTTTCAAAATTGACACCTAATTTTTGAGCTGGTTTTTCAATAACTTCTCTTAGTTCTTTTGAGTTCATGGAGCGAATTTTTACATCCCCATTTCGCAAGACATCTGCTAATGGTGGATAAGATAATACATTCCCTAAAAAATCAGCCCGCATTGTAGCAACTAATACTGTGGATAAGGATGATTTTTCGGTTAAGGACCGGAATGTATATAAGAGAGTATCAAGAAATTTCCGGCGGATTTGTTCATCATTACAAAGAGTGTAAAGTTCTTCAAATTGGTCGGCAATTAATAAAGTTCTGTTATGGGGATGATTATGCTGTATTTGTTCAAAAACTTTGGATAATTGATTGGTTTTTTTTGTATCTTTGAGATACTCAGATAAGTCGTCAGCTTGAGTCAGAAGTTGAGTTTCATTGAGGTTGGGTGCGTAGAGTGGAATTAAGGCACGAGCTAGAGCATAAAATGGGTCTCCTCCGGGACGGAAATGGGTAAATTGCCAATGTCTGGCTTTGACTAATTTTGGTACTAATCCTGCTAAAATCACTGAAGATTTGCCACTTCCAGACGCTCCTAATACGGGAATAAAATTACGAGTTTCTGTATATTGATAGAGTTCTTCTACAAATACTTCTCGCCCAAAGAAATATTCGGCATTTTCCGGGTTAAAGTGATATAAACCTTGATAGGGACAAGGTAAATTATCATCTATATCTTCCTCAGTAGATGTTGTAATTGTTTGTTTTTCATAATAATAGTTATAAATGACAGTACGAGATTGATTAATACTTACATCTTTGGCTGAATTTACAGAATTCATGGCATTTTCGTTGCCAATAAAATCTATATTTCCAGTAGTTTGGTTTTGATTGGATAGGGATTTATCATTTTGTTCTGTAGTCATAATCTCATATGTGTAAAAAGTCTATATCTTGTTCGGAGATGTCTATTGGGCGTTGCTGATTCTGGGTATGATGCAAGCCCCCCTAGCCCCCCAATGCGTGGGGGGAATAAAACTCTAAAAGTCCCCCCTTATTAATCCCCCTCCCGTCCCCCGATCCTGCGGGGGAAGCCAGAGGATGCTGCGCTTTTTGTTGAATGGGGGATGCGCGGGGGCGAAGGCGAGAACCAAACAATCGCGCATTCATACTTCAATTCAGCAACGCCGTCTATTGATTATATTGAAATGGTTTAGTATCCATTAATTATTGTTGATCCAGCCAATCTTTATCGTAGATACTCAACAGTTTTGTCAAGATATCAAAAAACTGTTTTTCTGTTCCATCAATAAATTTGCTCGATTTTAGAGATGTCTTGAATTCAGGAATAACACCTGCACGAACTAATGATGACTTACCACTTCCTGATGCTCCTAAAACTAAAGTAAAGCTACTTTTATTCACTGCTGCAAATAGTTTATTAATCAAAGCATCCCGACCAAAAAAGTATTCTCTATCTTGAAAATTAAACCTTTTTAGTCCTTGATACGGAGAATCTTTAATCAGTTGTTGCTGAATAATCTTCTCAGTGGATACTTCATTATAAATGTAGGTAACATGACGAGATTGATTAACATTTACAGTGCCTTCTTTTGTATTGACAAGATTTACAGGATTTTCACTACCAGAAACTGTCACATCTCTGGCTGTTAGATTTTGATTGGATAAGGGTTTATCATTTTGTTCTGTAGTCATAATCTAAATTAGTTACTATTTTTCTTAGGTTAATTAAATACAGCAAATTCCAAGTATATGAAGTACAGATATTAATAATTAAATTTTCCCAGTCCGAGCATCTTGCTCGCGTGATTGTACTTCACCAAAGCTGATAGCTGATGGCTGACAGCTGAATGCTTCTCAAATTACTCCTAACGAAGCTTTTCTAATTCCTCTGTTGTCAAGGGATTTTCTCCTTTTTTCAAAGTATCAACCCAACTTTTTCGTCGTGCTTTTGCATCTTCATAACCTTTATTATCTATTCTTTCAATAAACATCTCAAAGTCTTCAATAGCACCCTGAAAATCACCCGTTAATGCTCTGGCCAAACCTCGACGATCTCGAAACCATTCATTATCAGGCTCCAATTCAACTGAATTTTCACAGGCAGACATTACCTTTTTTGCTTGCTTGTTCAGAATACCTTGCTGACAAATATTATCCCAATCTGGGGCATAAATTTCTAAACTTGAATCTAATTTTTTCCCTTGATTATAAGCAGAAATAGCTTCATCAAATTTCTGATTTTTTATTAATTTCCTGCCACTCCGTAACAGACTTGCTGCTGCATAATTTAAACTGAAATCAGAGTCTAGTTTTACTGCCTTTTGGAAAGCAGAAATCGCTTCATTAATTTCACCCTCTGCTGCTAACTTCTCACCGTACGAAAAAAACTGTAGAAAAATGAAACAGCTTTTATCTTGATATTGGATTAACCAATACTGGCGCTCTCGGCACAGCTCACTATTCCCATCCTCCGGAATGCTACGCAAACGGCAGTAAATGCCCCTGGGAATTTCTTATCTTATATTTGAAGACTGCCGTTGATATCGGCATTAATCACTTTACCTGTTGCACTTCTGAATAAGCCACGCTTGACTCGTTTACCTACATACAATTCATGCTTACAGGGCAATTCCAGGTCAAGTGCAGATGTCTTATATCAAATCCGGTAGCATCGGTGTAATTAGATGGGGAGATGGGGGATGGGGAGATGGGGGGATGGGGAGATGGAGAAATATTTGGTAATCGTTGAAGATGGAACATTTTTTTATACCGAATTAAACGGATTTGATATTACTGGTGTAACTTTCTTCGGTTTCAATGACTTTTACCCCAGCCAGTTCACACTTATAAGTTATCTGTTGAATTAACTTATAGTGAGGTATTTGAGTAAAATTTTGGTTGTTTTTTTTGCCCATATTTGCACCTTGTTTCCAGTTATCATTTTTTCCAATGACTACAGTACCAATATTATTTGTGGTTAAATACTCAACCACTAAGAAACTGGTGTTATGCAAATAATTCTCGACAAAACGATTTCGGTGATAGGTTAACGCTTCAATCTTACGGCTAGTTTTTCTGTTGCCTTTGAGATGACTTTGGTACTTAGCTTTACGCTTGTTATATAATTGATTGATGCTTTTTAGTGGCTTCCCATTAATCAGCAGTGGTTTGACACCAGGCTGGCTTTGTAGATAGAGCAACTAATCTATCAATCCCTAAGTCTATTCCGGCTACATATGTTGAGTGTATTTGTGGCTGAGGATGTTTTTTCATATACTACTTCAATTATATAGCAACCAGTGGCAGGTACTATTCTGACTTCAACTACAGTATCCACAACTACAGGTATTTTGATTTCACTCATTGATAAGTGACAAATACCATTCTTCAAAGGGGCTTTATAGACTGATTCCTGTATGAATAGATAACTACATTCCTACCTTTGAGTTTTGTCCTTATACTTTGGGTATTTTGGGCTTAGCCAAAAACTTACAGGGATGTTTTGACCATTCTTTTACAGCCTGAAAATAACCACGCCAAGTTGCAATCAAGGATTTGATTATTTGTTTTGATACTTTAGTTGGTAATGCTCTGTAAGCATCGCTATCTTTGGTGGTGTGGTAAAGTTGAGTTAAATCCAGACTATGACCAGTACAAAAAAAATGCTGACGACAGTAATAATTAGCCAAATTATACAAGTTTTTTGACTTAAAGGCTAAGTCATCGCACAACTGCCAATACTGGTGTGCTTGTCTAATAATATGTCTGTCAACAACTCTCATTGGACGCTCAACTCCCACTCGGCGCATGTGGTAACAAAAGATTAATTACCTATTTAATTTTAGAACACTGTTTATTGATTTTACAACTATTTACTACGGTTTAAGTTTAACAGTTACTAACCCTGCAAAAACAAAGCCGTTGCCGAAGTTTCTACACCACAGAGACGACGCTCCTCTTCGGTAACATTGGGATTGTTTTTCAAGTAGTCACTCATCCACTGACAAGGATAAGGTAGAAGGTCATCCTGGTTAAAGCTCCACAGTTTCACTTTGCCATCCCAACTTGCAGAAGCGAGCAAATCTCCTTTGGGACTAAATGCTACATCCATGACAACTTTTTCATGGCCGGTGAGAGTGTGCACTAAAGTACCATCTGGCTTCCACAATTTCACTGTTTTGTCACCACTAGCAGAAGCAATCAAATCTCCTTTGGGGCTAAATGCTACACTGCATGACCCAGTATCTGTCATGACCGGTGAGAGTGTGCACTAAAGTACCATCTGGTTTCCACAGTTTCACTGTGTTGTCACCACCAGCAGAAGCAAGCAAATCTCCTTTGGGACTAAATGCTACATCGTAGACACCATTGTTATGCCTCGCTTAGAGTCTTGCAGTAATGTGCCATCGGGTTTCCACAGTTTCACCGTGTATTATCCAAACTTCCAGAAGCAAGCAAATCTCCTTTGGGGCTAAATGCTATACTCCAGACAGCTCTTTCATGTTCGGTGAAAGTGTTCATCAAAGTCCCATCTGGTTTCCACAGTTTCACTGTGTTATCCCAACTTGTAGAAGCAAGTAAATCTCCTTTGGGGCTAAATACTACATCTATGACAACTTTTTCATGGCCACTGAGACTTCGCACCAACGTACCATCTGGTTTCCACAGTTTCACTGTCTTATCAGTGACACGTAGAAGCAAGCAAATCTCCTTTGGGACTGAATGCCACACCCCAGACAGCTATTCTTCCATGGCCCTCTGAAAGTCCTGAGTAATGTGCCATCAGGTTTCCACAATTTCACTGTCTTATCGCGACTCGCAGAAGCAATCAAATCTCCTTTGGGAGTTGAATGCCACATCCCAGACAGTAATTCTCATGGCTCCCTGAAAGTCTTGCAGTAATGTGCCATCTAGCTTTCCACAGTTTCACCATTGTAGTCACCAACTGGCAGAAGCAATCAAATCTCCTTTGGGATTGAATGCCACGCCCCATGACAGCTAAATGTCATCCTATGGCTCCGACTTACAAGTCTGGTGAGAGTGCACACTAAGGTGCCATCAGGTTTCCACAATTTCACTGTCTTATCGCGACTCGCAGAAGCAATCAAATCTCCTTTGGGATTGAATGCCACACCCCAGACAGTATTCTCATGGCTCCCTAAAGTCTTGAGTAATGTGCCATCAGCTTTCCACAGTTTCACCATGTAGTCACCACTGGCAGAAGCAATCAAATCTCCTTTGGGATTGAATGCCACGCCCCAGACAGTATTCTCATGGCTCCCTAAAGTCTTGAGTAATGTGCCATCAGGTTTCCACAATTTCACTGTCTTATCACGACTCGCAGAAGCAATCAAATCTCCTTTGGGATTGAATGCCACGCCCCAGACAGTATTCTCATGGCCCTCGAAAGTCTTCAGTAATGTGCCATCAGGTTTCCACAGTTTCACTGTGTTGTCACCACTGGCAGAAGCAATCAAATCTCCTTTGGGGCTGAATGCCACACCATAAACAGAACTATCATGGCCCTCAAAAGTCTTGAGTAATGTGCCATCAGGTTTCCACAATTTCACTGTGTTGTCACGACTCGCAGAAGCAATCAAATCTCCTTTGGGACTGAATGCCACACCCCAGACAGTATTCTTATGCCCCTCTAAAGTCCTGAGTAATGTGCCATCAGGTTTCCACAATTTCACTGTGTTGTCACGACTCGCAGAAGCAATCAAATCTCCTTTGGGGCTGAATGCCACACCATAGACACTATTAAGATGCCCCTCTAAGCTATTAATTTCTTTCTCTCCTGGCCAGTAAACAGTTCTTTGCAGGAGATTGGTAGCCTGGTGTATCTCAGGTATTGTTTTATTTGCTCTTTGCTCCAGTTTGAGAACTTCTAACTGTATGTCTAAGCTTTCCTCTCCTAAGACTAAACGAGTATTTAAAGCTCTCATCTCTGCTTTTTGTTCACTAATGACAGCTTTACGTCGTTGAATTTCTGACCACACAGCAAGTAGGGAAATTATCACGGAAAATGCGACCATTCCTGCTAACATTCGTTGACGTTTACGTTGCTTATATTTCTGACTTTTCCGAATAAATTCTTGCTCCCCTTCTGACAGTTCATCCCGACGGTCTTTGAGTTGTTCCTGGGCCTGAAGCAACGCCACTCCCCGTAATAGCTGCCCCTTATCCTGTTTCATTTCCTGCCACTGACGCATTGCTCCCCGCATTCGTTCTTGCCAGGCACGAAATTCTCGGTCATTTTCCATCCATTCTTTTAGTTGGCCCCAGTTTCTAATTAAAGCTTCATGGACTACCTCAACGATTTCTTGCCCAGAATTATTTTCTGTTTCACTGCTAACAACAGTACGACTGGTGACAACTAACCGCGCATCAGCTAATTTTTTGACTAAATTCCAATTGGTTTGGCTTAATTCTGCTTTAGTTGCCACTCGTCGGGTATCTTCCGTGCCTGCACCAGGGTGAACTAACTGCACAAAAATTCGATGGACTTGCTCTTGCTCTTCTGGTTTAAGTTTACTAAATTTGTCATCAGCATAACGAGTTAATGCACCGGAAACTTGACCAATTTCTTCATAAGCTTTATGAGTTAATTTTTTGCTTTTTCGTTGTTTCCAAAGTTCTGTCAGAGCAAATTCTAATAGGGGTAAATTTCCTGGTTCTTTGTCTACATCTTCAAGAATACGTTCAACCAGTCCGCCTTCAAAGTTGACTCCTAATTTTTGAGCAGGTTTTTTAATAACTTCTGTCAGTTCTTCAGAGTTCATTGGCCCTAGCTTAATATCTCCTTTTTGCAAGACATCAGCTAAAGGTCGATAGGAGAGAGCATTCCCTAAAAAATCTGCCCGCATTGTGACAACTAATACTGTTGATAAAGATGATTTTTAGGGGAAAAATTGAAATGTTTGTAAGAGAAGATCGATAAATTTACGGCGGATTTGTTCATCGTTACAAAGGGTGTAAAATTCCTCAAATTGGTCGGCAATTAATAAAGTTCTGTTATTGGGATAGTTCTGTTGAATTGTGGCAAAAACATCAGATAATGGAATTGTATTGTCTTGAAAATATCCTGATAATTTCCGAGCTTGAGCCATGCGGTCTGTTTCGTCAAGATTCTGCACATAAAGTGGAACTAATGCTTGAGCCAAAGCTAGAAACGGGTCTGTTCCGGGACGAAAATGGGTAAATTGCCAATGTCCGGCTTTGACTAATTTCGGTACTAATCCTGCTAAAATAACTGAATATTTCCCACTTCCTGATGCTCCTAATACAGGAATAAAATTGTGAGTTTCTGTATATTGATAGAGTTCTTCAATAAATACTTCGCGACCAAAGAAATATTCGGCATTTTCTGGATTAAAATGATACAAAACTTGATAGGGGCAAGGTAAATTATCATCTATATCTTCCTCAGTAGATGTTGTAATTTTTTGTTTTTCATAATAATAGTTATAAATGACAGTACGAGATTGATTAATACTTACATCTTTGGCTGAATTTACAGAATTCATGGCATTTTCGTTACCAAAAACTCTATATTTCCAGTAGTTTGGTTTTGATTGGATAGGGATTTATCATTTTGTTCTGTAGTCATAATATAGTTATTGAAGATATTATTTGAATCTAATTCAGTAGACGCGAACCCCCGAAGCAATCTAACTCTTGATTAAGACAGAAAATTAAATCCAAACTTTGGCTAAAATTGTTGCAACTTTCATCACAGGTCCAGCTAATTTTTCTACACCTTCTAATCCTTTTTTTAGTGCCTCAACTGCTTCATCTATTAAGCCTTTGTCAGGTTGAGGTTTCTTTAATTCTGCTTCTAACATTTCAACAGGAATTTCAGCTTGTTTCTTCTGAATTAAACTCAGAGAATTTGTTGTAGCAATTTCCTGTTTAAGTTTTCCTAATTCAGCTAATGCTGTATCTATTTTTGATTCATAATTTTCTCCAAAAGTTTGAGTGTGGCTTTGGTCAATATTCATATTGCCACTGGCACTATTTATGGCATTAAAATTATTATCACTTCCACTAAAACTAATATCACCAAAGATTGGGATTTATTGGCAGTTTGAGTTAGGTCACGTCCAGCTTGACCCACTGGACCTTTAACAGTACCGCCACTAAATGTCATGGTTTGAGATACAGGTGGAGAGGACAAATTATCTTTATTTTCAGTGACTTTTGTTTCCTGAATATCAGAATTATTAGGTCGAGGTCGATATCGAATTTTTGGGGTTTCTGACTCAGAAATTCCTTCTAAATTAATAGCAGTACAAGCAAATTTAAAAGATTGATCGTAGGTTTTTCCTGCTCCTAATGCTTCGTAAAATGCTGTGGCAAAATTAATTGCTGCTGTATCTCCAATTGCTTGATTCATACCAATAACACAATCAATATATTGATAAATTGCTTGGGCTTGTTGTTCGCTGTAGCAGGCATTGAGAATTACACATTCAACTTGTTATTGAAACTGTTTAAAAAGTAGTGCTAAGGCTTCAGTACTGACAAGTTTTATTTTCCCAGAATCATCTTCTAAAATTAGTCCGTCACTACCTGCACCATGGCCGGAAAAATGCACAATTGCCCGTTCATTATCTTCTAATTCTAATAATGTTCGTCGTAAATCTTTGACTCGAACGGCTAATTTACTGACTACTTGAAATTCATCTCGTTTTTTTGATTGTTTCAACGCATCATCAATTGCGTTATGTTCTTTGCCTAAACGTAACTGACTTGAATCTGTGGGATTTGATAATAAAATGAGTATTTTTTCATGGCTATAATTTCCTTTAATTAATAGGTAAGCATTCAGCAGTCAGCCATCAGCTATCAGCTATCAGCTATTTGTTATTAACTCATTAAACAAGATGATTTAATTATTTTATACCAATTCCCAAAAATAATGCTATACTTCTGATGAACTTCAGTTATTAAGTAATAATAATGATTCAGTAATGAATGTAGAGGATTATCGGCATTAATTCAAAATATATTATGCTTTTGAACCCTACTCCCTACTCCCAAGGAGATGTAGCAAAACTTTTGAGAAATGGTATTAGTAGGTTTGGTTGACGTAGGAAACCCAACAATAATAAGGCTGTGTTGGGTATCACTTCGTTCTACCCAACCTACATTTTTAGGCGTGTCGGTCCAGTCGTTACGCTCTAAGCTGTTTGTAGTGCTAGTGAATATCACAATAATAAACCTGGTACTACACCTCCTCAAGGAGTACCAGAAGAACGTTTAGGTTTTACTGATTTTGTTGTCGATCATGGTCAAGTTGATGTTCTCCGTCGCCATTTAATGTTTATGGGAAAAGAAGAGCAAGACCCTTGTCAAACAAGTTATTCGTTAAGTGCTAGGGTTGCTTTTAATTATTTGGAAAGTCAAGGAATTAAACTAGAGTTTACTTCGAGTGGAAATTTTAAAGTTGGTGATGTTGTTTTTAAGGAGCTTGTGGAAAGACAAGGTATTTATCAAAAAGTTGATGATGGTGGGTTTCAAGTTTTACTTAATTATAGAAATGCCGTTCGAGTTGCTAATTATATTAGTATTTCGGATATTTTATCTGGAGAATTTGATGGTTTTTAGTTAGGGATAAAATTGTACTTATTGGTAGTACAGATCCTTATGCGAACGAGAAATTTTATACTCCTTATAGTTATGTTGAAACTATTTCTCAGAAGCAAATGTCTGGGGTTGTTTTACACGCACATCAGGTTAGTCAAATTATTAGGGCGGTTTTGGATGGTAGACCTTTAATTACATTTTGGAGTTGGTGGGTAGAGTGGTTATGGATTTTTGGTTGGTGTGGTGTGGGGAGTGCGATCGGTTATTGTTTTCGTCGAGTTTTATTGTTTGTCTTATTTATAGGAGGAAATATTATTATCAGGACTTACGCAAAGGCACTATATATGGTGAGTCGCTCTGTTAAGCTAGCGCTAACACACCCTACCAATAGCGTTTATGCGTAAGTCCTATAATTATTAATTGTTGAAACCGATGCTACCGGATTTGATATTAAGTTAGGGTTGCCATCAGATTAGCAACATACAAGAGTCAGAATAATTGAGTTGATGGAGATTATCATCCCAGTAAGCACATCAGAATAATTGGGTTGATAGAAATTATCATCCCAGTAAGCACATCAGAATAATTGGGTTGATAGAAATTATCATCCCAGTAAGCACATCAGAATAATTGGGTTGATAGAAATTATCATCCCAGTAAGCACATCAGAATAATTGGGTTGATAGAGATTCTCATCCCAGTAAGCATATCAGAATAATTGAGTTGATAGAGATTCTCATCCCAGTAAGCACATACATCAAAAATAATGAAATTATCATTCCATTAAGCACATTCGCACTCCCATTAACCAGGGTTGTTTAATTAAGGGTGAAACCTATTAGGGGAGTGAGTTTGGGAGGTATAGGTTTATGGGGTATATGGGAAAATAGAACTCCCAAACAGTTAATTCAACCCTTATGGTTGCAGCTTTTCTCTAGACTCCCCACATTCCCCTGCTACCAGGTTTGATATTAACCCATAACAAAAAGATAAAAAAGAGCCACTAAGAACTAGAATAAACACAAAACTCTATTCCATACTGCCAAAACAACACCCTAAACTCTGTTATGTGGCATCAGTATATCCGACAAGAAGTTCAAATTCATCTCAAAAACTTTATTTATCCACTGCTCAGACCAAAACGTCTGGCAGTCTTTGAAGCTTGCTTAATCGGAATGGTATCTGGTTTAGCAGCAGTAATACTAAAAGAAGGTGCAGGATGGCTAGGTAGTTTGCGTATAGCTGCATCCCTCAAATATCCACCCTGGTTATTATTACCAATTTTTGGCGCGGTGGGAGGACTTGTCGCAGGTTTATTAGTAGAGCGTTTAGCACCAGAAACAGGAGGAAGTGGAGTACCTCAAGTAAAAGCTGCCCTCGCAGGTATGCGAATTCCGTTAAACTTCCCGATCGCCATGGTCAAAATGTTCACTACCATCCTGACAGTGGGTTCTGGATTAACATTAGGGCGACAAGGCCCAACAGTACAAATAGGTGCATCCTTGGCAGCTTGGATCAGTCGTTTAGTTCCTACTTCTCCAAATTACCGTCGTCAGTTAATTGCCTGTGGTGCTGCTGCTGGGTTAGCTGCTGGTTTCAACGCCCCCATCGCCGGAGTCTTATTTGTAGTAGAAGACCTAATGCACGATGTTTCTGGTATCACCTTAGGACCAGCAATTATTGCTTCTTTCGTTGGTGCAGTTGTTTCCCAAATGCTAGGGGGAGAAAGTTTATACTTAGATAAGAACACTTACTTAGATACCTCAATTACAGGATTTTTACACCTCAAAGAGATTCCTTTTTACATAATTTTGGGAATATTAGCAGGTTTATTAGGAACAGCATTTAGCCGAGGAATTATTGCAGCTTTCATATTTGAGCGCCGACTAAACTTAACATTACCTTGGCGAATAGCTCTCACAGGATTAATTAGTGGTTTAATTATCGCATTTTTACCAGATTCATTTCGTAACCATACAGCTTTAAGAGAATTGCTAGGCAGTAACGAAGCCAGCTTGAAATTGAGTTTCATTGCTTTTACCGAACACTTTATCTTGACAATATTTGCCGCCAGCTCCGGTGCCCCTGGCGAGATTTTTGCTCCATCTTTAGTTATTGGGTCGGCCCTCGGTCGGATAGTTGGAATTTGCCAAAGTAATGTAGTCGGTCTGGAACAACCAACAATTTTTGCTCTAGCAGGAATGGGTGCATTCTTTTGCGCTGTTTCAAGGGCACCCATGACAGCAGTAGTAATTATTTTTGAGAAGACACAAGATTTTCGCTTAGTATTGCCACTAATGATTGTTTCTATTGTTGCTTTATTGACCGCAGAAAAGATAGATCAAAAGTCTCTCTCCGACAGGATTTTAGATTTCAAAGGTCTGCCACTCAAGAAAAAGAAGTCAAAA
>NZ_BLZO01000045.1 GCF_014132355.1 Okeania sp. KiyG1
AAGCTGCTGCTTGTCGGTTAACTGCTCCTGGTATTGGTAGTAGTGGTGGGGCGACTTTTGAGCAAAATAGGTTGTTGTTTCAAGGTTTATTTTTGGCGCCTCAAATGGTGGGGGAGGCGATGAAGGGTAATCATTTGACGGCTTATGTTTTTGATAAGTTGGGTTATCCTGTTAATCCTCTTCCTTTTGAAAAACGACGGGATGTTATTCAGGGGATAAAGTTGGGTTCCCCGGAGAAGTTGATTGCTTTTTGTCGAGCTATTCAGCAATATTCGCCTGTGGGGTCTTATTTAGACCCGGTACCTGCACCGATGCCTGGATATGAAAGTCAGTTGGTTATGGCGGGGGGGACTTTTATTGATGGGGCGACTTCTGAATTTTCGGCGGATGGTCCTTTGAGGGAACCTTATGTGGTGTTTTGTCAGGGGGACTCATTGGACTCATGTGGCGATCGCTCTGGAGGCTGCTATTGAGGCGGTAGGTTTTAGAATTTAGAATTTAGAATTTAGAATTTTTTCATTAGGGACTTGCAACCTAATTTGTAAGAATACAACTGAAAATCCTTTGGTGTGGCGATTTTTTCATTAGCTCTTAGAAAATGAAAATAATGGATGATTTGACTTCTCCCCGCTTTAAAAAGACGGGGATTCTAAGCGGATGCTTGGAGCGGATTAAAATCACCCTCCAAGCGCTTACGATATTCTTTTGAAAGAGAATCCAAAAAATACCGTTTTGGCAGAGTCAAAACTGCGCTACAGACCTTGGTTAAATCGAAATTTAACTGTGTCCTTACCTTTCTAATTAGGCTTGCTGAACCAGCGGAAGAGGCTTCAACAAGTGACCTCGGATATTTAACCTTTAGCTGCTGGCTGTGGGGTAATTCGGTAGATTGATCTTATGGGAGATGCTCACAAAACTCTACGATTTCCCTTCAACCACATCCCTGTGTCCTTATTTCTGCTTCGCTATTACAATTGAGATGTTTTCACCAGAGGGATTTTCTATCGTCAATTTGCCCTCGGCATCAAGACCTATATCTTGGGAGAGGCCACCCTGTACTTCATTGAAGTCGAGTGTGAGTTTCCCTGTGGCTCCTGATACCGTCAGGCAGTTACTAGCAAAGGGGTCTTTCTTATCAGAAGGATTTAATGCATCTGAGACGAATATGATATAATCTTGAACAAGAAGATCCAATGTCTGATTTGTAACACTTTCTTGATCGGCGTAAAAACCCACATAAGATTCTGCCGAGACTAGATTCGGATTAAACTCGTCACAACCTCTGAATCCAATCGGCGGCTTACCGGCAACAACCGTATATATTGTGTCTAAACCGGCCTCTTCTGCAGACAATATAACAGGAGGCAATAAGCTAGGGTTGATAAGGGGGCCCCTTAAATCAAATTCGATTGTCTGGACTTCACTCAGGTTTTTAGGAAACTCATCTAACGACCAGTATGGTATGTATAACTCCATTCCGCGGTCTTCTTTGATTTAGCCTCACGGAGCGCGCTTGACCAGTCTGTTGTTACGAACACCTCTGTTTCGTAACCTTGTGCGGAGGCTGGTAAACCACTGCCAACCCAGATAAATAAGCTCAAGACGCAGGCGAGAATTGCCGTTACCTTTGTTTTCATCATGTCTCCTTTTAATTGAAAATTGTGGACTGTAAGCTTAATGCTTATTGGTTTATACTTATATGACGCTTTTGCTCTTCTGTTTCTGACTATTTTGCTTGACTTTTTTTCCGAGGACTGACTGGGGCAAAACTTCACCACTGAGCCTAAGATAGTGCAAAGAAAATAGCCGCTCAACTTCTCTTTGAGCTGTTTCCTCGCCCGAGATATTCGCCTGGACACATTTTCGAGAGCAATAGTGGTTTCATTTGCTGAAGCTCCCGGAGATGGAGGATGGAATTTTTCTCTTTTATTGCGGATAGAGCAGAAGAAATTTGATTTGTACAGATTTTATATTTACTTGGGTTTACCTTGTTCAATTCCATGATAAAAAAGTTCCTGAGAAGCAGGAAATATCGGTATCTTCAGTAGAGGAAGGTACTCCCTCTTGGAAAAAAAGTAGACTTTCTTATTGAGTTTTTTAATGCTTGCGAAACAAATAATTTAAAAGAGATGCAGAGGGATTCTATACTTTTGTTGAAGTTATTTGCTTTGGCTTTATTTATTGTGCTTACCACTTTTGTAGTGTCCACATTGATTCTTTGGTTAATTAAATTACCTACCTATCGTTTTGTTATTTTTACCGAAGCATCAAAGAAGGAGCGAGATAAATATTTTTGTAGGGTTAGCAGTAGGATAAATTTTTGGTGGATAGTTGTAGTTGCAGGTTTTATTGTTGGAGTGTCCGCGAGTATTTTTAGCAGCTATCTTTTAGAATTGTTAGGTAATATTTTCGGCTAACCATGTTCATAAAATATTAGTTGTGAGAATAGTTAAATATTCTATAAATAACCAATTACAAAGCATGATAATTTCACTGTTTTCTTAACACTAATTCCGCGACTAAAGGCAAATGGTCTGAACCTGTAGTTGACAAAACTTCAGAAGATTTAGAAACCCAATGATTTGAATACCAAATATAGTCAATTCTAAACAGAGGATAATCTAATTTCCAGGTAGAATTTGGAATTAAAAAATCCAGACGCCAACCCGCAGGCCAAGTTAAACCAAAACCCATTCCTGATACTCGAAAAGAATCATTTAATACTTGTCTTAAATAATAGTAATCCTGAGATTGTTCGCTCATATTAAAATCACCCGCCACAATAACTGGCAAACTTTCTTTTTTTAGCTGAATCGCTGAGAAGCTTCACGCCATAATTTTTAGATTTGGCGACCAGATGAATCGGCAGCAAATTGAATAGGTTCGATGCCCATTCAATTTGCAAATATCTCAGCAGAAGCTTTCGCCCTGGTTGAAAAACTTGTGTTATTATTTTGCTATAATCCCGGAAATTTTCCACTATGCGGACTGCTTACCAATATAAATTAAGGCCCAACAAAGAACAAATAGCCACAATGGAATTGTGGTTGGAATTGTTGCGTCGGCAGTACAACTATAGGTTAGGTGAAAGATTCTCATGGTGGTCAGAAAACCGTTGTCCGGTTAATGCTTGCCCCAAGGTAGATGCCAATTCCAAGACTCAGGGATAATCCAGATTATTACTCTCAAAAAAAAGATTTGGTCAATACCAAAGACAAGTTTCCTGAGTATAAGCTAATTCATTCTCAGGTTTTGCAAGATTGCATAAAACGGGTAAAACTTGCTTTTGATAGATGGTTTAAAGCAGACAAGAGTGGACATAAATTAGGAAAACCAAGGTTTAAGAAAATAAGCCGTTATCGTAGTTTTACTTATCCTCAAATCAAACAAGACTGTATTGAAGGACGCAAGATCAACTTACCAAAAATTGGCAAGGTAAAGTTGATTCAGCATCGTCCAATACCAGAAGGGTTTATAATCAAAACTGCTACTATTAGTCGTAAAGCTGATGGTTATTATGTGACTTTATCCCTAGAAGACAAATCAGTTCCAGCTTTTACAACTGAAGTTGAATCTACATTAAAAAATACTCTGGGAATTGATATGGGACTGAAGGAATTTTTAGTAACAAGTGAAGGAGAGTCTGTTCCAATCCCTCAATACTATCGCTCATCTCAGAAGCGATTAAAGACTTTGCAAAAACGTTTATCTCGAAAGAAAAAAGGAAGTAAAAGGTGGCTCAAAGCGGTCAAAGCTGTAGCAAAAGAACATAAAAAGGTTGCCGACAAACGTAAAGATTTCCACTTTAAAACAGCCAATGAATTGTTATCAAAAGCTGAAGTTATCGCCCATGAAAACTTAAACATTAAAGGTCTAGCAAAGACCCATTTGAGTAAATCAATTAACGATGCTGGATGGAGTCAATTCCTGTCTATTTTAACTGTCAAAGCTGAAAATGCTGGACAGAAAACTATAGCAGTAAACCCTAAAAATACCAGCCAAGATTGCTCAAATTGTGGTGAAAAAGTTCCCAAAGAATTAAACATACGAACTCATTCTTGCCCGCACTGTGGCATAGTAATAGACCGCGACTTGAATGCGGCCATAAATATCAAAAATAGGGCGGTAGGGCATTCCGTCTTTAAAGCTCGTGGAGCCCGATGCAACGGCAGGGCAGGGAAACGAGAAGCCTACACTATAGCGCCAGCTTAGTGTGGGAGTATGTCACTCGGAGTATGAAGTAAATTAAAATTAATCCTGAATAACTATAGACAAATACTTTGGTAATTATTTGCAAAAGTAAGAAGAGATTCATTTGCCCATTGCCTCCAAACCTATTTACAAAAAAAAGTAAGATTTGAGTTTTTTCTTCCTTCTTCCTTCTTCCTTCTTTAAAAATGAGTTTTCCCTTCTTCGTTCTTCCTTCTTTCCTCTTCCTTCTTCAACACAGCTTCCCTAAAACCTAGCACTACTAAAATATTAGATAGTGTTAGAAATACTTCCGCACTACCATGTAACCAATCAATATTTGCTAAGGCTTCACTATAAACTTGTTTAGCATAAATTCCGGCGGGAATAGTTACGCCTACAAATACTAAAGTGCCATAAAATCCAATTAAAGCTAAACGGGGTGTTTTGCCTGAACGAGTGAGAAACCAAAGAAAGCCTAAATAGGGAAATAGAGAAAGAGCAAATAGAGTATCTTTAGAAATCATATTTCTAGGAGTATAAAAAATTTTGTTGTATTAAGTAGCTAGTAGTCTAGAGTCAGGAGTGAGTATTTCAAAGACTCTAAATTTACAGATTTAAAACTATAACGTTATAGATTATCTGGTGTGGGATGCTGAAAAATAGCTTACTTCTGAATATCTGTAATTTGTCAAAAAATGATAGTCTCTAGTCTAGATTCAGTTCTCAGTATTCTAAATACTCTCTCAAAACTATAACGTTACAGATATATAGTCTGAAGCTCTGAAAAATAGCTCACTTGTGAATATCTGTAATTTGTCAAAAAATAATAGTCTCTAGTCTAGATTCAGTTCTCAGTATTCTAAATACTCTCTCAAAACTATAACGTTACAGATATATAGTCTGAAGCTCTGAAAAATAGCTCACTTGTGAATATCTGTAATTTGTCAAAAAATGATAGTCTCTAGTCTAGATTCAGTTCTCAGTATTCTAAATACTCTCTCAAAACTATAACGTTACAGATATATAGTCTGAAGCTCTGAAAAATAGCTCACTTGTGAATATCTGTAATTTGTCAAAAAATAATAGTCTCTAGTCTAGATTCAGTTCTCAGTATTCTAAATACTCTCTCAAAACTATAACGTTACAGATATATAAGTCTGGAGCGCTGAAAAATAGCTCACTTGTGAATATCTGTAATTTGTCAAAAAATCATAGTCTCTAGTCTAGAGTAAGTGTCGTACCGAAAAATTAACTCTCGCCACTTTCTTCTTGCTTTTTACTGTTAGAAAATATCAACCAAGCAGCAGCTAATAGAGTAAAATTTCCCAACAAAGTCATTGAAGCTTGAAGAGTAACTAACCATTCCAAATTTGGGTCATTATCAAAATAATGCCAAGTGCAGGCACACATCGCACTTACCAATGCAGGTAACATGGCAAAAGATAAACCATACCAGGCACGGTTATTAGTGACATTGCCATAGAGAGAAATAAACCAAATGGCAGCTATCCATTCAATAACGCTAGAAATATGAATAATCCAAGTAGGAATTGATAAAGCGTGCATATCTAAAAAATCTGAAAATTTAAGTATCAACTTTGGTGTTATATAAGGTTATATCAAAAGAATAAACTACTCAGACAAATGCGAGCAATTTTATGCGGTTACTACGGCAAAGGTAATAGTGGAGATGAGGCATTATTAGCATCTTTGTTACAGATGTTGCCTGATAATATTCAACCTTATGTTTTGTCTGGTAACCCTATCGAAACTCAAAAACAATATCAAGTCGAAGCAGGCGATCGCCTCAATACTTTGACTATTCTCCAGGCAATGAAACGTTCGGATGTCTTTATCTGGGGGGGTGGAAGTCTGATTCAAGATGCTACCAGTATTGCTAGTCCTTTTTATTATGCCGGACTAATGGGAATTGCTCAAAAAATGGGCTTAAAAACAATTGCCTGGGCACAGGGTATTGGGCCTTTAGATCATCAAACTACCCAATTTTTAGCAAAGCAATGTTTTAAGGGTTGTACTGCGGTTAGTGTCAGGGATGCCAATTCGGCAAAAATAGTTGCCAAGTGGGAGATTCCTTTTACTTTAGCTCCTGACCCAGTTTGGGCCTTAGAAGGCTCTTCTGTCCCCGGTCTTTGGGATTTACCTGCGCCTAGAGTAGCGGTCAGTTTGAGACCTCACCCACAACTTACTCCGGCACGTTTAGCAATTTTAACTCAGGCTTTGGTTTCTTTTCAAAAGGCAACTAAAGCGTTTATTTTGTTGTTGCCTTTTCAACCGATAAAGGATTTAAAAATTGCTGAATCTATTCATCAAAAATTGCCTAATCATAGCAAGATTTTAAGTATAGAAGACCCTAGAGTTTTGAAGGGAGTTTTTCGGGGTGTGGAAATGGTAATAGGTATGCGTTTCCACAGTTTAATTATGGGTTCTGCGGAGGAATGTCGTTGTTTTGCTATTAGTTATGACCCGAAAGTTAGTCAGTTAATGACTGAGTTAGAAATGCCTGGATGGGAGTTAGCTGAATTGCCGGAAGATGCAAATTTAATTAGTAAGATGTGGATTGAAAATTATGCGAATGGGGATGCTTTGTTTCCAGAAAGAATAGATTTTTTGAGGGAGCGATCGCTAATTCATCAAGAGGTATTATCTTCAATTAATAATTAACAATTAATAATTAATAATTATTGCTCTGCCGATTAAATATCAAAACATTGACATACAAAGGTTTTAGCCTTTTTGTTGCGAAAAAAGTGTCAGCTTTTAGCTCAGAATTGCCCAAAATACTCACATTTTGAGCAGACAAGGAGAGGAAAATTGAGCGACAATTCTTTCGACTGCCTTCCCTGTAATACCATTTCTTAAAAACTTTTCTACATTTTGTTGGGGGAGTGGGGGAGTGGGGGAGTAGGGGATAATTCATTAATGGATAATGGATAATTGATAATTACCTCTGGTTAAAACCGTTCTTGATTGAATATAAGGAATATTGTCTTTTTTTTCCTCTTAAAAGAGGAGGATTTAGACCACGATTTTTCGGTAATACCATTACGGTTGCAGTACTGCCAAAATCTGGAAAAACTTCCACAATAATGTAGATAGAAGTCGTGCATTTTAAAGTCTGAATTATGATTCCTGATTTATCATTTTATTTGGTTTAGTAAATAGAACGTTAAATACATGGGATGTTTGATAATACTTACTGATAGGTAACTGAACTAGCTGATTAATTTCATCTGAGGTAATTAAATAAGCTTCATATTTTAAGGAATCCATAAATTCTCTTAATTCTGTTTCATTAGTTCCCATTTGTTGTAATCAAAATCTATTAATTTCACAAATAATATAGGGAACATCATATTGGGAAAATGTATTTACTGCTCCTTTAATCACATCAAGTTCTGCTCCTTCAGTGTCAATTTTAATCATTTTGATGTGACCAATATCTTTATTGCCGAACCAAAATATCATCAAGTGTAGATTGTTGAATATTTTGCATTGTTTGATTACCCAAAATTTTTTGATTGAATGGATGTTTACCGACATCCCACAAAGCATGACCGCCATCGTTATCTTGATTAAAAAATAGTTGTGTTTGTTTCGTTTCTGAGCCAATAGCAAGATTAAATAAGCTAATATTATTTAGACTGTTGAGACTAATATTCTCTAAGATTTTTGATAATTTGATAGTTCTGGTTCAAAAGCAAAAATTTTACCGAATAATTAAGGTTTAAAGCCTCTCCTTTAAAGGAAAAACAAGCGGTCGAGGGATGGATGGGTTTCCTAACCATATCCAATCGACCAAGAGAGAAAAAATTTTCCTTTTATTCAATCCTCTTCCTTTTAGAGGGAGGTAATGATCAATTATTCATTATCCATTATCAATTATTAATTATTGAACTTCGATGCCTACTATTTTTGCAGCTAAAACAGAATAATATCCAATATGAGTGCCAATATCAATAAAACAGTCACCATATTGTAGAAATTTCCGAATTAATTGGAAAATTTCAGATTCATAAGCTCGCCCTTTTTGAACAGAGTCAAGCATCAATTTTTGAGTAAATTTATTAGAATCTAGGGAGAGCTTTATTTATTGTTGTTCAGAATTAGATTGCCATTGGATATTGATAATTTTGGTAGAATTTTATGAAGTCATAGTTGAACTATTTTTCCTCTGAATCATTGCCCAATACATATCCGGACCTACAGGCACATTAAATTTAATATCTAACACTTGTAAAATTTCAAATCCTGTTCTTCTAATTAAATCTAACCACATAGTTTTTCCCAATACACTGTAGTGATTTTTATTAGTTTGATGTTGGCAACTTGTATCAGGAGCAGGTACTTCTAAATATAGATAACCTTCAGGTTTAATAACTCTATAAATTTCCTGCAAAGTAAAATATGGAAAAATACTATGTTCTAAACAATGTCTACACCAAACAAAGTCAAAATAGTTATCTTCAAATTCTAAAAAAGATTGATCCATTTCATAAACTTGATAACCTTTTTGTTGGCAAATAGCCACATCTTCACTATTTAGAGTAATTCCAGTTGGTGAAAAACCATGTTTTTTAAATATCTCTAAAGCTACACCTTGACCACAACCAATATCTAATATTTTGGCTGCCGGTGGTAAAAATATTTCCTTTAGACATACATCAAACATTTGCTCAGTTATTTGATTATGAAGTTTGGTTGGAGGTTCGGGATAGGTATCATTTTTAATTTTTTCTAGAAAGTTCTCAATTTTTTTATTTGTGATGAATTTAGTTTCATAATATATAGGTATTCAACAATTAATAATTAATAATTACCTGCCATTGAAAACAAGAGGATTGACGAGGTAGGGAAAATTTTTTCTTTTCTCTTGGTCCATTGGATATTGCGAGGATACTTCGCCATCCCTAAAGGAGAAAAAAGCAATTTTATCAAAGCTTCAGAGTACGAATATCTGGTTGAAATTGTAGTATAAATTAAATGAATGCTTGCTTTATTCATTATATCATTTTGAAAAAATAATTTTACGAATAATAAGCGTGATTAAAAGATTTTAAAAGAGATATTTCTTTGACAGAAAAGAGAATTTTCTAGCTCAAAACTGGTATTGAAGTAATGTAAGTAGTCAGGCAGCCTCCTCCGGAGGAACTACGTTAACAGCAATTGGTAATGAATAATTACTTCTCTTTAAACAATAGCTGATAGCTGAATGCTTACCGAATAATTAATAATTAATAATTAAATAATTCTGGTTTAAAGCCTCCTCTTTTAAGGGGAAAAAAGTGGTCGTTGCGTAGCTTCCCGAAGGGTGGGATGGATGGGTTTCCTAACCATATCCAATCGACCAAGAGAAGAAATAATATTTCCTTATATTCAATTCCGTAACGGTTTTAACCAGGGGTAATTATAAATTATCCATTATCCATTATCCATTAATGAACTACTACCTATCTGAATTAGTGGTAAAAATTTACATAATTATCGTATAATTATAGCGTAAAAATAGAGGTATAAATTTTGGCAAGAGTCAGAGTAAGACAACACGTTAATCCTTTCTCTAGTAAGTATCAACAGCTAGTAACTCTACCAAATTTTAGTAATATTTATTCTGATTTAAATAAACCATTACATTTAGATATTGGTTGTGGTCGGGGTAAATTTTTATGGCAGATGGCACAGACAGAACCTGAATGGAATTTTCTCGGTTTAGAAATTCGGGAACCATTAGTTATAGAAGCTAATAATTTGCTAAATGAACAGGGTTTTAATAATTTGCACTATTTATTTTGTAATGCCAATATTTCTCTGGAAAAAATATTACAGTCTTTGCCAGAGGAAATATTACAAAGAGTCTCAATTTTATTTCCCGATCCTTGGTTTAAGAGACGTCATCAAATACGCAGAGTTGTACAGCCAAAGTTAGTCGAAGATTTAGCAAATTATTTAACAGTTGGAGGAAAAGTTTTTCTCCATTCTGATGTAGAGAAAGTGGCAAAAGAAATGTGTAAACGCTTCTCTGTTCATAGTTCATTTTCTCGAAGTTCTGATGATTGGTTAACTGAAAATATTTTGCCAGTATTATCAGAAAGAGAAATTGTTACTTTAGCTAAAGATCAACCTGTATATAGAGCCTCATTTGAGAAGGTAGTAGGTGCTAGGTCCTAGGTATTAGGTGTGAGTTTTAACTTTTAATTGATGGGAAGATAATTCTGGTTAAAAGTCTCTAAAATTATGGGAATGAATGAGAGGTAAAATATCTAGTTTTTGGTGATGAGTCAAAAAATCAAATATAGAACTCCTAGGATAATTCGTGGAAATTTTATTATTCTACTTTCCCTTGATTGATAAATTATTGATAAGTACTCAAAATCAAAGCTGGTAGGTGGTAGGTGTGGTTTGAGGATTAACCTTCAATTGCTCTGACTATAATTCTGGTTAAAAGTCTCTAAAATTATGGGAATGAATGAGAGATAAAATCTCTAGTTTTTGGTGATGAGTAAAAATCCAAATATAGAACTCTCAGATAATTCGTGGAAATTTTCCTATTCTACTTTTCCTTAATTGATAACTTCTTGATAAGTATTCAAAATCAAAGCTATTGGTTGTGAGGATTAACCTTCAATTTCTCTGACTATAATTCTGGCGAAAAGTCTCTCTAGTTATGGAATGAATCAGGGATAAAATCTCTAGTTTTTGGTGATGAGTAAAAAATCCAAATATAGAACTCTCAGATAATTCGTGGAAATTTTCCTATTCTACTTTTCCTTAATTGATAACTTCTTGATAAGTATTCAAAATCAAAGCTATTGGTTGTGAGGATTAACCTTCAATTTCTCTGACTATAATTCTGGCGAAAAGTCTCTCTAGTTATGGAATGAATCAGGGATAAAATCTCTAGTTTTTGGTGATGAGTAAAAAATCCAAATATAGAACTCTCAGATAATTCGTGGAAATTTTCCTATTTTACTTTCCCTTAATTGATAACTTATTGATAAGTACTCAAAATAAAAGTTAGTAGGTGCTAGGTCGTAGTTGTGAGTATTAACCTTCAATTTATAGGACTATAATTCTGGTTAAAAGTCTCTCAAGTTATGGGAATGAATGAGAGATAAAATCTCTAGTTTTTGGTGATGAGTAAAAAATCCAAATATAGAACTCTCAGATAATTCGTGGAAATTTTCCTATTCTACTTTTCCTTAATTGATAACTTCTTGATAAGTATTCAAAATCAAAGCTATTGGTTGTGAGGATTAACCTTCAATTTCTCTGACTATAATTCTGGATAAAAGTTAGTAGGTGCTAGGTCGTAGTTGTGAGTATTAACCTTCAATTTATAGGACTATAATTCTGGTTAAAAGTCTCTCAAGTTATGGGAATGAATCAGGTATAAAATCTCTAGTTTTTGGTGATGAGTAAAAATCCAAATATAGAACTCTCAGATAATTCGTGGAAATTTTCCTATTTTACTTTCCCTTAATTGATAACTTATTGATAAGTACTCAAAATAAAAGTTAGTAGGTGCTAGGTCGTAGTTGTGAGTATTAACCTTCAATTTATAGGACTATAATTCTGGTTAAAAGTCTCTCAAGTTATGGGAATGAATCAGGTATAAAATCTCTAGTTTTTGGTGATGAGTAAAAAATCCAAATATAGAACTCTCAGATATAGCAATGTGCTCTGGCATATTTACACATTATTTTTTGTAAAGCTTTTCCCTTACTGCACTTTGAGCTACTAAGTTGTAAATACCTGAGCGCTCATTGCTATAATTCGTGGAAATTTTCCTATTCTACTTTTCCTTCATTGATAACTTCTTGATAAGTATTCAAAAGAACGCGATATTAATCATTTTTTTGACAATTAATATCAAGCACACTCTAATAATATGACAAATAACTAATAAAATTTGGGAAACTAATTTCCTGATATTCACAACCTAAAACCTACCGCCTCAAACCTAATATTATATCCAAGAACGAAACCACATCCTCATCTGCCAATTTTGCGGAGATATAGGTAATCCCAAATAAACAGGCATCCAAAAAACAAAAGCAAATAAAATGATAAAAATAACTGTAACTCCTATTACTTTCAGATGAACTTGTCTATTATTTAACCACCTATCAACCCACCAAGCAAGTGCCAAGATAGCAAACACAGCAGCACCCATATAATGATAGATAAAAGTACAACGAGTAACTTTTGACCAAGGTAAAAAATTGGCTAACCAATTTAATAATAAATATAGTAAAAACCACATTTCTGAGGCAGGAATAAATTTCACTTTGGCCTTAGCGACAATTTTATTGCGTCTATCTTTTCGTTTTTTTTCCCAATCCAAGATGCGGTTAATTAATATTAATACTAAGGATAAAATTGCTACTGCTGATAACCACCAAAGGGGCGGATTTCCCATGGCATGAACATCATAAATTAGTGGATTAACTTTTGGATTTCCAATATCTGAAGGTAATGGTGGTAAAGAAGGTTCAGGTTTATCTAATAACCCTGTATTTTTATAGAAATAAACCACAGGTCTAAGCATCAATGGCCAAGTAAACCATTGAGCACAATAAGGATGAATATCTGGTCCACTACCAATTCTTTGATGATAGCTGAAAATTTGTTTTTGCATTTCCCAAAATCCATATTTAGGATTGAGAATAATGTGGGGAATCCAGAGTAAACTGTAGGTTATTATGGGAATAAAAAGTAAATTTAAAGTAAATTGAACCAGATTTAGTTGAGTTAAATTTCGCAAAGGAGATATAAAATCAGGCTTTTTGGGGGGTGCTAAAAATTCAATAATCCAGGCAAATATCCAAAGTAGATAAATACTGAATAAAAATCCTAAACCATTCCATTTTATTGCCGCACTTGCACCAAAATTTATTCCCGCTAAAGCCAACCAAATGTTTTGCTTTAATTGCCAATCTTGCAAAGCAATAATTAAACATAACTGACCTAACAATCCGAAAATTACCAGATAAATATTATTTAAGGCGTAGCGAGATTCAACTAAAAATAATCCATCTAAAGCAATGAGTAAAGCAGCAATAAAACCATAGCTTTGACGACGAGTTAATTGATAAGCGATCGCTCCTACTACTACAGGAATAAATGAACCAGTTAAAGCATTTATCCATCGATAAGTCCAAGGAGCTAAAGTAGAACCTGTTTCATTATTAACTATTTCTTGTCCGAACGGCAGATGAGAACCTATCCAAATACTAATAGCAATAATATATTGACTGAGTGGAGGATGAGCATTAAAAAAATCAGTTTTAGTTAGGTAGTTGTTGGCAAATTTAGCATAATAAACCTCGTCAAAAACGAGAGTATTAAAACGACCTAATTGCCAGAATCTGAGCATGATTGAAAATATAAATATGCTCGTCATGCCAACAATAAACCATCTAGATGATTTACGAGATATTAGTTGCATAAATAGAATAAATTTTAGAGTGTTTTTATTTTAGTATAAAGACATAAAAACAGCCCTAAAGTGAGAACAAGTAGGGCTGTTGTTGTATAAATTAATAATACGATACATTTTTTTACTGAAAATGTCAAGTATTTGTCATTTCAGTTATCAGTTATCAGTTATTAGTTAACAGTACCTCCTCCAATAGGAAGGCAAGAAAATACTGAATTTTCTTTTTTTTATGCCCTTTAAAGGGGAGTCTTGAAACCTAATTTTCTAGTTAGTGAGCTAATCCTAATTTGATATGATTGAGAGGTAGAAACAGAGAAGAGAGATGCCAAAAATAAATGTAGTTGCTCTAAAATATGTTAGCGTAGCAGAGACAATTTTTTTAAATACCTTGATTTAGTCATAAATTTAGCTTCAACCGGGAGAAGCTCCACGCCGTTTGCGTTTGCGTAGCATCCCGTAGGGAAGCATGACCTAGGAAAAGTAACATTGGCGTGGGATGAATCCCGGCCTTAACCATCCGGTGTAGCTTGAGAGTCTATATACTTTTTCAACTATGAAGTATACTTACCAATACCGTATATATCCAGAAACTAGCCAGAAGTTGACACTAAACAACTTGCTCAGAATTTGTCGGTATTTGTACAACAGAATGCTAGGCGAACGCTTTAACTGGTGGGAACAAAACAGATGTCCTATAAATGCTTGTCCTCTAATTTGTCATTTATCTGAATTAAAAGACAAACCAAATTACTATAACCAGAAAAAGAAATTACCAGAACTGAAAAAGGCTATAGTAGAAGTCAAACACTCAGGCGAGCATCTGGATTTTTCCCAAGTTTATTCAATAGTTTTGCAAGATGTTTGTAAAAGAGTAGAAGCAACATTTTCTAGATTTGTAGCAGGCGATAATAATGGCAAACGAAGCGGTAAACCGAGATTTAAAAATCAATCTAGATATCGTTCATTGACCTTTCCTAATGCTGATGATTCTTGGTTAAAATTTTCATCAATTAATGGTAAATGGTTATATATTTTAATCCCTAAAATAGGTTTAATAAAAGTCAGGTATCATAGAATAATACCTGATGGAAGTAAAATTAAACAAATTTCATTAACCAAAAACTGATGGTTGGTGGATAAATTTAAGGTTAGAGGATCAATCAATTCCTGAGTTAAAAACTGACAATATTCAACCTACTTGGGAAAACTCAATAGGATTAGATGCTGTCCTAGACAAAGATATATATTTAGCCACTTCAGTTGGAAGTAAATTATCTTCTCTGAAACCTTTAATAACCAATCAAGACAAATTAACAAAAGTATCCTTACGCAAAAATCAACGTAAATATGGTAGTAAATCAAGACGAAAACTAGCAAAACGCGAAAGTAAAATCCATCAAAAAATAGGCAGAAGTCGTAAAGATTTCCAGTACAAAACAGCTTACAAATTAATTAAAACAGGTAAAAAGTATTTTTCCATGAGAAATTAAATCTCACAGGATTAACTCGCAGAATTAGAGCTAAACAAGATGAAGGTGGAAAGTATTTGCCTAATGGTCAATCCTCCAAATCTGGATTAAATAAATCCTGGCTAGATGCTGCAACTTATCAATTTCTTGAAGTGCTGGGTCAGGTAGCCGAAAAAGCTAACGCCAGTGTTGTTGAAGTTAAACCAAATTATACATCTCAACTACTTTCTTATAGAGATGAAATAGTGTTTACCGATTGCAGTATCAGAGAATATTTTGATGAAAAATTACAGTTAAAAATTGATAGAGATATAAATGCTGCCATCAATTTGAAACGAGTCGGGCTGGACTTGTTCGGTGACTATAAACCGCCGTAAAAACAAAGTGGTTATAGCTAAATCTAAAACCACTTCTGTTTCTCAGGAAGTTCTGACCGTCTTTAAAAGGCATTTCTATGCCTACACAGAAAGCGAATGCGTCTGTTTAGGTAAGTCACGGCTTATGTAGCAACGCCTCCATAACAACTAAACTCAATTGGGCAATTCAAACAAATTATTATTTTTTTAACTCACTCTTAAACATTATTTATAAAATATTTAATAAAAATCAATAAATTATGCCTGTAGAAAATCAAGAATATAAAAAAATTAGCAACGGCGATCGCTCGTATTCCAGCATCTCTAGACCAAGAAACTACTTTCAAAAATACTGTTACAGAGGTACGACAGTTAATCAATGCAGACCGAGTAGTATTGCTTCGCTTCTATCCTCAGTTAAATTGGCAAGGAGAATTTATTTGCGAAGATGTAGCAGATGATTGGAATTCCATCTTAGGGGTGAAGGTAGAACATTGGCCTTTTAGGGAAGAATTGGCTGCATATAATACAGAAGGATACATTGAGACTGTAACAGATATTGAGCAAGCAACATTAACATTAAGTGAATCTGAGGTCAAAATTTGCCAAGAGCTTCAGGTACAAGCTCATTTGATAGTTCCCATACTCAAAGTCGATAATACCAAAGACGCTACAACATTAACTCAACCCGCACTGTGGGGATTACTATGTATCCATCAATGTAGCAAACCCAGGCAATGGCAAGATATAGAGATTGAACTTGCTCAGACAATGACTCAAAATCTAGGAGTAGTCATCAAAAATACAGAACTTCTAGAAGCAGCACATTACCAAGTACAACAACAAAAAGCTTTAGCTAGAGTAATCAAGAGAATTCGTACCCCACTCGACTTAGAAGAAACTTTTAAGATTACTGCTACAGAAGTACGTCAACTACTCAAAGCTGACCGCGTGGGAGTTTTTCGTTTTTATCCAGAAAGAGACTGGGAAGGAGAATTGGTCTCTGAAGATGTAGGAGCTGAGTGGAATTCAGCATTAGCAGTTAAAGTATACGACCACTGTTTTGGGGAACAATTCGCTGTTCATTATCAAGAAGGTAGAATGCAAGCAGTGGCAGACGTTTATCAAGCAGGATTAAGTGATTGCCATGCAGAAATTTTGGGGCAATTTCAAGTACGAGCTAATCTAGTTGTACCTCTACTCAAAGGTGCAGGTACAGAAATATTACCCCAACTTTGGGGTTTGCTGTGCATTCATCAATGCAGTGGACCTCGTCATTGGCAAGAGTACGAAATAGAATTTGTCCAACAAATAGCCGATCATTTTGGTGTAGCGCTACAACAAGAAGATGCTCTGATACAACTTGAACAACAGGCAGCACAACTAGCTATAAGTAGACAAAAGGAAAAGTTAGCCGAACGCCAGAAAATTGTAGGTGAATTATTTGACAAAATTCGTTTATCTCTAGAAATTGAGACAATTTTTGCCACTGCAACCGAAGAAGTAAGAAAACTACTGCAAGCAGAGCGAGTGGCAATATATCAGTTTTTGCCTAACTGGAGTGGCGAATTTGTTGCCGAATCTTTTGCAGAAGGATGGACTCCCCTAGTCGGAGTTCAACCCATTATTGAAGATACTTTTTTACAAGAAACTCAGGGGGGGCGGTATGTCAACAATGAAACTTTTGCCGTTGATGATATTTATCAGGCAGGTCATACTGAGTGTTATCTTCAACTTTTAGAACAATTTGAAGCCAGAGCTTATGCAGTTGTACCAATTTTACCTGGAGAAAAACTTTGGGGTTTGCTGGCAGCTTATCAAAATTCAGCTCCTCGTCATTGGCAAAAAGATGAAGTAGACTTGCTAGCTCAAATAGCTGCTCAGTTGGGAGTTGCTCTCCAACAAGCTGAGTATTTTCAGAAAGTTCAGGAACAGTCGGTACAACTAGCAAAAGCAGCAGAGCAGGAAAGATCGGCAGAACGTGCAAAACTCTGGCTGCAATTGTTGATAAAATTCGTCGGTCTCTGGATATTAAGACAATTTTCCAAACAACTACCCAAGAAGTGCAACAACTTTTGAATGCAGACAGAGTTGCGATCTTCCGCTTCAATGATGATTGGAGTGGAGAATTTATGGCTGAGTCAGTAACTGAAGGTTGGGTTCAGTTAATCCAGGAACAAAAAGAAAATCCCAAAATTCCTGCAAATGTTAGTAAATGTTCCGTTAGACATTTGCAAAATACTCTAACTGATACTTATTTGCAGGAAACTGAGGGCGGAGATTTTGCCAAAGGATTAATTTATCGTACCTGCAACGATATCTATAATTCAGGTTTTAGTGATTGTTACATTGAGGTATTAGAGTCTTATCAAGCTAGAGCTTATGCCATCGTTGCTATTTATCAGGGCAAAAAACTTTGGGGTTTGCTAGCAGCTTTTCAAAATTCTGCACCCCGTGAGTGGGAAGCAGCAGAGATAGAATTATTAGCTCAAATTGGCGTTCAATTAGGAGTAGCGCTGCAACAAGCTGAGTATGTCAAACAAGTTCAAACTCAAGCAGCAGAGTTAGCTAAAGCAACGGAACGACAAAAGGCACTGTCAATTACTATTGATAGAATTCGGCAATCTCTTGATATTAATACAATTTTTCAGACGACTACTCAAGAAGTACGACAGTTACTAGAAGTTGAGAGAGTTGCTATTTATCGTTTTTATCCAGACTGGAGTGGGGAGTTTGTGGCAGATTCAATTATTGATGAATGGACTCCTATGGTTCAGACTCCTTTAGCAATTAATCCTGCGATCGGCAAACCGACTAATGCTGGTAAACTTCCCAGAAATGAAACTTTTGTACCTATTTTGCAGGGAGAAAAACTTTGGGGGTTACTGGTTGCTTATCAAAATTCTAGCCCTCGTTATTGGCAAGATGAAGAAATTAATTTGCTAGCACAGGTGGGAGTGCAGTTAGGTATTGCTTTACAACAAGCTGAATTACTGGAAAAAACCCGTACCCAAACTGAAGAGTTAACAAAAACTCTACAGGAGTTAAAACAAACTCAAGTGCAGATGATTCAGGGTGAAAAAATGGCTAGTTTAGGGCAGTTAGTAGCAGGAATTGCCCATGAAATTAATAATCCTGTAAATTTTATTTTTGGCAATCTGACTCATGTGGATGAGTATGCAAAAGCTTGCTAAATTTGATGAAATTATATCATCAACATTATCTTGAACCAGTTCCAGAAATTAAAGATTTTTCAGAAGATATTGATTTGGAGTTTATTATTAAAGATTTGCCTAAGACGATAGATTCTATGAAGATGGGAGCTGAAAGAATTCGTCAATTAGTATTATCACTAAGAATATTTTCTCGCGTTGATGAGTCTAAAATGAAAGAAGTAGACCTCCATGCAGGAATTGATAGTACCCTGTTGATTTTGCAACATCGATTGAAACTTAAACCACAAATTCCTCAGATTACAGTTGTTAAAAAGTATGGTAATTTACCTTTAGTTTCGTGTTATGCAGCTCCAATCAATCAGGTATTTATGAACTTACTTAGTAATGCTATAGATGTATTGGAAGAAAAACTGGAAACAGATAATTTTTTTATTCCTACTATTACGATTACTACAGAAATTAATCCAGATAATCCTGGCACAGTTTTAATTAAAATTGCTGATAATGGTTTGGGGATGACTCAAGAGGTAAAAGACAAAATATTTGACCTATTTTTTACTACTAAAGAAGTGGGAAAAGGAACTGGTTTAGGGCTTTCTATTAGTTATGAAATTATAGTACAAAAACATAAAGGTCAACTATTCTGTAATTCTCAACTAGGTCAAGGAACTGAATTTATTATTCAAATTCCAATTAATCAGGAGTCAGTAGGGGCGATTCGCGAATCGCCCGTACAGGAGTCAGGAGTCAGGAGAAATATAAGGATTTGAATAGCATGAATTTTTAAATTCGTATTCAATAAAGTATCTGTATTCAAATGAACTAATACCAGTTTTATATGAGGTTGCATACAATGATGAAATTCATTAAATTGATCTATCTTTATCTACGCTTACCTGCGGTCAATTATACTTGAAATATTATTCTATAGCAGTTTCATTTCAATTTGATATAACTTGGCAATTATATCATTTCCCGTAGCATCGGAGCGTTTATAAAATAAGGTGGCAATGAGAAAAAAAACCTTTCCTACCGAATGCTACGCAAACAGCATAGCTGCCTTCCTTCCAGCAAAATCTAATTCTCAACCGGACATGATATTACTGTATAATCAGATTTTAGATGAGACAGGAATTACGCATAACTACCACATAAAGTAGGGGTTAACGGCCGTTAACCCGTACATGGCCAACTCCTACAAATGGTGTATAATTTCGTCTTTTGCGTAAGTCCTATGAAAATAAAGTTAATAGTTTTCTGAATATTCTAATTATGACTCAATCAAATGATGGTGGAACAGTCGAACAGCTTGTTAATACAGTAATGGGGGTAAAAACTGAGTCGAAAAACCAACCCATTGACAAACAAATAGTTTCTACAAAAGAGCTAGATATCAAAGCACTTTTTATGTATAAATTAGGAACTATTGTACAAATAGGAATCATTCTTCTAGCTTTCTGGGGAATGGAAAAATTGGTAATTTTAGTTGATAGTTATTCTTCTTTTCCTAATTGGTTAAGTACCGTACTTGTAGGGATATTTTTTACCTTATTAAGCATACGTTCGCGAATTTTTTCCCCATTAGATAATACTCGTTCTCGTCGGACTTATGATAGTATCGTCAGACCAAAATGGGCACCTCCACCTTTAGCTTTTCCCATCGTATGGATGACAATTGCAGTCTTACGAGTTATCTCTTCGTTATTAGTTTGGCAGGAGATGAACCAACAATTTTTAGTACTTCCTTTAATAGTTTTTGCAGTGCATCTTGCTTTAGGAGACACTTGGAATACAATATTTACTGTAGAAAATAGGTTAGGTGCTGCTGTTCCTGTCGTAATTTTAGGTCCTTGGTTATCTGCTTTAATAGTTACTATATTTTACTGGCAAACTAATCCGACAGCAGGGATGATTTTAGCCCCTTCCTGTGTATGGTTAACTGTGGCGGCCGTATTAGTATTTAGTATTTGGCAATTGAATGGAAAAGAGCCACTATATCCACTGAAACGAACAGTTACCTGAAATATGGAATTGTTAAAGTTTTTCTCTTACCAAATAATTAGTAATTAATAATTAAATAATTATGGTTTAAAGCCTCCCCTTTTAAGGGGAAAAAAGCGGTTGAGGGATGGATGGGTTTCCTAACCATATCCAATCAACCAAGAGAAGAAATAATATTTCCTTATGTTCAATCCTCTCGGTTTTAACCAGAGGTAATTATCAATTATCCATTATCAATTATCAATTAATGAAAACGCTTTTCATTTAAGTAGACTACAAAATTATTTTAGGTTAGGTAGTAAGATAATGCTTTGACAACTTTAGTCTATTTATTTGAAAGTAAGCATTCAGCTATTAGCTGTCAGTTCGAGCGCAATAATACCCTCTCCTTAAGGGCAGTGTTTAAATTAAAATAGACTTTAAAGGCAAGGGAGTCAACTTTTACAGTAAGACAATTAATAAAGCTTTTATTGTAAACTAAAAGCAATAGCTGATAGCTGATGGCTGATGGCTGTTTGCGCAGCATGACCTAGGAAATGCTTACCATAATTTATCTCTCTGCGCGTAATTTTTCACTCCATTTGATAAAGGGAAATACCCCTATTAAACCAAAACCAACTAAAGCTCCTAAAGTTAATAATGCCCTAGTTAATGGTTTTAAAGTTCCGTAGCCAATATTAGTAATACGATAATTTTTTGCATTAGAAGTAAGACCTTTGACTAAAACCTTTGCTTGATGTTTAGTAGCGCGATCGCCTTCTGGTTGTTCATACTCTAATTGATATTCTTGTAGACTTTCTAGGAATTTAATTAAACTCTGGGCTACCTCTTCAGCATTATCTGGAAATTGATGACTACCTCCCGTTAAATCAGCGATTTGTTTTAAACGTGGTTGATCTACAATCAATTGGTCAATCCTTATTCTTGGATATCTACAATTATTAATAATTTGATCGATAACTTTGTCTTTGATAATTATTTCATCTTCTGTTAATTGTTCTTCAGTTAACTCAATATCACACTCTGAACTATTGTAGACTTCTTTTAAAGATTCACCATAACCTAATGTGTGAACTTTAACTTTTGGTATTTCTGAATCTTGAGGTTGGAGAATATTTTTTAATATCTCAAATTGTTGTTCTTCTGTTGGGCGGTCATTATTATGAAAGCCATCAGATAACACAATTACAACTAACTGTCTGGATTGAGAATTATTAGTTGTATTATTACTATCAGAAACTGAATTTCTCAAATATTCAACAGCAGTTTCTAGTGGTTCATATAAATTAGTAGAAGCGTCGAGTTCTTCATATTGATTGGCTAACTCTTCTACTTTTTCCTTTAATTTATCACTGTCAGATGGGTAAAAATTGGCATCTAAACTTTTATCAGTTACTGTAAATTCGTTACCTCCTTGACCAAAAGGTGCTAGACCGATTCTAACATCTAAATTTTGCTTATCATTAACAGCATCAATAAATCCGTTTATAGCATCAATAGCACCCTTAAATTTAATGCGTCTTCTACCTGGACTAGAATCTTCAAACTTCATACTCCCACTCATATCTAACATAATAATTACATCAGCGAAAGTAGTTTCTGCCCTAGTATCAGTAGGCAGAATAACAGTTGGTTGAATAGTTTTTTCCCTACCAAATTCACTAATAGTTTCTACAGAGAAATCTGATTGTTGTAAACTAGGATTAAAGTTTCCTTCTTTGTTATAAACTTTAACCCGCATTTTGACTATATTGCCTTCTGTAATTATACGACTAATTTCCGGGCATTTTTGAGGATTTTCTCCAGTATTACTACAATCATCTTGACTAATTGTGTTTTCAGGTATGGCAGTACAACCGAATGGTAATATAGCAAAAAAAACTGCTATTATTGTTAGTTTAGCTTTGTGGATCGTATAAAGTATCATAGAAGCAAAAACAGTAATATTTGTCTGGGTTATCCTTTCGTAATAAAGTTATAATTTGACCGTGACGGAGTGATTTTCTTTGCCTTTCTTTCATTAAAGTTCGATTTATTTGAACCTTTCCTGTAGCTAAACATTGAATTTCAACGACACGGTTATTTACAGATAAAGATGCACATCTATTAGGAATACCTGGCAAGTAAATGTCTACATCAGTGTAACCACCAATCATTATTGGTTCCTGTTTTTTGGTATGGTATGGCAGTTGAATAGATAAGTTTTCTTCCAGAGGAGTACTTGGATCGTCTTCGGTAAGCAGTTTAAGGCGATCAACCTTTTTGATACGAGGTAAGTCAGGATCATCCTCTAGAAAGTGCTTTTCCATTTCACATTTCTCTTCCATTTCTGCTGTCATTTCAAAACCAGCACCTGCTCGTAAAGCTACTGCATAGCTAGGAGCAACTGCTAAACTTAAACCAAGTCCCAAAGCAGCGCCGAGAATACTAAAGCTAATCACATCTTCATAACCACCTAAACCAGAGGTTTTTAGTTGAGGCCGCACTCCTTCAACAATTAAAGCTGCAATTAAACCAGCAACTACTCCTAATACAATACTTTTGAATAAGCGTTGATTTGCTCTTTGGGTTTCGCCTTCCATGCTGCGCGATCGCCAACTCAACCCCTCAGCTAAACCCACAGATAAACCTACTATCACCCAACATATCACTCTTACCAACTGTCCTGAAAGGTTAGTACTATATAATGACCAAGCTAACAGAGCTGATATTAAACCTGCGCCTAACCCACATAAAACTGCTAACCAAAAATGAGGTAAGGTTTGCGCTTTATTACGAGCGGGGTTAATAAAGAATATTTCTCTAAGGTTAAGTCGATGTTTAGTTGGGTTACTAACCAATATTTCTGTTACCACCATTCCTACTGCGATACTAGCTGCTATTATTGGTAGTACAATTATTTCTGGTGGCAATGATATGGTATCAAAAGTTGATTTCTCCTGATTGAGAAGTTTACCAATGTCAAGCCAGAATAATTGACTTAAATTCCAGCCTATTATGGCTGAAAAAATACCTGATATTATGTGAAAATAAATACTCTGCATTTTCTGTACTTCATAAGTTAGATATTTTTAGGATTAATCGTTTAATTTTTCCAGGCAATTGACAAATTCTAAAGCCTTTTCATTTTGATTATTGTCTCGACATTTTTTAATTTCGGAGACAATATTATCATCTTTTTGGTTTTCAAGCTTTAAGTGTTTGTTTAAAGTTTCATATACCTTTTCTACTTGTAAATCATTGAGCCTACCAACCAACAGAGTCCAAGTATCAGGTCTCACTACACCATCTGGTTTCATATTTGTTTCTTTTGATTGTTTTAGTAAGTTTTTATATTCCTATTTTGGAGATTTTCAACAGCTTGTTTAGTGAATTCATCAAATTTTCCAGGTTCGTAATTTTCTTTTCCAGGAGTGTAATCTCCACTTCTTTTTAAAGCCTTTTGTAAAATAGTTACATTGGCTTTATCTTGTGTTCCTGACTCTAATACAGGTAACTTTTCTTCTTTTATTTCGGGTGTAAATTGTTTCAAATTGGTATATATTTCCTTTTTTATAGCATCTACAACTTGGTTGGAATCACTTTCTTTTAATTGCTGAATATACTCCTCTGCTTGTATATCTGTTAATTTATTAATAATTTTTTGCTGATCTTCAGACAGCACATTTTTAAGTTTTTCATTTTCCTCCTGATTTTCTTCCTGTTTTTTAAATTCTTTGTACTGGCTATCATATTTGTTTAATAGCTCGGCTAAGGAACTAGGTTGGTTTAATTGTTCCAGGCAATTTACAAACATTAAAGCCTTTTCATTTTGATTACTGTCTCGACATTTTTAATTTCGCTGACAATATTTTTATCTGTTTTATTTTCAGGATTTAAGTGATTTTTCAATGTTTCATAAACCTTTTCTACTTGTAAATCATTGAGCCTACCAACTAAAAGATTCCAAGTGTTAGCTCCCACTATCCCATCTTTTTTCATATCTGTTCTTTTTGATTGTTTTTTAAAGTTTCTATATAGCGATGTTGGAGATTTTCCACAGCCGCTTTAGTTGGTCGATCAAAAATTCCAAGTTCGTCATATTTTTGCCCAGTAGTGTAATTTTTATTCCTTTCCAAAGCCTTTTGTAAAGTAGTTACATTGACTTCATTATTTTGTATCCCTAAGTTTAATACAGGTAATTTTTCTGTTATTATTTCGGGTGTAAATTGTGTCAAATTGGTATATATTTCCTTTTCTCTAGCATCTTTAACTTGCTCAGGTTCACGGTTTTCTAATTGCTGAATATACTCCTCTGCTTGTAGATCTGTTAATTTATTAATAATTTTTTCATTATATTCATACAGCACATTTTTAAATTTTTCATTTTCCTCCTGATTTTCCTCCAGTTTTTTAAATTCTTTGTACTGGCTATCATATTTATTTAATAGCTCGGCTAAGGAACTAGGTTGGTTCAATTTTTCCAGGCAATTTACAAACATTAAAGCCTTTTCATTTTGATTACTGTCTCGGCATTTTTCAATTTCGCTGACAATATTTTCATCTGTTTTATTTTCAGGATTTAAGTGATTTTTCAATGTTTCATAAACCTTTTCTACTTGTAAATCATTGAGCCTACCAACTAAAAGATTCCAAGTGTTAGCTCCCACTATCCCATCTTTTTTCATGTCTGTTGTTTTTGAATCTTTTTCTAAAGTTTCTATATAGCGACGTTGGAGATTTTCCACAGCCTCTTTAGTTGGTTTATCAAAAATTCCAAGTTCGTCATATTTTTGTCCAATAGTGTAATTTTCATTTCTTTCTAAAGCCTTTTGTAAAGTAGTTACATTGACTTCATTATTTTGTATCCCTAAGTTTAATACAGGTAATTTTCCTGTTATTATTTCTGGTGTAAATTGTTTCAAATTGGTATATATTTCCTTTTCTCTAGCATCTTTAACTTGCTCGGGTTCACGGTTTTCTAATTGCCGAATATACTGTTCTGTTTTAGTATCTGTTAACTTCTGAAGAATCTTTTCCTTACCTCTATACAGCTCTTCAGACAGCACATCTTTACGTTCTGGATTTTTTTCCTGATTTTGCTCCAGTTTTTCAAGTTCTTTATACTGGCTATCATATTTGTCTAGTAACTCGGCTAAGGAACCTTGTTTAGAGGGAAAAATTGTTGGTATTGTAATAGGTATATTAGGTCGCCAATATATCCATGCACTTGCTACGCCACTTAACACAAAAAAAGGTATCAATAAAAAAACAATCCTCATAGAAGAAGACGTAGAATGATTATCATCTAAACAGCCAATAAGCTTGAATTTTGTATATGTAAAATTTTTACAGAACAACTCACAAATTGGGTGTTTCAAGCATTTTGAAGATAGAGTTGCCGTCATTAGTAACTCATCCAAAAAATTAATAGCTACTTTGTTAATATCTACTTTGTTTTTAGGGTGATTATTCAAATTCACTAGCTCATCTAATATATCTTGTTTTTCTCTAGGAGCTAATGCCGCTAATAGGGTTGCATACTTAATATTTTTAGCTTTATTTTTTGAAGCTTCATCCCTCAAATTATTAATAACATTTTCGGATTCAGAATCAACAATATCTTGTCCATATTTTTGATAATAATTCATCAATTTTAATAAATCTTCTTCTGTAAATTGACCACAGAATTTTTGGAGAAAATCTTGTATTTTTTCTTTGGGTTTATCATCAGAATGCTTACTTAAATCTTTGGCTGCCTCCCCACTAGATTTATTCAATCTAGGCATATATTTAATTAAATCCTGATTCAACCAATTTAAAGTCTTAGTCTTAGCAAGATAAATTACTCGCAAATTAAGAATTTTCCATCTTGTATATGTAAATTTTTTACAAAATAACCCACAAACTTCGCTATCAAAACAATGCGGATTTTGAGTCACAATCCTGAGTAAATCATCCAAAAATTTAATAGCTACCTCATTTTTAAGCTTGTTATTCAACTTCTTCATTAACTGAGATAATATATTTTTGTTCTTCGTAGGATCTAATGCCGTTAATAGAGTTACATATTTAATATTTTGAACGCTAGGTTTTGGCAGTTGAGTCGAGAAATAATTAATAGTAAACTTATCTTCAAACTGCACAATATTCTGTTTATATTCTTGGTAATAATTCATCAATGTCAATACATCTTCTTCTGTAAATTGACCAAGACGGAATTCTCGGATAAGAATCTGTATTTCCTTTGTTTTTGGATCTCGATCAGTAGGATAGCCACCGGAACCTTTAACCATCTTCCCAGCAGATTTATCCAGTATAGGTCTACGTTTAATTAACTCCTGACCAAACAAATTTAAAGCTTTAGCATCAGCACAATAAATTACTGGCAAATCTTGCATATTTTCTAAGCGTCTGACATTCCAAGCCCAATTAATAGAGCATTTTTTTACATAACTATATTGAATTGCTAGGCAATGAACTTCCTCCGGTCTGAGAGAAACACCAATTTCATTAGCTTCATAGATTAAAGGTTCGTTATAATGTAAAGATTGATTATCTGAATTTATGTTTGAAATGAATGGTTTAATTCTTGTCGAATTTTGTTGAAAAAATCGTGTTTTTTTCTCGTATTTTTTCAGTTTATCCCAGGAATTAGTGTACAACTCTGGAGAGTTTGCCCACTCTCTAATGTTGTATTGAAGTCTTCCTTCTTTTTGCCAATGATAAAGCAGGGTAGCAATACCATCAAAATCAGAAAAATCACGTTCATTTTGAAATTCTTGTTTATCTAACCAAAAATACCGATAGGCAATAAATTCACGGTTATGGTCATCCTGCTGTTTATTTGCCACAGCTAATACACAATAATTCTCTAACTCTCTAGCTATTAAGGCATAGTCACCCGTTTTTGGTGGAGAAGCATCTGGTATTCCGAATCCACGCCAACCACCTTTTGAAGACGTATTAACAGCTTTTTTTATTTCTGGCGGTACATTATAACTTTCTTTGGCAATTTCTTTATCATAGCCACCAGAGACCCATTTACCTTCTCTATTCTGCTGAGGATTTCTAATACCACTTGAAAATTGGTGAATTGAAAATGATGACATAAAGTTACAGCTCCTTATTATTTTTCACCTAACAACAAAGTTGTGTTAAAAACAGAAATACTACCTCCAGTTTTAGATGTTTCTTGCAGCAATTTTCATGTCAGTGAACCACATAAAAAAATGATAACCCTGTAACGACGTTGCATGCAACGTCCCTATGTGGTTGACTCAAATCAAAAGCGCTGTAATTGAATCAGGACTTACGCAAAGGTGCTATATATAGCATTTCTCACCCTTTGTGAGGTACAGTGCTGGAGATCCCCCCTAACCCCCCGATGAGTTGGGGGGAACTGGAAGTCCCCCTTAAAAAGGGGGATTTAGGGGGATCGTTGATGTACCTCACCAGACTGAAAACCTCTATATAGATGTAGAGTTCAAAAACTATAACGTTATAGTTTTTAACGCTATATATCTGGTCTCTAGGTAAGTCCTATGAATATTATCTTGACCATTATATAACCATTTAATTGGTGCAACTAAATCAAATGGTTGCCAAAACTCTAGTCTCTTTGATGACAACAAATGTTCCATTTTTTTTCCTACTAATTACTTCACAATTAGCCTGTAGAGGATTGCCTATAGTACAAAAAACGTTCGAGATTGCTATCTTGACAGACCACTGCGCAAACACTGTAGCTCGCAATAACAATTGTATTATTTTTGCCCATTCCTAAAGGATTAAGTAAGTTTGAAACTACATACTTTCATCCCAATACCTACTTCCCTTAACTAACCAATAAATAGGTGAAAATAAGCCATAAGGTCGCCATTCATTTCCTTCTCGCAAATAAGCATATTCCCGCATATCATTATCAGAGGAAATTAAACGATTTGGTCGTGGGTTTTTATCCCCTAAAACTCCAAAAGATGAACAAGCAAAAAAGTCAATTCTTTTAGGATTGTGAATCTTTTTTTGCAACTCTTTATAAGTCTCTGGCAAACGTAGTTTAAACAAATCATTTCCAGGGTCTAAACGACCTGTCCAAGCTTCTCCTCTTTCAGATTTTGACATCATAACTGCTATCCTTTTTGTGGGAATATCTTTATCTTTTTTATTATAGTTTTCGCTCACATTAAGTTCTGCCAATAAATTTTTCAGAGCTGGTTGATAGATTTTTGTATCTAATTCCTTAATCCAATCAGTCATAATTATCCATCCTGTAACTTCAGGTTGGCATAATTCATTCACAAGACCATCAACTTCTGGTTCCCAGTATCTTCTATCAAATACAAAGTCGTCAAATAATTCACCAGCACTATCTTTAACTGACAATCTAATTGTCTCAGTCAATTTCGGTATCCTAATATCAAACTCATACTCTTTTCTTTCCTCTTCTTTTCTATTCCCAGCCAGAGCTTTACCCTCACGAACAATATTTTCTGCCATTCCCACTAACTCCTCTGCATCATCTCCTATGGGAGTAACTTCTAAACCAGGGTATTCATTCCGGTGAGGACAGAGAGCTAAAGCCGCAAGATAGGTTGTCTTGCCACATCCTCTAGTACCAATAATACTAATCTGAGTCATACTTTTAACGATGATAGAGAATAAAAGGACTTAAATAAAGCCAAGGTGCTTCTAGTAAAGTACGATGGTTAATGCTAGTAATGAAAAACTGAAAAGGTCTTGCCTCTCGGTTATTTCTCTTTATTACTTCTTTAGCAACAGCAAAATATCCATTGCGTACTTGTCTTTGGCGAACTACAGGATGTCCCTGGGTTTTTTGTGCTTCAAGGTCAAGATTTCCACAGAATAAATCAGCTTTATGTAAGCAAATAGTAATGTTATCTACTCGACTACAATTTTTATTTAAAAACTTTAACCAATTCTCTAAGTTATTGCACCAGTTTTGAGTGTTCATTAAGTCGTCTCGCTCTAAAGTCATATCCGGGGTTGCTTGATTGAGCAAATTATTGCTGACTATTTGTTGATAAGGAGGCAATAACAAAATGATTCCTATATTTTGACCGATATCTTGCTTAAAGTCATTCCAAGCAATATCATGGTCTTTCTGCCATTCAGACTCAAACATTTCCCCTGGAGTATCCACCCAAACTGATTCTATAATTTCGGGTTTATGTAACTCAACTTGTAGTTTTACTGGTCTTTTTGTAATTTCTGTAGTTCTAATCATCTCACCAGTATCAACATTTTGAAGTTGGTCTCTTAGTGTCTCATAAGATGGATCTTTAATCCGAACCCGCGAGCCTTTATATTCCTTAGCTAAGGCCAATGCCATGTGAGTTTTTCCCACGGCGCGATCGCCTATCACTATCACACTCATTCCCACCTCCTATTATAAATTTAGGCCAAAGTTTGAACAATACTTGTTTTACTAAATTGGCGATCGTCTATCACAATAACTTTACTCATAAAAGATACCTATAAAATTAACTAAAACAATGGATAATCTAATAACTTTTGGTCCACTGGAAAGCCAGTATAAGTAATATTCTCATCATTAAAAACCAACTCCTGACGAGGAATATCGACCAAATACTCCTGAGAAATGTGCCCGGACAAAAAATGTAACCCCTGATTTGTTGAACCCCTTAAAACCTCATTTCCTGCTAAACATTCTACAAACAAACCATCAATCAACAAATCAATATGTTGCAAAAATTCTCTCGCCCCTACTATCTCTCTCCGTACTAATTGTTCTAAACTATACCCACTCCAAGAAATTACGGTTTTACCCATACTTTGTACCCGCATTGCCAACTCTGCCAATGCCACAGCTTGAGCAAAAGGTTCTCCTCCAGAATAAGACATTCCAGCTAAATCTGACTGTTGTGCAAACACCTCCCGCACTCTATCAACAGTTACAATTTAATTAAGTTTAAACTGCAAATAATCAGATTAACACTTCTCGATATTCTGCTAAAATCTCTTGAGAAACTATCCAATCAATATCATAACTATCGCTAATTAATTGGATAATTGCTCTAGGTTTTCTTCCTTTTAAAACAGCATAAGTTAAAACATTAGTATCAACAATAATTCTCATTCACCTCTCCGATAAGCTTCTATTTCGGCGGCAATTTCCTCCTCAGTAATCTCTTGAATTCCTGGAATTACTTGAGTTTTATCAAATAATTCTCGCAATTATTGACTTGACTTTGCTCTTTCGGGAACTATTGGTTTATTCTTATTTTTTTCTCGTTCCTCTCGATATTTTTTAACCTTTTCCTTTAATAATTTTTTCGCAGATTCAGTCCCTTGAAAATAAGAAGGTAACTTAATACCATCATCCTCTTCTTCTAATAACTGAAATGCTCTAGCGATCGCTTCTTGAGCTGTGTTATATTTGCCAGTATTTAGTAGTTTTTCTAAAAACTTTTCTTGCTCGGGGGTTAAAGTAATTTGTCTCATAACTCAGTCTTCTCCTGATTCTTTAAAACCTATTAAATTAATTAATGTTGAACACACACAAGAAAAAGCAACTTTTTTAAATTGATGACAGATACTAGAATATAATTTTAGCTTCTATAGATAATACAAAAATTTAGGTTAACATAACCTCTGAGGGTAAATTGAGATTATTTTTAACGCTTTCTAGTAAAAGTTGATATAAGAAATGAGGTGTCTTTTGATTAGCTAATTCCAGACTATTTTGATAAAGTTTACAAGCAGATTCATCATTAATGATTCGATAGTGAATAATTTTTGCCCATTCTGGTGCAGAATTCATTAATTGAGGAATAACTTCAATAAAAGCTTGTATTTGTTTTTGTGGATCAAAGTCTTCTAAAAAATGAACTAAACTAAACATAATTTCAGGATGTTGACAATTATCATCTAAGATCATATGTAGGTCTTTTAAACTGTCATCACTAGGATGTTGAGCAATTTTTTCTAAAGTTTCCTCAAATAGATTGATTTCTTGAGGTGTTTTCATTAAACGATTTTCTTGTAAGATTTTGATTAAATTCATAAGCTTATAACTCTTTTATCAAAAAAGGTTAACCAAGTTATTTTATTAAGTTCAATGAGTTCTTGCAGACCCTTTCTAATATCTGTATTATATAATCCTTGAAAAAGATAAATAGAGCGAGTATCCCAAATTTATTGCGCTAAGGTTTGTCGAGGCGAAAGAGTTAAGTCTGGACTTTTGCCATAGGATAAAGTTTGACGATGACGACCTCCTTTTCCAGGTGATAAATGTTCGACCATGATAGCAATTCCTTGATTAGTTGTATAATCTTTAATTTTAGCTTTCATGTAAGCGTTGGATGGTATATGATGAGGCGTTAAATTATCTCCTCTACGACCCAATTTTAACAAGTCGGCACATACGGCGACTTTTCCTTCTCCTGGAAGTAGTTTAGATTGAATAATTTTGTCTCCTTATGATTCTTTTAAGATATCATATATGATGAGATGATATTTAATGATAGTTTTATGGTTTGATAGTGAGGTGAGTTTCTTTAGTTTGTTTTGATAACTTAGTTAAATGTATTTGAATCCGAATGCCATAATTTCTCCCAATAAACTTACACAATATCTATTAATTCCTTTACCCAAGGATGATAAATCTCAATATTTGGCTCGTGGAGGTTACACTTTAGATAATTGGGAACAATTAGAGAAGGATTTACGAGAACAAATTTTAACTTTAGAAGCACAACCTACCCTTAAAACGAAATACGGGCAAAAATATCAGATTATTGGTTCATTAAATTGTCCTAATGGTTTTATTTTAAACATCAAAACGATTTGGATAGTAACTGAACAAATAACTAAATTTGTTACTTTATTTCCTGCACAGGAGAGATAAAAAATGACATTTCCTCTATTTTCTCAAGTCCAATTAACTCAAGATATTCCTGAGTTTAATCTCAAAAAAGGTAGTATTGGGGTAATTGTTGAATATTATCCCATGTCTCAAGGAGAAGATGGCTATAGTGTAGAAGGTTTAATTGCTCAAGATACAGTAGAAGTTGCTGAATCTCAAATTCAATTTATTAAGGTTGAACAAATACAAGAAAAATAACTATATCAAAAAAGGTTAACCAACTATGATTCCTTGAGGGGATAGGTTGATTACAGGCAAAGGAAAATCCTATCTTCAATTTATTTTACAGAAGACGACGGGTTTCTAACATAAATTTAAGGTGCATTAAACTTCGTTAATGCACCTTAAAAAATCGGCGATCGCCCACAGGCGATCCCACTAATAGCAGTAAAAAAACTACGCTGTAGGTCATCTACTCCAAGCCTTTGTTAGGCTTTTTCGACCTCAGTAGTAGAGAGTCTCCTTATTATCAAGGTCATTAATTTTCAATTGCAATCCAATTCAAAAAATAGTTGTCAGCTCGATTTTTACTATACACAGTGAAACCTGAAAGCGTTATACTGTCTATAGTGTCTATATTATCAGATTGATTCTTTCCATTTTTCCAGTAAGGTGTGAGAATAACAACAGGAAGGGTGCTGAATGGTTTTTTAAATTCAATTGTCATTACCTCAAGGGTTTTTGCAGTCTGACCAACCTCTATTCTTGGAGCTTTAGTAGTGTTCACTGGTGTTGAAGTTCCAGCTAAAGCTGGGGAAACAGACAGCAGGAACACGAAAACTATTGTACACAAACCTAAACACAAGGAAGCTAGGCGTTTCATTTACTTTCTCCTTAATTGTAAATGTAGAAAATGTAACTACATTAGGTAAATGTAGTTGCATTCTCTGGAGCTGTCAACCCGTAGAATAAAAAAAGCCGTTCCCTATACCCACCTTATTATACCATTTTCGTAAAATATTGCTACAGTTACAGAACAGGTTAAAGGAGATAGGAAACGCCGGAACTAGGAAAGATAAATAGACAAAAAATGGAGGAAAAAATTCTAATTTTGACAATGAATGCAAGCCATAAAGTCTTAAACTATATGAATAAATCACAAATTGGAATGTAACAGCTTTTTTAATTTGGTATTATTCTTCATCAGAATCTCCTTTTCTTAATCAAGTTCAGCCCATTATGCAACTCATGCCCTTGAGTTGTTCTACAGAAAAAAGCTATATTTGTTGTATTCTCAATTACATTTACTTCCTTAGCTTGCCTCTACTCAACAGAAAATACTGATAACTGTTAACTGAAACCCTACTCGACAGCACCGACTTCGCCAAGTTCCGAGATCTGCTAGAAACTTCATTTTACCGATTCTAATTCCTGCTTTTTTTCAATAGGAATAACTCTTTCTTCAGCTAACCAGGCAGCATAAAACAAACATTGTTTAATATCCTCTAATTCTAAATCGGGATATTCCTCTAAAATTTCCTGATTAGGTTTCCCATTAGCAACTAAATTCAGAATTAAAGAAACAGGTATTCTCATTCCTCGAATACAAGCTTTTACCATCATAATTTTCGGGTCAAAAGTAATTCTATCTAAGTGTTTTAACATGACTCCATTTTCCTTTTTTTATAAATGATAAACCAGTAGGAACATTGTATGCAACCTCCCTACTTTGTAGTCTACTAATTATGAAAAGCGCTGTCAGATCGAGTCTCATTAATTAGCCGTCATACAGCGGTTTTCATTTCAGTAGACCACAGTAGGGACCTTGCATGCAACGTCCCTACAGGGTTTTGGTTATGACGATGTGGTTCATCAAGAGCGAAAAGCGCTGTAATCAGCTACTTCCATTCATCTTTAGATTAATTCTGCTGTGCAGCCCAGAAATTTATTTCTTGGCGGATGAGATTGCCACACTTCTGCCTCTTATCGGGTAGGCGATCGCTACCCCAACATTTCTTCAATTTCTTGCAAAACCTCCCCTAAAGTAGGAGCATTTGAAGAAATAATATTATCCTCGCTTACTTCATGCTTGTGATGAGGAAAAGTGGTTGACATCCTCCCCGGCCTAAAGGCGCGGGGATTCCTACCGAGCCTTAGCTCTTCGGTGGGTTGACGTTTTGCTAGCGCAAAGCTCCGCTAACACAGGCTGCTGCTACTTTTGCAGTAGTCTTACGCTTGCCTCCGCGTCCGTTTAATGTCTCGGACTGCCCGCCCGCGACTAATATATTTATCGCTGCATTCTCGTCTCTATCATGTTTTGCACCACAGTTGAGACACTCCCATTCTCGCACCTTCAGGTCTAGCTTCCCACCTTTAAAGCCACAATTTGAGCAAACTTGGGATGTTGGCTCAAGGGCGACTAATTACTCTGAAATCACGACCATATTTTTCAGCAATTCCATCTAAAAATGTCCGGAATTGTCTCCAACCTAAATCAGATATTGCTCTAGATAACTTACGGTCTCTTGGTGCGCGTTCCGCAAGCGAGCTGGCGTCGTCGCGGGGTCGCACCGCTTTTTAACCATTCCAGAAACGTTGTTATACTTCTAAAATAATTGTTTGGTTTTCACGAATTATTTCAGTAGATAATTTATGTAGAAAATCTGTCAAGCGTATCTTTCAGCTTGGCATGGAACTTAGCAACTCTAATCCTTGCTTTTTCATACCTTTTTGACCCTTTAGTTTTATGAGATAATGACAAACTTTACCTTTCTTAATTTCTTAATTCGTTTCTTCAGTGGCTTAGGAGCATCAACCTGTGTACCGTCACTAAATGTAGCAAAAGTTTTAATACCTAAATCTATGCCTACTGAATTATCAGTTTTAGGTAATACTTCTGGTTGTATTTCTACTACAAAACTCAAGAAATATCTATGTAGGGGCGAACGGCCGTTCGCCCTACGTCTTTGATTACTGTTACTGATGATGGAACAGTAGGTAATTCTCACAGGCGAAACTATTTTCAGCTTCCCAATTTTGGCTAAATAAACTTTGTGTTGACCAACTTTAAACCCTCATGAGTGTAAACCTAGCAGTCTGCGCGTGATTTCCTGATGCATGAATTTAGGAGGTTTAACAGGCTTACCTTTTCTCTGGCCTTTAGTCGATTTAAAAAAGTTTTGATAAGCCTGATTTAAATCATTTAAAGATTGCTGCAATGGTATAGCAGAAACTTCTGATAGCCATTCTCTGTCTTCAGTCTTTTTCGATTGAGTGATAAACTGTTTTTGTAGCTCGGAGTTAGTGGGTTTATTCTCTCCTAATTGATACTTTTCACAGGCAACAAGCTAGACTATCATTCCAAACCACACGTTCACGAAGTGTTGCGCCAGCAAACACAACCAAATAGCTTGGCTAATCGGTATTTTTGTCCCGGTGTTGGATATATGCGATACTTAAATCTAGCTTTCATAATTCCTATTTAAACTAATAGTATTATAACATATTTATAGAAATAAAATCAACTAAAAAGTCGCCCGCTTATGGGCGAGGCGCATACCCCAATTTTTCGGTAAATCTAACTCCTGATGATGCTCGGCATCGTCATAACGAAAAATTAGATTATTCCCGGCATCCATATAATGATAGGAGTACATTTTACGGTCTCTTATTGTTTGAATAGTGATAAATTCGCGAACATGAAGAATCGAATCGTTGACAAAATAAATATTGCCCCGAATAAACCCTTCGTCGATATCTCGTTTCTGGAAGTTAATGTCAAAACTCTTTACAATAATTAGGGATTCAAGCAAATTGCGTATTTCCTCAAAATAAGCTTCAATCAACTAACTCAACTCCTTGAATTTTTGTTTTTTTATCAAGCAAATGTGCCAACATCCTTGATTCCCCAATCCACTCATCAAAATCTCCAGAATGAGCTAGCTCGTTATTGTTAAATTTCTGCAAAAATTCGGCAGTCGATAGCTGATATTTAGTCTCAAATTCATCTAGTCGCTGCTTGGTAATTTTAATTCCGTTATCTGTGGATTGTAACGCAGCTATTAAGGCACTTTTAATAATATATTTGACAGCCTCTGGGTGTTGACTCTTTAGTTTAACTTCTACAATTTTAACTGGTAACAATACCCGATTATTATTGTTAGTTTCTAGCACAAGGTTTACCTCCAAATTTTTTCAAAAATTAGCTCATTGTTGACTATGGAAAACTAGGTTTAACTGGTCTATTTTAGAATGATAAACCAGTAGGGACTAGCCATGCTTAGTCCCTACTTTGTAGTCTACTCATACCATTTTAATAAAGTTATAGCATAAGTCTGAATTCTTAAGCCCCCCTTCAAAGGGGGGTTTGGGGGGATTAAAACCCCAAGTATTTCAACACAAGATACTGATAACTGATAACTGTTAACTGAAAAAACCCTACTCCACAGTCACTGACTTCGCCAAATTTCGCGGCTGATCCACATCCAAACCACGATGAGCAGCAATATGATAAGCTAACAACTGCAAAGGAATAACTGTCAACATTGGAGACAACAACTCATCCACTGCTGGCACCGCCAACAAATTATCAAACACATCCGCTTCCGTACTTTCAGGAGTCACCCCAATTAACTGCGCATCCCTCGCTTTAGCTTCCTGAGCATTAGAAAGCACCTTTTCATATACTAAACCAGGCATAGCGATCGCTACTACAGGCACTTTATCATCCAACAAAGCGATCGGACCATGTTTCATCTCACCAGCGGGATATCCCTCGGCATGAATATAACTAATTTCCTTCAGTTTCAAAGCACCTTCTAAAGCAATTGGAAAATTAATTCCTCTACCTACAAAGATAAAATCTTGAGTATCATTAAACTGGTGAGCAAAATCTTCTATTTGGCTATCTTGAGTTTCTAATATCTGTTCCATTTGTGCAGGTATCTGTCGCAAAGCATTAATAATTTCTGCAATTTTTTCGCCAGATAAATATTGTTTTTGCCAGCTTAATTCTAGAGCTAATAAATAAAAAGCCATTACCTGTGCCACAAATGTTTTAGTAGCAGCTACACCAATTTCAACACCTCCCCGAATATCAATAATTTGATTTACTAAACTAGCAATAGAACTTTCACTTCGATTAGTAATTCCTAGCAACCTTGATGAAAACTCGGCTGGTTTATCTAAACGTCGTTGCTTTTCCATTGCCAAAGCTGCCAAAGTATCTGCTGTTTCTCCAGATTGAGTCACACCAATTGTTAGAGTATTTTTTCTCAGAGGAGAAGGTGCATAACGAGCTTCAGAAGCATAATTAACTGTCGTTGAAATTCCCGCTAATTGTTCCAATAAATATTTCCCAATCAAACTAGCGTGCCAACTCGTACCACAGGCAAATATTTCAACTTGTTCTAAGTCTTGATATAGAGCAGGGGATAACTCTAAATTAGTCGGAGAAACACCATCGTTATTAATATCCCAATCACTATTAATATAAGTTTCTAAACAACCCCGGATAACATTTGGTTGCTCGTAAATTTCCTTGAGCATAAAATGTTTAAAAATATTTTTCTCAACCAAAGTCGGACTCCAGTTAAGAATGCGGGGTACCTTATTCAAGCGATCGCCTGCAAAGTTATAAATTTCTACCCCCAGAGGTGTTAAACGAGCTATTTCACCATTTTCTAAAGTGACAACAACTTGAGTATGGGATACAAGAGCAGGAGTATCAGAAGCACAGAAAAATTCTCCTTGTCCTAAACCAATAGATAGAGGTGCTTGCTGTCTAACAACAATAAGTTCATTGGGATAATCTGCACAAATAACAGCGATCGCAAATGCTCCATCCAGTTTATTCACCGTCTGACGTACCGCTTCTAAAAATGCTTCGCTGTTGCCTTCAGTAGAATTAGATAAAAATTCTGCGATCGAGTTAGGGATAACTTCCGTATCAGTATCAGAAATAAATTTATGTCCCCGCTCTTCTAATTCTTTGCGTAACTCCCGGTAATTTTCAATAATGCCATTTTGAACTACTGCCACTCGTCCAGTATCGTCAGTATGAGGATGAGCATTATATTCTTCCGGTTTGCCATGGGTCGCCCAACGAGTGTGACCAATACCAATATTAGCTGGTATTTCCATTCCGGCCAATTTTTCCCGCAGGTTGTTTAGTTTACCCTTAGCGCGGACAGATTTAATTTTGCCCTTCCCAAACAGTGGCCAGTCCGGCAGAATCATAACCCCGATATTCTAGTTTTTCTAGTCCAGATAGTAAAATTTCTGTAGCTGACTGGGTACCAATATAACCAACAATTCCACACATTTTGCTTGTTACTCCCGATAAATTCAATCAATATTTAAGATATACGAATGTACGATAGTAAAAATCAGGGAAAATATTATTCAAAAGCTGATACATTGAAAACCATATTAGCATTTCCTGCGCACTGCTGCGCAAACAACTATTAGCTGTCAGCTATCAGAAACAAGACCTCTCCTTAGGGATAGTGTTTAAATTAATATAGATTTTAAGAGCAAGTGAACCAACTTTTGTAGTAATATCATGTCCGGATAATCAGTGATAAAAAACCTTTTCCGTTCTAACCTCTTCTTTCCTCCTGCCTCCTGCCTTCTGCCTTCTGCCTTACCTCCTCCAGCATGATATAAGAGAATATAATAAAGCTTTTATAGTCAACTAAAAACAGTAGCTGATAGCTGATAGCTGACTGTTGTTTGCGCAGCAGTCCGTAGGAAATGCTTACAAACCATAGAACCAGAAAACAGAGGTCATTATTAATAATTAATAATTAATAATTAATTGTTGAAAGCCTTTTTCAACATTTTTCCTTCATTTAAATTAAACTTTTATCAATAAATTTTGATAGGTTTGCATGAGCTTGTTCAATACATAAGGATCTGTATTTGCATGGTCAAAGGTAATACTCAAAGGAACAGTCTGTCTTTGGTACAAATTGTGGCGTTGTCCAAAGTAAAACAGGGGCCGACCAGTTTTCTTTGCTCCACGGTGCATTTGAAATGATGTAAAGTTTAAGTAAGGTAGATTGCCAATAAAATGAGAAATCTCCCATATAAATTGAGGAACAGAATCAGTATCCATGTTGCAGTTTTCAATAGAGTCTCGATATACCCTACAAAACTTTGTCCAATCCATGGAAATAACATCATTAATAGTCACATTTTTAAACCTATTATCTCCACCAACAGCAATAGGGAAAGAAACTGGAAGATTTTTAAACAGATACCATTCCCCATCAATTTTACGGGTACAAAAAGTCCACTCCAGAGATAAAGCTTTAACTAAATT
>NZ_BLZO01000046.1 GCF_014132355.1 Okeania sp. KiyG1
AAAGCTTCATAAATTGGTGCCAAAACCACAACCCGGGAACAAGCAGAACATTTTTGTCCGCTATAACCAAAAGCAGAATACACCACACCAGCAACTGCTTGGTCTAAGTCTGAACTCTCATCAACAATAATCGCATTCTTACCACCCATCTCAGCAATCACCCGCTTCAAATGTTTTTGTCCTGGTCGCAAAATTGCCGCCTCAGCATAAATTCGACAACCAACTTCCTGAGACCCAGTAAAAGTAATACTATTAACATCTGGATGCTTCACCATAAAATCACCCACTGTCGAACCTTTTCCTGGCACAAACTGGAATACTCCCTTGGGAAAACCAGCTTCTACTAATATTTCAGCAATCTTGGAAGCAATAACTGATGAAACTTCTGCTGGTTTCAACAAAGTACAGTTTCCAGTCACCAAAGATGAAACAGTCATTCCTGTAGGAATAGCTAGAGGAAAATTCCAAGGCGAAATAACCAAAGAAATACCACGAGGTTGATAATAATAACGGTCTGTTTCGCCAGCTACATCATATTTATAACCTTGGTCTAACCTTTCCATTTCGTCAGCATAGTAGCGACAAAAATCAATTGCCTCAGAAACTTCCGCATTACATTGGTTGAGGGGTTTCCCAACTTCTAATACCATCCACGCTGAAAGTTCGTGACGGCGTTTTTCCATTAAGTCCGCCGCTTTTCGCAATATCCCCGCTCGCTCTGTAACTGGTGTTTTCCGCCAACTAGGAAATGCTGCTTTAGCTGCTTTAATTGCTTTTTCTGCTTGTTCTACAGAAATTAAACCAATTTTCCCGACTACCTCTTTCGGGTTTGATGGGTTAACAGAATCTACTATTTGCTCGGTCTGTATATATTCGCCGTCGATCAACGGGAGAAATGTTTTGCCTAACTCTAGTCGTACTTGAGCAATAGCATTATAAGCTTGTTGTCGTTGAGCAGCATCAGCATAGTCGCTATCAGCAGCATTAGGAAAAACAGGTTTAACAATATCGTGAATTGTTGTTTTGCCGTTAGTGATGGGAGGCGCTAACAATTCTTCAACAGGAACATTTTCTGAACTTTGTCTGAGGAATGAACTGTTAGCTGTATTTTCCAGGAGACGACGAATTAAATATGCCATTCCTGGTAGTAGGTCGCCGTAGGGACAGTAAACTCTGATGCGATAACCTTTGTCCACTAATGCTTTAGCTATTTGGTCCCCCATACCGTAGAGAACTTGCATCTCGAAGCAACGTTTAGGTACTTTTAATGCTTCAGCAATAGCGATCGCTCTTGCCTGAGAACGAACGTTATGACTACCGATAGCTGAATAGATATATTGATGATTTTCTAACATCATCTGAGTCAGCTTTTCAAAATTGGCATCGGTTTCTGGTTTATTGTTGAAAACTGGTTGCGGCCAGTCGTGTTGTAAAGCTGTGATGCTTTCTTGGTCCCAATATGCACCTTTAACCAGTCGAACGGTGACAGGATAACCCCGGAGTTTTGCCCAGTCAATAATTCCTTGCAAGTCTTTTCCGCTATCCCGCAGATATGCTTGGATAGTAACGCCGATGTCAGTGCGGTTGCGGAATTCTTCCTCCATCAATAGTTCTTTGAGGATAGCTATAGTTAGGTCTTTGTAGCTATATTGTTCCATGTCAAAGTGAACTGCTACACCTAGTTCTTTGGCACGTCGGAGTAAGGTACGGATGCGTCCGCTCACTCGTTCCTGACTACCCCTAGCATCTAGGGGGTCAAACTGGGAATAAAATGCTGTAAGTTTTACTGATACCTGCACTCGTGATAGTTGTTCGCCTTCTGCTTCGTCTATTTGAGGTACTGATGACCAATTTTTAGCAGCTTGGGTTAGTTGGGTTATCAGTTCTAGATAACGGTCTAAATATGATTGTGCTTCAGTTTCAGTAATTACTGCCTCTCCTAGTAAGTCTACGGTGAAGCACATTTTTTCTTTCCGTAGTTTTTCTAGGGTTTTGATTATCTGCTTGATGTTTTCCCCGGCAATGTATTTATGGGCGAGAGTTTCGACTGCGGGTGCAACGGTGGTAGCTGCCAGTTGACCGGGTACTGAGTCTGGGTTGGCAAAGTTGAGGAGTTTTTTGAGAGCTTCTGGCAATTCAACTTCTTCGGTAGTCAGGTATTCTTGGAGGTGAGCAGCTATTTCTGGTTTACTGTGTAATGCTGGCAAACAGTCAATAAAGCGAAATAGTTGTACTCGCAAACCAGGGTTCGCCATTGCCCAGTCCAGGAGTTTATCATCCCACCGCATTTGATTTTGCAGTTGTCCTAACCAGGAACGGTTTTTTTCTTGAGTTGCTGCCAAGAGTTGTTTTGCTATTTCTTGGGTTTGAGTTTCGTAGTTGCTATTAGGTATTTGTGCGACCATTTTTTTTAAAAAAGTTTGGTTAAATAAATTGGGATTATGTATCGGATTAGTTTAGGTTTCTAGCACTAATTTTTTTTGAAGTTAGTGTTTGTCCAAGGCTATTTCCGTTACGTTATAGTTCATAAAAATATAGTCAAATATGACATATCCTTATTTCGCAGGTGTCACCCTAACTGGGTGAACTACAACACCCTCGCTTCCCATAGTCAAAAACATTTGGGACTGCTTTTTTCATAATGTTTAGAGCACCGTTCACATCAGCATTGATTAACCCAATGCTTGCGGTACGATACAAACCTATGCATGATTCTTTTTCCAGAAAATGTGACATGATTTTTCTCACCTTTGTTGTACACTGGAATCAAATCATTATCTATAAAACTTGATGCGGAGGTATAAGATTCTTCTGTAATAATTACATCTATACCTACCATTTTAGCTTTATAAGATAACATTTCTATTAATCTCTTATACGGAACAGATACAAAATTTTGATTGTTTCTTTTTCCTAAGTTGATTTTCTGCTTCCAGTCTTCATTGTGCCCTATTATCAATGTTCCTATTTTCTGATTAATTAGAGTATCAATAATCAAACGAGATGCTTTATGGAGATAATCATTGATTTTAAATTCTCTTTTATTGCAAAGTTTTTCAGCTTCTTACTTGATTGATTTTCCCCGAGTTGAGACTGTAGAAAGCTTTTAATTTTATTATAGTATTGATTTATAGATTTTAACGGTCTGCCATTTATCAAGAGCGGTTTCATTTCGGCTTGATTAAAACTTAATGTAGCTAAATTGTTTAATCCTATATCAATACTGGCGCAACGATTTTTCTCTAGCTTGTATTGTTTTTCAGTGGCTTCATAAATCACCTCTATTACATAATGATTAAGTCTAGGGACGAGACGAACTTGTTTAATTTGTGAAGTAGGTACTAATGTTTTTAGATAAATCCCAGTTTTACTCGGATTAATAATTCCTTGTTTTAATTGCCTCTTACTTATGGCTTGTGTGGTATAAACTACAATATTTCTTCCCGTTATTTTATTTTTATATCCAGGAAGACGAGGACGAGATTTAAACTTTGATGGATTCTTTAGATAAACTTCGTTTGCTGCTAAAAAGCTTTTCCAGTTTCTATCTAAAATCATCAATATTTGTTGAGAGACTTTAGCTGGCATTGCTTGATAGTCTGGTTGGGTAGAGAGTGTTTTTTGCAGGTCATAATAGGATAGATTTATCTTTTCAAATATAAAAGACTGACGGACTAAGTAATTAGCATGAGTTTAAGAGATTTTTCGACAAAAAACACAGTCGGTCTATTTCAGGATAAAACCGATGATTTTTTTAATAATATATCTCTCAACTAATCTCATAAATCAAGGGGTTAAAATTATATTCGGCAAATTTTGGCAAATTTCACTGTTCCACTATCCCCTCATCTCCCGTTCTCCCGCTTATCCTTAATCTACAATACTTTGAAACAGCCCTGCCGAGTAAAAGGGGGGAGGAAGAGGGGAATATTGGTTCAAAGATATAAGGTTTTTTATAACTGATTATCCGAACATTATATTATTTAAATATTATCATTTAATCTGATAATATATTTTGTAATATTTTGTAGGAAAAGTTAAAAAAAGCACTATCATTATTATTAGACATCTCCAGAAAAGAGGCAGTAGGTAGTAGAGGGAAATAATTGATAATTTCTGTGTGATAATTGATTTTATTTTTTATTATTTGGAGATGTCTATTACACATCTAGTGGCAATTACACATATAGATGATTTTTTGTGTTTTTTTCAGAAATTTTCTTGGCTGTTGCCTTCCGGAGTTGTTGTCTACTTCTGCAAAAATTCTATTCTTTTAATCTGACAATATATTTTGTAAGAAAAGTTTCAAAAAATAACTATAATTATTATTAGACATCTCCAGAAAAGAGGCAGTAGGTAGTAGAGGGAAATAATTGATAATTTCTGTGTGATAATTGATTTTATTTTTATTATTTGGAGATGTCTATTACACATCTAGTGGAAATTAAACATATAGATGATTTTTTGTGTTTTTTTCAGAAATTTTCTTGGCTGTTGCCTTCCGGAGTTGTTGCCTACTTCTGCAAAAATTCTATTCTTTTAATCTGACAATATATTTTGTAAGAAAAGTTTCAAAAAATAACTATAATTATTATTAGACATCTCCAGAAAAGAGGCAGTAGGTAGTAGAGGGAAATAATTGATAATTTCTGTGTGATAATTGATTTTATTTTTTATTATTTGGAGATGTCTATTACACATCTAGTGGAAATTAAACATATAGATGATTTTTGTGTTTTTTTCAGAAATTTTCTTGGCTGTTGCCTTCCGGAGTTGTTGCCTACTTCTGCAAAAATTCTATTCTTTTAATCTGACAATATATTTTGTAAGAAAAGTTTCAAAAAATAACTATAATTATTATTAGACATCTCCAGAAAAGAGGCAGTAGGTAGTAGAGGGAAATAATTGATAATTTCTGTGTGATAATTGATTTTATTTTTTATTATTTGGAGATGTCTATTACACATCTAGTGGAAATTAAACATATAGATGATTTTTGTGTTTTTTCAGAAATTTTCTTGGCTGTTGCCTTCCGGAGTTGTTGTCTACTTCTGCAAAAATTCTATTCTTTTCCGAAAATGATATTATATAGAATCCGGGTAATTTGTTATAGTATCGCTTAGGAGTCAGGAGTCAGTCCTCAGGAGTCAGGATAAAGAAAGGATTAATGAGCATGAATTTTTCAATTCATATTTATTATTAACATCTGTAAGTTGAGGAAGTAATTTTGCGATTATTGTATAACCGGATTTTATATTAGACATCTGATGATAATCAAATATAAAATCAATTATCGCATAGAAATTATCAATTATTTCCCCCTACTCCTTACCGAAAAATTATGGTTTAAAGCCTCCCCTTTTAAGGGGATAATAAATAAAAATTTTCATTATTAGTCAATCCTCTTCTTTTCAAGGAGAGGTAATAATTAATTATTAATTATTAATTATTAATTGTTGAATCCCTCTAAAAGAGGAAATGTCTATTGCAATAACCGACGAACTTTTCCATAACTGATGTAAGATTTACCATCAGCAGATTCTCGCACTTCATCAACCACATATAATACTCCTTCAGCCCGAATATTGCGGGGAAAACGAATATTAAAATCGGGATTATATCCATCCGAAACAACTCTTGCTCTGAGCTTACTTTTTTCTTTAATGCACTGAATTAAAACCCCATTCCCCACAGTATCAACAGTTTCCAAATCTTCCCATCCTCCTGTTGCTTTAGCTGCTGCCAAATTTTGAGATTTAGCCTTTTCAGTAGTTACTGCTTTTTCTTGACCAGGTTCAACCAAGCGACGAATCTTACCAGTAGCACGGTAAAAACTACCATTAGCTGAAAGTTTAATCTCATCTACAACATAAGTAACCCCTTCTTGACGAATTCCACGGGGAAACTGAACATTAAATTCAGAATTATATCCTTCTGAAATTACACGCACTCGTAGTTTTCCACCCTCTCGAAAACATTTGGCTAAAACACCACCGTCACCAGTAGAAACCGCTTCCAAACTATCTGCATTTCCAGCAGTAGAACCTCGTAATTTCAAATCATCGCGACTCCGGTTCAGAGTTTGATATGATTGGTCCCGCATTTCTTTGCGACTAGCACTATCTAATTTGCGGTTTTCAATGCGTTGAGCATAATATTCTAATTGGGCAATTTCCTCAGCAACTTCAAATATTTCATTTAATAACTTGCTCTTGAGTTCGTCAACCTGAGAACGTAATACTTCAGCAGCTTCTTTATACTGTCCTCGATCTGCCATAGCGATCGCTTCATTTTTCAGGCGAGCTATTTTCAGTTGACTGGTCTGTTCGAGTACCGACATATCAGCTTCGGTACAACTTGCTTCTTCCGCAGAACCCACTGTTATTGCAACGGGAATTTGTTCTGATACCTTTTTAATTTTGTCATCAGTAGTCGTTTGATACTGATACTCTATAGTCGCAATACTTAAGGGACCGGGATTTTTTTGCGGAGGAATTGATAGTTGTAGAGCTAACTGTTTCGCTTCAATTTGATAGACATCCCCTAATAAAATTTCCGATGCTTTTCCCTGAGTAGTTGACTGATACTTATTCAACACTTCAGAAATCTGCACTGATGCTTCTGGACGTATGGTTACTGTGAGATTTTCTGCCACAACAGAAGTCAAACTTTCTAACTCGATGCGGAAAACATCAACTGCGTCATCTGGAGATTGAATAAAATAAAAATTTCCACCAGCAGCATCTGCTATATCGATCAGCAAGTCTTCATTAAAGTTAGTTCCAAACCCCAAAGTTGTCGTGATAATTCCCCGTTCCGCTTGTTGTTTAGCAGTTTTTGTTAAAGCTTGAGGGTTGGTAATTCCTCTGTTAGCTTTACCATCAGTCAGCAGGAGGACGCGGTTCAGTCGCTCCTCAGTTTTTTGAGATTTAACGCATTCGCAACCCATCAACCAACCACCACTCAGATTCGTACAACCTCCCGCTCTAATTCGATTTATTTGAGCAGAAATTTTGGCTTTGTCTGCTGCTGTCTGTGGGGGTAATATCGTTTCTGCGCTGTCATCATAGATAACAACAGAGACAATATCATCAGGGTTGAGGGACTCAACCAACTTTTGAGCAGCCTTAATTGCATAACGTAGAGGTTGACCTGCCATTGAACCGGAGCGGTCTATAACCAAGCTCAAGTTTAGCGAACGACGGTTAGATGCTTGGACTTGTTCTTCAGCATTGAAATTGAGAATTAAGTCGAGTGTTGTTTCAGTATCAATGGCAATTAGAGAGTGGGAAAGAGAATAATTTGCTTTCATTAGTTTTTAACTCTTTGAAACTGTCGATCGTGTAATACTCACATCTTGCATAAATTCAGTATAGCACTAGACAAAATATTCCTTTTCTACTAATGCGTATGTCGCAATAATACAATGTAATATAAATGTAATTCGGAAATTGGTGGATAAACCTAGAGCGATCGCTTAATTTAGATTCCTTCTCTACTAATGCGTATGTCGCAATAATACAATGTAATATAAATGTAGTTCGGAAATTGGTAGAGAAACCTAGAGCGATCGCTTAATTCAGATTCTTTTTCTACTAATGCGTATGTCGCAATAATACAATGTAATATAAATGTAGTTCATAAATTGGTAGAGAAACATAGAGCGATCGCTTAATTCAGATTCTTTTTCTACTAATGCGTATGTCGCAATAATACAATGTAATATAAATGTAGTTCGGAAATTGGTAGAGAAACCTAGAGCGATCGCTGAATTTAGATTCCTTTTCTACTAATGCGTATGTCGCAATAATACAATGTAATATAAATGTAGTTCGGAAATTGGTAGAGAAACCTAGAGCGATCGCTTAATTTAGATTCCTTCTCTACTAATGCGTATGTCGCAATAATACAATGTAATATAAATGTAGTTCGGAAATTGGTTGAGATAATGGAGCGATCGCTTAATTTAAATTCCTTTTCTACTAATGCGTATGTCGCAATAATACAATGTAATATAAATGTAGTTCAGAAATTGGTTGAGATAATGGAGCGATCGCTTAATTTAAATTCCTTCTCTACTAATGCGTATGTCGCAATAATACAATGTAATATAAATGTAGTTCAGAAATTGGTTGAGATAATGGAGCGATCGCTTAATTCAGATTCCTTTTCTACTAATGCGTATGTCGCAATAATACAATGTAATATAAATGTAGTTCAGAAATTGGTTGAGATAATGGAGCGATCGCTTAATTTAGATTCCTTTTCTACTAATGCGTATGTCGCAATAATACAATGTAATATAAATGTATTTCAAAAATTGGTAGAGAAACATAGAGCGATCGCTTAATTTAAATTCCTTCTCTACTAATGCGTATGTCGCAATAATACAATGTAATATAAATGTAGTTCAGAAATTGGTGGATAAACCTAGAGCGATCGCTTGATTCAGATATAAAAATCTTGATGAGAAATAGATGGGGGATGGGGAGTTGGGTGTATTGAAATATTTTCAATTATAGCAGTCGAAACAAAGGGAACGGACATTTATAAAGCCTCAAACGAGCGTCAGCGATTACTTTTAACTTTTGACTGTAATGAAGTGGTCTGACATTCTGGAGGGGCTGTGTGCGGAAGTAATTCCGCACAGTAGGCGCCCCGTACCTCAGAATTACGCACTCGATGCATGACTTTTGACTTGCGCGGAGCGCTATATTGCCTAATTCCCATGTTTGCCTCTCAAATTTTGACTTTTGACGCGGGTATTGGAAAACTGACAAATATTTGGCAACAGTAAAGTAGATAATAACTAGGGTTTGCTGAAAAGTCTTATAGTTGAGGATAGAATTCGGAATTTAGAATTCAGAATTCTGAATTCGGAATTTAGAATTCAGAATTTAGAGGAGTTAGGAGGAAGAAATATCCCTCGATTTTTCTATCCTTATCTACTCAAAACTCTCACTTTTTTAGCTTCCTATACCGAAAACCTTGCACCTTTTTTCACTCTAAAAATCCTCAAATATTTACAAATAAAGGCTTTGACAGTTAATCAGCAAGCCCTAACTACACAAGTTAATTCAGAGGTGAAATCAAAATGCAATTATCACAACGTCTAGCTCCCCTAAGCTTTAATGTATTTGCCGATATGGACCGGGCAAAAGCATTAGCAAAAGCAGCAGGACAAAATTTGATAGATTTGTCTCTGGGGTCTTCTGACTTACCAGCGCCTTCCCATGCTCTAGAAGCGATCGCTCAATCTTTGTCAGACTCCACTACTCATGGCTATTCCTTATTTTCTAGCACTCAAGCTTTTCGGCAGACAGCAGCTCAGTGGTATACCGATAAATTTGACATTCCAGTAGACCCAGAAACTGAAGTTTTACCTCTAATTGGTTCCCAGGAAGGTACAGCTCATTTACCCTTGGCTATACTTAATCCTGGTGATTTTGCTTTACTGCAAGACCCTTGTTATCCTTCTCATAGTGGTGGGGTGTTTTTAGCAGGGGGTCAGGTTTACCCAATGCCTTTATTGGCAGAAAATGGATTTTTACCTGTTTTGGCAGATATACCTCAAGCTGTCTTATCTCAGGCAAAAATGATGGTTTTGAGTTATCCTCATAATCCCACAACGGCGATCGCTCCTTTATCTTTTCTCCAAGAAACTGTTGCTTTTTGCCAAAAACATAATTTAGTCTTAGTTCACGATGCTCCATATTTAGACTTTGTTTTTAATACCTTTTCTCAAGCACCCGAAAAACAATCTATCGCTCCTTCTATTTTTCAAGCAGACCCAGAAAAAAGTGTTTCTATAGAATTTTTTACTATGTCAAAATCTTATAGCATGGGAGGTTTCCGAGTAGGTTACGCCATTGGTAATGCTGAATTAATTCAAGCTTTGCGACAAGTAAAGGCTTGTATTGATTTTAACCAGTATCAGGGCATTCTCAATGGAGCGATCGCTGCTTTAACTGGCCCTCAAGAGGTAGTTAGAAAAACTGTGGACATTTTTCGCCAACGTCGGGATGTATTTGTTGGGGCATTACATCAAATTGGTTGGCCTGTGCCCACTCCATCGGCCACTATGTATGTTTGGGCTAAACTACCAGAAGCATGGGCTAAGAATTCTGTGGGGTTCTGTGTGGACTTAGTGAAAAATACTGGGGTAGCAGTGGCCCCAGGAGCAGGTTTTGGAAAGGCTGGAGAGGGATATGTGAGGTTTGCTTTGGTTCATAACTCTGAGATTTTGTCAAGGGCTGTGGAGAATATCTCAGTATTTTTACGGAAATAATGTTTTGTGCTGCTGTTAATGCATATAGTTGCGTTAAATTAAAAGTTAGTCAAAGTGAGTATTTCCTAAGAATACTCTGGGGAAATACTCACTTTAATTTTTAAGTTTTTTTAAATGGGAAAAATGATTATTTATAGAAGTAATTAATTAGGGTTTGCTGATTAAATCTAAAAGCACTGAGATATAAAGCTAGAGCGCATTTTTTAGTAAAAAAAAGTCCAAGCTTAATGGTCATAATGGTTCAAAAAATTAGCATTTTAAGCTCATAGTTGCGCAGAATAATCCCTCGATCATTCTTCCTCCTACCTCCTCTATAATTCCCATTTATCCTGTATCCTGTCTTCCCCTCCCCTCCTGGGAGGGGCTAGGGGTGGGTTTTCTCCTGTCTCCTGCCCTTACCCATAAGACTTTTTCAGCAAACCCTAATTAATTGATTATATGGAGTATCATTTTTGTATTGATAATGATTTCCGTAGAAATGCATAAGTATTTTCTAGTAGTTTTTTGAATACTAAGTTTTACTAAAATTTTATATAAAAATAGCCTAGAAATATAGACATTCGGTAATAAAACTGCTTATAATCAGTTTAAGCAAAAAGAAAAAGCTTAAATGACTGGCAAACAAGATAAAAGCTAACTAAAGGTGCATTGTTATACAAAAGAGTCAACAAGAATCATCAGTTTAAGTGATTTGAAACACACAAAACATCTTGTTACCTATGCTTTGATAAACATAATAGATAAATTTCAATTTTACCAGTCACTTATATTTTTCAATCTAGCTAACTATTACAACACACAAATTAAATTAAGGAAACAAAAATTATGGCAGGAAGATTCAATAAATTCGCGATCGCTACTTCTGTAGCAAGTATGACAGCTTTAGTAGGCGCTCCTGCATTGGCGGCAAGTCTGGCAAATCCTGTAGTTAACGGTCAACACCTTACCTATGGATCTGATGGAAATACAACATTTTTAGTAGGTAACGATGCTACTAACTGGGGAGCGGCTCTTTCTGGAGACGGTAATATTGAGTTAGCTGGTCAGGGTAGCAGCCCAGATGCTACTGGTTTCGGGACATTTAACACTATGGCATGGATGGGAGGTCCAGCCTACATTAATCAGTCTGCCACTACATTAACAGGAACTCTTGATGGTACAACATACACCTTTAGCAGTCTAACCTACGATGATTGGTATGGAGGTCCTATTGATGGTTACAGTAACTTTGCTGAAAAATGGATGACTGAAGCTTGGAACGATACTAGCACAGGAGTTCAAAATTTCTTTACCAGCGAAGGTGCTGCTGATGTTAATGCTGCTTTATTTGGAATTGCTGCAGAAGGTCATTCTTTCTTCAGAAGAATTAGTGACCCTAATATTGCTTACGTTAATAACGATGGTGGTATCTTCAACCTCGGTTTAGCAGGTCACTACGATCACGAAAGCGGTTTTAAATTTAGTGAAGTAGTGAAAGTAACTGATAGTGATGGAATTACTCAATTCCTTTATGGTTTTGGTCAAGCAGATGCTTCTGGAGTATATGAAGAGGGCGATGGTGTTTCCCATTCTGGTTTGTATAACCTTTCCATTGTAGAAGGTGGAGGGATTCTTTCAGAGGAGGAGGTTCCCGAACCTTCTACTGTTTTAGGTCTAATGGCTATCGGTGGTTTAGTTGCTGCTACTAAGCGCAAATCTCAAAAGTAAAACCTTTAAAATAGTCAGGACTTACGCATAACCTCCATATCTAGTAGGGGGGATTTCCGTTCCGGAATGCTCCGCCAACGGAAATCCCCCATACAGCAGTAGGGAGAAAGAATTGATAATTTCTGTGTGAGAATTGATTTTATTTTGGATTTTTGGAGATATCTATTGTCATAAATATTAGAGGGCGGGTAATGAAACAGCCCTGCTACCTAAGGAAGGGGGTTGGGGGGTTAGGTTTTTTTTACCTAAAATTTTAGCTTATATCAAATCCGGTAGCATCGGTGTTATTCAGTATTTAAAGAGTAGGGGCGAATGGTATTCGCCCTATATTGTAGGGGCGAATGGCATTTGCTGGCGCAAAGCTCCGCTTTATATGTCGCGGAGCGTTAACGGAGTTATGCGACAGCAAAACGCCCCTAACCATTGTATGACGACGACAGAATTATATTGCTCCGAAGCCAACGGATTTGATATTAGACGCGCTACTACTTATACTCAATGTCATTGCGAATGGAGCGCAATAAAGCAATCTCAATAGCTTGGGAGTTTTTTCCCCAGGTCATTCTCTGCAAACGTTACACTGGCAGTGACAGAATTAAGGTCATACTATACAAATATTCAATAATCATAAAAAAACCCCCTTTTTTCAGGAGGAGTAACAATAGTTTATTACCGAATAATTAATAATTAATAATTAGGGTTTGCTGAAAAAGTCTTATGGGTAAGAGTAGGAGACAGCTATACTGGAGACAGGAGACAACCCACCCCTAACCCCGACCGTGGAGGGGAGAAATGGGAATGAGCGAGGAGGTAGTCGGAAAAATTGTCCCTCAATTTTTCTGCCATAATCATCCCAAAATACTAGCTTCTTGCAGCTTTTTCCACCGAAAAGCTGGTACTTTTTTCAACAAAAAAAACGCTCAAGTCAATAGCAGTCAATACGCGCGAGAATTAATCAGCAAGCCCTAATTATTAATTAAATAATTCAGGTAAAAATCCTCAGCGTAGCTTCCCGAAGGGTGGGATGGCGTTTTGCTCCGCAACATATAAAGCGGAGCGGCTCTGTCAAGAGCTGGTCTCCTAGCCATATCCATGAGACCAAGAGAGAAAAAATTTTCCTTTTATTCAATCCTCTTCCTTTTAGGTAGAGGTAATTATCAATTATCCATTATCAATTATCAATTATTGAACAGGTGACTTATGTTGCTTTTACCCTTGAGATAACCAACTGATTTGTAATTCGTTTTTCTGTGGTGCTAATGTTGAAGGGAGATTAATATAGCTTTTACCTGCAATAACGGATTTTAAACCATTGTTGCAAGCAACAACTTTTTGGTTAGGAAGAGTAGCAAATGCAGGACAGCTTCCATAAGTACAAGCACTAGCTGCTAAATAAGCATCGTAATCATTGTTTTGCACACATTCTGCCCAATTTTGAGGATCTGTTCCAGAACCAGCACACTTCAATGTATTTACCATACCAATGGCCTTAATAGCACAACCTGCATCAACAGTACAACCATTTTTTGAATATACTCCTAAACCACTGGGTGCTGTATTAGAGTCATAGGCATCTCCAGCATACAAATCATCAACTTTATCTGGGTCTTGAAGCAATTCAAAGGTGCTTACATTTAATTTACCAGCTATTTCATTAGTGACGTTAAATTGTTCTTCGCTCAGAGTAACTTCACCATTAAACAGATCGGCTAAGTCATTATCTTCTCCAAAAATTGGCAAGGCTTGTGCTGGTGCCGCTCCTAAAATACCCGCAGCCAACACAGATAATCCAGCGATCGCTGTTAGTAACTTTTTCATAGTTATATCTCTCCTGAAATTGAATAGTTAAGTGACGTTCTCCTACATCAAATCAAAGATTATGATGTAGGGTTCCCAACCTCACGGATAGGGATTTCTGTTTCACAGGGAGTGCAACCACTTAACCCTCCGCAGACAGAGACGATGAGACCCACCGCCTTTTTGTACTAAGGAGCCATGTAAGAATAAGTTGTACAAATTTTATCTGGGATAAATTGTGAAATATAGTTTCCATTAAAAAAACTGTTCAAGTTATTTTTACACGACTACTAAACAATTCTGTACTCCAGAAAGTTCCGAGTTTTACCTTTTCACGGGTTGACGCTTAACTTCTGAATTGAACCCCATACTCGCTATTTGTTTTCATGTTTCTCTCAGGTGCGTACTACCGCTACTCCTGATATAATCAGAATAACACAAAAAAAAGCACACAATGCAAGAAAGTAAGTGGATGCTACGCGGTTTATTTGTTGGTTGGCAATTGCTCTCCCGTTAAAATTTTTGGCGTTGCTGGTTCTGGGTATGATTTTGCCCCCCTAGCCCCCCAAAATTGGGGGGAATAAAACTCTAAAAGTCCCCCAAACTTGGGGGATGCGCGGGGGCGAAGGCGAGAACCAAACAATCGCACATTCATACTTCAATTCAGCAACGCCAAATTTTTATAACGGGAGACCCCTTGCCGACATCAAAGTTAGAAATATTTACAGTATCAGTGTTATTACTTTAGATTTTTGGTGAATTTAAGTAAAAAAATATACTAAGTTTACCAGGCTTATATAAATTCAACTTTGAGGTTAGTCATATAAAGTTATTAATCAGTCAAGGTTTAAAGCATATTTAAACTGTTTTACCTTTTGGTATAACTTAGACTTTTTATATTCTTATTTATATACTAGCTATATCTCCATGTATCGTCAATAGGATAAATATGAAGATACAGCAAAGATTTCAAATCTGTTTACTAAGTATAATTTGGTAGACTGAAGTCTTGTTGATGATTTCCCGATCGAAGGATGAATATCCCATCATTTCGTTAAGTTAGTAAAAAAAATGAAATACTAGATTAGTAACGTTTCTATCTCTGATGATAGCTAGGATAGATTCAAAGGCAGACAACCACCATAAGTAAGTAAAATTAACCATGAAAGGGACTAACACCAATCCAATACCCATTCAAGCGGCCCAATTTCTCAAACTGGCGGGTCTGATATTAATACTCTTCACTTTGCTTAACTACATTCTATTACTATTTCCTTTAAACCTGGGGGATGTGGAATGGCGATTAAGATTCACAACCCAGATAGTCAATCAAGGGATTGTGCCAATTCTGGGAATCGCCCTAATGTTTTCTGCTTATGGCTTTGAAGACATCCTGGGCCTGTCGAAAGCACAACCAAAAATTGGCTGGAACAACTTGAAATTTTGGGTTTGTCTAATTTCCTTATTTTTTGGGATTATCTTTCTATTATTAATTCCTTTGCATATTACCAGTGCTGTTGCGGGTAGTAATCAGGCCATCGAAAAGGTAAATCAAGATGCTGCCGACGCTCAGAAGCAGTTAGAAGAACGTCTTTCACAACAGCAAGCTCAAATCACAGGTTTGCTCGAGAGTAATCAAAGAATAGAAGATTTTGTGGGGGATGTAGAACTTACGGAAGAGCAGTTAGCAAATTTGGAGAGGTTTAAAAATAATCCAGGAGTTCTCAAAACTCAAACAGAAGCTATTAAGGAGAAACTGACAAAACAGATAGAAGCCAGAAAACAAAGAGCGGAGCAAAGATCGCAATTGGGAGCCTTGAAATCTAGCATCAGAATTGGTCTTAGTAGCCTACTATTAGCAAGCTGTTACTTGACTATTGGTTGGAGCGGTATTAAAGGGAGTAAGCCTAGAAGAGTTCGCTAATACCAGTTCCCATGCATTAATGTTATACTTCAGTTATACTTCAACAGTCAAATATTTACCAAGATTCAAAGTCTTTTTTTGACAATTATTTAGTCGGTTAGTATAAATTTTTCCTACTTTTAACCCCTCACCCCACCTCCCACACTTCCCACACTTCCCCTCCCAGGAGGGGTTATATCAAATCCGTTTAATTCGGCACGTAAAAATGTTTCATCTTCAACGATTACCAAATATTTCTCCATCCCCCATCCCCCCATCCTCCCATCTCCCCATCCCCCCATCTCCCCATCTCCCCATCCCCCCATCTCCCCATCCCCCCATCCTCCCATCTCCCCATCCCCCATCTCCCCATCCCCCCATCTCCCCATCTAATTACACCGATGCTACCGGATTTGATATTAGGGGTGGGTCCCCACCGAATCATACATAGCATTCTTGCGTGAGAAATGGTATAAGTAGGGGGCAGGTTCTGTCATTGATTTTCCGGTTAAACAGCCATAGAATGGTTAAGTTAGGAGGAGTCAGGAGTTGTAGGGGCGATTCGCGTAATTAGGAGCATTCCGGAACGGAAATCGCCCGTACAGGAGTCAGGAGGAGAAAGAATTACAAATATGAGCGTAGTTATGACGATTGAAGAATTTTTTTATGTCCAATTAAACGGATTTGATATCATTCCATAATATGCAATCCCTAATTAGGGCTTGCTGAATAAATCTCAAAGCATTTACAGGTAAAGGTTTTAGACTTTTTAGGTCTGAAATACCTTGGTTTTCAGCCCTTCATACTCAAAAAGTTAGTATTTTGGGCGAGAGTTGGGCAAAAAAATACTCCCCTACTCCCCTTTTCCCCTCCCAGGAGGGGTTAGGGGTGGGTCCCCTACTCCTTAAAAAAGACTTTTTCAGCAAACCCTAATTAACTAAACCTGCCCCAAATCCATGAATAAATATTGTGCAATTAATAATAATGATGGGGGTAGGTTTATGACATTAATTGTCGGGTCTCGTAATTTAACGGATGAACCCACCCCTACGAGTTAATTTTTATGATTATTAATCATATTCCCTATTCCTTTGATATTAAATTGTTTCGGAAATGAAAATATATTTTCAGTATAAATTTCATCATTACACCAATTAATTGGATTGTTAAAAATATACTCTCTAATATTATTTAATGATGTTTCATTTCTGATAATATGTTCATAATATCCTCTTTGCCATACCGAAACACCTTTAATTGTTCGCAACTGATTAATTCTACGGGCTGAAAATGTTTTCAAACCTCTGATTATTTCAGGCAAACCATGCCTTTTGTGATGTTTATTATCATCTGTTATTTCAATAATCCCATGAATATGATTAGGCATGATCATAAAAGCATCAAGATTAATATAAGGATAAATTTTTGTTAGATTAAACCAGTTAAAATTAACAACTTTGCCATAGCTGTTTAAAATCATTTTATGATTATCAATAACCCCTAATAAACATTCTCTTTGCCAAATACAAATAGTCACAAAATAAAAACCATTTTGACTATAATCATATCCTTTTAAACGGATTGATTGACGATTATGAAGATTAGGATTATATTTCATAGATTTGTACAAAAAAATTATATGACAAATTATACAAATTGTAGGGGCTGGTTCCGTCATTAATTTTGATGATGATAATGGAATTAACTAAACCTGCCCCATACCGTTAATTATAGATTTATACAAAAAAATTATATGACAAATTATACAAGTTGTAGGGGCTGGTTCCGTCATTAATTTTGATGATGATAATGGAATTAACTAAACCTGCCCCATATCGTTAATTATAGATTTATACAAAAAATTATATGACAAATTATACAAGTTGTAGGGGCTGGTTCCGTCATTAATTTTGATGATGATAATGGAATTAACTAAACCTGCCCCATATCGTTAATTATAGATTTATACAAAAAAATTATATGACAAATTATACAAGTTGTAGGGGCTGGTTCCGTCATTAATTTTGATGATGATAATGGAATTAACTAAACCTGCCCCATATCGTTAATTATAGATTTATACAAAAAATTATATGACAAATTATACAAGTTGTAGGGGCTGGTTCCGTCATTAATTTTGATGATGATAATGGAATTAACTAAACCTGCCCCATACCGTTAATTATTGTACCTTATATTAAAAGCATTAGATTATTGGGTTGGGGGCGGGTTTTCTGAATAATTTGTTACACCGTTAACTTGAGGCGGAACCCGCCCCTACTGAGGAACCCGCCCCTACTGCGGAACTTGACCCTACTGTTGCCACATTTGGGGGTTGGGGGCGGGTTTTCTGAATAATTTGTTACACCGTTAACTTGAGGCGGAACCCGCCCCTACTGCGGAACCCGCCCCTACTGTTGCCACATTTGGGGGTTGGGGGCGGGTTTATCTAAACAATTTGTTACACCGTTAACTTGAGGCGGAACCCGCCCCTACTGCGGAACCCGCCCCTACTGCGGAACCCGCCCCTACTGTTGCCACATTTGGGGGTTGGGGGCGGGTTTATCTAAACAATTTGTTACACCGTTAACTTGAGGCGGAACCCGCCCCTACTGCGGAACCCGCCCCTACTGTTGCCACATTTGGGGGTTGGGGGCGGGTTTATCTAAACAATTTGTTACACCGTTAACTTGAGGCGGAACCCGCCCCTACTGCGGAACCCGCCCCTACTGTTGCCACATTTGGGGGTTGGGGGCGGGTTTATCTAAACAATTTGTTACACCGTTAACTTGAGGCGGAACCCGCCCCTACTGCGGAACCCGCCCCTACTGCGGAACCCGCCCCTACTGTTGCCACATTTGGGGGTTGGGGGCGGGTTTATCTAAACAATTTGTTACACCGTTAACTTGAGGCGGAACCCGCCCCTACTGCCGAACCCGCCCCTACTGTTGCCACATTTGGGGGTTGGGGGCGGGTTTATCTAAACAATTTGTTACACCGTTAACTTGAGGCGGAACCCGCCCCTACTGCCGAACCCGCCCCTACTGTTGCCACATTTGGGGGTTGGGGGCGGGTTTATCTAAACAATTTGTTACACCGTTAACTTGAGGCGGAACCCGCCCCTACTGCGGAACCCGCCCCTACTGCGGAACCCGCCCCTACTGTTGCCACATTTGGGGTTGGGGGCGGGTTTATCTAAACAATTTGTTACACCGTTAACTTGAGGCGGAACCCGCCCCTACTGCCGAACCCGCCCCTACTGTTGCCACATTTGGGGGTTGGGGGCGGGTTTATCTAAACAATTTGTTACACCGTTAACTTGAGGCGGAACCCGCCCCTACTGCGGAACCCGCCCCTACTGCCGAACCCGCCCCTACTGCCGAACCCGCCCCTACTGCCGAACCCGCCCCTACTGCCGAACCCGCCCCTACTGTTGCCACATTTGGGGTTGGGGGCGGGTTTATCTAAACAATTTGTTACACCGTTAACTTGAGGCGGAACCCGCCCCTACTGCCGAACCCGCCCCTACTGCCGAACCCGCCCCTACTGCTTTTGTTGTTCTATTTTCAAGGCATTAATAACTTTTTCATACTCCACTTTAACCTGAGAAAAAATCTCTATTGCTTCTGCTGGAGTAGAATTTCCTGACTCATCAACTAAACGAGCCATAATTTCTAATTCTTGACAAATTTTATAAAGAGCCATTGCCCCCAGAGTACCACTAATAGATTTGAGAGAATGAGCAGCATTTTTAAGTATAAGTGGATCGGCTTGATTAATGGCAATATTGATATTCTCTAGAAGTTCGGGAGAAGTTTCTAAATAAATATCTATGACTTCATCTAGAGCTTCTACTTCTCTCAACCCTTCTATTACTTTACTCTCAAGAATAGTCTGTTCTGTAAAAATATGATTATCGTCTTGAGCGGTTGCTGGAGATAAATTTGATTGTGGGAAAGTCAATATTTCCTTTCCTTCTGACGCAACAGACTTAGCTTTACTCAAAGCTTCTATAAGTTGCTCCATTTTTATTGGTTTACTAATATAATCATCCATTCCCGCAGCTATACATTCTTCGCGATCGCCCTGCATAGCATTAGCTGTCATAGCAATAATTCGAGGTCTTGGTTGAGAAACTGTTTCAGAATGTTTTGTGGCATTTTCATATTCTTGTCGAATGCGACGAGCAGCTTTTAAGCCATCCATCAAAGGCATCTGTACATCCATCAAAACCACATCATAAGGCACGCTAAACACAGCCTCTAAAACTTCTAAACCATTACTAACTACATCAGCACGATATCCCATGCGTTGTAAAATTTGCAAAGCTACTTTTTGATTAACTAAATGGTCATCTGCTAATAATATTCGCAGCGGTAATTGCTTTGCTAATAAAGGAATAGTTTGAGAATTCCATTTACTATTATTGTTTGTGATTCTAATTTCAATACCTTTACCAGAAAAAATATTTAGTAATACTTCATAAAGCTGAGATTGTTTAACAGGTTTATTAATAATAGCTGCAAATAATTGATGAGAAAGATTTATTTCTTGCCTACCGAAAGAAGTCAAAATTACTAAAGGTAAATCCTGATAATTTGGATTTTGACGAATTGTCTTTGCCAAAGTCAAACCATCAATTTTTGGCATCTGCATATCTATAATTGCTAGATCGAATTTGTGATTTTTAGCTATTAAATCTAAAGCATGAGTAGCATTTTCAGCAGTGCTAACTATCATGCCCCAGGATTCAGTTTGTTTCAACAAAATTTTTCTATTTGTACTATTATCATCAACTATTAGTATTCTTTTATCTATTAATTTATCTTGATTGTTATCTAAATAATTAGTTTTAATTAATTTATCTTTGACAGTTTGAACGCTACATTCTGCGACTATTGTAAAATTAAAACTTGAACCCGATCTTTCGTTGACATACTCTAATTTTTCATCTAAAAGTTTATAGCCTGCTGGGGGATTACCTGCAACTCCACCCATACTTTCAACCCACATCTGACCACCCATCATTTCAGCTAATTTTTTACTAATAACTAATCCTAAACCTGTACCCCCATATTCCCGACTTGTAGAAGAATCAACTTGACTAAAAGACTTAAATAAACGATTCATACGAGTGGCAGGAATACCAATACCTGTATCTCTGACTGAAAATTGTATTTCATATACGGGAAAAATATCACAACTATTAAATTCTGAGTAATTTTTTGCTCTTAAATTATCTTTTTCTTTTGGGTTTAATACTCCGCCGTCTACAGGGTGTTGAAAATTGGTTGAAGTTTGAGTCCCCATCCACTTATTCCTTATTACTCCTTCTTCCTCCTTATTCCTTCTTTCCTCGTTCTTTTCTCTTTCTTCCTCCTTTCCTCTTCCTTCTTCCTCCTTCCCTCTTCCTTCTTCCTTCTTCCTTCTTCCTTCTTCAAGTATTTCTACCCTTCTGCTACTAACAGAAACTAATACCTCACCATGAGAGGTAAATTTCACAGCATTACTCAAGAGATTAACTAAAATTTGACGTACCCTAGTAATATCTCCGATAATAGTAGTTGGAGTTTCTGGAGCGATGAAATAGACAAGTTCTAAATTCTTTTCACTAGCTTTTGCTGCTAACAAGTTAATAGATTCTTCTAGACAATTTTGTAAATCAAAAGGATTAGCTTCTAAATCTAGTTTTTCAGATTCTATTTTTGAGAAATCAAGTATATCATTAATGAGTGTAAGTAAGGCATCACCACTACTACGAATAGTCTCAACAAAATCTTTTTGATCTGTTTTGAGAGGAGTATCTAATAGTAAACCAGTCATGCCAATAACTGCATTCATTGGAGTTCTAATTTCATGACTCATAGTAGCTAAAAATTCACTTTTTGCTCTAGTAGCAGCGAGTGCTTCATCTCTAGCTTTTGCTAAATCATTAGCAGTTTTTTGACGTTCTAATTCTCCACCTATCCACTGAGCCATTAGTTTTAATAACTCTTTATCTACGGCTTTAAAAGGTTCATTCAGAGCTTGAGGACTCCAGAAATTTAGAGTACCATAAACTGAGCCTCCTACTACAACTGAGGTTCCCATATAAGCGTCGATTTGAAAAGCCATATTTACTGTGATACAAAAACCTGAATATTGAATAGATTCAAAACATATTGGCTCTTCTGCTATTGCTGCAAAAATAAATGTTTTTTCTAAGTCAAATTCTTCTCCTTTCAAAATAGAATTATCGGGAGTTTTAGCTGCAATAATAGTATATTTATTATCTTCAATTCTAGATAAGACTCCTATTTCCAGGCCGAACTTTTTACAGCCCATTTCTAATAATTTTTGGAGGCGGTTGTTAAAACAGGAAATTGTAGAGTTATCTTGATTTGTACCTTGACAAGGAGTAGAAGTTATTTCATACAATCTCCGAATAGCTGCTTCACTTTCTTGTAATTCTTGTTCTCTTTGTTTACGGTCAGAAATATCACGAGAAACTGCAATAATTTCTTGTACTTTCCCCGTCTCAGGATCGCGAATTGTACGAGCGGTGGTTTCAAACCAAACATATTTACCTTCTTGACAAAGGAGGCGGTAGGCAATAGTGTAAGTTACCGGATTGTTAATAATAGTGTGATAAGCTTTGGCAATTGCTTTAATATCTTCAGGTGCAAAAAACTCTTTTGGATGAGTACCAACAATTTCTAATGGAGAATATCCCATCAGGTTGCGACAAGCGGGGGATACATAAAGGAAAACCCCATCCGGAGAGTGACGAGAAATCATATCAGTGGAGTTTTCTGCCATTAGTCTATAGCGTTCTTCGCTATCTTGAGATTCAAATTGAGAATTTTGTAAGCCTTCTAGCATTTTATTCATAGTCTGAGCAAGGCTTGACAACTCGTCATCCCCTGGCATTGGTACGCGCATTGAAAGGTCTCCACTAGAAGCTATTTGATTGACTATTTTGTTGAATTGTGAAATACGAGAGACTAACAATTTTGCTCTGACTGCAAGCATAACGATCCCAAAAACTAGACCTACTATTATCAATGAAAGAATAAAGTAAGTCCAAAACCATAGACTGTGGTAGCGCATAATCAGGAAAGGCAAAGGGCAGAATACAGAAGCGAGTGCGTAATTATGAGGTCTCCTCAGAATGTAAGACGCACTCAAGACAGGCAGAAGAGAATTCTGGCTCCTGCCCTCTGTCCCCTGCCTTGTACCTTCGTTCATAGCATTAGATTCTAGTTTATTCTCATCAACTAACTTTTTTGATAAGGCAAATATCCTCTCCTGTTTTGCCCTTACAGATAAATCAGGTATCTCATCATCTAATCTATTTAATGTCCTTGCTACATCTAGACAAACGTAATCTCCTGCCAAATTTTGGAAACCATAAAACAACATAATTGATGCTGTAATACACAAGACCACTATCAAACTAGCGATCGCCGTACTAATAACTATTAATGTTTTTTGACGAAGTTTCATCGGGTCTTTCACTATTGCTCCTATGCAGCAAACCACTACAAACTCATGACTCTGGTTGGAGTATCAGAATTACAAATTAGTGATTTGCTTTTCCCTAATGGTTACTACTGGCGTGACACACCTAAAACCGTGTAATAAATTTTTGTTTCTAGTGGTCTGTCAGCTTTGAATTGATGGGTTGAGACGAGCAGGGAGAGCATAAAAGACAGAGGTTACAGAGGAAGATTAACCCATCAAAACTAACTTGACAGACCACTAGGTGTCTTTATCTCCCCATCTCCCCATCTCCCCATCTCCTCATCTCCCCATCTCCCCATCTCCCCATCTCCCCATCTAATCCACCATTTTAGCTGTATCACGCCACTACCCTAGACATGATTGTGTCTAAAAGTGTTCTTGAAATTTTATTTCCTAGAAATAGTTTCCTAATTACAGCGTAGCAATTTCAAATAACAGAAGGTATGAATATCTCCAAAAAATTATCAGGGTTTTCTCAGGATCTGTAGCTAAGTTAATGACAATTGTAGTTTAAATATTTTTTACGCATAGTTATTTAAAATGAATTTTATCGTTAAATGGCCTAAAAATCTCAGATTACAGCGGTGGAAACTCGATCCATCTTCTTTGCAAACACGCCTAACATTGGGTATTGCATTATTTTCAGTATTAGGACTGGGGAGTGTAGCTTTGTGGACAAGTTGGAAGATGCAGCAATTGTTGATAGTTACTCATAAGCATAATATTGAGCAGATAGCTGAACGTTTTCCCAGAGATGTTGAAATGTACAGTGAAACGTGGTACGTCAAGAAAAGTTTACAGAAAGCTATTGATAATTTAACATTGGCCAATGTATTTATTTGGGTCAAAAATCAGCAAGGTACTGTGATAGTTCAATCACAAAATTTCCAGAGTGACAGTGACCACTTTGTTTTAAAATCTTTAGCTGAAATGCCCTCAAAGCCTTTAGTTTATCCAATAAATGGACGCTATTTTGTGTTATGTGGTGGTCCTTTAACAATTAATGAGATGAATGTTGGGAAACTCTATATTGCTCTAGACATTTCCCGCGATCAAAAGATGTTAGTGACTATGGTTATGAGTTTAAGTGTAGCGAGTATTTTGGCAATAATTGGAGTAACACTTGCTATAACTGTCTATATTCAACGTTCTCTCATGCCTCTGCGTCATATTAGTCAACTTGCTGATAATGTTAATGCTGATATTCTGGATCGAGCAACGGTTTATTTAGAACGTGCTCCTAGTGAAGTTAAGGAGTTGGCAAGGACTTTGGATACTATGTTGGGACGGTTGTCTGATTCTTGGGAACAGCAAAGACAGTTTGTTAGTAATGTTTCTCATGAGTTAAGAACTCCTTTGACTATTGTTTCTGGTTATCTTCAGAGTCTTTTGAGAAGGGGTAATAATTTAACGGAGATTCAGAAAGAAGCTATTTCGACAGCTTCTGGGGAAGCACAACGTACTATTGAGTTATTGAAAGATTTGCTGGAGTTAGCTAGAGCAGATAGTGGACAAATTCATTTTCATTTAGAAGCGGTTGTACTGAATGATTTGGTAGCAGAAGTGGTAGAAATGGCTAAACAATTTAGCGATCGAGAAATTATTTTGAGGTTTGGTGATGGAAATAATATTGTTAATTTAGAGCAAATATTTAGTGGTAGTAAAAATTCAATTATTACAGAAAAAATAATCTAGACTCTACACATATTGACAATTCTAAAAAATTAAATTTAGAACATAATGTTGAGGGTGATTATATGGCTAGTAAATTAAGTTTAAAATCAAAAAATATTGTCGGAAAATCACAATATCAGATTGATAAAACTATAAAATTCTCGTTAATTGAAGTTATGGTAGACCGCAATCGCTTGAAACAGGTTTTACTAAATTTAATTGATAATGCTGTTAAATATTCTGGTGAAGATTCACCGATAATTTTAAATTTGTGTCAACAAAGTGGTGAAGCAATTATTCAGGTATGTGACAAAGGTCAGGGTATTTCTTTATCACAACAAGCTAAGATTTTTGAACGTTTTTATCGAGCGGATGAAGCTAGAAATCGTGCTGGTGGTGGGGCTGGTTTAGGTTTATCTATTGTTAAAACTTTGGTAGAAGGAATGGGAGGAACTATTCAAGTTTATTCAAAGTTAGATAAAGGCAGTATATTTACTGTGAAATTTGCAGTTAAAAAATAGTTTTTGTGGTTTGTAATTATAGCGGTTTTTGCATATATGGAGTAATACAAAATTGATAAATATTTGCTACAAATAATACCAATTCCCAAAAGCAATGCTATACTTCAGTTATACTTCAACAGTCAAATATTTACCAAGATTCAAAGTCTTTTTTTGACAATTATTAGTCGGTTAGTATAGATTTTTCCTACTTTTAACCCCTCCCCCCACCTCCCACACTTCCCACACTTCCCACACTTCCCCACCCACCCCATCATACATAGCATTCTTGCGTGAGAAATGGTATAACTAGGGTTTGCTGATTAAATCTAAAAGCATTGAGATATAAAGCCTTAGCGCATTTTTTAGTTTAAAAAAGTCCAAGCTTAATGGTCGTAATGGTTCAAAAAATTAGCATTTTAGGCGGCTTTGTTGCGCAGAATAATCCCTTGATTATTCTTCCTCCTACCTCCTCTATAATTCCCATTTCTCCTGTCTCCTGTCTCCAGTATAGCTGTCTCCTACCCTTACCCATAAGACTTTTGAGCGCAAACCCTAACTAGGTTATTTCTTGGGAGTAAACCCACCCCTAACCCCTCCCAACCCACCCCTAACCCCTCCCAACCCACCCCTAACCCCTCCCAACCCACCCCTAACCCCTCCCAGGAGGGAGGGGAAGTCAGGAGTCAGGAGTCAGAATGAATAGTTTTGATACCATTTATTAGGCAATAATTTATCTTTTTAGTTCCAGGAACATCTCCTGCACTTGTCTTTTAACTTCCCTGATTAAATGTTACAAGCTGTTTAATTCAGATATTTATCTCTCCTGAGTTTATGATTTTTAACTTCCATTTATAGAACCCCTGAATATAACCCCTGAATGGTATCTTTGTTAATACTGGTTTTTTTTGCCAAGAAGTTAGGATATTTATATTTAATTACATAATTGATATTATTCTCCAACAATCAAAAATCAAATCAATTATTGTACTCTTATTCATCAATTATTTCCCCCTACTCTGTAGGGACGTTGCATGCAACGTCCCTACTCCCTACTCCCTACTCCCTACTCCCTTAATAATTTCAGCGATCGCTCCTTATGAATTTTTTTAACTTTATGCTCGCCACTAGAATTTTTATTATTAAACTTATCGGAAAATAATCAGAATAACTACTTCAGCAATTTCTCTAATTTATGGGAAATAATTATAAATTATAATTAACTTATCCTTAGCTGTAAAATTGTATAAATGGATATGGCTAAAAGTGACCGATATTAATCAAGGATTTGATAAAAATTTCATTCTTATTAAGTTTTGTTTAGGTCAACTGGAAAATTTCAACTTCCTATATAAATCTGGTGGTTAGGCTATGAATGATCCTCATCAATATAGTGCAAGTAGTCAGGAAATATGCCAAAATGTTATCAAGTCTATGGAAAGTGTGTTGTGGTCAGTTGAAGCATTAACAAAAAATCTTCTTTACCTTAGTGATAGTGCTGAAATAATCTACGGAAAACCAGTATCTGATTTATTAAGAAACCCTCTCTCCTGGCTAGAAGTTATTTATCCTGAAGATCGGCCCAAAGTAGAAGATTCTATAGCTATTATTAGCTCAAATAAATTCTTAAAACTACAATATAGAATCGTTCGTTACTCTTCTAGTTCTGAACAAGAAATTAGATGGTTAGATGTTCGAGCTAAACTTATTTGTAATGCTAGGGGAGAACCGATTAGGATTGATGGTATTTCAACAGATATAACTAATGATAAAATATCAATTTTTCAAGAAACTGTAGAAGATGATAGTACAAAAAAATCTCCTATTTTACTTTTGAATCATAGCCCGAACGAAAACTATAATTCTCAACTCCCATATCTCACTATAGACCGGGAAAAACACATATTTGAACATCATTTTATTGAATTAGATAATTTATATAGAGTCGATAAAAATAGGAAAAATCATGGTTTTTACCAACTAATTATTTCAATAAAATGTCAACTATTTCCTTAATAAAAATCTGGAGTAATCAAGATAGGTCTCAATCTTTGACCAAAGTAAAACGAAATATAGGCCGGGATTTAGAGGAATATAAAGCGGTACTAAATATTTTAAAAATAGGATTTTTTATTACAGATAATATAGGTGATTTTATTGAAATTAATCCCAAAGCAAAGCAGGTTTTTGGTTGGCAACGGCAGGAAATTCAGTCAATCAAAGCTGCTAAGTTAGAGTTGAAAATCATCAGATATGATGGCACAGAAATGCCAAAAGAAGAATATGCTTGGATTGTAGCTTGTAGAGAAAAAAGGACTGTTGAAAATTTACAAATGGGAGTGGTTCAAGAAAGTAAAGAAGTGATTTGGCTTAGTGTGAAGTCTACTTTTATCTCAAGTTTAAATGACATAATTATTACAACTTATTCTGATATAACAGAATGCAAAAAAGTCGAAGAAAAATTAAAAAATTCAAAGCTTAAGTACCGTGCATTTATACAAGATGCGGGTGAGGCAATTTTAATTGCTGATTTACAGGGAAAGATTATAGAAGCTAACTATAAAGCTACAGAAATATTGGGTTATCACAGAGAAGAACTTGTGCAAATGCACGCCAAACAAATCCATCCACCAGAAATACAGCAAAAAGTAATAGCGACAATACTGGAAACAGCAAAAAATGGCAAAAATGTTATACCAAATATTCTAGCTTTGAGGAAAGATGGCAATTGGATTTGGGTAAATATTATTTATAAAATTATTCAGTTAGAGAATAATGAAAAATTTTATCAAGTAATTTTTCAAGATATCACTTCCTATGTTTTAGCTGAAGCAGTAATAAAAGAAAGTGAAGAAAAATTTCGTGCAACCTTTGAACAGACTGTAATGGGAATATTTTTTGCTACTTTATCAGGAAAAATATTCCGATTTAACCAAGCATTTAGGAATATTTTGGGATATAGTAACGCCGATTTATCAAAGTTAAATTTGATGGATATTATTTATGCAGAAGAACTGCCAGATTATGAAATTAATTTACGCTCCCTTCTGTCAGAAAAAATACAAAATTATTCAACTGATAACCGTTTAATTCACAAAAAGGTAAAATTATTTGGTCATATTTGAATATATCTTTAATTAAAACTTCCCAAGAACCAAAATATTTAATTGGCTTGATTAAAGATATTACCCAGCGTAAACAAATGGAATTGGATTTAAAAAAAAGTGAAGAACGTTGGGAATTAGCCTTGCGTGGTAATAATGATGGTATTTGGGATTGGAATATTAAAACTAATGAATGTTTTTATTCAACGCGTTGCCAAGAAATTTTAGGTTATACAGAAACGGAAATTTTTAATCATGTAGATGATTGGAAAAATCGTATTCATTCTGATGATATTAATTTAGTAATACAGTCTATTCAAGAACATCTTAATCGGAAAACACCGTACTTTACTACTGAATATCGTATCCGATGTAAAGATAATACATATAAATGGATTTTGGATAGAGGTCAAGCACTCTGGGATAAAGAAGAAAACCCATTGCGAATGGTAGGTTCCTACACCGATATTACAGAACGTAAACAAGTAGAAGACTATCTACAAAGACAGACTCAACAAGAACAATTAATTCGTAAAATAACAGAACGTATTCGCCAGTCTTTAAACTTATCAGAAATTTTGCAAAAGGCCGTAGATGAAGTGCGAAATATTTTACAGGTAGAGCGAGTAATTATTCAACGTAAAATGTTAGATAAATCTATTCTTGTTTTAGCAGAATCTTTAGCACCAGGAAAACCCTCAATGTTAGATTGGGAATTTAATGATTATATAATTACAACTCAACAGTTTATACAAGAAAAAAATCAGATAAAATTATAGCAGTTACAGATATTTATCAATCCACAGTGAAACTATCTTCTACTAATTTATTAGATTTTTTCCAAATTAAAGCTTGCTTAATTATGCCAATCTTTATCCAAGAATCTACAACTATTGAAGAAGGAAGAAGGAAGAAGCAAGAAGGAAGAAGGAAGAAGGAAGAAGGAAGAAGGAAGAAGGAAGAAGGAAGAAGGAAGAAGGAAGAAGGAAGAAGCAAAAACTGGATGGGGCAAACCCCAACTAATTGTCAACATCCTGTAGACGGTGGGGTATTAAACCCAAAAGAAAAAGATAATATTCAAGCAAAAAGTTTAGTTGTTGGAGCTAATTCTACTAACGATGATACATTTTGGGGGATATTATTTGCTCATAATTGTAGCAAGAAACGCCAGTGGAAAAAATGGGAAATAAATTTATTAGACCAGTTAAGAATTCAACTAGAAATTGCTATTCAACAATCACAACTTTATCAACAACTGCAAAATGCTAATCAAGAATTATATCAACTTGCTACATTAGATGGATTAACCCAAATAGCTAATCGACGTTGTTTTGATGAATATTTAGAGAAAGAATGGTTACATATGGGGCGAGAGAAAAAACCATTATCTTTAATCATGTGCGATATAGACTTTTTTAAAAAATATAATGATACCTATGGACATCAAAAAGGTGATGAGTGTCTTCAGCAAGTAGCAAAAGCTATCTCGAAAGTAGTCAAACGTCCTACAGATTTAGTCGCTCGTTATGGAGGAGAAGAATTTGCTATTATCTTACCTAATACTCATTTAGAAGGAGCAATTCATATTGCCAATATAGTTCAGCAAAAAGTATATAAATTACAGATTTCTCATCGAAATTCACCAATATATAAACAAGTTACCCTAAGTTTAGGAGTATCTAGTATTATCCCATTCCCTGAAGCTACTTATAAAAGTTTAGTTGCAGGAGCAGATCAAGCACTTTATCAAGCAAAAAAAGAAGGTAGAAATCAGGTGATTCCCTATATAGGTGATATAATTATTGACTAGCTATCAGCTATTAGCTATCAGCTATCAGCTATCAGCTATCAGCTATCAGCTATCAGTCTAAAAATTTGCTTAGGTATCTGTTTGCCGAGCATTAAGTCAGGAAACGTTTTTTAATTAACTAAAATATCAAAGCTAAAATTGAAAATCATCAAAAATTATATTTGATAAGTTTTCCTAGTACATGACTACTTTTTATAGTCTATGTATCTAATACCAACACCCATCTTTTATACAAATTTAAAAAAAGAATGTTATGAATAATAAGCGCTATTAAAATACTTTATATGATATCATGTTCGGTTGAATACTTATAAATAACTGTTGTTAGGAGCCAGGAGTCAGGAGTCAGGAGTCAGGAGGAAATAAAGGAGGAATACACAGGAAATATTGGAGATAGGGTATTGATAATTTAAGTATTTTTTTGGTACTGTCGGTACTAGGAGTCCTTAAATTTTATTATAACTGATTATCCGAACATGATATGAAATGTCTATTTGACAAAACAAATAGTTTATACCATGTATGAAAAAAGAATGTTACGAATAATAAGTGCGCTCTCAAGACTTTAAAGGAGATGTCCTTTTGACAAAAAAGAGAATTTCCGTGTCTTAAAAATGGTATTAAAGCCATTCCCGTGTAACTCCTGACTCCTAAAAAATATCCTAGCTATTTGTAGCAAAAATTTATCAATTTGGTATTACACAAAAATCGTATTAAACCTATTCATTCTGACTCCTGACTTCTGAATTATATGAAATTTAATATTCTTTACAGACTAAAACTTAGGTCATCCAAAGCACTAGAAAATCTCAACTTCCTACAGATATTAATTATATTTATCATTCTATTAGGATTGTGGGCAATATTTGATTTATCTACTAACATATTGGCTGAATTTTTATGGTTTGAAGAACTTAATTATTTGCCTGTACTAATAACTAAATTACAAACAGAAACTTTGTTATGGATAATTACTTTTGTAATTACATCAGTCTTCTTTTTAGCAAATTTCAGACTAGCAAGTATATTTAAGTATCAAAAAAATCACAATCGAAAAACCGAAATATATGAAGAAATGATGCTAATTCCACCAGTAACTATGCCGTCAAGTAAATTGCGCATCGAACCCTCATTTAATCTAAGGTGGTTGTTATGTTTAGTATTAGGATTAATTTTATTCATAGGACTGATTCTAACCCATTATATTCAGGTATTTACTGATTATTGGCATCCTGATTTCACAGTTGCGAAAGTATCTCCACAAATTCCTTCAGCATTAAGCATAGAATCAATTTGGCAAATACTCAGTCAAATACCATCTAACTGGTGGCTATTAGGATTATTTATTGTATTAGGTATTATTGTCACTATTAATCCTATATTATGGTTGAGTATATTTGGGATAGTGCTAAGTTTAATTTTTAGTTTTATTCTTTCAAATCATTGGGGAAATATATTACAACTATTTAATGCTACCCCCTTTACTGAAACAGAAGATTTATTTCATATCAATATCAGTTTTTATGTTTTTCAAATTCCCGTATTACAATTATTAAAATTTTGGTTAGTAGGATTATTTTTATATGGACTGGTTGCTTGCACTCTCATCTATTTATTGTCTGGAAACAGTCTAAGTAAAGGCAACTTTTATGAATTTTCCCAACAACAACAAAGACATCTTCATGCTTTAGGTGGAGGATTTATATTAACCATAGCCTATAGTTACTTTCTAGCTTGTTTTGAATTAGTTTATTCTCAGCGTGGTGTCATCTATGGTGCTGGTTATACAGATGTTAAAGTTCAACTTCCTGCTTATATATTTTTGGCAGTTTTAGCATTATTAATTGCAGTATTTTTGTTTTGGCAAGCAATTTTTTCTATTAAAGATATTCAACCTTATATTGAAACCAGTCTCCGATTTTTGCGTTTGAGTCGAAGAAGGAAAAAAAAGAAAAAATTGAGTGCCAAATTATTTGCTGATAGCTACTCATTAAGAGCTATCTTAACATGGTATTTAATCATCGCAGCAGTAACTGGTTGGTTATTACCAAAAATTGTCCAAATAACCATCGTACAACCCAACGAAATAGACAGAGAAAGTCCATATATTAAACGTAGTATTAAATTTACTAGAGAAGCATATTTCGATCCAGAAAAATTAGAAGTAAAACTATTTAACCCAGAAGATCAACTTACCTATACTGACTTAATAAACAATAAATTAATCATCGACAATATTCGCCTTTGGGATACAAGACCAATTTTACAAACGAATCGACAATTACAAGAAATTAGACCATATTATGAATTTAAAAATGCCGATATAGACCGCTATACATTTCTGAATAAAAAAGAAGAAAGAACAAAAGATAATCCTACCAAAAAACAACAAGTAATCATCGCAGCTAGAGAACTAAACTATGAATCTGTACCTCAACCAGCACAAACTTGGGTCAATGAACATTTAGTCTATACTCATGGCTATGGTTTTACTCTTTCTCCAGTTAATCAAGTCGAAGAAAGTGGATTACCAGAATATTTCGTTAAAAATATCGGACCAGATCCAACTTTTGAAAAGAATAGTACCTTAGAAGTATTAGAAAGGATTAGATTCAGTATTCCTATTGGTAAACCTAGAATTTATTATGGAGAACTTACCAATACTCATGTAATTACTTCCACTGCGGAAAAAGATAGAGAATTAGACTATCCCAGTGGAGAAACAAACACCTATAACACTTATAGTGGCAGTGGTGGTATTGTTATTGGTACAAACTGGAAAAAATGGGTATTTGCTAAATATTTGAATAACTGGAGAATGTTATTCACTAATGAATTTACACCTCAAACTAAACTCTTATATCGCCGCAACATTAATGCCAGAGTTCGCTCTATCGCTCCATTTCTACGTTATGACAAAGACCCATATTTAGTAGTAGCTAATCCCCAATTCGACCAACAAGATATTACTCAAACAACACCCAGTTATCTCTACTGGATTTTTGATGCTTACACTACAAGCGATCGCTATCCTTATTCTGACCCAGAAAATAACGAATTTAACTATATTCGTAACTCAGTAAAAGTTGTAATTGATGCCTACAATGGCTCGGTAAAATTCTATGTAGCAGACCCAAAAGACCCAATTATTAAAACCTGGAAAAAAGGTTTTCCTAATATGTTTTCTCCCATAGAAGAAATGCCAAAAAGTCTCTATACTCATATCCGTTATCCAGTAGATTTATTTAAAGTACAATCCGAACTATTGTCAACTTATCACATGGATGACCCCCGAGTATTTTATAATCGAGAAGATTTGTGGCGAGTACCTATTGAAATTTATGGTAATCAACAGCAGAAAGTAGAACCTTATTATTTAATTACAAAATTACCAGCAGAAACTTCAGAAGAATTTATTCTTTTTCTACCCTATACTCCAGCAAGTCGTAACAACTTAATTGCTTGGTTAGCAGCTAGATCGGATGCACCAAATTACGGTAAATTACTATTATATCAATTCCCTAAACAACGATTAATATATGGTCCAGAACAAATAGAAGCTTTAGTTAATCAAAATCCAGAAATATCCCAGCAAATTTCTCTTTGGAACCGTCAAGGATCGAGAGCAGTTCAAGGAAATTTATTAGTAATACCAATGAATCAATCTTTGCTCTATGTAGAACCAATTTATTTAGAAGCAGAGCAAAATAGTTTGCCAACTTTAGCTAGAGTTATTGTTTCTTATGAAAACCGAATTGTAATGAAACCAACTTTAGATGAAGCATTAAAAGAAGTTTTTGAAGTAGAACCATTAGAACAACCTTTAATTGTGCCACCTTTGGAATAAGAAGAAGGAAGAAGGAAGAAGGAAGAAGAAGGAAGAAGGAAGAAGGAAGAAGGAAGAAGGAAGAACAGGACTTACACAAATTAACCTTGAAAATGCCATATGTAGGGGCGAATGGCATTCGCCCTCACTGGATTTAGTTTCCGTGCGTAAATCCTCAAGAAGTTAAATTTATTCTATTTAGAGTTTGCTGAAAAAGTCTTATGGGTAAGGGTAGGAGTCAGGAGAAATAGGAATTATAGAGGAGATAGGAGGAAGAATAGTCCCTTGATTTTTCTGGGCAACAAAGTCGCCTAAAATGCTAATTTTTTGAACCATTACGACCTAAAAGCTTAGACTTTTTTCAACTAAAAAATGCGAAAACCTTTATATGTCAATGTTTTTATATTTAATCAGCAAACCCTATTTAGACTAATAACTAATAATTGATAACTGAAAAAGCTGATAACTGATAACTGAAAAAAGGGGGGTTGACAAGAAAACTTGACATGATACTATATTCATAATGGAAAAGGTGCGCTCATATATACTCAAATAAATTAGGCAGAAAAAACCATACTTAGCGAAGAATTGTGTGATAAAGCCTCCCCTTTTAAGGGGATAAAAAGAAAAAATTTCATAATTAGTCAATCCTATCCGTTTTAAAGGAGAGGTAATTATTAATTCGCCCATTCTAAATTCTTAATTCTTGAACTACCAGGTAGTAAGCCAGAAAGTCTAATAACCAATAACTGATAACTCAAAAAAGTCTAGAAAATATCAAGATAAAGTCTGATAAGTGAAAAGTTAAGTATTCAGCATTCAACAGTTAGCTTATTGCCTTTGTCAGAAGAATTAGCATTAAGAGACTTCCGAGAAAAGAAGCGATCGCCTTAATTATGAGTTGACTAAAAATTAGTTAGAATAATTTTTTCGTTCGTAGTTTTGCTCTAGCCCCTTAAATATTTAGGACTGACGCCAAACCACCATATCTAGTAGGGGCGATTTTCTGCTGAATGCTCCTAATTGCGCGAATTGCCCCTACAGACGGTGTATAACTTCATTTTTTGCGTAAATCCTGATATTGATATTATTGCTCAAGTCCTACTACAAGCTAAATACTGAATAACTGATAACTGAAAAAAAGGGGGTTGACAAGAAAACTTGACATGGTATTATATTCATAATGGAGAAGGTGCGCTCATATATACTCAAGTAACTTAGGCCAAAAAAGCCATATTTCCCTAACTTAACAGCAAAATCAAATTACATAACTAGGAAAACTGTGAAACAAGGCTAGGTAGTATATTCTCATAACTGAAAAAACCATGCAGTTTGGAAAAATCTTGAGACAACGTTACAAAATTATCGGGTCTCCTCTTGGAAGTGGAGGATTTGGAGATACCTACTTAGCTGAAGATTTAGATTTACCAGAAAATCCGAAATGCGTAGTTAAACATCTCAAACCTAAAAGTTCAGACCCAGGAGTTTTGCCTATTGCCCAAAAGTTGTTTGAGAGAGAAGCAAGGACTTTGTACAAATTAGGCAAAGACTCAGACCAAATACCAAAATTATTTGCTCATTTCCAAGAAGGAACAGAATTTTACTTAGTACAAGAATATATAGAAGGGCACGATATTAGTAAGGAACTGACGCCGGGGAAAAAATTAAGCGAGTCTTACACTATCACCTTACTTGTAGGAATCTTAGAAGCATTAACCATAGCTCATCAAAAAAATATTATTCACCGAGACATCAAACCACAAAATTTGATGCGCCGTAAGTCGGATAACAAAATAGTATTGATAGATTTTGGGGCAGTCAAAGAAATAAGTGTATTAACTACAGGTCAACAACCAGGTACAGTAAGTTTGACTATACCAATAGGTACACCTGGATATATGCCTAGCGAACAAAGTAATGGCAAACCGAAACTGAGTAGCGATATCTATGCAGTGGGAATGGTAGGGATAAAAGCACTGACTGGCAAGGAACCCCACAATTTACCAACAGACCAAGATACGGAAAATATAATCTGGCGACAGGAGGCAAGGGTAAGTAACTATGTGGCAGATGTATTGGATAAGATGGTGCAGGAGTATTTTCGAGAGCGTTATAAAAATGCGATGGAAATATTAGAGGCGTTAAATATTCTAGCTGCTCCACAACCAATACCTGTTCCGACTCCAGTTCCGACAATAGCAGCAACTATTCCATCTATTCCAAAAACAAAAGTAGTACCTACACCACAACCAACACCAGTACCAGCAGTTTCACCTGTATCTAAAACTCCACCCCAGTTTGATCAAACCAGAAGACAAATATTGATATTAGGAGGTTTGGCAGGAGGTGGCTTTGTCACAGCAATATTAACTAATTTGTTTAGTAGAAGACCTCCAGAAAATATTTCTACTTCTGAACCAACTTCAGAAAGAACACCAGAAATTATTTCTTCTACTGAAGCAATACCAGAACCTCCCCCTCCACCACCACCAAAATTTTCTATTCAGACATTTACCACCGTCATAATTAACAGCAGAGGAGAAATAATAAGTCGTCTTCCAGGTCAAGCAGAAGTAATGACAGAAAACCTCGGCAATGGAGTCTCCCTAGAAATGGTAAAAATTCCTGGAGGTAGATTTCTTATGGGGTCTCCAGAGACAGAAGCAAAAAGATTTGATAATGAAGATCCGCAACATTATGTAGATGTGCCAGAATTTTTCATGGGAAAGTATCTAGTTACTCAAGCACAGTGGGAAGCAGTTATGCAAAATAATCCTTCTAACTTTAAAGGTGCAAACCGTCCTGTAGAAAGAGTAAGTTGGTACGACGCGACAGAATTTTGTCAGAAACTCTCAGAAATAACGGGTAGAAAATATAGTTTACCCAGTGAGGGTCAATGGGAATATGCTTGTAGAGCAGGAACAACAACACCGTTTTATTTTGGTGAAACTATAACGTCTGAGTTAGTTAACTATGATGGTAACTATCCTTACGGTAATGCACAGAAAGGAATATATCGAACAAAAACAACAGATGTGGGAATTTTTCCTCCCAATAGTTTTGGTTTGTACGATATGCACGGCAATGTCTTGGAATGGTGCGCTGATGATTGGCATGATAATTATAATGGTGCGCCTACAGATAGTAGTGCTTGGTTAGATGGAAATGAGAATCGTTCTCCGCTGCGGGGTGGTTCCTGGGTCAGCAATTCTGATAGATGCCGTTCTGCATATCGCATTAACTTCAATAGGGGCAACTACCGCAGCAACGCTTTTGGTTTTCGTATTGTTTGGTCTGTCTCTGGTTCCTAAATTCTTCCCCTTTATTCTTTTCCTCTTTTCCTCTATTCCCTCTTTCCCACATCCATTCGTACATCCGTGGCCAAATCTCTGTGTGCTTTCTTTTCTCTGTTCCCTCCCGCGAATTAATCCGTATATCCGTGCCATAATCCGTGTGAGCTGAAGTCAGGGCAAGACAATGATTTTGCCACGGATGCACCGATGGATGTAGGGATAATTAATCTGCATTTTGTGAAGCTACAAAAAAAATCGGCGCTGAAAGGAAATTCCCCTTGCATCGGCAAAAAAATCATAGTACTATGTAAATATTGGGGGTTGCTCGTACATACGCATGACTTTTTATTCAACGCCAAAACATCGCCAGACACAGATTTTGTCACAGATGTACGGATGATTATGTTGCCTAGTAGAAGCGATCGCTTAACTTCAGAACAAAAATTCATCTTGTGAAGCACTAACAAAAAATCATTAGCAGGAGAAATATAGAAGCGATAGAACGACCTTCCGCTGTCGCGATCGCTCAGACTGAGAAAAAATCATTTTGTGCAGCACCAGCGAAGAAGTGGCAGAAAGATTTGACTATTCAATAACAAGGCAAAAATTTTGCCTAGAATGCCTAGAAACAGAGCCTCTGCATTTTGTGGAGCTACAAAAAAACGGCGGTGAAAAGAATTTCCCCTTGCATCGGCAAAAAAATCATGGTAATATGTAATTACTGGGGGTTGCTCGTACCTATACATGACTTTTTATTCAACCAAAAATCTAGATAAGGTTTTAAGGTGTCGCCGAAGTAACAGTAAAATCACATCAATTTAGATAGAATCAAAAATATATCAAAATATTAAGTAAAAATGAAAGTCGAAGAAGCATTGGAAGTTCTGGAGACAGTTCTACCTCCAGGCTCCTTAAACGCTGTAAAAAGAAAGGTATTTTCTCAAGCATGGGAAGGTAAAGCTTATGCTGAAATTGCCGAGCAAGCAGGTTATGACCCAGACTACATAAAAGGAGTAGCTGCAAACTTATGGCAAAGTCTTTCTGGTGTCTTAGACGAAAAAGTAACCAAGAAAAACTTTCGCGCTCTGCTGAGACAAAAATTTGGCATTCAGAAATCATGTCTTGCCAAAACAGAACTAAACATTCAACAACATATATTCCAATCTTCTACAGAAACAAAAAAAACACTGTCTAAACCAAAAATTGATTGGGGAGAAGCTATAGATGTTTCTGTTTTTTACGGACGTTCTCAAGAACTAAATCGACTACAACAATATATTATCGGAGATGGCTGTCGTTTAGTAGCATTACTAGGTATGGGAGGCATTGGTAAAACAGCAGTAGCAGCAAAAGTCGCCAAACAACTACAGAATAAATTTGACTATATAATCTGGCGATCGCTCCGTCATGCTCCCTCCCTAGAAACAATTCTCACTCAACTCGTATCATTTTTATCCCAGCAAGAATGTACTCAAGGAGAACTAAGCAAACTAATTGAATACTTGCGTAACTCACGTTGCCTAATAATTTTAGATAGTGTCGAAAGCATTTTACAAACTGGATGTACAGGTCACTATCGTCCTGGCTACGAAAACTACAGTCAACTCTTTCATTTAATCGGCGAAACATCCCACTCTAGCAGTCTCATCCTCACCAGTCGAGAAAAACCTCCGGAAGTAGCAGCCTTTGAAAGTATAGATGCAGCAGTACGCTCCCTACAACTACTCGGTTCTAAAGAAGTAGCCCATGCTTTACTAAAAACCAACAAAATATTAGGCTCAGAAACACAAAAACAACAGCTCAGTGAATATTATAGTTATAGTCCCCTAGCCTTAAAAATTGTCACCAGTTCCATAACAGACTTATTTGATGGAGACCTATCAGAATTTCTGCAACATGGCACAACCACCTTCAATGGTATTCGTCGCCTCCTCGACCAACACTTTCAGCGTCTATCAGAGCTAGAAAAAAAAATCATAGTTTGGTTGGCAATTAACCAAGACTGGACTAATGTACAAAGATTGCAAACTGATATTGTGCCAGCAATTTCCAAAGCAAATCTCTTAGAAAGTTTAGAAGCTCTGATCTGGCGCTCTCTAGTCAAGAAAAAATCAAGTATGTATACAGTTGAAGCTGTAGTAATGGAGTATATTCTCCACTACTTAATTGAACAGGTCGTTTCTGAGTTAACTACTGCAAATTTAGACTTATTTATCAGTCATTCTTTAATCATCACCACTGGCAAACGCTATGTTAAAGAACGACAAAATAAGCTAATTATAGAACCTATTGCCAGACAACTCAGCACAATATTTAGTTCGACTCGAGCGCTAGAACAACAATTGTTATTAATTTTAAACAAGCTACAAGCAAGTGAAACTTCCTTGTGTGGTTATGGCATTGAAAATCTGATTAACCTGTGCATGAAACTACAAATTGACTTAATGGTAAGTGACATTTCTCCCGGTCAAATAGAATCTCATAAATCTGCTAATACCTATTCCCAAAAAGCTATTGAAGTATTAGCTACAGTTAACTCGAAATCTTCTGAGTATTGTGCAATAGTTCCTGGGAAACTTTGCCCTGCTATTAGTCAAGCAGATAAACAAAAGTGCCATGAAAGTTATGACTCACAGTTGCTAGAGCATAGTTCTTGTGTTTGTCCTACTAATTCTGTAGATTTATCTGACCAAACTTGCTTAGAACCACCAAAACAAGAAGATGAAAATCTTTTAGACTGCCCAATGTTGTTGGAAAAAATGCAAATACCGACATTGGGTAATATTTCTGTCATCGCTTCTAGTCCAAATAGAGATTTTTTAGCGATCGCTGATAAATTGGGAGAAATTCGTCTGTTATCAACGGTGAAAGGTAAATCAAATTTGCTGCTTGACGGCCATACTCAAGAAGTACATTCTCTTGTTTGGAGTCCAGATGGAAATTTTCTCGCAACTGGTAGTAGCGATCGAAAAGTAAGATTATGGGATATTAATACAGGTAAATGTCTCCACATTTTTGCAGGACATACAGCACAAATTGATTCCTTAGTTTGGAGTCAAAATAGTCAAACTATTGCTAGTAGAAGTGAAGATAAAACTATTAAACTCTGGGATATTTCTACTGGCGAATGTTTGCATACTTGGTTAGCTGAAAATTTTATTCAATCCTCTACTTACTTGGATTTACTATCAACTGATATGTTTGAATTTTTAGCTCCTACTTTTATTGAAGTTGAATGTTCTGTTAGTCTAAGGATGAATGGCTTAAGTTTTGTTGGGTTTGTAGATTCTCAAGATGATTGTACGCCCATAGTATCTTTATTTGCATATAAAGCTTAGTTCAACAATTAATAATTAATAATTAATAATTACCTATCCTTGAAAATAAGAGGATTGACTCAAAGGAAAAATTTTTTTTTCTCCTTTAGTAGTTAAGTTGGCGTAGTCTCGCTCTATATGCAAAGATACTAAATGGCTTCTATACAGAGAGGATTGACTTAATCAAGGAATAAAGGTATAATCCCTCATCAAACATACCTTTATATTGTAATCCATCAGAGCAAAGTTAAAATTCAATAGTAAACAGAAAACTCTGATGGTTCAACACTCTGGTATCGTAGTACATCTCTAAACAATTAGAAATTTTTTAAATCAGCAATGATGAAATTATTTACTATTGGTCATTCTAATCATTCCATAGAATCTTTTTTAAGTCTCTTACAAAAACATCAGATAACAGCCTTAGCAGATGTTCGATCCTACCCTTATAGTAATTATTTACCTCATTTTCATCAAAAAAACATTAAGCAATATCTACAGAAAATCAATATTTCATACATTTTTTAGGCAAAGAATTAGGTGCAAGAACTAATAATTTAAGTTGTTACGTTAATGGAAAAGCTTTATACGAGCTAATTGCTAACACAGAAGAATTTCAAAAGGTTTAGAAAAAGTTTATCAAAGTTTGGAAAATTATAATATTGCTTTGATGTGTTCTGAACAAGATCCAATTACTTGTCATCGTGCTATTTTAGTGAGCCGACATTTAACATATAAAGGTTTAGACATTTACCATATTCTTAAAAATGGTGAATTAGAAAATCACTCTGCTCTTGAACAAAGACTGCTACAAATTAATCATCTTATTGAAAAAACCCAGCCATTTTTACAATTAAGTCTTTTTGATACTGAAAGCTTCAGCAAAAATGTTACCCAATCCACTAAAAATTCTGAAGATACAATACTTGAAAAAGCTTACAAAATTCAAGGGGATAAAATTGCATATGTAAACAAAAAATAGTATCTAATATTGTTTGTTAGATCTGGATAAGTCATTTCAGTTATCAGTTATCAGTTATCAGTACCTCTGTAATAAGGAGGTTTGACATCAGCAATGCTCTTTTCTCTTTGTCAATTAGATATGGTGCAGGTTTATGAGCCATCTCTCGACCGCTTTTTATCCCCTTAAAAGGGTAGGCTTTAGACAACAATTTTTCGGTAAAATGAAAAAAACTATTGAAATTTTTACAATTGGATTTACAAAAAACCGCTCAAGAATTTTTGATAATTTAACAGAATCAAAAGTAAAATGCGTTATTGATACAAGAGTCAATAATGCTTCTCAACTTGCTGGATTTGCGAAAAAAAAGATTTAGAATATTTTCTTAAAGTGATTTGCAATATTGAATATATTCATATTCTAGATTTAGCACCTACTAAAGAACTTTTAGATGATTATAAAAAAAGAGAATTACTTGGGATACTTATGAACAAAAATTTAATCACCTTATGAGTGAAAGAGAAATCGAAAAAAAAGTTTCACCCCAACTTTTAGACCGAGGTTGTTTGCTTTGTAGTGAAGCTAAACCACATTATTGTCATCGCCGTTTAGTAGCTGAATATCTCAATAAACAATGGGGAAATATTAAAGTATGTCATCTCTGAAAAAAATAATTTGTTTAGCTAATTCCTACAAACTAAATGAGCGTTGTATTGCAGGCATTGATTTAGATACGGGAAAATGGGTTCGTCCAGTATGCGATCGCCAATATCCTGAAGATGGAAGAGTACCTAAAAGAATTAGATTTGTTGAAGGTAGAGAACCAAAACCTCTTGATATTCTTGAAATTCCTCTTGATAATAAAGGAAATGATTTTGGTTTTGAAAGTGAAAACCTTTCAGTATTAAAAGGTGAATGGAAATGTTTAGGTCAAGCTAAAGTTGAAGAGATACTTCAATACTGTAATAATTCCGACTATATCCTACATAATTCTCGTAAATATGTTAATCCTTCCTATCTAAAAACAGTTCCCTTTCATCGACGTCGAACAATTGAAATTGTTAAAGTTAAAAAGCAAAATTTCTCTGTTACTCAAAATAAAGAAGGTAAATTTCGAGGTAGTATCAAAAATAATAATGGTTATTTGCTCTTAAATAATGCAAAAATTACCGATCCAGAATTTATAAAAGACTTAGAAAACGGATATTCTCTAACTTCAAATAATCTTTTGGTGACTATAAGTCTTAGTATGCCTTATGCTACTTCTCAAAATTGGGAAGGAGAACCTCCTTGTTGGAAGTTAATAGCAAATATACTTGAGTTTTGATTTGCCTAAAAGCTAATAATACTAGGTGCTTTCTGTTCCGGACTGCTCTGCAAACCCTGTCGGTCGCTTCGGACGAAAATATGTTGCAGGTGCTTCAAAAATTAATAATTAATAATTAATAATTAATAATTACCTCTCCTTGAAAACGGATAGTATTGACTCAAAGAAAAATTTTTTCTTGTTTCTCCTTTAAAGGAGAGGCTTCAAACCTTAATTATTCGGTAAATCCTATGTATATTATTCTTATGTCTATTCCGTTACTAGCCGTTAACCGTTACTAACCCTCACTCTCCTACTCCTTCACTCAAGAAAACATAGAAAAGTTTTTGAGAAGAGAATAAGACTATAGAGGAGAAGAACCCGATCGCTATCATTCAAATTAACTTTTTGACTAGGATGCTTTGATTAACTCATCAATATCTGTCTTATTAATTTCCCAGATTTCTTCTTCTTCCCATTCCCAAATCCATCTGCTATTTACCCGTTTCACGTTCCCGTCAAAATTATAAACTGTCGCCGTTGCCAAAGTCTCAATCCAGACAGTCGCTCCACAAGAATGAGGTTTTTCTGGTCGATAAACAATCCGACAAGGACCATGAATATCTATTTCGTGACCTTTGGCTAAATTTTCAGAACTTCGTTTGGCAGAAACTACATGAAGATCGGTATTCTGATTATTTTTATTGATGCCTATATTAGGGCGATTGAAGTGAATAGTATTCTTGCCACAGTGTCTACAGGAACGCCAACGAGGTTTGGGACCACGACTCCTACCTGCAATCCTAGGCATACCTTTATATAGAGGAATCACCCAAGTGCGACCGTTAATCTTTCTAGCTCCTTGAATTCGACCTTCTTTAAGTAAAACTCGGACTCTTTGAGCAGAAATACTTAAAAGAGAAGCTGCTTCAGTAGTACCCACAAACATGATTTTTTAACTATTTTGACATACGCAATAGTATAACATAAAAGTTCGCTCATCATTTCAGTAGGAGTATTATTCATAAATAATGGTATGAAATATTGTTCGGAATATAGGAATAAATAGCCTTATAACTGTACCTGACGCTTCCTCAAAAGTGCTGTAATTTTCTTAAACTTCTGATCGCTCATTTGGTGATCGCTATTATTGCAAAATAAATTTGTATTATTATTTTCCAGCTTATGTATATTGCTGCTTTTGTTGAGCAATCCAATCAAGAATTAAATCATTAACTATTTCAGGACATTCATCATGGGGACAATGGCCAGCATTATCAATTTCTGTTAATTTTAAACGGGGGTTAAGCTGAACAAACTGACTGGGATTAGCAAATTTAGCAGGAACTAATAAATCTTGCTTACCCCAAATCAATAACATGGGAGTTTCCAGGGTAGGAAGTAAAGCTTTCACACTAGGACCTAACTTTGTACTACCCATAATCTTAAATAAAATACAAAAAGCACGGGTAGCTCCGCGATCGCTTGGCGGTCCTGCTAATATATCTACAAGTTCTTCTGTAATTCGGTCGGGATTACTATAGGCAATTTTGACCCAACGACGAATAACTGAAGGTCTACGAACCACAGGGAACACAGCTCTCAATAACACCGGAGACGCAACAATATTTTGAATAAACTCCACAGTCGGTAATAACCAAGCTGGAATTGCTTCGGCCTGAGCTGCCGGATCGGGTAAACTAATCATGATCAGCAATGCAACTATATCTGGATAAGTCGCAGTCGCTACTAGAGAAACTAATGAACCGATAGAGTTACCAACTAATATTACAGGTACTTGAATAAAAGTCTGCCAAAATTCATACACCTGCTCTACCCAAAAACTAACATCGTAGTTGGCGATCGCTTTTTCAGAAGCACCAAAACCTACTAAATCTAGTGCATAAACTGTATGTTTTTGGCTGAGTACATTTATATTATGTTGCCAATGGCCTATTGATGCTCCAAAACCATGTAGCAGTAAAATAGGAGGGTTTTCTAACTTATGGCCTTCTAAAGTTTCGTGGTTATTTTGGCATCGAACATAAGTATAACGAATTTGCCACCCTCGCCATACCCAGTCTCTTTGACTACCTATTTTTTTTTGCCAGTTGCTAGTAGTATTGCCCACCATATACTTAAATAATTCCCAAATATTAAGATTTGCAAAGTGCCAGACACATTATTAATTATCTATCTACGTCAAACTAATAAACTTGCATAAAAGCCTTCATCCGTGATATCATTATTGTCTATAAACTATACTATTTATGTTAAAAACAAAATTCCCAAATTCAAATTCAATTTAAATAGATATTGCTAAATTAGCAAATATTCTGTAATGGTCTCTTTATAAACTAATTATGTACCATCAAATCCTCAAATCTATATGAGGTTAGGAACAGGCAGAATGTAAAAAACTAAGTCTTGATGCTTTACCGAAAATAGTTGGGAAGCGTAAAAACCCTTTAGAATAAAAATATCTGGTGCTTCAACTAGAGAGAGCATCAAAAAAAAGGATCTATCTAAAAAGTGTAGCCTGATTTAGTATGAATGTCCCTCTAAACAATCGTTTTAAATATTCCAATTAATGCCAATCGAAAAAAGAAATAATCGTAATCTCCCTCAAGTTAACAACAATATTCGAGTTCCTAAAATCAGAGCTATTGATGCAGATGGCTCTCAGTTGGGAATCATGGATACAGAAAAAGCATTGCAAATGGCCAGAGAAAAGGAACTAGACCTGGTTATGGTCAGTGATAAAGCTGACCCACCGGTTTGTAGAATAATGGACCATGGGAAGTATATATTTGAGCAGAAAAAGAAAGCACAAGAGGCCAAAAAGAAGCAACATAACGCAGAAGTTAAGGAAGTGAAGATGCGCTATAAAATTGAGGAACATGACTATAATGTTCGCTTATCTCATGCAAAGCGTTTTCTTGAATCAGGTGATAAGGTTAAGGCCACTATTATGTTCCGAGGCCGGGAAATACAGCACAGTAATCTTGCAGAAGCATTATTGATGCGGATGAAAGAAGATCTAAAAGATTTAGCAGAGGTTCAACAAGCTCCTAAGAGAGAGGGACGCAGTATGATGATGTTGTTATCTCCTAAAAAGTAAAGTGGGATAGTCACGGCATTGATAAATCTAAAGTTTAGGATAATAGTAATTAAGTGTTAGTGGATGAAGCTAGCTCTCCGTTCTACTTAATAAATTAAGTATATTCCTCTCCTGAGAATTTTCAGGAGGGGATTTAAACTATTGGGCAAGAAGTATACTTTTACCTAAATAACACAGGAGCATGAAAGCCATCGTCTTTTAAGTAATGGATGAAAGGCGAGGAGTCGGATTTTAATCCGAAGTATTTTATTTTACCGAAAAGCCACGTTGAAGGCCCCCGTGTTTGAACCGAGGGGATGAAAACAAGGTACTCGTTTGGACTAGACAACTAAAGTTTTCCTCTGTTACTATGATTGACAATAAGTTTTCGTTCCGCCCGTTTCCAATGTACTCTTGTCAGCAAGTTTTAGTAGGTAAAAATCCCGAATTAATTGCTATCTTAACATTCTTATGTGAACAGTCTCACAAGCTCACTAACATGGGAATATATTATGCCAGGCAACTATATTTTAAGTCTCAAAAAAGCATTGGCAAGTATAACTTAGAAAAGGTATACAAAAAGAACAATCACTATAAAGTTCTACATTCCCAAGCAGCACAACAAATATTGAGAACTGTAGCTGAATCATTTAGGTCGTATTATGGTCTAGTTAAAGCCTACAGTGAAGGAAAAATCGAACACAGACCAAGGATTCCTAACTACAGAAAAAAAGGGGGAATGGCTACAGTTAGTTACCCAACTCATGCATTAAAACTTAAAGGTAATCAAATTAGAGTGCCACTAGGTAATACCTGTAAACGCTGGTTTGGTCTAGATTGCTTTTTAATTCCAATGCCGACTAATCTAGAATTTTCATCTCTGAAAGAACTAAGAATATTACCGAGAAACAAATGTTTTACCCAAGAATTTGTCTATGAAAAAGAAGTAGTAGTTAAACCTCAATTAAATCAAGACAATGTATTAGGAATTGACCATGGTTTAAATAATTGGTTGACCTGTGTATCAAATTTGGGTACGAGCTTGATAGTAGATGGTAAACACCCACCTATCCCTCCCGGGAGGAACTAAAGGGGTGGGTTGGTACAACAAACAGATATCAACTATCAAAGAAAATAAACCGAATGGATTTTGGTCAAATAAACTAGCTGGCATTACAGAAAAGCGTAATCGTCAAGTGCGATTTGGGTATAAATAAAGCAGCCAGAATAGTAATTAATCATTGTTTAAAAAATCTATTGGTACAATTGTATTTGGTTGGAATAAAGGTCAGAAAAATGAAATAAAATTAGGAAAAAAAGTAATTCAGAATTTGTACCAATTCTCACAGCCAGACTGAAAGAAAGAATAGCTCAGTTGTGCGATGAATATGGAATTATATTTATAGAAACCGAAGAAAGTTATACTTGTAGGGGCGAATGGCCATTCGCCCCTTCATTTTTAGATGGTGACGATCTGCCTATTTATGGTGAAAAACTCGGTGCTGGTGCTCGGACTCAGGTTCCGAGCAAGGAAGCACCGACCCTACGGGCCAATGATTGGAAACCGTCAGGAAAAAGAACAAAGCGTGGTTTGTATAGAACAGGTAATAATTGGTGTGAAGACTGCAGACTGTAATGGGGCTGCAAATATAATTGCAAAAGTAAGCCGCAAAGCTGTAGGGGCGAACGGCCGTTCGCCCCTACTTAAGCCAACTGTGTAGGGGCACCGCGGAAATTGTCCCCAAAGAGTATATCTTTGGTCAGCTAAGAAGAAACGTAGCAACACGGATAAATCGCTGTTGCGTAGTATCTGCGCTTGTTTCCCCGTGACTGACCTCCGGGGAGTAGTCAATAACCATACACTTAAGTTCAAATTTAGCAAATTCATGGAACAGAGAAGTTTGAAAAATTACACAGGATTAGGAGATAAACTGCTAGTATCCCTAAATCTCCGTTCTGAGGAAGTAGAGCGAACCTTACTAATGTTTGCCGTATATACTCTTACTTCTGTAGGATTAATTTGGTTAGAACTAAGTACAGTTAGTTTATTTTTAGACCAGTATGGTGCTGATAAACTACCATGGATATATATTGCCAGTGCTGTTATAGGTTCGGGTTTGGGTTTTGTCTATTCCTGGCTACAAAAAATCATGCCTCTGCGTCGAGTAATAGTAGTTATTCTATTACTAATGGCAGCGCCTCTGTTTTTATTTCGTTTCGGTATTGGCATCGAAAATATACAGATAGCTGGCCTGAGTTTAGCTTTTCTGACTACCTTTATGATGTGGTTGTGGGTAGAAGCTTGTTATTTGCTCAACGATTTGAATACTTCAATCACAGCTAATCAGTTATTTAACATCAGAGAAATTAAGCGAACATATCCAATAATTAGTAGTGGTTTTTTAGTAGCAGGAGTAATTAGTGGATTTTCTCTACCTTTAGTACTATTATTTGCTGGATTGAGTAATGTTACAATAATATCTGGATTAATGATAGTATTTGGGTCAGGAATACTATTATTTTTATCAGAAAAATATCAACAATCTTTTCCGGACTCTAGTCGCTGGATACCAGAAGAAGACGAACAAGAATTTTCTACTCGGAACATCCAAGGACCTCTACAAGGTTATATACTGCCATTAATCACATTCTTTGTAATAGCAGAAGTTCTCTATGTATTAATAGACTTTCAATTCTTTTATCAACTAGAACTGCAAAACCCAACCACTGATGGAGCAAGTCAAATAGCAACTTTCTTGGGCTTGTTTGAGGGAGTTTTGAGTACCTGCCAAGTAGCAACTCAATGGTTTGCCTCTAGTCGTCTCGTAGAAAGAATAGGAGTTTTTGGTACGGCAATGGTACTACCAATAGGGGCAATAGCTTTAGGCTTATTTTCTTTTACAGGTGCAATAACAGGATTATTTTCAGTATTTATCGGATTAGTAATTCTGAGATTTTTAGATGAGTTACTACACTATACATTGATTGAAACTACTGGACCTGTTTTATTCCAACCTCTGCCTGAAAATATTCGTAGTGATGTTCAAACAATGGTAAATGGGGTGGCAGAACCATTTTCTACAGGTTTGAGTGGATTAATAATCCTAGCAATTCTCTGGTTATGTAGATTAATATTAAATCCTAGTCAAAGTGGGTTTCAAGACCGGCAGGGTCTAATATTTGTCGTAGCAATTCTGATATTTGGTTTCGTATGGTTGGGAGTAATATGGTTAATCAGAAGTCAATATGTAGGCTTGTTAGTGAGAAGCGCTGGTAAAGGAAGACTTGGTGTTTTAGATGTAGATATGCGGGCACTGAAGCGCTCGGTAGTAGAAACTTTGGAAAAAGGTACATCAGAAGAAGATAAGCGTTCCTGTATTGAGTTGCTCAGTCAAATAGATAAAAAAAATGTAGGGGAAATATTGGCTCCACTTTTGCCGGTGATGTCATCTGAATTACAACGTCAAAGTCTGGAAGTAATGTTGAATCATCCTAACCCTACTTATCTAGAACAAGTGCGTTCCCTAGCCCAGACATCAGTACCGCCAGAAGTATTGGCTTTAGCGTTACGCTATATCTGGCTGACAGAATCAGAGCCAGATATTAATCAAATACGACTTTATTTACAACCTTCAGTAGACCCAGTGGTAAGAGGTACTGCCGCAGCTTTAATTATGCGTCGAGGCGATCGAGGACAAAAAGCTGAAGCTACTAATGTTTTACGCAGGATGATTACTTCCAAACAAGAAAAAGAAAGAGTGATGGGTGTTCGTGCTTTGGGGGAAGCAGATTATTTGCAAGGGCTACGATTGTATGTTCCTAGTTTATTACAGGATGAATCGTTACGAGTACGAAAGTATTGCATGGATGTCATTGCTGCTACTCATTTGGAAAACTATTATCCCTCTTTATTACGAGGTTTGTCTTACAAATCTACTCGAGAAGCTGCATTACAAGCATTGGTTAGGTTAGGTAATGATGGGATTCCAATGTTGGTAAAGTTGGCAGATGATGCTCATAAGTCAGATTTGGCCAGATTACAGGCTTGGAATGCTATTGGTGAAATTGGTACACTCGAAGCGCTGGATGCTCTGGTAAACAGAATGATGACTACTTGGGGTCTGACACGCCGTAATATTATGCGAAGGTTGTTGACAATGCCAGGGGAAGTTGGAATTGAGGGGGTGCTTGAACGGGTAGGTCGTAGCGGTGTAGAAATTTTAATTGAGCAAGAGTTGATGTTTCTGGGGCAGATTTATGGAAGTATAGTAGATTTGTCTGGAGTGGATATGACTTCTACTACTGCTCTATCTCCTATCGTAGAGGAGGAAGTTAATGGAAAATTGACTACTGATTATACACAAATGTTACTGCGGGCATTAAAATTGCTGGAGTTAGATGCTATAGAACGGTGTTTCTTATTAATGAAGTTTCTCTATCCGTTGGGAGCTATTCAGGCAGCAGCTTTTAATATTAAGTCTGAATCACGTTCAAATTTAGCCCGTGGTTTAGAAATTTTAGATAATACTGTGGATATTTCTTGTAAGCGATCGCTGATTGATATTTTGGAGCAACACAGTTATGAGGAGAAGTTAAGTAGTTTGTCTGAGATAGTGGTTTATAAACTAATGGCTCCTAGCGAACGTTTACGGCATCTGCTAGATTTACGTCATTTTCTTTCTGATTGGGCTTTGGCTTGTTGTTTACAGATGGCTCGTGCAGCTCGTTGGAGTTTAACTGCAGAGCAAACTTTAGTTTGTTTGCGTCATCCTACAGGTTTTGTGCGGGAGGCGGCTTTAGCTTATTTACGGATGGCATCTCAACGTGCTTTGGTTGAATTATTGCCTAATTTGAGGAGTGACCCAGATCCTCTGGTAGCTGCTCAAGTAGAACAAATGATTGTTGAATTGGGGATTGGTTAATAATAGCAGGGTAGTTGTCCTAATTTGGATAAGTAGATAGGCAAATTTATTTGTATCAGGAGTTATATCAAATCCGGTAGCATCGGTGTAATTAGATGGGGAGATGGGGGACCCACCCCTAACCCCTCCCTGGAGGGGAGAAATATTTGGTAATCGTTGAAGATGGAACATTTTTTACGTGCCGAATTAAACGGATTTGATATTACGCAAAGACACTATATATAGCGTATGGCAAATAGAGCGATTGCTGACGCAAAGCTCCGCTAACGCTTAAAAATAGAGAGCGATTGCTGACGCAAAGCTCCGCTAACGCCTCAAGACAAGTACCATTGTAAAAACAAGGTTAATATCAAATCCGGTAGCATCGGTGTAATTAGATGGGGAGATGGGGGACCCACCCCTAACCCCTCCCTGGAGGGGAATGTGGGGGGATGGGGGGATGGGGAGATGGAGAAATATTTGGTAATCGTTGAAGATGGAACATTTTTTACGTGCCGAATTAAACGGATTTGATATAAAAAGTATCTATCAAATAAAAATAGCCCTGAATTTTATTGTGGGTTTCTTCAGTTCTTTTCTCAGATAATCTGAGAGTAATTCCCATTTGACTTTATAGATAGTTTTTCCTATTTTCGCACTCTATCTTTTTAAAAAGTTCCAGACTAACATAGCACAGGCTATATGATTTTTTTGAATTTTACTGAGACGACATTGACAAAATTCGCTTCCGTGTTAATTGCTTAATTCTGGCGTGAAATTCTTCAATCTTCCATCTAGTTTTAGTTTCAAATTCCACCGCATAAGAGTGAAGATTGACTTAAGTCATTAGTTGCTATATATTCTGTTCTGTTGGTAGAAACAGTTGCCCAGAATAGCTTAACTTTTTTATCTCAAAGGAATTCCTTTGATTTTAACTATTTTACCTGATATTTTTTCTGATTCACTCCAGTTTAACTCTCCTATATTTTTATATTTCTCAATTGCGACCAGTCTCATCTACGCTTACGATTTATTTTTAAGGGACAGTAATAAATTTTTTCTAAGTTATCTATATAATCCCATTAACCTTTGTGTTACATACCAACTATCCATTAACACAGTCTTAAATTGTAATTTTGTATTATTTACTACATTTAATATCATTTCTTCAACATGATCGCTCCTCACGTTTTATTATCAGTATCTGGGTCATAAAGCGCGATAATCTATAAGCCAAAACTGTTCTATTTTTGGATTAAAATATATACAATTTACTATCCCTATACCACGTTGGCGTAGCCTTGCGTCAGCAAATTACTTTATGCTCATTACCACGCTCACTGTCGCCGGACTAATTCAATTTTGTTACCATATTTCTTGTTGAGAACTGTATCATCAAAGATTAAATAGCCTTCTGTATTAGCCACAATTTCATGCACGAACATTTCGATCTAATTCTTGAGAATCAAAATTTTCGATTCTCAAATAACGATTGATCCTGTCATGGCTAATATTTTCTAGGTGATTTGCTAAGTTTGTAATAGTATAATTTGTATAAGAATTCAGTAAATATTGGTATGGGATCAATATAGTTAAAATTCATATTTTTAGCTCAAATTAACAAGAATATAATTTTATAATAATTAAAGTATTTTGGCAAAATTTATTTACAATTAGCAACATCTATATATTTGAGAATAAACTATATCTAGTGTCTTTGCATAAGTTATACCATTTCTCAAAAGTAATGCTATGCTTGGAAGGCAGTAAAAATAACTAAAAAAACCATAAAGGCTAGTTAACAATACAATTACGTTAATAAATAGTATTTAGAAATAGAAAATCCAAGTATAGCAAAGTTTTTGAGAATTAGTATTATGATAATTTTCTTGTTGAGGCGAGCGCTGAAAAAAAATGTAGCGTTAGCGGAGCTTTGCGTCAGCAATCGCTCTATTTGTCATACGCTATAGATAGTGTCTTTGCGTAAGTCCTGTGTATATCTACATACAATACTAAATGCCGAAGTAGAATTATGGTTTTTTGATGAACTTGACATCCTCTCCCGTTAAAGAGGAGGTCCTCCTGAGAAGGTCCTCCTAAATTAACTATCTAATACCATTTCTCACGCAAGAATGCTATGTATGATTGGGTGGGGAAGTTGGTTCGTGTGGGATGTTGGTTGGTGTGGGAAGTTAGTTCGTGTGGGAAGTTGGTTGGTGTGGGAAGTTAGTTCGTGTGGGAAGTTGGTTCGTGTGGGAGGTGGGGGGAGGGGTTAAAAGTAGGAAAAATAATTACTAACCGACTAATAATTGTCAAAAAAAGACTTGGAATCTTGGTAAATATTTGACTGTTGAAGTATAACTGAAGTATAACATTGCTTTTGGGAATTGGTATAATTAGGGTTTACGCTCATAAAGCTAAAAGTCAGGATAGCTTACGGTAATGGAGCTTTTTATATTCAGTTGATATCCTAGTTTATGGCTCTTATTGGCATCAATTTACTGAAATTTTCTGCTGAAATTCAAGAAAATTTCTTCACATAAAATGGCCGAAACCGTTGTCTGTTCCCCACATCTGGTGCGTTCCCGCGTCTGGTGCGTCCCCGCGTCCTACCCCCAGCAACCAATTTTTTTAGCAGACCCTAATTATACTGATGCTACCGGATTTGATATAAAAACTCAATCTCTTTTCCCTTTTTTTTCAAATATTTCTGTTTATCTTTTATGTTACTTGGGCAAAAAGTCTATTGATATGATTAATTTTAATTATGGAATAGTGTAAACTAAATAAATACCAGGTCATCTATCAAATGTTATCTAAACATTATTAAACATTAAAATTTGCTCAATAAAACATGATTATTAAATTTGTTTATTCATCAAAAGGAAGGGTGTAAACGTTATGCTGACAAGTGTAGAGCGTCTTTTATTTATTAGAGCTGTGCCAATTTTTAGAGAATTAAGAGATGATTTCTTAGTACGTTTAGCTTCTGTTATGGATGAGCTATCTTTTCCTAATAGTCATAGTATTTTTACTGAAGGGCAAGAGGGAAGGTCTCTTTATATTGTGGTATCTGGTAAAGTTAGAGTTCATTTGGCAGACCGGGAGTTAGCAAGGTTAGAACAAGGAGCTTGTTTTGGTGAAATGTCTTTGTTTGATGCTGAACCTCGTTCTGCTTCTGTCACTACTTTAGAAACTTGTGAGTGTTTGATGTTAACTCAAATGCAACTTTATGATGCAATTGATGAAACACCGGATATTGCTATTAATATTATTCGTTTGTTGTCTCGTCGTATTCGTGAACTTAATCAAAAACTTAATGCTAGAGAAAATAATATGGCTACTACTAAGGTAGCCGAGTTTCGTTAGTTGACCAAAACATTAAGTAAATTGGTTTTGTCTAAGCAAAACCAACATCGTTTTTATCATACTATTTCTTCTAGTACATAAGATAGGCAGGGAATGCAAAGCTCGAAAATTATGACTAGAATAGACGAAAAATAAATGGATAACTATAAGGCTTATTAGGATTATTCATCACATTGAGAATGGCAATAATTGGCATAACAAAACTAATAATTGCTAACAAAACTAATAAAGGAATGCCAATAATCAACGAGGTTAATATGCCGAATATAATAGCGTAAATATAAATATTAATATGAAAATTCAAAGATTCTTTAGCATTAGTTTTTACAACTGAATCATCAGTTAAGAGTAAAATAGCTATTGGTATCCCTACAGATACAATAGTTGTACTCAAGAAAATTGCTCCATGACATAAAACTGATAGAATTTTTCTTTTGTCAGCATCCATTAAATATTTCTCCTGATTCAAATTAGATATTTGTTTTTTCAAGTCAAAAAACAAGAGGCAGAGGCCAGTAATTTAGTGGTTATGAAATTGACTTAAGTCTAATTATAGCTCTGTTGTTTGTTTTGTTTTCTGGCGGATAGGAATTTAAATTAAAAATTATGTTCCTTGTTTTGGTGTAGAAGTACAATTTAGTTTGCCCTGATGTTTTTCAACAATAACTTGATAACTAATTGATAATCCTAGACCAGTACCACTGACTACAGGTTTCGTAGTAAAGAATGGGTCAAATATTTTCTGACAAACTATTTGTGTGATGGCTATACCATTATCCGAAATTATCATTAGACATCTCCAAAATGGAAAATAAGGTAAAATTATCAGAGCCGTTTATGTATGCGATCGCTAAAATGAATCCAACTTTAGAATATATTTATAATCATCCAAAGCAAACAAAAAGAATTATTGGCATTAGTTATGAACAACTAATAAAATTAATAGAAAATGCTCAGAAAATTGAAGCAGAAGTAAGATACAGAAAAGCTATTTGTGAAAAAAGGTTAATCAAAGCAGGAGGTGGTAGAAAAAAAATACTAAGTAGTGAGTCATAAATTCTATTAATTTTATATTATTTACATAATATACCGACATTTCAATTGTTGGCAATAAATTTTGGAGTTAGTGAATCAACTGCTAACAATATATTCCATTATTGGGTAGACATTTTTCGGAAATTTTTACCAGCAAGCTTGTTGGAGCAAGTCAAAAAAAAAGAATCAGATGAATTCTGGGTTAAAGAAATATTGAAAGAGCTAGAATTAATTGTAGACAGTACAGAACAAGATAGAGAAAGACCAGTACACCAGGAAAAACAGAAAAAATATTATTCAGGGAAACAAAAAGTCATACATTTAAAAACCAAATAATAATTACAGAGAAAGGAGAAGAAATAGTGGATGTAGTAGTAGGAGAAAGAGGTCCAGAAAGTGATATAAATTTATTCAAAAAACAACAAAAAAGTTTGATAAAGAACAAAAATTTCAAGGAGATAAAGGATATCAAGGAGGGGAAGAGTAGACACACCAAAAAAGAAAAAAAGAAACAAAAAAATGTCAAAATAAGCAAAGAAAGAGAATCAAAAAAAAAGCTCAGAAAAGAATATTTGTGGACCATGTAATAAGGCTGATAAAAATATTTGGAATAGCACGAGAAAGATTTAGATTAAAAGAATTTAATTATGAAAAGGTGCTCTTAACAATATGTAGTTTAGTTAGACTAAGAATAGGAGCATTAATACTAGCATAATTCACAATTTATGTAGGAAATAAAAGACAGAAAAAAAGTATAAGAATGGTAAATAATTAACAGTAACTATCTCTAATACTGTAAAGTAGGTAAAAAAGGACTATCTTGAGGAGATGGCGATCGCTCCCTAAAAGATAGTTACAGTAAGCGCTTGATAATTTTTGGAGATGTCTATTGCTACTTCTCCAGAAGATATAGCTTTTGTACTAATTTTAATAGTTGGTAAATTTTCCTGAGTATCTAAATGAGTATCTAAATTAGTATTTAATTTTTTACTTCTTTTATTTCCATTTTCTGCTAAAGCATCAATAGCATTAGAAATAATGTTCATAAATACTTGATTTATCTGACTAATATCATGTCCGGTTGAATAATTACACTTTGGAGAAGGGAAGGCAGAAGGCAGCTATGCTGTTTGCGCAGCATGACCTAGGAAAGGGAAAGAAAAGTTCAAAGGGAGAAGGTTTTTTATAACTGATTATCCGGACATGATATAACATAACATTTATTTATACTGATGATTTAAGACCAGCTTTATTTGCAAAAGTATAATTACCGAATAATTAATAATTAGGGTTTGCTGAAAAAGTCTTATGAGTGAAGGGAGGAGTCAGAACTCAGGAGTCAGAACTCAGGAGTCAGGAGAAATGGGAATTAATTAGGAGGTAGTCGGAAAAATTGTCCCTCAATTTTTCTGCCATAATCATCTCAAAATACTATAGCAATCAGGAATCAGTTGTGAGAATTGAGATGTTCCTTAAAAGTATAGAATATAGCAATTACTATACTTAGGACTTACGCAGATACGCTATATATAGCGCTCAAAACTATTGTCCAATCGTCTTTGAACTCTATAAATAGTGCCTTTGCGTAAGTGCTGATATTTATATAATCTGTTTTTTCCTTCTTCCCTGTTCCCTGTTCCCAGATCCCAGATCCGGTGTTCCCTGTTCCCTAAAAGTTTGCAATATCTCACAACTCAAGTCATATTGCTATAGCTTTTTGAGCTGTTCGGTGGGAAAAGCTGGTACTTTTTTCAACCCAAAAACGCTAAAGCCTTTATTTATCAATACTTTGAGAATTAATCAGCAAGCCCTAATTAATGATTTGGTAATTATTCGGTAATTATTCAGCTTTATTATCCTCCCCTTTCAACGGGAAAAAAGCGGTCGTTTGCGGAGCAGTCCGTTAGGATGGGATGGCGCCATTCGGAGCGGCTCTGTCAAGAGCGGGTCTCCTCGCCATCCCACCCTACGGGAAGCTCTGCTTTTTCCGTTTGTCATGCTCCACAAACATGTTGCGTAGCAAAACGACCGCTTGTTTCTCCTGTAAAGGAGAGGCTTTAAACCTTAATTATTCGGTGAGGAATATAGTTTCCTGTATTCCAAATATTTGAGAAAAACTCCATATAATATCATGTCCGGATAATTAGTTATAAAAAAACTTTCTCCTTCTTCTCCTGTTCTCCTCTTCCTTCTTCTTTCTTCCTTCCTGACTTCCCCTCCCCTCCACGGTCGGGGTTAGGGGTGGGTTGACTCCTGAGTTCTGACTCCTCCGTAGTTATTTATAACTGTTCAACCGGACATGATATAACTTACCTCTGGTCATAAATCATTCAATTATTTAGTTTTAATTTGTTTAATATTGCCTTGATTCTATTTATTTGTTTTTTATTTTAAGGTGATATATATAGTAGTTTTAGGGCAGATTATATGATAATTATAAATATATCAAATATTATAGTCTAGCTCAATATATAATATGATTAACTGTTGCATATTTTAGGGGTTAAACTAAGTAATGTCCATTGAAATTGAAACCGAATTGCAAACAGCCGTAGATAAACGGCGTAACTTTGCGATTATTTCCCATCCTGATGCGGGTAAAACTACTCTTACAGAAAAGCTTTTGTTGTATGGAGGTGCTATTCATGAAGCTGGTGCAGTAAAAGCTAAAAGAGCACAACGTCATGCTACTTCTGACTGGATGGAAATGGAACAACAACGGGGTATTTCTATTACTTCAACAGTTTTACAATTTGAATATCAAAACTGTCAAATTAACCTCTTAGATACTCCTGGTCACCAAGATTTTAGTGAAGATACATATAGAACTTTAGCTGCAGCAGATAACGCTGTAATGTTAGAAGATTCTGCTAAAGGTTTAGAACCTCAAACTCGCAAATTATTTGAAGTATGTAAGATGCGAAAACTACCCATTTTTACATTTTTTAATAAGATGGATAGACCAGGACGAGAACCTTTAGAACTCTTGGATGAAATAGAAAAGGAATTAGGTTTAAAAACATATCCTGTAAATTGGCCTATAGGTATGGGCGATCGCTTTAAGGGAGTTTTTGATAGAAGAAAAAAAGAAATTCATCTGTTTGAGCGTAGCGTTCATGGTAGTAAAGCTGCAAGAAATACGGTAGTAAATTTGGGCGACCCTCGCATCGAAGAATTACTGGAGCAAGACCTTTATTACCAACTTAAAGAAGATATAGAATTGCTGGAAGAATTAGGTTCAGATTTAGATTTAGAAGAGATACACAAAGGTGAAATGACGCCTGTATTTTTTGGCAGTGCTATGACTAATTTTGGGGTGCAATTATTCTTAGATGCTTTTTTAGAATATGCTCTCAAACCGGGTACTCATAAAAGTACAGTAGGAGAAATTTCTCCTACTTATCAAAATTTCACTGGATTTGTGTTTAAATTGCAGGCTAATATGGACCCGAAACACCGAGATAGGGTGGCTTTTATTCGGGTTTGCACGGGAAGATTTGAAAAAGATATGACTGTTAGTCATGCTAGAACAGGTAAAACAGTTCGATTATCTCGCCCACAAAAGTTATTTGCTCAAGATAGAGACTCTATTGAAATTGCTTATCCAGGAGATATAATTGGTTTAAATAATCCAGGGGTATTTGCTATAGGAGATACTATTTATAATGGCAAGAAATTAGAGTATGAAGGTATCCCCTGTTTTTCACCAGAAATATTTGCTTATTTAAGAAATCCTAATCCTTCTAAATTTAAGCAATTTCGGAAGGGAGTTAATGAGTTACGAGAGGAGGGTGCTGTACAAATTATGTACTCTGCAGATGAGGCAAAAAGAGACCCTATTTTAGCTGCTGTTGGGCAACTTCAATTAGAGGTTGTTCAGTTCCGAATGCAAAATGAATATGGAGTTGAAACTAATTTGGAAATGTTGCCTTTTACTGTGGCGCGTTGGGTTAATTCTGGTTGGGATGTGTTGCGACAAGTTGGTAGGTTATTTAATACTGTAGCTGTAAAAGATAGCTGGGGACGACCTGTTTTACTGTTCAAAAATGAGTGGAATTGTCAACAGGTAGAATCTGAGCATCCAGAGTTAAATTTGAATACTACTGCACCTGTTGTTTCTGGTCAGGAACCGGAGTCTTTATAAGCAGAAGGAGGAAGGAGGAAGGAAGAAGGAGGAAGGAGGAAGGAGGAAGTTCAATTTCAAATATAATTTTTCACTCTATTTTTGTAAGGATTTAGCCGTCAACATTTCCTGCAGAATGCTCCGCAAACAGCTATCAGCTTCATTCCCTTGAATTGTATAAGTCAAAAACTCAAAACAAGTCTTTCTTGTGCTTAAATTTATAGGTAAAAAATGTAGTATAAGTTAAACTAATTTTGTAAGCATTCAGCCGTCAGCCAGCCTCCTATGGTCGGAACTGCGTTATCAGCTAGCCTCCTATGGTCGGAACTACGTTAACAGCTATTGCTTTTAGTCTAGGATCAAAGCAATATTTAATTGTCTTACTACAAAAGTTGCCTCCTTTGCCCTTAAAGTCAGTTGTTAATTTAAACACTGTCCTTAAGGAGACATTCTTATTGCTGAAGTCCGCAGTTCCTCCGGAGGAGGCTAGCTGACAGCTAATAGCTGTTTGCGCAGCAGTCCGCAGGAAATGCTTACCTAATTTTTATTTCATTCATTAAAAAGCTGATAGCTGACCGCTAATATCTGATTGCTTACCTATTTTTGATAGAGAGCTACGATTTTTCCAATTTGTTGAAACAATTAAAGTCAGTAAGAAGGAAGAAGTTAGAAGAAAAGGTTTAATTTAGTACCTAGTACTTTACTTTTATTCTTCTTCCCTATTGTCATTAGCAGTTAGGTTAAAACACTATATCAATATGGTTAAAATTATAGTGGCACACAATCTATAATACCTGAGAAAGTCTGTTAGGGTTTGCGGTAGCATGACCATAGGAAAGCTTTGCGTCAGCAAAGGAAAACTCAAGTCAGCACAAAGGAAAGTGTCCAGAAGAAAGAAAGGTTATAAACCTAGACAAAAAGCAATTAAACAATTAGCCAAGAAACATAGAAAAGTAGCTGATACTAGAAAAGATTTTCACTTGAAAACTGCTAATAATTTATTATCTAAATATGACATTATTGCAGTAGAAAAGCTAAACATCAAAGCCATAGTTAAATCTAGATTAGCTAAGTCTGTACATGATGCAGGTTGGGGAAACTTCAAGACTATATTAACTAACAAAGCCGTTAGGGCAGCTCCTCTGTTTGCGTTTGCGTAGCATCCCGTAGGGAAGCATGACCAAGGAAAAGAGGAAAAAGCTGGTCAGTTAATTGTAGAAGTTAAACCTCATGGAAGGTCAAATGAATGTAGTAATTGTGGGCATAAAGTCAAGAAAACTTTGGCTCAAAGACAGCATCAATGTCCTAACTGTAATTTATAAATTGGTAGAGACTTAAATGCTGCAATTAATATAAAAAATAGAGCCAAAGTATTGATTAAAGACTTGCTAGCACCAATCAAATTTGAATCATATAAAGGTACTCAATTGAGCCTATTCGCGCATCAATTGGAGAGGCCGGGCATTCCTTGTGAGCTCAGTTTATGTCTACATAGTAGAGTCGCGCTCGTAGCCCGCTTTGTAGCTTGTCTCAAAGTCGGGAGTATGTCACCCACATAATTATCGGGAGCAATATTAATGCTATCCCCATTTTATGAAGCACTCGGTAGTTAGTTTGAAGTAGACCCCAATTTCTGCTTAGGGTTGCGAATGTGGCAATAGTCATTTCATTTTATGAAGCACTCAGAAAGTTAGTCTGACCTCAAACTAATTTCTGCTTAGGGTTGCGAATATCGCAATAGTCATTTCATTTTATGAAGCACTCAGGAAGTTAGTCTGACCTCAAACTAATTTCTGCTTAGGGTTGCGAATATCGCAATAGTCGTTTCATTTTATGAAGCACTCAGGAAGTTAGTCTGACCTCAAACTAATTTCTGCTTAGGGTTGCGAATATCGCAATCAATAGCTTTAACAATGGAAAAATGTGTAACTTCTGATTATACAAGTTTAATTTTATTAAAGGCGATCGCCTATTACAATAAACTAGAACAAATCAGGACTTACGCACCAAGCGCCTTATGTAGTAGGGGCGAATGGCATTTGCGCTCCGCAAAGCTCCGAATTGCGCCCCATACCGATAGCGTATTGTCTAAGAATTTGCGTAAGTCCTGCAAATAACAAAATCTGACTAATTCAACAAACCATGATTAGTAAAATAGCATTAGCTCTGGCTACACAAAATATTGGTCAATGGCTTGGTTTTTCATGTCCTTTGAATCTATGCCTCCGGCAGGCTTCGCCAACAGAAAGCTGTATCTGTAATGGATGCAGTTGATTTAAAGGTAGGGGTCAATGACAGTCCCTCAACTTATGAGAAGTAAAAATAGGCGGATTTATCCCCTGTTTTTACAACCGTCAGAATCCACGCGGTTTTAACCCGTGGAGTGTCAAATTACCCATTCTCATACTAAATAATTCAATGATTGCCAGTGCCTTTACTGCTTCTATAACACCTAATACACTGGTTCAAAAAGAGACACCAGAAAATCTAGCTGCTCAAGCATTATATTACGCTGAAAATGCTTCGACCTTCAACAACCATCCTGAATATCAAAAAGATTTTCACTACCATCTTCACAATTTTTGTGATATTCTAAGAGTAAGATGGGATTGTTCGTCTACACACATGATTTTTTATTCAACTAAGTTTGTTTATATATTCACAAAGTTGTCTCAGGAGCAATACCAGAAATTATTTCATCTTGTGAAGCTTTTAAAAGTAAAGAGCTTTACCTCCATTTATACTCACTAGAAAACCATCAAATTTTTCATTCTCTGAAGCACCAAAAAAACGGCGGGTCAAAAGATTTTCACTACCATCTTCACAATTTTTGTGATATTCTAAGAGTAAGATGGGGTTGTTCGTCTATACACATGATTTTTTATTCAACTAAGTTTGTTTATATATTCACAAAGTTGTCTGAGGAACAATACCAAAAATCTTTTCATCTTGTGAAGCTTTTAAAAGTAAAGAGCTTTACCTCCATTTATACCCACTAGAAAACCATCAAATTTTTCATTCTCTGAAGCACCAAAAAACGGCGGGTCAAAAGATTTTCACTACCATCTTCACAATTTTTGTGATATTTTAAGAGTAAGATGGGGTTGCTTACCTATACGCATGATTTTTTATTCAACTAAAATAGTATAGTTTTAAGTGCAATCAGAAATATTGTAGAAAAGAATATCAACGAAAAAGACACCTTTAGAGCTTCTATAAATATAGAAATTTATGTTATTTAATGCTTCATCTAGTCATCTTTCAACAATTAATAATTAATAATTAATAATTAATAATTACCTCTTCTTTTCAAGGAGAGGTAAGCATTTCCTGCGGAATGCGGAGCTAACAGCTATTAGCAGTCAGCTATCAGCTATCATGATGAGGTTTTAATGAATATAGACTGTTGAGCGCCAGCTTTTATAGTTAGTAGTCGTGTAAAAATAACTTGAACAGTTTTTTTAATGGAAGCTATATTTCACAATTTATCCCAGATAAAATTTGTACAACTTATTCAATCATGGCTCCTTAAGTATAAATTCTGCCTAAATTAGTAAAGCTTTTATCTAAAACTAAAAGCAATAGCTGATGGCTAATAGCTGACAGCTGAATGCTTACAAGAAGAGGATTGAAGCTTAAGGAAATTTTTTTCTTTTTTCTCCTTTAAAGAAGAGGCTTTAAACCTTAATTATTCGGTAAATTCGTATTAAAAATCTATGTTTTACCGAAAACTTAATAATTAATAATTATTAATTAAATAATTCAGCTTACTCTGCCTCCCCTTGGCTGCGCCGCGAGCTGTCGCTCTACAAGGGAAAAAAGCGGTCGATCTTCGGAACTTCCCGAAGGGTGGGATGGCGAGGTCTCGGAGTCATATCCAATAGACCAAGAGAAGAAATAATATTTCCTTACATTCAATTCCGTAACAGTTTTAACCAGAGGTAATTATCCATTATCCATTATCCATTAATGAACTTCCCTGTTTTGTTGAATGTAGAGACCAAACCGCTAAGATGAAATATTACAATATAAGCATAGATTGCCATATAAACTTAGGGTTTTTATATTTAATGTTCCATCTAAATTATTTGTGCATCCGTGTCAAAAATCCATGCCCTACCTTCCTTATTTCCCGAATTACTACTCCTTATTCTCTCAAACAAAATGTTCCATCTAATCATCCGTGAATCCCTGTCAAAAATCCGTGTTTTGCCTTTCCTATTTCCCAAATTACTACTCCCTAAAACAAACAAAACCACAACAAAATGATAAAAATCATCCATCTTTCCGACATTCATATTGGCAGTGGTTTTTCCCATGGTCGTATCAACCCAGAAACAGGTTTAAACACTCGCCTCGAAGACTTTATTTATAGTCTAAAACTTTGTATAGATAGAGCAATTTCTGAACCAGTTGATTTAGTTATTTTTGGTGGAGATGCTTTCCCAGATGCTACTCCCGCACCATACATAAAACAAGCTTTTTCTCGTGAATTACGCCGTTTAGTAGATGCTCAAATTCCCACAGTATTATTAGTAGGAAATCACGACCAACATTCCCAGGGTCAAGGAGGGGCAAGTTTAGGTATTTATAGTACTTTAGGAGTGCCCGGAGTTGTGGTAGGCGATCGCATAGAAACTCACAATATTCAAACTAAAAGTGGTGCTATTCAGGTTATTACTTTGCCTTGGTTAACTGCTTCTAGTCTGATGACAAAATCTGAGACTGAAAGTTTATCGATGGGTAAAGTTAATGAGTTATTAATTGAAAAATTGAAGTTGGTATTAGAAGGAGAAGTTCGCAAATTAAATCCAGAAATTCCGACGGTACTTTTAGCTCATTTAATGGCAGATAGGGCAAGTTTAGGTGCAGAACGTTTTTTAGCTGTGGGTAAGGGTTTTAATATTCCTGTTTCTTTGTTAAATCGTGATTGTTTTGATTATGTAGCTTTAGGTCATGTTCATAAACATCAAAATTTGAATAAGTCTAATAATCCACCAATTATTTATCCGGGTAGTATTGAAAGAGTAGATTTTAGTGAGGAGAAAGAAGAGAAAGGTTTTGTTTTGCTTGAATTAGAAAAAGGTGCTGTTAAATGGGAATTTTGTTCTTTGCCTGTGCGAAATTTTTATACTATTAAGGTTAATGTTTCTGAAGTAGAAAATCCACAAGCTGAATTGTTAAAATCTATTAGTAAAACTCAGATAAAAGATGCTGTAGTGCGGTTAATTTATCAGTTACGTTCGGAGCAGTTAGATTTGATTGATAATGGAGTATTACATCAAGCTTTAGGTGAGGCACATACTTATACTATTCAACCAGAATTAGTCAGTCAGTTAGCAAGACCCCGTTTACCAGAATTGGCAAAAGGTAATAGTATCGATCCGTTAAAAGCATTAAAAACTTATTTAGAAAGTAGGGAAGATATTCAAGATATTCAGGAAGAAATGTTAGAAGCTGCTGCTAAATTACTATCAGATGGAGTAGATTTGTCGGCAGAAAATTCAGAGAGTCAGTTAAGTTTATTTAGCAAATAGGCATTTTCAGGGAGTAGGCAACAGGCAACAGCTCATCTGGGAGAAAGAGTTGATAATTTATGGATAATAATTGATTTTATTTTTAATTTTGGAGATGCCTAATAATTGCTCTTTCTATTCTCCCTTTTTCCTCACCTTTACTAATAGGACTCGTTTCAATAATTGATAATTGATAATGGATAATTGATAATTACCTCTTCCTTTTAGGGAGAGGATTGAATAAAAGGAAAGTTTTTTCTCTCTTGGTCGATTGGATATGGCGAGGAGACCGCTCTTATCAGAGCCGCTCCGCTGTTAGCCTTTGCGGTAGCATTCCGGAACGGAAAGCTTTGCGGTAGCAAACGCCATCCCTCGACCGCTTGTTTCTCCTTTAAAGGAGAGGCATTTTACCTTAATTATTCGGTAAAAATAACCCGAAAAGTTTTTTTAACTTTGTCTAGCAGAAGTCCCGCACCATAGTTGACTTGGTGTCGAGATGAATGCGTCCTAGCCTTGCTACCACCAATCAAATTTGAATCATTTGACATCCTCCCGACGCTCCCCTACGGGAGAGCGCGGGATTCCCATCCATCAGGACAACCGAAGTTGAATTGACTCAGGGTGGGTAGACGACTCATTGCCATCAACTACCTTTTTACGGTTAGAATTACGTCGGCTCCTCGTCTTGTTTAACGTCTCGGGCTGCCCGCCCGCGACGATAGCCTCCTGTGGAGGAGCTACGCTAACAAAAAGTGATAGTTGTACAGGATTTTCAGAAAAGTGTTTCTTTGAGTGTTTCAGCTTTGTTTTTTGGTTGAACAACTTCTAGAATATTCAGTGCAGCATTGACATCTCTATCGTGAAACGTACCACAATTGAGACAAGTCCATTCTCTAACATTTAATTCTTTTTTGCCACCACGGAAACCACAACAACTGCATTTTTGACTTGTCGGTTCCCAACGGTTAATTACCCTAAACTCACGACCATATTTCTCACCCGATCGCCTCTGTTAAAGTATAGCATGGGTTGGCATTCATCCCGACGCTCCCCTTCGGGAGAGCGCGGGTATAAATGCCAACATTAGATAATACAAGTTTTTCAACTAGGGGGAAAGCTTATGCTGGGATGGCATGCAAATTGAATCGGCATCGAACCCATTCAATTGGCCGCCGATTCACAGATTATGGCGTGAGGCTCAAGGGCGATCTAGCTAAATCAATTAGAGAGGCCGGGCATTCCTTGTGAGCTCAGTTTATGTCTACATAGTAGAGTCGCGCTCGTAGCCCGCTTTGTAGCTTGTCTCAAAGTCGGGAGTATGTCACCCAAATCGATATCCAAAACCTCTAACTGTGATTACATACTCTGGTTTACTAGGATTTAACTCTAATTTTTCCCGTAACCAACGAATATGAACATCAACAGTTTTACTATCCCCAATAAAGTCTGGCCCCCAAACTTGTTCTAATAATTGTTCGCGAGACCAAACTCTGCGTGGATAACTCATAAATAGCTCAAGTAAGCGAAATTGCTTGGGGGAAATTTTCACTTCTTGACCCCTAACGGTTACTCGGCATTCTTCTGGATAAAGAGCTATATCCTTATACTGAAGCATAATTGGTTGAGGCAGTTGACCTAGACGTTGGCGACGCATCAAAGACCGACAACGAGCCATAAATTCCCGCATCCCAAAAGGTTTAGTCAAATAATCATCTGCTCCAGCTTCTAAATAAAAAGCACAATTATTCCCACTGCCTCTTGCTCCTAAAATCATGATTGGTATAGAATTGCCTTGATGTCTTAACATCCGACATAGGTCTAGACCATTAATTGAGTCAAGAATTAGAAGATTGAAAAAAGGTTCACTTTGAATTGATGAATAATTCTGAACCGTAGGAATTACACTACGTCCGTCTGGAGCAATAACTACTTCACAACCTTGTTCTTCTAGAGCTAAGGCTAACATATCCCGAAATAGTTCTTCAGATTCTAATAGCAAGACTTTGCTAGTTATTCTCACGCCAGACTTTAAAAGACTTTCGCTTATATCGGGGGAAAACATAAATATCGCTTTTGTGTATTTGACAGTAAATCATTAATGTTGCCTGAGGTGAAAATTTAGGCGATCGCTAATTTTGTAGCTAATTAACTTAATTAATGTTCAACCATCCAACAGCTAAAAGCACTGGATTTTTTATCCATTGATACAACGCATTCTGACTTTGAAATATTGCTGTTGCTATACTAATAGTAGAAATAGCGGGGCCTGCTCTGTAGTCAGGCCATTGGTTGTTTCTTGGGAAAAGTATCAAGTTAGTAAGCATTGCCCACTTCCATATTGCATTGTTGTGCTGGATACAAAACTTGGATGTCCTTATATTATGTCTAATAAGTTAAACAAAAGTTAACTTAAGGTTATCAAAAGGTTAAATTATTTTTTAATGACACGCTCTAGCTATAAGCTATCAGCCGAAAAATTGGTACATATACAGCACTTACGCACGCATATCAAATTATACACAATCTGCAGGGGCGTTAACGATAGTTATGCGCAAGCTTTCGGCCGTTTGCTGACTCATAGCTCTGATAGGAGGGGTAAAACATCCCTTTTGTGTTCCGGAACAGTTTTTCACCATTGAAATGTCAAGATTGAGAAATTTAGGAGTAAAACATCCCCCTTTGTGTTCCGGAACAGTTTTTCACCATTGAAATGTCAAGATTGAGAAATTTAGGAGTAAAACATCCCCCTTTGTGTTCCGGAACAGTTTTCACCATTGAAATGTCAAGATTGAGAAATTTAGGAGTAAAACATCCCCTTTGTGTTCCGGAACAGTTTTCACCATTGAAATGTCAAGATTGAGAAATTTAGGAGTAAACATCCCCTTTGTGTTCCGGAACAGTTTTCACCATTGAAATGTCAAGATTGAGAAATTGAGGAGTAAAAACATCCCCTTTGTGTTCCGGAACAGTTTTTCACCATTGAAATGTCAAGATTGAGAAATTGAGGAGTAAAATATCCCCTTTGTATTCCGGAACAGTTTTTCACCATTGAAATGTCAAGATTGAGAAATTGAGGAGTAAAAACATCCCCTTTGTGTTCCGGAACAGTTTTTCACCATTGAAATGTCAAGATTGAGAAATTGAGGGTAAAATATCCCCTTTGTATTCCGGAACAGTTTTCACCATTGAAATGTCAAGATTGAGAAATTGAGGAGTAAATATCCCCTTTGTGTTCCGGAACAGTTTTCACCATTGAAATGTCAAGATTGAGAAATTGAGGAGTAAAATATCCCCTTTGTGTTCCGGAACAGTTTTCACCATTGAAATGTCAAGATTGAGAAATTGAGGAGTAAAATATCCCCTTTGTGTTTCGGAACAGTTTTTCACCATTGAAATGTCAAGATTGAGAAATTGAGGAGTAAAATATCCCCTTTGTGTTTCGGAACAGTTTTAACCATTGAAATTTCAAGATTGAGAAATTTAGGTTATATTTAACAAATTAATTTCTATTTAAAGTTTGATTAATTCTCCTACTTATATTTAAGATAAAAAGTATAAATAATTAAAAAATGTTACTACAATTAAGTACTTGGTCTGAAGTCGAAACTTATCTGAGTCAATCTCAAGGTATTATTCTGCCAATAGGTTCTACGGAGCAACATGGGCCAACAGGATTGATTGGCACAGATGCTATTTGTGCAGAAGTTATATCTAAAGGAGTGGGAGAAACAGTAGAAGCATTAGTCGGACCGACGATTAATGTAGGTATGGCATTACATCATACTGGTTTCCCAGGTACAATCAGTCTGCGGCCTAGTACGATGATTCAAGTAATTCGTGACTATATAGTTTGTTTAACTAGGTCTGGGTTTACCAAATTTTTCTTTATTAATGGCCATGGAGGCAATATTGCGACTCTTAAGGCTGCCTTCTCAGAAACTTATGCTCATTTGGCCGATCTAAATATTGCCAATGGGGATTTGGTCAAGTGCAAAGTAGGAAATTGGTTTATGTGTAGCTCAGTTTATAAATTAGCTAAAGAATTATATGGCGATGGAGAAGGTTCTCACGCTACACCTAGTGAAGTAGCTTTAACTCAGTATGTTTACCCAGAAGCTATTAAACTAGCACCACTTTCAGAAGATGTAGCTAGTGGTTATCCAATATATGGTGCCGCTAATTTTCGTCACCGATATCCTGATGGTCGGATGGGTTCAAACCCTGCATTAGCTACCCCTGAACATGGTAAGCAGTTTTATGAGTTGGCAGTAAAGGAACTGAGTAATTCTTATTTGCAATTTGTTAATGGTGACTAGAAGAAGGAAGAAGGAAGAAGTAAGAGGGAAGAAGGAAGAACAGTTTTTCAGCATTGACAGCAGATTGCAGGTATATGAGGTACATATACTAATGATAAAGTCTTTGTAGTGCAGGCATCTTGCCCGCCACAGATGTACCTCACCAAGATGAAATTTGCTATATTTATTGGGCTAAAGCTTGATTTTTAGTCAAATATACTTTACCCATAACCTCTAGAAATCACTAAAATTATCCGTAATATTCTTTTTTCATCCACAGTATTATACCAAGTCCTTTTGAGAAAAGAGATCGATCATCTTTACCGAAAAATTCAGGTATAAAGCCTCTCCATTCATGGAGAAAAAAGCGGTCGAAGGATGGCTCCGAAACCTGCGCCATATCCATGAGACCAAGAGAAAAAAAATCCTTTTTATCCAATCCTCCTATTTATCAGAAGGGGTAATTCTAAATTCTAAATTCTAAATTCTAAATTCTAAATTCTTGAACTGTTCCCTTAACTTAAAATACATTTAATCTATATAATTTTCTACTTCAAACCTTTACTTAGTTTAAATTACTATTTCAATTTAGATATTGATAGTTGCAAAAACAGAAATTTGAGTTAATATAGAACTCATAAACCAATTAATTATACCTAGCAAAACCGATACATAAAATCAGTAAAATAATAGACAAAAAGCTAATAATATTACTTTTTATCACTTCTTACCTAAAAAAGTACGTTTTGAAAGATTACTTTATTCTTACTGACAGAATAAGTAATTCCTCTACTGTAAAAATATGGAGAAAAAAACAAATAACTTCTCTCTCAAATACAGATATTAAGTTTCAGGGGTCAAGATTGTGAACAACCAATTAAAAGTTTCTCTAGTAGGTATCTTAGCAACCGTTGGTCTCTGGGGTTTCATGCCTCAATCAGAAGCCAAAGCAGAACAATTAGAAACTACTGACAAAGTAGTATTTACTTGTGTTTCAGTTAACGCTGCGGAAAATCAATATGCTACTGTTCCTCAAATAGTTCGTGAAACACGGGATACAAGTGAGCGTGGACTTTTAGGTGGATATCCCCTAGTAAAACGAGAAGTTATTCAAGTTTCTTCTAAACCAATGATTGTGTGGAGTGCAACTCTCTCTTCCGATCATCCTAAAGGTGCTTATACTCCTGACCGTCGTTGTCAATCTGTTAGCACTCGTCTAACTAACCTTGCTTATTCTTTGGGAATGCAATCTTTTGCAGATATCAGCAACATTGGAGTTGTAAACTATGAGCAAGTAGTTTATGTTTCTCCAGAACAAGAACCTAGCTTCGATAATGTAGTATTTACATTAAAACCAGGAAATCGTGATAAATCAGAAGAGATTATCACTCAATTTAAAGATTTCGGACAAGGTAATGCTAGTGACGAACCTATCTACGAATAAGTAAATGGTTTTAGTAGAGATGTTGAGGGAATAAATAAGCAAATAAATTTTCCCTCTTCATTCCTTATTTCTGAACTATCTAGTTGCTGAACTATTTAGATTGGATAATGTTGAGAAAAGGCTCGTTTAAAATAAGTTTCTCTTCTCAATTCAAACTATAATAAATAGGAAATATCAATCAAAATCTATACAGGATTTTCTCAGGCACTAATGGCTTAGTTTTCTCTAAGTTTGTGTCTGTTTTAACTACTTTATTAATTAATTTCTAATTTCATTCTCAAAATCATACTTTCTAAATTAAGTTACCTCAAAAGTAGTTAATTATGGGATAATCAAATAACGCTAAAGCGTTAATTTGTTTACCTAAAATATCTCAATCAATTGTCAAGAGGAAAAAAATGAAAGTTACAACTACTAAGACTTTATTTACTGCAACATTAACAATGTTTTGTGCTGTTAGCTTAAGTGCTACTCCCGCAAAAGCTCAAGAAAAGTCAGTAACGAATGTTACAGGTTCCTCAGAACAATTGTTGAGTACCAGTGCTAATAGTTTACCCAAGAATAGAAATATGAGTTTAACTCAACAATCTACTACTAGAGGTAGACAGGGATTATCTAGAGATGCACTAGATGATGTCACAAATAGCATTAATCTTCAAATGCGGAAAAGTAGAGACCCACAATGGAAAAGTGAGAAACAATGGTTTGATGAAAAGTGGGATTCTTTGTCTGTAGAATTTTAGCTGAATCGCCGAGAAGCCTCACACTATAATATGCAGATTTGGTGTGAGATGAATCGGTGGCAAATTGAATAGGTTCGATGCCCATTCAATTTGCATGCTATCCCAGCAGAAACCTTCACCCTAGTTGAAAAACTTGTATAATAATCTGGCAATAACCCTGGAAACTTTCCACCATGCGCACTGCCTACCAATATAAATTAAGGCCGAACAAACAACAAATAGCCACAATAGAAATGTGGTTGGAATTGTTGCGTCGGCAGTACAACTATCGGTTAGGCGAGCGGTTCTCATGGTGGTCAGAAAACCGTTGTCCAGTTAACGCCTGCCCCTAGGTGATGCCAATTCCTCAACTAAGAGATAATCCAGATTATTACTCTCAAAAAGAGATTTGGTCAATACCAAAGACAAATTTCCTGAGTACAAGCTAATTCATTTTCAGGTTTTGCAAGATTGCATAAAACGGGTAAAACTTGCCTTTGATAGATGGTTTAAGAGCAGACAAAAATGGACATAAATTAGGAAAACCAAGGTTTAAGGGAAAAGGACGTTATCGCAGTTTTACTTATCCTCAAATCAAACAAAACTGCATTGAAGGAAACAAGATCGACTTGCCCAAAATAGGAAAAGTCAAGTTGATTCAGCATCGTCCAATACCAGAAGGTTTTCACTCTTAAACAGTAACAATTAGTCGTAAAGCTGACGGTTATTATGTAACTTTATCCCTAGAAGACAAATCAGTCCCAGCTTTAACAACTAAAGTAGAACCAACATTAAAAAATACTCTGGGAATTGATATGGGGCTAAAGGAATTCTTAGTAACAAGTGAAGGAGAATCAGTTCCTATCCCTAAATACTATCGCTCTTCTCAGCAGCGATTAAAGACTCTACAAAAACGTTTATACTCGAAAAAGAAAGGAAGCAAAAGATGGTTAAAAGCTGTTATAGCTGTAGCTAAACAACATAAAAAGATAGCCGATAAACGTAAAGATTTTTATTTCAAAACAGCCAATGAATTGTTATCACTCATCCGAAGTTATCGCCCAGACGCGGAGCGGCGTGGAGCAAACTTAAATATCAAAGGGCTAGCAAAGACTCGTTTGAGTAAATCAATTAACGATGCGATTTGGGGGACAATTCCTGTCTATTTTAACTGTCAAAGCCGTTAGCGCAGCTCCGACCCAGGAGGCAAATGCTGGAGGTGAAAACTATAGCAGTGAACCCCAAAAATACCAGCCAAGATTGCTCAAATTGTGGAGAAAAAGTTGATAAAGAATTAAACATACGAACTCATTCTTGTCCGCATTGCGGTATTGTCATAGACCGCGACTGGAATGCAGCAATAAATATCAAAAATAGGGCGGTAGAGCATTCCGTCTTTAAAGCTCGTGGAGTCCGACGGGATACCGGGACTGCGAAACGAGAGAGCTTACACTATAGCTTCAGCTTAGTGTGGGAGTATGTCACTTAATAGACATAGGCGTGATAATAAAAAATCAAATTAATTATCACACAGGAATTATCAATTCTTTCTGCCTACTGCCTCTTTTCTGTGATAATTGTATTAACGGGAATACCCCAACTCAGAGATTCCATTTTTTTGAACTGCTCAAAAGATGGTTGAGAGCCATCTGTAAAATTAAATGCTCCAATTCCAGCAATAGGATATTTTGAGCGTCCGTTAATACCAATTAACTGACCTTTACTGTTTAAAATCGGTCCACCACTCATGCCACTTTTAATATCATTGCTATAGCCTAATTGATATCCTTGGCTGAGGGTGCGACTGGGTAACATTTCTACAGCTCCTAAAGTTAACTTAAAAGCACGACTACCCCAAGTACGGGTACTACTAATTTCTAAGGAGTCTGGTTGATGCCAATTGGGAAAACCTGCTGCAATTACAGTTTCTCCTACTGAAAGTAGATTACTGTTGGCAATTTCTACAACTTGATAAGGGCGATCGCTAGTAAATTGCAATAATGCTACGTCCAGGTTGCCTATTTGAGGAGATGAAACTAGGGTGGCTTGATGAGTCATCCCATCTCCACTCATAATTGGGTAAAGTTTATTAGGGTTATTGTCAATTACATGACGATTAGTAACAACGGTGTAGGTATTACCTTGCCGTTGGATAATTACTCCAGAACCAGCACTGTTGTCTGTAAAAATTCTTACAGTAATTTGTTGGGCAATATTAGATACTAATGATGGAAGTTGTTGTGAATCTACTTCACTTGGTTTTGTATAGTAAGCTGAATTTTCTACACTGGTTTGAGAGTAAGCACCAGGTACAAATGTGGCGATCAAAAATAGCGAAGCTCCTAATATTTTACTACTTAACTTAAATATTGATTTATTATTTTTCATTTTATTAACACTTTT
>NZ_BLZO01000047.1 GCF_014132355.1 Okeania sp. KiyG1
AAAATTGCCCACACCTTGGAAGAATATGAAGGGAACAAACCCGGATTTGACTTTCTAGGATTTCAATGTTAGGCAATATGAGGCCAAGTCAACCAAACAAGGATTTAAAACGCTGATTAAACCATCTCTCCAAGAGTATTAAAACTCACTATCGGAAACTGGCGGATATATGTGATAAATACAAAACCGCTCCTACGCAAGTCTTTAATAGCCAAACTAAATCCGGTAATTAGAGGATGGGCTAACTACTACTCAGCCGTAGTCAGTAAAGAGGTATTCAGAAAAATAGATAACCTCCTATGGAAAAGATTATGGAGATGGGCAAGTAGAAGGCATCCAAATAAATCGGCCAAATGGGTAAAAGAAAAGTATTTTCCCTCGATTGAAAGGAACACAGAAATTGGGTTCTTAACGATGGCGAATATATACTAAACCAACACTCAGATGTACCTATTGTAAGGCACATCAAAGTTAAAGGTAATAAATCCCCTTATGACGGTGACTGGACTTATTGGAGTAATAGAATCGGTAAATACCCAGGCGTAAGGAAAGAAGTCACAACGCTATTAAAACGGCAAAAGAATAAATGCGCATCTTGTGGACTAACCTTTAGACCAAATGACCTAATTGAAGTTGACCATATAATTCCAAGGTCTAAAGGTGGTGACAACACATATAAAAACAAACAATTGTTGCACCGACATTGCCATGACAGTAAAACTGCATCTAGACAAAAAGACATATCACAAAATTTAAGCCACAGGACTTACCTGAAAATTATTTATGGGTTGACGATATGTTAACATCTGATGACAGGGATGTACCCATGACAAGGGACGTTTAAGAGAGGAGCCGTGTGAGGTGAAAGTCTCACGCACGGTTCTGAAGACGAGTCGGTTTGGTAACAAACTGGCTTAGTTTAACAGTGCGACTCGTTAGGTCGAAACCGCTTTAAAGCGGGGGATGACCTGGGTTGATTTTTTATATCGACTACAACTGTAGAGAGTTTCTAGGTTTAAGTCCTAGCATCGAGATGTTCGATTGAATCCATTATCCCCATTAAGGAGAGTGGCGCTCGAATTAGTGAAGCGGGATAAAAAGCAGGTAATATAGCAGAAGTCAGAAGTCAGTAGGGGCGTTAACGGTAGTTATGCGAAGCAAACGGCCGTTCGCCCGTACAGAAGTTAAACTCTTGCTGTGACTAAATTTGAGAGGAGCGAGAATGTCCTAATAGTAATGGCGACTGCTATAACTAACCTATCTAAGTTAAATCCCTGCAAGGGAGGTCGAAAGGGTTAACATTCGTGAACTGATGATTGGAAGCGTCGTTAGTCCAAGATAGAGATACGATAGGTCAAGTCTCTATCGAAATATAGCAATAGACAGATAGGACACGGACTTATGGGGATAATTATCTTTAGACAGGGAAATGTTTTTCCAACTGTTCCCTGTTCCCTGTTCCCTGCTATAGGAATGAGAATCAGAGATTTTCCTCTTTCTGATTAACATCCTTCTCTTACCGATAAGAGCATTCCTCGGCGTATAGTCAGAACCCAACCCGACCAGACAAAACCTCTACGGAACGAAGTAACTTCAATACGGTTCTCTATTGAGTAGGCAGCCAAGCTATAAACCTGATTGAGGAAGGATGATGTCAAAAGCCAATGTCTGGAGTAATTCCCAGGATATGCAGACGGACATCCCTAAGTCTAGAGAGTAGAGCGCGACCTGAACTGGTCGTCTGAAATGGGAGGCCCAACTCCTCTGGTGATTTTCTCCACCAGCCGCCGTGTGATGGGAAACTGTCACGCACGGTTCTTAGGGGAGCACAGAGAAGTGACTCTCGAACCTTACCCGATAACTAATACCGTTTCACGGAAGTCATGCATCGAGTGTGTAATTCTGAGGTCTCCTCAGAATGTAAGACACACTCAAGACAGTTATAGCGCTGTGCGCAGGCAACAGCTCCGGAAAGCAACAGCTCATCTGGGGAATAAAAAACCGATATTATAAGGCTTTTAGCTATTGGACATCTCTTGTAATTTGTAAATATGCCAGCGCACATTGCTATAAAAGTCAAAAGTCATGCATTATGATTTTATAAGCTCAAAACAAGGAGCGAAACTATTTGTGACATCTTTAAAGTGAATTGGTATAAGTAGGAGGCAAAATGACCAATACGAGTGAAACAACTACGGTGGAAATGAAATGGAGTGATATTAACTGGAAATCGGTTAATAGAGCAGTATTTCGCCTTCAGAAAAGAATCTACAAAGCGTCGCTAAATGGTGATACCAAAACTGTCAGGAAATTACAGAAGTTACTGGTAAAGTCTAAATCAGCTAAATTACTCGCAGTCAGTAAAGTAATACAGGATAATAGGGGTAAAAATACTCCAGGAATGGATGGGATAGCTAAAATAGCCCAAAAAATTCAACTGGATGGCAAAGCTAAATCTGTTCGCAGGATTGAAATTCCTCAGTCAAGCAAACAGGAGAAAAGACCATTAGGAATACCCACAATGGAAGACTGGGCTAAACAGTCATTAGCTAAAATAGCTCTAGAACCAGAATGGGAAGCAAAGTTTGAAGATAATTCTTATGGTTTTAGACCGGGAAGATGTGCTAAAGATGCGATCGCAGCTATCTATAGTGACATCAAAAGAACGAGTTACTATGTTCTAAATGCTGAAATAGAACAGTGCTTTGACCAAAGAAGATTATTGGATAAACTCAATACTTATCCAGCTATGCGCCATCAAATTAAGGTATGGCTCAAAGCAGGGGTAATGGAAAAAGATGTCTTCTACAAAACCGAAAATGGAATTCCAAAAGGTGGTGTAATTTCTCCGTTATTAGCGAACATAGCTTTACATGGAATGCAGGAGGTATTACAAGAGGAATTTTCCGAGAAATATACCACCTATGGGATACAACCTGATATCAATTTCAATCCACCTCTATTCCACAGATATGCGGATAATTTTGTCATCTTACACGAAAGCAAAAAGGTGATAGAAAAATGCCAAGAAATTATCAATGACTGGTTGGAAAATATGGGTCTAAAACTAAAAGACTCAACAACAAGAATTGCTCACACTCTAGGAGATGGAAAAGTTCAGACAGGATTTGACTATCTAGGGTTTAATGTCAGGCAATATTCAGTCAAAGATATAAATAGTGCAACGGATGGAAATGGTAACAAACTAGGGTTTAAAACTCTCATAAAACCTGCGAAGGAAGCTATCAAACGCCATACCAGGGTCTTAAAACATACAATCCGACTGTATCGCAATGCACCGCAAGAGAAATTAATAGAAATGCTAACACCTAAAATTAGGGAGTGGTGCAATTATTATGACTCTGTGGTAAGTTCAAGAGTCTTCGCAAAGATGGATAATATCTTATACCATCAACTTCTCAGATGGGGATACTATCGTACACCCATGCAGGGTAAAAAGCATACGGTAAACAAATATTGGGGAGTTGATAAGGGAAAAGGATGGAAATTCATCACACCAGACGGGAAAGTATTGCGAAACCATAAGGAGAGTAGGGGAGTAGGGGAGTAGGGGAGTGGGGGAGTGGGGGAGCGAGGGAGTGGGGAGTAGGGAGTGGGGGAGTAGGGAGTAGGGATATTGAAGTAATTATAGAATTATAAACATATATTATATAACCGGATTCTATATGATTACACAATAGAAAATGCGTCTTTCTTGTGTGAACAATATTTTCCCAGTGAAGACAAGCTGGAAATAGACCATATAATTCCCTACAGCAAGTGAGGTAAAGTTATAAGACTATTTATTAGTATATTCCCTGTTCCCTGTTCCCAGCTCCGGTGTTCCCTGTTCCCTAGAGCAATAAAACTTTGTACCTCATCAACCTGATAACTGCTGTAATATTTTCCCAGTGAAGAAAATCTGGAAATAGACCATATAATTCTCCAATATTTAGGGGGTAAAAACAATATGGCTAACAAAAAATTCCTGCACAATTACTGCCATCATCAGAAAATTTTTCAAGATGGTAGTCGCGATCGCAAGTCAAACTAGCTAGGAGGAGCTGAATGAAGGGGAACTTTCATGTTCGGTTCTGAAGGAGAGTTTGGGATAGCGATATCTCATTCGACTCTAACAAAGACAATTGTTGCCTGAGTTAATCAAATATATTGATGAAAAATCCCTAAAAAACATACCTATTATGAACCTTTTATTGGAGGTGGAGCGCTTTTATTTGAGTTACAACCAACTAGGGCAGTTATTAATGATAAAAATCTGGAATTAATTAACTGTTACGAAGTAGTTAGAGATTCATTGGATGATTTAATTGTGGAGTTAAAAAACATCAAGAAAAAATAGTCCAGATTATTATTATGAAGTAAGAAATTTAGACCGTATGTCTAAATATAAAAATCTGTCAGCAGTAGAAAGGGCGGCTAGGATTATTTATTTGAATAAAACTTGTTACAACGGTTTATTTAGAGTAAATTCTCAAGGTCAATTCAATGTTCCTTTTGGTAGATACAAAAAACCTAATATTTTAGATGAAGATGTTTTAAAAGCTGTTAGTAAATATTTAAACAAACCTCAAGTAAAACTATTAAATCTGGATTTTGCGGAGGCTGTTAAGAAGGCAAAAAAAGGTGATTTTCTCTATTTCGATCCACCTTATGATCCGGTTTCTGATACAGCATCTTTTACTGGATATGATGCTAATGGTTTTAACCGGAATCAACAGGAAAGATTGAAGGAAGTTGTTGATGATTTAACACAGAGAGGTTGCCGAGTTATGTTGAGTAATTCTCAGACTGATTTTATTATGGATTTATATCAAGATTATCAGGATAAAATTCATATAGTTAAGGCAGCACGAAATATCAATTCTAAAGGTTTGAAAAGAGGTAAAGTTAATGAAATTATAGTTTTAAATTTTTCAGTGTAGAGTTACCGAATAATTAATAATTAATAATTAATAATTAATAATTAAATAATTCTGGTTTAAAGCCTCCCACCTTTTAAGGGGAAAAAAGCGGTCGTAGCGCAGCTTCCCGTCGGGTGGGATGGCGATCTTCGGAGCGGCTCTGTCAAGAGCTAGTCTCCTCGCTTTCCGACCATCGACCAAGAGAAGAAATAATATTTCCTTATATTCAATTCCGTAGCGGTTTTAACCAGAGGTAATTATCCATTATCAATTATTAATTATTAATTAATGCAAGGGAATTCTACCTTGCTGAAGTATACCAATTTGATAAATACTTGCTACAAATATCTAGGGTATTATAATTCTGAATTTAAAATTTAGAATGCAGAATGGATAGATTTAATACCATTTTTGGTGTTGCAAATCACATTTTTCGTGAAACATAATTGATCTGAAATTCTTTTTCTGGTGCTTATTATTCGTAACATTCTTTTTCAAAATGGTAGTACACCCCTCGCGGGCAAGATGCCCGCCCTAGGAAAATTTAATTATTATAATTATTAATATCTGTACTTCATGCTTGGAATATGCTGTATATTATTTACCAAAAAATTGTGGTCTAAAGCCTCCCTATAATTGGGTCTAAAACTCCGCCTTTTAAGGCGAAATGTGTTTTGGAGGGTTGCTTAAAAACAACTTCTGACTTCTGAGCAAAAAATAGGGTCTAAAGCCTTCCCTTTCAAGGGGATGAAAAAGCGATCAAGGGATGGCAAGTAGACCTGTGCCATATCCAATCGACCGAGAAAAAATAAAGTTAAATATTTCAAGCCTCTGACTTTAACTAGAGGTACTGATAACTGATAACTGATAACTGATAACTGAAATGACTTCTGACTTCGTTATAATTCAGCTTCTGGCAACCACAATAAATCTGTTACTCCGAAGTCTTTACCACATTGACTAATTAAGGTAGTAAGTTGACCACGATGATGAGTTTGATGATTGAAAAAATGTAAGAGTAAAAACCAAATTGGAAATGTACATTCTCGTTTCTGAGACCTACTTGTAAAAGTCAAAGGTTCAGATAATTTTTCCTGTGTTAACGAATCAATATAACTCTGAATTTCTTTGTCTGTTTTTTGACGTTCTTCCCATAATAAATCAAATTCAGCAATTAATTCTTGTCTTAACGATTCAATTTCAAAAGTATAATTTTTAAAACGACTTAACCACAATTTATCTGCTAATAAAATATGGTTGAGTGTGCCGTGAATTGAATTAAAAAATGCTTTCTTATCTTCCCGACGTATTTCATCGGGTATGGATGCACAAACTTGGTAAATTTTTTCGTTCATCCATTGGTTATATTGAGATAATCTTTGAAAATAATAGGTTGTTTTCATTATAAAATTCTAGAAAAGAGGGAGTAAGAGTAGTAGGGACGTTGCATGCAACGTCCGTACAAAGTAGGGGGAAATAATTGATGAATAACAGTGAGATAATTGATTTTATTTTTATTCATAACTTACGCAAATTGACTTTTAAATCACTATCTGTAGGGGCGAATACCATTCGCCCTCGCTATATGTAAATTCTCTGCGTAAGTCCTGTTATTATTGGAGATGTCTATTAGGAAAGAATACTATATCTGGTTAAGCAATTATGGCGTTGGTGAATCAAGCTATGAATTAAGGTATTATTAAAATAAATCAAGATTACTATAGTCTCAAATCATGGAATGTCCCGAATGTAAATCTCATCATATTCGCAAAAACGGAATTAATCGGCAAGGGAAACAAAACTACATCTGTGTTAATTGTTCTCGTCAATGAGAGTGATAATTATCAATTAGAACAGGGTTATTCTAATGAATTTAAACATGAATGTTTAACAATGTATGTCAATGGCATGGGAATTAGAGCGATCGCTAGGGTCAAAAAAATTCACCACACCACCATAATTAATTGGATTAAACAAGTGGGTGATTTACTACCCAATAGTTATTCTCGCATTGAGGATTCCACAGGTGGGAAAATTAGATGAACTAGAGACTTTTGTGGGTAAAAAAAAACAAGATTTGGATATGGACTGCGGTAGATCATTTTAAGAGAGGTATTAAAGAAGTGGGTGATTGGAGACCATAGTGCAGAAACCTTTGAACCGTTGTGGGCACAGGTAGAAAAGTGGAACTGTTATTTCTATGTGACAGATGGATGGAAAGTATATCCACAATTTATTTCACAGGGGGATCAGATTATTAGTAAAACGTATATGACCAGGGTCGAAGGAGAAAATACAAGACTCAGGCACTATTTAGCTAGACTACACCGAAAAACTTTATGTTATTCAAAGTCGTTGCAAATGTTGGAGTATTCTGTCCGTTTACTGATTCATTATCTTTATTGGAACGATGTTCCAGTCCCTTATCGTTCATAGCTCAATTCACCAACGCCGCAATTATAAATAATAAGGGAGGAGTCAGGAGTCAGGAGGAAAGAAAGAAGACGAGAAGGAGAAAGTTTTTGAATCGTTAATTATCCGGACATGATATTACGGCGTAATCTAAAATCCGGTTATACAGTATATATATATGTCGATAATTCTATAATTACTTCAATATCCAATCTCCCCGACTCCCCCACTCTCTCCAGCTATATAAACCGGATTTTATATAACTCCTGAATTCTAAATTCTAAATTCTAAATTCTAAATTCTAATTAAATAATCGGTTGATGAATTTCTCCTAACATTACTTTGGCTTTTGCTCCGGTAACTTCTGGAAAATTACTGGGAATTTTTAAAGAACGCCAATAAGCTAAAACTGCAAAGGCGATCGCTTCTTTAAAGTCTACATTTACACCTACTTCAGCAGTGGTAATTACTGGAATTGGTACTAATAAATTATGTATCCGTTCTTTTAAATATAAATTATGACTACCACCGCCACATAATAATATTTGATCTGGTAAATTGGGCAAAAAATTTCGATAGCTATGATTAATGGAAGCTGCTGTTAATTCTGTGAGAGTTGCTAGTATATCAGCAGCGCTTAAATTATAATTTTCTCCATCAGCAAGACAGTTAAATAAATAGTCTTTGCCAAATAATTCTCTACCTGTAGATTTTGGTGGTTTTTGTTGGAAAAAGTCTTGTTTTAACCATTTTTCTACTAAGTCTTGACATGGTACTCCACTAGCCGCCCATTCTCCATTTTTATCGTAGGTTTTCCTACCTTGAGAAAGGTGTTGTACTGCTAAGTCTAATAGTGTATTACTCGGACCTGTATCCCAACCTAAAATACTATTTTTGAGGTCTGGTGAATTTTGACTTTTAATATAAGCGACATTTCCTATTCCACCTAAATTTTGAATGCAGCGACTATATTCAGGATGGCTCAGTAAATGAATATCTACACAAGAAACTAAGGGTGCACCTTGACCTCCTGCGGCAATATCAGCAGCTCGAAAATTACTAATAGTGGGAATACCTGTGATATTGGCAATTACTTCACCACGTCCTAACTGAAGACTATAGCCTAATTGTTGAGATGGTGGACGGTGATAAACGGTTTGACCATGAGAGCCAATAATTTCTGCTTTTTTATCACTTTTTGATTAATTGTAAATGCTGCTTGGGCAAATTCTTGGGCAATAGCATCATCAAGTTCTGCCAATTCAGCTATTGACAGAGAAGAACCGCCACACACACTAAGAATTTGCGAGCGTAACTTTTCTGAGTATGGATAAGTAGTTGCTGCTAGGAGTTCAATTTTTAAATTTGTTTGACCACCAGCAACATCAACCAAAGCTGCATCTATACCATCGACGGAAGTGCCACTAATCAAACCAATAATTTTGGTCATTTCAGTTATCAGTTATCAGTTATCAGTTATCAGTATCTCTTGCAATAAGGAGACTTGAAATCTGGAATATTCTCTTGACCACTATAATTTTCTTCTTACTTTTTACTTTTTACTTTTTAATTTTGACTTAGATTTTTATGCTACATTTTGTGGGTTAAAAGAGAACGCTATTGACCAGAATGTTTCGGTCATTTCTCATCACCAACAATGACAATTACTGCTGTGATATTATCGCGACCTCCTCCATCTTTAGCAGCATCTACAAGTTCTTGAGCAATAGGTTCACTATCGTCACTAGAACTTAATATGGGGGCAATTACCGTGTCAGATAAATCTTCTGTTAATCCATCACTACAGAGTAATAGGCGATCGCCTGTTTGAATATCAATAGGTAAGATGTCTACTTTTCCCATATCTTCCCTACCTAAACATTGAGAAAGCACATGACGCCAAGGATGTACTCTAGCTTGATCGGGAGTTAAAGCATTTTGTCTGACTGCTTGAGCTACCCAAGTTTGGTCTTCTGTAATTTGTTCTAAGTTTTGGTCTCGAAGTCGATAGAAGCGAGAGTCACCTACATTTGCACACCAATGTTTTTGTTCTCGGAAGATAACCACTACTGCGGTGGTGCCCATATCTGAACGTTCTGGGTTTTCTAGTTGGTCGCATAAAATGGCTTCATTGGCTTTGAGAAAAGCATCTTCTAACAATTTTGGTGATTCTATAACATCCTGCCAATGGTTAACAAGATAATTTTTAATTACTTCCGCAGCAATTCTACTAGCTTCTTGGCCACCTGCGTGTCCTCCCATACCATCAGCAACAATAAAGAATCGTCCTTCCGGGTCTATGTAGTAAGAATCTTGATTAACTGAGCGAACACAACCTTTATCAGTAGTGCCTGCGAAATTCAATTTCATAGAATTTTGTTGAAGGCTTTTTGTCCCATTTTGATGTTTATTATCCACCTATATTATTTAATATCCCAATTTTTATATACTTTACTGGTATTCTAGCACTACAATGTTGCCCATTAGGGTTTGCTGAAAAAGTCTATTAGTAGGGGTAGGAGACGCGGGGACGCGGGGATGCGTGGACGCTGAGACACGGGGACGGAGGCTTTTGGTTTCTGATTAAAAGTGGCGTTGCACAGTGACGAGTGATTTGAGATTTTTGATGAACAGGATTTTGGATTAATCAATTGCTAGAATTATTAATTAATGTTTTTTTAGTCAAAGTCTAAACCATTTTTTTTGCAGTGTCATTCTATAGTGTGCAACCACTTAAAAGTTGACTTTTCACTATTTTAGTCAGAGTAAAAAAACACTTATTGACTGAAAAGTAGGCAAGTTTTGGTAATTTTTTCTATCCTCCTATCTCCTAATCTTTTTTCGACTACAAAAAGGCACTTTTTTTTATGGTTAAGTGCTTTGAGATTTAATTAGCAGAACAATAATTAATACAGTATATATCCTCCGATAAAATTATTTTATTAATAAGTTTTATCGTCAGCATTCAGCCGTCAGCTATTAGCTAGCCTCCTATGGTCGGAACTGCGTTAACAGCTATTAATTTTGGGAAAGGTAAAAAACCTTTGAAATTGAGGAAAGAATAAAAAGTTACTATCATGCGTCTCCTTCCACAACCTGGGAAGTAGTTATTCATTATTAATTGCTGATAGCTGACTGCTAATAGCTGAATGCTTATGTTTTATCTAATTGGGTTATACCATTTTAAAAAAGAATATTACGAATAATAAGTACCATAAAAAGACTTTTAGATAAAATTTGTTTCACTAAAAGGTGATTTGCAACATCAAAAATGGTATTAAATCTATTCCATTCTGGGTTCTAAGTTCTTAATTATAAGAAATGCCCTAACTATTTGTAGCAAATATTTATCAATTTGTATTAATTCCAACATTTGATGTTAAATAATAGTTGTATGAATCACTAATAAATGGCAATTCATTAATGGATAATTGATAATTTATAATTGATAGTTACCTCGGGTTTTAAACGCTACGGAATTGAATATAAGGATATATTATTTCTTTTCTTGGTCGATTATCAGCTTTGATCAGGGGGTTTAAATGAATATGGGTTGTTTGAGGCAGCTTTGATAGTTAAGTATAAATTCTGCTTGAAAATGAATCCTGACTGGGTGGAAATATCTTAAAACTATAACGTTTGAGTTTTCTGATCAGAGTTTCTTACATTTTGTGAGCCTCCAACTATTGAGGGTGGAGGGAAGATTGATTCCTACTCACTTACCTCTACCTCCTGTTTTTTGAGGCCCACACAATGATTCCTGACTGGGTGGAAATATCTTAAACTATAACGTTTGAGTTTTTTGATCAGAGTTTCTTACATTTTGTGAGCCTCCAACTATTGAGGGTGGAGGGAAGATTGATTCCTACTCACTTACCTCTACCTCCTGTTTTTGGAAGCCCACACAATGATTCCTGACTGGGTGGAAATATCTTAAACTATAACGTTTGAGTTTTTTGATCAGAGTTTCTTACATTTTGTGAGCTTCCAACTATTGAGGGTGGAGGGAAGATTGATTCCTACTCACTTACCTCTACCTCCTGTTTTTGGAAACCCACACAATGATTCCTGACTGGGTGGAAATATCTTAAACTATAACGTTTGAGTTTTTTGATCAGAGTTTCTTACATTTTGTGAGCCTCCAACTATTGAGGGTGGAGGGAAGATTGATTCCTACTCACTTACCTCCACCTCCTGTTTTTGGTGGCCCGCACAATGAATCCTGACTGGGTGAAAATATCTGAAACTATAACGTTTGAGTTTTCTGATGAGAGTTTCTTACATTTTGTGAGTCTCCAACTATTGAGGGTGGAGGGAAGATTGATTCCTACTCACTTACCTCTACCTCCTGTTTTTGGAGGCCCGCACAATGATTCCTGACTGGTTAGTTTGATTAATTGATAATTGATAATTGATAATTGATAGTTAGCTCTGGTTAAAATCGAGAGGATTGAATATAAGGATATATTATTTTTTTTCTTGGTCGATTATCAGCTTTGATCAGGGGGTTTAAATGAATATGGGTTGTTTGAGCCAGCTTTGATAGTTAAGTATAAATTCTGCCTGAAAATGATTCCTGACTGGGTGAAAATATCTTAAAACTATAACGTTTGAGTTTTCTGATCAGAGCTTTTTACATTTTGTGAGCCTCCAACTATTGAGGGTGGAGGGAAGATTGATTCCTACTCACTTACCTCCACCTCCTGTTTTTGGAGGCCCACACAATGAATCCTGACTGGGTGAAAATATCTGAAACTATAACGTTTGAGTTTTCTGATGAGAGGTTCTTACATTTTGTGAGCTTCCAACTATTGAGGGTGGAGGGAAGATTGATTCCTACTCACTTACCTCTACCTCCTGTTTTTGGAGACCCACACAATGATTCCTGACTGGTTAGTTTGATTAATTGATAATTGATAATTGATAATTGATAGTTAGCTCTGGTTAAAATCGAGAGGATTGAATATAAGGATATATTATTTTTTTCTTGGTCGATTATCAGCTTTGATCAGGGGGTTTAAATGAATATGGGTTGTTTGAGCCAGCTTTGATAGTTAAGTATAAATTCTGCTTGAAAATGAATCCTGACTGGGTGGAAATATCTTAAAACTATAACGTTTGAGTTTTCTGATCAGAGTTTCTTACATTTTGTGAGCCTCCAACTATTGAGGGTGGAGGGAAGATTGATTCCTACTCACTTACCTCTACCTCCTGTTTTTGGTGGCCCGCACAATGAATCCTGACTGGGTGAAAATATCTGAAACTATAACGTTTGAGTTTTCTGATGAGAGGTTCTTACATTTTGTGAGCTTCCAACTATTGAGGGTGGAGGGAAGATTGATTCCTACTCACTTACCTCTACCTCCTGTTTTTGGAGGCCCACACAATGATTCCTGACTGGTTAGTTTGATTAATTGATAATTGATAATTGATAATTGATAGTTAGCTCTGGTTAAAATCGAGAGGATTGAATATAAGGATATATTATTTTTTTCTTGGTCGATTATCAGCTTTGATCAGGGGGTTTAAATGAATATGGGTTGTTTGAGCCAGCTTTGATAGTTAAGTATAAATTCTGCTTGAAAATGAATCCTGACTGGGTGGAAATATCTTAAAACTATAACGTTTGAGTTTTCTGATCAGAGTTTCTTACATTTTGTGAGCCTCCAACTATTGAGGGTGGAGGGAAGATTGATTCCTACTCACTTACCTCTACCTCCTGTTTTTGGAGGCCCGCACAATGAATCCTGACTGGGTGAAAATATCTGAAACTATAACGTTTGAGTTTTCTGATGAGAGGTTCTTACATTTTGTGAGTTTCCAACTATTGAGGGTGGAGGGAAGATTGATTCCTACTCACTTACCTCCACCTCCTGTTTTTGGAGGCCCACACAATGATTCCTGACTGGGTGGAAATATCTGAAACTATAACCTTTGAGTTTTCTGATCAGAGTTTTTCACATTTTGTGAGCCTCCAACTATTGAGGGTGGAGGGAAGATTGATTCCTACTCACTTACCTCTACCTCCTGTTTTTGGAGGCTCACACAATGAATTATGACTGGTTACAGTCCAAAATCCTAGATTTTTGAACTGGAATTACCTAAAAGCTGGTACTTCCTTAGTACCTGTAAAGGCTGAAACCTTTGCCAGTAAGCACTTTGAAATTTAATCAGCAAACCCTACTGGACAGTCAGTTGTCCTTAACGTACGTTTTCGTTCGGTTACTACCGATCGCCCGTAAATATTCAATCATCTAAACCATACCTTCAAAAAAAACGGTTACATCTCTCAGGGTAAATGTAACCGATTTACTCAATATTTTTACTGCAAATTAGTTTACGAAACTTTTTCTAGTTCTTTATCTGCGGGGTTTGAGGATTTCAGTCTGCGCTTGAGGGTTGAGGCTGCTCCTAGAGTACCGACAGCTAGGAATCCTAGAGCAGAGGTGGGTTCTGGTACATGTTGAGCAGTTACGTTAGTGGCAGAAAAATTGACCAATGTAGTTACATTATTTAAAGTTAAAGGAATTGTACCTGTCCCTGTATTATCCCCGCCAGCATTGCCTTCAAAAAATCCATTTAAATTCGGATTATTACTACTAATAATTGTAAATTCAATATCAAAAATACCTAGTTCATTTTCAGTTTTTGTTGCATCTTCTAAAGTAAAATTTTCACCAAATGCTCGAAAAACTCCATTACCAGAAGATTTATCAAAAGTATAAATAGCTTTATCAGTTAATCCAAGTTGTGTTTGAAGTTCTATATCAAACATTCCTGCAACTTGACCAGTTAAACTAGCTGCATTAGCAGACTCAATATTGAAAAAATTATTAGATACAGTGAGCAAAGCACATAAGGCCATTAGTTTAGAAAAAGAATAATTCATAGTTACTAAATCTTTAGTTATTTCCCAATAACTCTAATAATCTCACAGTAATTCCACGGCGATCGCTCATTTTTCTGTTTACTTTTCTGTTCAAACTGTTCACTTTTCTGTTCACTTTTCTATTCAAATTGTTCAGTTCAGAAAACAAAATGACCTCTAAGCTACCGTAAATAGGCGCTTCGATGGTAATCAGACAAAAACCAACGTCGCTCATATAACTATCGTTATACGCACAGATTACCTGGGACTGGACGATAGTTGGCCCCAAAATAGGGGATTATCATCTAAAAACTCAGCGCATAATGAAAACCCCTACATCTCCTTAAAAATTATTTGACTATTAACTAATAACTAATAACTAATAACTAATAACTAATAACTGAAATAACTCTTGACTCTTTTCTTGATAGTTTACAGGTAAGCGTTTCCTCCAGAATGCTGCGCAAACAGCCGTCAGTTCTCAGTCCTAATAAGAGTGTTTTAAGTTTTTGATAAAGGCTTTATTATTCAGAGTTAAGTCTTACTACAAGAACTAATTTTCAAGCCTATATTTGTTAAAATCTCTTACTCAATCTTGAGGTTTTTCTTGCTGATAGCTGACGGATAATGGCTGTTTGCCTACATTCCGCAGGAAATGCTTATATTTGCATTTACGGAATTAATTGTTCAATTCTTAGTAAGGGAATCTCTACCCATTCTGGACGATAGGTAAGTTCATAATCTAGTTCGTAGACGACTTTTTCTAATAGATAAACGTTTAAAAGTACTTGTATTTCTTCTTCTGTTTTAGGTAAGAATGAGCTTGACGTTGTATTGTTGAGGTAAGCTTTTAAAAAAGATATGCTCACCCAGCTATACCAAAATGTAGACCATTGTTCCATGGCTAGTAAATTTTCAGGACGAATCATTCCATTTTTTATTTCTTCCCGGAGAGCAACATTAGCTGCATAATAAAATGACTCCAACATTATTGCTATATCTCGAAGTAAGGAACGTTTCATCCGACGTTCATTTAAAGGTCGAACTCCTTCTCCTTCAAAATTAACAACTACAAAATCTTTACCTGTAAATAATACGTTTTCTAAATGATAATCTCCATGACAACGAGTACGCATTGCGGTAATTTTTCGTTCTACGACAGAACCTAAATGTGTCATAATTTGGTCCTGACGATTAATGACACTTTTGGCTAATTGTTGTTTATCTTGTGGAAATCCTGATAAGTGTTTTTTCAGCTTTAATAATATTCTTCCTGTCTGGTTTCTCATGTACTGATAAACTGACCTTTGATAAAAAGGTGTAAACTGTTCGGGAGCAAAATTTGGATTCTCTAAATCAGAAGCTAAAGCGCGATGAATATCTGCTGTAACTTTACCTAAGTTTTCGGCTACATTGATATAAGAACCAATCACATCGTAGACTGATTCGGTAATCTCTGTATTTAAACTATTACTAACAGTAATCTGAGGAATTTCTAACTCATTTACAGATGTATTTTCTACCATTATTCTGTCAAAATAATCCCTCAGAACACCAGAAGTATAAGACCAACCATCCATTGCTTCAGGAATAAATTCTTCTAATATACCAATGGTCATTAAATTAGTTCCCTGTTGGTGATATTCCAGATATCCTGCTGTTTGAGAAATATTTCCTGCAATTTCTGAACTTTGAGACCTAGATTTATCTGTCAAAAACTTGCCAACTTCTAAATCTGGATTAATACCAACTTCTAGTTTTCGTAATAACTTAAATATTAATTCTGTACCGAAATTAATCAGAGTTTTATCATGTTTTTCAGAGGAAATCTGAGGATTAATATTTCCTGTATTTGTCTGCATTATATCTGCTAATACATCCGTATATTTTCCTCGAAGAACACCTTTATTTCCTTGATATTTTTGGTTTTGGGCGATGGCATCAAAAGGCATATTTAAAAATTCTCTATCTCCCAACACATCAAACAAAATTCCGGGCTTTTCTTGCTGCTGTATTTGCAACTCCGCCACAATCTGTTCCCGAGGAATTTGAGGAGTTATTTCTGTGGGAATTAAATAGCTCAAACCAATCAAATATGTTTCTGGCGACCCCTCTGTATAATTAAATTCTAAAAATATTAAAGCAGTTTCTTTTGTTGATAATCAATCGGAATAACTTCTGTAATTTCTGTAGATTGAATCACCTTATTTTTACCTCCAAACCAAGGGAAGCTGCTCAAATAATTAGGTAAAATTGACTCTAATCTACTCTTGATTTCTGCCTGAGAAAAGATATCTTTCCAATTACCTGCTACGGTCAAAACAGGAAGTTTACTCAGAGGTTTTGGAGTCTCAATATAAGTTTGTTGTGGTTGTAAAGTAAACCAGTAAAAAGCATAAGGACTTAGACTAAAAAAGTATGGATACTCCTTGATAGCTGGAAACTTAGTTCTACCAAAAATTTCCACAGGAACCATACCATTAAAAGCTGATAAATCTAACTCTACTATTTGCACGAAACGAGAGAGATTAGCTACTACTAAAATATGCTGACCAGAATATGTACGAGTAAAAGCCAAAACCTTCCTATTTTCCGGATGCAACAACTCAAACGAACCACGTCCAAAAGCTTGAAAACGTTCCCTCGTAGAAATCAAACGCTTCATCCACCACCACAAAGAATTAGAATTAGCCTGTTGAGCTTCCACATTAATTGTTTCGTAATGGTATTCAGGGTCAACAATCACAGGAGCATATAACCTTTGTGGATTTGTACGACTAAAACCAGCATTCCGGTCCGCAGTCCATTGCATCGGAGTCCGCACACCATTACGATCGCCCAAATAAATATTATCTCCCATACCTATTTCATCCCCGTAATACAAAACCGGAGTCCCAGGTAAAGACAACAATAAACTGTTCAGCAACTCTATTTGCCGACGGTCATTTCCCAATAGAGGGGATAAACGGCGACGAATGCCCAAATTTATTCTGGCCTGTGGGTCTTGAGCATAAGCCTTATACATATAATCTCGGTCTTCATCGCTGACCATTTCCAGAGTCAACTCATCATGGTTACGCAAAAACAAAGCCCACTGACAGTTATTGGGTATGGAAGGAGTTTGCTTGAGAATATCAGAGATTGGAAAATTATCCTCCATCCGCAAAGCCATAAATAAACGAGGCATCAGAGGGAAATGAAAATTCATGTGACACTCATCTCCGGCCCCATAATACTTAGCCGCATCTTCAGGCCATTGGTTAGCCTCTGCTAATAACATTCTATTAGGATATTTAGAATCTATGTGCCCCCGTAACTTTTTGAGAAAAACGTGGGTTCCTGGCAGGTTTTCGCAATTAGTACCCTCTTCAACACAAAGATAGGGAACTGCATCAAGGCGCATTCCATCAACCCCCATGCTCAACCAAAAGTCTGCCAACTCTAAAACAGCATCTTGTACCGCAGGGTTTTCGTAGTTGAGGTCTGGTTGATGATAAAAAAAGCGATGCCAATAGTAAGCTTGAGCCACAGAATCCCATGCCCAATTAGAATTTTCAAAGTCTTGGAAAATAATCCGAACTTCTGGGAATTTATCAGCACTGTCACTCCAAACATAAAAATCTCTTTCTACACTACCTTTGGGAGCGCGACGTGCTCTTTGGAACCAAGGGTGTTTGTCCGAGGTATGGTTAACTACAAGTTCGATAATGACCCGAATACCTCTGTCATGGGCAGCATCTAGAAGTTGTTGAAAATCTTCTATGTTGCCGTAGATAGAGTTAATACTTCTATAGTCAGCAATGTCATAACCATCATCTCTGAGGGGAGAGGGGAAAAATGGTAGAGTCCAAATTGCTGTTACTCCCAGGTCTTGCAAATAGTCTAATTTTTCTGTAAGTCCCCGGAGGTCTCCAATACCGTCACCGTTACTATCAGCGAAAGCTCGAACTGGTACTTCATAAATTATGGCGTCTTTGAACCAAAGTGGGTCGTTTTTTAGCATGGGGTTATTTCAGTTATCAGTTATCAGTTATCAGTTATCAGTTATGAGTGGTAATTATATATGTATCAGTAGTCACAAAGTTTAGAAAGTTTAGGTATTATGGTCAAGCTGAGACTGTTAAGCATAATAAACATCTCCAAATATAGTTCTAAATCACTCTTCATTTCACAAGATATTCAATAATTGATAATTGATAATTACCTCTCCCTAAAAACGGATAGGATTGAAGAAAAGAAAAAAATATTTTTTTTCCCTTGAAAGAGGAGGCTTTAAACCTGAATTATTTAATTATTTAATTATTTAATTATTAATTCTTAGGCAATAAAGAGTTAACTATTTTTAGAGATGTTTAAAGTAGATTATTTAGGGTATATAGATACTTAACCTCTACCTGATGATAATGTATAAATTTGGTCTAGCTTGTACTAGAACTAAACTTTGTTGCTTTTGTCTTTTATTATTCTACTTTGGAAACATTTATCGACAATTAAAACAAACAAGATTTGTGTGAATATCTGCATATAAACATTTTCTTATTATTTATAACTTCTGTACTTATGTTGAGACAGTACTTTCAAGTAGTTGGTGACTTATAAGCCAGAATAAATCTTTCCCAACAAATCATCAATTAAATACTGAATCAAATCCAAATCTTGCTTAATTTTTTTTTCCACAATGCTAATTGCTGTTTGTTTAGCTTGTTCATTAGGAAGAGTTTCGGCATATTGTAAACCTTCTAAATACCGCTTAAACGCTTCCTTAATTCGCCCATCCATAGTGACACTAAATTGTTCATAAATTCTAGCAATATGCTCTTTTGTTTGTGCATCTAAAACTATTCTTTTTCGAGATAGTGCAGCTGCTATCTGCATTTCAAGTTCTTGTTCTTTAGCTGCACACATCTTTGAAAAAATTCTCATCTCATGTTTGTGATACTCACTCATTTTTTCCAGATGATGTTGGTTCTCAAGTTTTTCTTCTTGAGTAGGAAATAAGCGACCAAATATTCCAGAATTATTATATTTGAAATTAGAGTTTTGATGTTGTAACTGGAGATATTCTTGAGTTAAATTTTTAATTATCTCATCAGATGAATTGTATTTGATTGATCGTTGTTTTTGTTCAATTTTAGACTCTACTTTATCAACATTTCTTACTTGAACTGCTCCCATTAACATAAGTGTAGTAAGAGGTGTAGTTAGAGCAGTTGAAAAAATTATATTGACTAAAAGCTTAACTAAGAAAGATAGGTTTAAGTTAGTTGAAAAACTAAGAATACTTCGATCCATACCCCACATAAACGATCCTGCTAAAACTCCACCAAAAATACCTCCTACAGGTGAACCAAGAGAAATTAAAATAAAAGTATAACCACCAAATGTAGCAAGGGTTGTTGATACTATAGCCATTGCTCCTAAGCCAGCATAAGATTTTTTTAAGTGTAGCGGTAACTTTTTATTGTCTACACCTGTCCACCAAATTAAGAAAGATTGAAATGGAGTGGTGATGAATCTTAAAAGTGAAGTTTTTGCTTATCTTTATTATTAACCATTTTTATTATAATTTCTAGAAATGTAAAAAATAATTTATTAAAAGCTTGACAGATTTTTGATTGTTTGATCTCCACCAATCATCGTATCAAAATTTTTTGATTTTCATCAATCATCATATCAAATCAGTAAATTTTCTGCTTTGACAATTAATTTTTCGATTCTTGATTTACTAACAATTTTTCTGTGACTAGAGGAAATTTTGTGAAGAGAGATTTAGAGTCAGATATTTTCATAGTCAGTGGAAATAAAGTCTGAGTTTCCTTACTCTCTAGGTTTGATGTTCTACTATTGCGTATGTCGCAACAGTGAAATTTTACAATTAATTTTTCGATTCTTGATTTACTAACAATTTTTCTGTGACTAGAGGAAATTTTGTGAAGAGAGATAGTCAAATATTTTCTGTCAGTGGAAATAAAGTCTGAGTTTCCTTACTCTCTGGGTTTGATGTTCTACTATTGCGTATGTCGCAACAGTGAAATTTTACAATTAATTTTTCGATTCTTGATTTACTAACAATTTTTCTGTGACTAGAGGAAATTCTGAGTAGGGAGGGAGATAGTCAAATATTTTCTGTCAGTGGAAATAAAATCTGAGTTTCCTTACTCTCTAGGTTTGATGTTCTACTATTGTGTATGTCGCAACAGTGAAATTTTACAATTAATTTTTCGATTCTTGATTTACTAACAATTTTTCTGTGACTAGAAGAAATTTTGTGAAGAGAGATAGTCAAATATTTTCTGTCAGTGGAAATAAAGTCTGAGTTTCCTTACTCTCTAGGTTTGATGTTCTACTATTGTGTATGTCGCAACAGTGAAATTTTACAATTAATTTTTCGATTCTTGATTTACTAACAATTTTTCTGTGACTAGAAGAAATTCTGGGTAGGGAGAAATAGAGTCAAATTCTTACTTTTGACTTTTGACTTTTGACTTTTGATTTTTGACTTGAGTTGACTTTTGACTTCAGCAAAGACTTCAGTGAAACGACAGCCATATTGTTACAATGTTTAACAAAAGTAATTAAATTTTTCTAAAATTTTATGAATATGGAAACAATATCATCTACTACTCAACGAGAATATTTGAATTCACATAATAAGAAATTAGACACATTAGAAATTGAGGCAACACCAGTCACAAATATAGATATGGTTAAGTCTCAAGATTATTCAAAACCAGTAGAAAGTAATGCTCTACGCTATGACCCAGAAGCAATTACAGCCTTATACAGTAAACGCCCTTTGCCAGTATGGAAAAGGCGCATCAGTGTTTTATGGACTTTTTTATCATTTGCTTTTAGCTTGTGGTTGGACAAAATTACAGGTAATGCCACTAAAAATGAACCAAAACGGGCAATTAGGTTAAGAGAAATATTGACAAATCTAGGTCCTGCTTTTATTAAAGTGGGACAAGCACTATCTACTCGACCAGATTTAGCTTCTCCCACATATTTAGAAGAGTTGACTAAATTACAAGACCAATTACCCCCTTTTCCTAATGAATTAGCCTATCGTTTTATAGAAGAAGAATTAGGTTTCCGTCCAGAAGAAATTTATGCAGAATTAACACCTAATCCCATTGCTGCTGCTTCCCTTGGACAAGTTTATAAAGGCAAACTTAAAACAGGCGAACCAGTAGCAGTAAAAGTACAACGTCCTGGTTTAGCGGAAAATATTGCTTTAGACATTTATATATTAAGAACACTAGCTATTTGGGCACATAAAAGTATTAAGCGACTCCGCAGTGACTTAGTAGCTATTATGGATGAGTTTGGGACTCGAATATTTGAGGAAATGGACTACACTCAAGAGGGTCGTAATGCGGAAAAATTTAAGCAACTCTACGGTCATCTTCCAGATATTTATGTTCCTAAAATTTATTGGCAATATACAGGTCGTCGTGTATTAACAATGGAGTGGATAACGGGTACTAAACTAACTAATTTGGAAGCGGTAAAAGCCAAAAATATTGATGCCAAATATCTGATAGAAATTGGTGTGCAATGTTCTTTGAGACAGTTATTGGAACATGGTTTTTTTCATGCTGACCCTCATCCTGGTAATTTATTAGCTAGCCCAGAAGGTAAGTTGGTTTACCTAGATTTTGGGATGATGAGTGAAGTTAAACCTTATCAGAGATATGGTTTATTAGAAGCAGTTGTACATTTGGTAAATCGTGATTTTGAAGCCTTAGCTCAGGATTATATTAAGCTGGAATTTTTGACTCCTGATACTGATGTAACTCCGATTATTCCTGCTTTAGCTGGTGTGTTTAATAATGCTCTTGGTGCTAGTGTGGCAGAGCTTAATTTTAAGAGTATTACAGACCAGTTATCAGCTTTAATGTATGAGTATCCATTTACTGTGCCTGCTTATTATGCTTTGATTATTCGTTCTTTGGTAACTTTGGAAGGTATTGCGATTAATGTCGAGCCTAATTTTAAGGTGTTGAGTAAGGCTTATCCTTATGTGGCAAAACGTTTACTAACTGACCCTGCTCCTGAGTTAAGAACTTCTCTGAAAGATTTACTTTTTAAGGATGGTGATTTTCGTTGGAATAGATTGGAAAATCTCTTAAGAAATGCCAGTAATAGTGATGATTATGATATTAGCAAGGTGTTAGACCAAGCTCTAGATTTTTTATTGTCTGAACGTGGTGATTTTATTAGGGTGCGTTTAGTCGAAGAATTGATTAATAGTCTTGACCTAGCATCCAGAAATACTTTTTCTAATGTGAGAAATAGAGTGGGTGAATTGTTAGGTATGAAGGAAGAAAAACCGACCAGAATTACATCTAAAAATTCTCCAGAAGAAAAAAGAGTAGAGCATATTCAACGTATTTGGCAAATTATTCAAGATACTCCTGGTTTTGATGCTATGCAGTTAGCGCAGTTAGTACCAAATTTGTTGGTTAAACCAGAAATGCAAAAGATGGGGCAAGAAGTTGCAAGTGGTTTGACTCAACGGGCGATCGCTCGTTTGATTCGTCAAGTATTATTATCTCCAGAGAATTCTAATGGTAATGGTAATGGTCATCAACCAGATACTAAACCTCAACTTTCTTTGCCTATTCCTAGGTAAGTTGATTAATTATTTAATAGTTAATTATTATTAGTTGTTAGTAAGAAAAGTTTCTACTGGCAACTAATTTTTTTCAAAAATGGAGGCTTAATTGAGCAATAATACCAAATTGATAAATGTTTGCTACAAATAATTTTCTAGGTGTTAGGTGGTAGGTAGTAGGTACTAGATGCTAGGTTTTAGGTTTTAGCTGGATTATTATAACCAGTTTATTTGTAACATTCTTTTTCCAACTTGTATAATACCAAATTTAATTTAATTAGGGCTTGCTGATTAATTTTCAAAGCCTTTATCTGTCAATACTTGATAATTTTTAGAGTTAAAAAGGTGCAAGTTTTTTGGTCTAAAAAGCTAAAAAAGTTAGAGTTTTGAGTAGATAAGGATAAAAAATAAAGGGATATTTCTTTCTCCTAAATCCTCTAAATTCAGAATTCAGAATTCAGAATTATAAATCCTGAATTATATCCTCAACTATAAGACTTTTTTAGCAAACCCTAATTAGGGCTTGCCGATTAAATCTAAAAGTTTTTATAGACAAAGGTTTTAGCCTTTTTAAGTATCAAAAAGTGCGAGGTTTTAGGTGGTAATGGTTCAAAAATGAGTGGATTTTGGTCAAGAGTTGAGCAGAAAAATCAAGGGACGATTCTTCCTACTATTTCCTCTATAGTTCCCATTTCTCCTGTCTTCCCCTCCCCTCCTGGGAGGGACTAGGGGTGGATTGGGAAGGGTTAGGGGTGGGTTGTCTCCTGTCTCCTACCCCAGCAAAAAGACTTTCCATACGCAAACCCTAATTAGTATATTTCTAAAGAGGGGAAGGGAAAAGGCAAAAGGCAGAATGATTAAAAAAGAGTTGGAAAAAGTATCTTTTCATGACTAGATTTAGTATAAAATTTCAACTCTAATATACAGTATATAAATTATATTATAGGAAATTCAACAAATTGAAAATGAACATTTATCAAAAATCATTCAAGCTCATTTTAGCGGAAAATACAAACATTCCTGCAATGATTAACGCTATTATTGGAGCTACTCTTCAAGGGCGAAATGATACCAAAAATAGCGATTTAACTTTTCGTCAAGTACACATTTTTCATTCTGAACAATCATTACAAGCTTTGACAACTTCAGTAGCTTGGCAAGAAGCTCTAAGCAACTATAAAATTTCTTCAACAAGTTTAGTTCATCATGTCACAAAAATAGAAGATTCTAATGTTGATAGATTTAGGGTTCTTGTAGAGTAACTACGAACAATTGTTAACCCTCTTGATAACCCACAAAACTATATTGACTTGACAGGTGGTATTTCATCTCTTAAGTCTATACTTGCTGTTTTTGCTTATGTACTTGATATAGAAAATATGTAAGCATTCAGCGGTCAACTATCAGCTATTCCTACGGAATGCTTACGAAAATATTTATTCGTTGGAAATAGATTTCTCTAAATATACAGTTATTAGAAAAAAGCAAGCTAGTCTTTTTTACCATTATTTAGAAAAAGCAGGCGTCAGTATAAAATATCGCAAATTTCCGCCGATAAGGGAGTTTGATAATTTCGGAAAATTAAACTACACAGAAGTTTTACGCCATCGCTTAAATATTAACGATCTTGTAAATTGCCTAACAAATTTATTACCTTCTTGATTTGATATTGAACATTTACGAGAATCGCTTTTATCTGGGGTAAATTCTCGCCTAATTGGTGAAGTAACTGAAGAAACCTATAGTTATCGTCATTCTATTTTTTCTTCCTCTGCTGGAGTTGAAGAAGTCGCAAATATCATTTTAACTATTATCAAAAGTGCTGATTTGGAAAACAAAACACTAGGAAAAAAGTTAGATGAAGTGCGGGATATGTTTTCTCAAAATCCCAAATACTTCGTTAATACTGAAACATTAGAATATATCACTAGACTAATCACCTCCGTACGAAATGATTCAGTTATCAGTACCTTTGGCTAAAGCATCGGGATTGAAATACTAAATTGAATTGAATTGAATTGAAATTTTTTCATCCCCTTGAAAGGGGAAGCTTGAGACCTTATTTTTTGGTCAAAAATCACCTGAAGTTGCTTTAGCTAGACGCATTGCTAAAGCTCAAGGTAGAGTTCAATAATTGATAATTGATAATGGATAATTGATAATTTATAATTACCTCTCTCTAATACCAATTTTAAAAAAGAATGCTACAAAAAGTTAGACCTTGATCGGATATGCTTAAAAATAGCTAGTCTAGTTAATTTTAGATAGTTATTTATATTGTTTTTCCATTTTTTAAAATATTTATCCCTTCTTCCTTATTCCCTCTTCCTTATTTATTACTTCTAACATTCGTAACAAATATTTATCAAATTGGTATAAAAGGAAGAGGATTGAATAAAAGGAAATTTTTTCTTGTTTCTCCTTTAAAGGAGAAGCATTAAACCTTAATTATTCCGTAAAATTATGGGTATAGCTTTAAAAAATTAGAAATATAAAATTAGCAAAAATCAACTACAGCCTCAAGTTTTATAATTAATATAATGTCAAGCAGCAAGTGTATTTTAATTCAAGAATTTTTTGACATTTTAATCTAACTATTTTTCAGAGAAAAATTCTAATAGCTTGTGAAAAATATTATTATAGTTAATAGGCACTAGACATCTTTCAAAAAGATATAGATTTTTCCAAGAGTAGAGAACCGGAAACAGAGAAGATCTTTTCATAATCAAGATACGAAAAATAATTTTGTAAGTGACTTTTACAGCTCTAGCTTATCTTAAATAAAGAGCAAGTTTATTTTCTGTAGATATCTATTAAAAATCCTTTATATTCTGACTCGCTGACTCCAGCAATTCTTACTCCTAACCAACACTAAAATATTACAAATGAAATTAGGATGACTATATAACTATGGAAAAACAACCAACCTCTAAAAAACGCGCTGAAGCTCTAGATGCTCTGCGTGGATTTGCCATTTTAATGATGGTATTATCTGGCATAATTCCTCGTGATGGAACATTACCTGCTTGGATGTATCATGCTCAAACTCCACCACCAAATTATGTATTTAATCCTAATATTCCTGGATTAACTTGGGTAGATATTGTTTTTCCAATTTTCTTATTTTCAATGGGAGCATCTATACCCCTAGCTTTATCTCGATTAATAAATAAAGGGTGGCGATACATTTCAATATTTTTATTCATCCTGAGAAGAGGTTTTTTACTAGGTACATTTTCTATAGTTATTCAACATTTTAGACCACACATTATTAATAATACAGAGGAAATTCCCGAAAAGTGGAAATTGGCTTTATTAGGATTTTTAATCCTATTTTTAATGTACAGTCGTTTACCTAAATTTTTCCCCAAGTTTCTAAATAAACTTATCAGTATAGCTGGGTGGAGTATATGTATTTTAGTTCTGAGTAGATTAACATATCCAGATGGTAGTAGCTTTTCATTAGAGCGTAGCGATATTATTCTCATAGTTTTAACTAATATGGCTGTTTTTGGTTCAATAATTTGGTTATTTACTCAATCTAATTGGTGGTTACGTTTAGGATTATTGGGAATATTATTAGGGTTAAGATTTTCTGCTGCTGATGATGGATGGGTGAAAGAATTTTGGTTTAACTCTCCTTTGCCTTGGATTTTTAGGTTTGATTATTTGAAGTACTTATTTATTGTTATTCCAGGTACTATTAGCGGAGATTTAATTTTAAAATGGATGAGAAATAATGAAAGTAGCGATCGCGATTCGATATTAGAAAAATGGCCAGCTAGTCGTTTTTTGACTATTGCAGTATTAATGATAACTATTGACTTGATATTATTGATTGGGTTACAGTCTAGGCTAGTTTTAGAAACAATTTTAATCAGCGGAGTTTTATGTGCTTCCGGTTGGTTATTATTCCGGCAACCAAGTAATCAGATAGAAAATTTACTCAATAAACTTTATGGTTGGGGAATCTATTGGCTAGTATTAGGATTAGCTTTTGAACCTTTTCAAGGTGGAATTAAAAAAGATAGTGCTACCCTAAGCTACTTTTTCATTACTACAGGAATGTCTATTTTTTTACTAATTCTATTCACTGTTGTTAGAGATTACTTTCAGCAGAAAAATCTTCTCAAATTATTGGTCTATAATGGTCAAAATCCAATGATAGCTTATGTTGTTTTTGGTAACTTAGTCTTACCTATCTTGAAATTAACTGGATGGTATGAAAAAATTGCACAAATGACTCAAACCACAAGTGTAGGATTATTTACGGGATTTATTTATACATTAATAGTGGCATTAATTGTTAGTATTTTTAGTAAATTAAAGCTTTTTTGGAGGACTTAAAAGAAGAAGGAGTCAGGAGTCAGAAGTCAGGAGTCAGGAGTCAGATTTTAGGAGAAAATCATAGCTGCCGTGATTGAGTAAACAATCAAGTAAGTATTTATGCTTAATTATTTACTCAGAATTTGATGAACTAAAAAAGTAATTGAGATGATTTATATAGTATAAATACTTAACCAGCTACGGATTTTTATACTACTTTTAATGTTATAATTTGACGTGCGGAATGTGGGCTATAGCGAACTTGTTATGAACCAAATTGGTAAATTAATTATTGGTTGGAATCAGAATTTTAAAGATTCAATTAATATCGGAAAAATCAACAATCATAAATTCGTAAATACTCCTCATAAAAAGCTAATAGAACAGTTAAAATCTAAGGGATTATTAGCGGGAATTGAAGTGATTGAAACTGAATAATTTTATACTTCCAAATGTTCAGCTTTAAAACTAGAATAGTTAAAGAAACACCAAATTTATTTAGGAAAAAGGGTTAAAAGAGATTTATTTAAAGCCAGCAAAAGAATTAAGATTAATACCGATCTAAACGGTTCATTAAATATAGGCCAAAAAGTAGTGGGAAATGACTTTATTGTCTCATCCCATAGAGGTTGTATAGTTCAGCCAATAAGGATTCGCCCTTATAAACAAGAAATTTAGATAGAGTTATATTTGTCTATATTTTTTGTAACTATTAGAATATTACTACTTGTACACTACTACTAATATTTATGAATAAAAGAAGGAGGATTTGATGAGTAGTATAGTTCCTGTTATTTTTGTATGGTTTGTCACATTATTTGGAGCTTGTGTAGGTATTGTCATTGGAGGTACTATTGGAGGAATTGTTGGTGCAATTACCAACTTAATCACTAAATTTAGATGCACGATGAGAATATTTAATGCAGCAACTTTTACTTCACTTTTGAGTATGTTCGTTTTTCTCGTTGTAGCTCATCAACAAATTCAACCTTTAAATTGTGCTGATGGTTTAGATGGACTTTATGCCTGTTTCAACCCACTGCTTATCCCATTTTGGGGAGCAATTATTGGAGGAATATTTGGCTCATTTGTAGGAGTTATAGTGGAAATATATACTAAATCTAATAGTTAAATTCAGTTAAATTCAAGACTGTATTGAAATATCTCGTATTGATTTTGAATAAATTAATTTTTAAGATCAAACCTCATTAAGAGCGCCATAATAAAAATGTTTTCTCTGATAAATTTATCCCTGCTTCCTATTACCTATTCCCTATTCCCTATAAATTCAAGACTGTATTAAAATATCTCGTATTTACTTTAGACAATTAGTTTTTAACATCAAACCTCATTAATAACGCCATAATAAAAATGTTTTCTCTGATAAATTTATCCCTGCTTCCTATTACCTATTCCCTATTTCCTATAAATTCAAGACTGTATTGAAATATTTCGTATTGATTTTGAATAAATTAATTTTTAAGATCAAACCTCATCAATAACGCCATAATAAAAATGTTTTCTCTGATAAATTTATCCCTGCTTCCTATTACCTATTCCCTATTCCCTATAAATTCAAGACTGTATTGAAATATCTCGTATTTACTTTAGATAATTAGTTTTTAACATCAAACCTCATTAAGAACGCCATAATAAAAATATTTTCCTCGATAAATTTATCCCTGCTTCCTATTACCTATTCCCTATTCCCTATAAATTCAAGACTGTATTGAAACCCACATTCCGCACTTCAATTTGTAACATGAAAATCAGTATAAAATCCGTAGCTTGCTTAGATATTTATACTATATAAATTATCTTCATTTACCTCAATCGAGAGTCAAATTCTCAGATTACTTATGGCAGCATAAACACTTACTGAATCCTTGACTCCTATTGACCACTATAATTTACTTCTTATTTCTTATTTCTTACTTCTTACTTCTTACCTCCTTCTTAATGCATGACTTTTGAATGCATGACTTTTGACTTGTTTTTTATACTACATTTTGTGGTGCGGAATGTGGGTTGAAATATTTCGTATTTACTTTAGATAATTAGTTTTTAATATCAAACCTCATTAAGAACGCCATAATAAAAATGTTTTCCCCGATAAATTTATCCCTGCTTCCTATTCCCTATTCCCTATTCCCTATAAATTCAAGACTGTATTGAAATATTTCGTATTTACTTTAGATAATTAGTTTTTAATATCAAACCTCATTAAGAACGCCATAATAAAAATGTTTTCCCCGATAAATTTATCCCTGCTTCCTATTCCCTATTCCCTAATCTTAACAAACATAGTTAATTCTATGAACAATAACACAATCTCGTCCCTGTTCTTTTGCTTGATAAAGCGCCCGATCAGCATCTATTAATAATGTACGAGCTGATAATTGTAACGTAGGAATTACACTACTTACTCCTAAACTTACAGTTACATAAGGACTGACTTTTGAACAAGCGTGAGGTATCTGAAGTATTTTGATTTCTTTCCTAATTAATTCTGCTCTTCGTAAAGCTTCCTCAATATTTGTATTTGGTAATATAACTCCAAATTCTTCGCCTCCATAACGACAGACTAAATCTGTAGACAATTTAGCTACCTTACTAATAGCTTGAGCAACTTTTTTAAGGCATTGGTCTCCCTCTGGATGCCCATAACAATCATTATAATATTTAAAATAATCCACATCACAAATGATGAGAGATAAATATTTCTTTTCTTGTTTAAGCTGCTCCCATTTTTGATGAAAATATTCATCGAATGTACGACGATTAGCTAGAGAAGTTAAACTATCAAAACTGGCAATTCGTTTTAAATTTTGGTTTGCTTTTTTAAGAGCTAACTCAGATTTTTTCCGTTGAATTAATCCTCCTAACTGAGTTGCTACAGCATTAACTAACTGTATAGAATTTTGCTCTAAGATTTGAGAAGATTTCTGGAAAAATACTAAGATAGCTAAAACCTGTTTACCTAGAATAATCGGTATTCCTAAAGCAGATTTAATGCCTATTTTTTCGGCAACTTGAAAGCCAATTAAAACCGATTCTTTTTCCTGAGAAATATCTTTTACCCATTCTGTTTGCTGAGACTTCCACACCCTTTGTAGTAAGCTTTGTTGAGAACTGAAAGTAATAATTTGATGCTGTTGTCTAAATTTTAGAGTTACTGGTAAAGTACCGTTATTACTATTGCTAGAATACCATCCTCTACTAAATTTGAGCATAGTAGTCTCTTGATTAGGAATCCATGCTTCTCCAAAATCCCAATTCATTGTTTGACAAACTTCTGCTAAAGTTACTTCTAATGCTGATTCAATATCAGATGCTTCACTAATAGCATGAGTCACTTTTAATAATAGTTGTAATAAAGCGTTTTGTTGTTGTAATTGCTGCTGTAGCGATCGCAGACGTAATTGGTTTTCAATTCTGGCTAAAATTTCAATTAATTCAAATGGTTTTGTAATATAATCTACTCCACCTACAGTAAAGGCTTTAACTTTATCCATTACTCCATCTAAAGCAGAGATAAAAACTACAGGAATATTGGCAGTTTGTTTATCTATCTTCAGGTATTCACAAATTTGATAGCCATCCATTTCTGGCATTTTAACTTCTAATAAAATCAGAGCTGGAGGCTCAAAATGAATATTTTCTAGAGCTTCTTTTCCACTCGTGGCAATTTGCACTTTATACCCTTGCACAGATAACAACTCAGTCAACAGCTTTAAACTTTTAGGATTATCGTTAATAATTAAGATACTTTCTCTAAGTATAGAATTTTGTTGTTGATACATGATTGAGTTGGGGTAGAGTAAATATTGCTTATCAATGGATCATTTACAATTGATAATTAATTAAACTTTAATACTTCTTCTTTTTAAGAATAAAAAATCTAACAATTTATTCCCTTGTATCAATACCTCCCCCTTTTAGGAAGAGGTTATTTCAGTTATCAGTTATCAGTTAGCCTCCTGATGAGGAACTGTGGACTTCAGTACCTCCTGCAATAAGGATACTTGACATAAAGAATATTCTCTTTTCTCTTGGTAGATTAGAGATAGCGAGGAAACCTAGCCATCTCTCGACCGCTTTTTATCCCCTTAAAAGGGGAGAATTTAGACCACAATTGTTCAGTAATTATCAATTTTTGAATATTTTGTGTGGCTATTAGCCAAATTTAATTTTATCTTTGTCTGTGGCGAGTTTATAGCAGAAGGAAGAAGGAAGAATAAAGGACCGAAGGAGCAAAAAATCTTACGTTGTCTGAGTTTTAAGCTTGTGGTCTGTCCTCACCTTTCCTTGGACTGCCATAACATCTCACCGTCTATACGGTGCTTGAAATTGTTTGGGGTTTGTAGACACTACAGTGGCCCTTTATTGACTATCCATAAGCAATTTTCCCTTCAGGCTTCTTCAAGAAATTTGTGTTATATTTAGAGGGAGTATAGAGTTTTAATATTAACTCTTTCAAATAATAGTTAATAGCTGTTTAACTGAATTTTATTTACTCTGTTAAGGAAGCTACAACCATTTTTGAATTGCGATATTTACCCTGAACTGTGTTAAACATAGCAGTTTTCAGTTTAGTGAGGTACTACCAGCTTTTCTGCTTTTCTGTTTTCAGATATGCTGGTCTCTCAAACCTAAATTTTTGTACCTCATAAGTATAAAAGTTGCTATCTTTATGTATAACATAACTTTAATATAAAAAGATTTAACTTTAACTAATATAACATTTTCATTTTAGTGGTGAAAATACTTTTGAGGAAAAACCAATAAGAAATAAAGCAGATCGAGATTTTTGATAGTGGAATAAAGATACAGTTCTTTTTGCCAATTTTATATAAGTAATTTGTATTAGATTCAGAAAATTTTCAAATCAGCTTTCATCTGGTTTATTTACTACTAATTGTTGGTCGGATGATATCAGCAGAGGAGGATGAAAAGAGGGCTTAATTTTTAACTTTACTAAATTTTTTAAAAGTTAGTTTAAAAAAACTAGCATTTTTAATACGTAAGCATTTCCTGCGGAATGCTGCGCAAACAGCTATTAGCGGTCAGCTGTCAGCTTTTTAAAGAATGAAGTAAAAATTCGTTTAACTTATACTATATTTTCGTAAGTCTTTCCTGCGGAATGCTGCGCAAACAGCTATTAGTAGTCAGCTCGAGGGCAATAAGACCCTGCTTTTAAGGACATAGTTTAAATGAATATAGACTTTAACAACTTTTGTAGTAAGATTAATTCTAGCTCAATTAATACAGCTTTAAAGCCACAGGAAAAGCAATAGCTGAAGTCCGCAGTTCCGACCACAGGAGGCTAGCTGAAGTCCGCAGTTCCGACCACAGGAGGCTAGCTGACGGCTGTTTGCGCAGCATTCCGGAGGAAATGCTTACATTAATTAAGTCCCTATTCCCTACTCTCTCTTTTCTGGAGATATCTCTTGATTCAATTAATCAGTTTTTCAATCTAATAATTGCCTTTTATTTATCAATACTGAGTTATACCAATTTGAAAAAAGAATGTTACGAATAGTAAGAGGAATAAAAAGACAAATGCAGGATATGTCCTTTGACAAAAAGAATGATTTATGACCTGAAAAATGGTATTAAAGCTATTAATTCTGACTCCTGACTCCTGACTCCTGACTCCTAAGAAATATCCTAGCTATTTGTAGCAAATATTTATCAATTTGGTATTACAACACAAGTTGATTTTGAAGCTAACTTTGGTGTCACTAAAGCAACTACATTAGGAACAGGACGTGGAGTATATCTAACTAAAGACTTGCCTTCATAAACTAGAGATGTACTAGCTCCAGAATCTAACATTACTGCATCCCGAAATCCTGCTTGTGCTAAAAGTTGAGCAAGTTTAACAGAACCAATTCTTTTATAAGATACACCAATAATAGGTTGACCGCTACGATGAATACCCCAAAATGCTCGGTGACGAGGTTCATTAAATTTTCCTTTTATTCAATCCTCTTCCTTTTAGGGAGAGGTAATTATCAATTATCCATTATCAATTATCAATTATTGAAGCCTCCTCTTTTAAGAAGATAAAAAGCGGTCGATCTTCGGAGCTTCCCGTAGGGTGGGATGGCGAGTTATCCTCCCCATATCCAATGGATAAAGAGAAAAGAAAATTCCGTATTTTCTTGCTTCCTTATTGCAGAGATACTAATAACTGATAACTGATAACTGATAACTGAAATGACACCAAGCTAATCAAACCCTTACCTAAATTTGAGATATAATTAACCTATAGCAATCAGGAATCAGATGTGAGAATTGAGGTGTTCCTTTAAAGCATAGGATATAGCAGTTTTCTTATTCTTATGTATTCGTTTCTTCCCTCCATACCTATTCCCTATTCCCCCCATACCTAAAACAAAAGTCTCCAATATCTCACAACTAAAATCACATTGCTATAGTTAATTGTAATTGTGGAGAAAAAAATGAAATTCAACCGTCGTTATTTCCTAATTTCTCTCGGCAGTGCATTAGGATTAGCTTTTAATTCTTGCAAAAATTTCCAGCAAACCAAGACTACAAACGCAGAAAATTTTAACTCTCAAATTCCCGCAAATCAGACTATTTCTCCCTCAGAAATATCAACTCCATCAACACCCGCTCCTCCAGGAATGTTTGCCCCAAAACGAGGAGATATTCGACTCGTAGTTATCAGTGATTTAAACAGTAGTTATGGCTCCACAACTTACCAATCACAAGTAGAAAAAACTATTCCTTTAATACCTGAATGGCAACCAGATTTAGTGCTTTGTGCAGGTGATACGATCGCCGGACAAAAACAGTCACTTACTGAAGAAAATATTCAAGCTATGTGGGGTGGTTTTGACCGTTACATTGCCACACCATTACGTCAAGTAAAACAACCTTTTGCTATTACTATTGGCAATCATGATGCTTCAGGTTATTTCAATAAATCTCAGGATGGATATAAATATGCAAAAGAACGTAGACAAGCACAACTTTATTGGAGCAAACATCAAAATGATTTAAACATAAACTTTCTAGAAGCAGATGGATTTCCTTTTTATTACAGTTTTCTCCATAAAGAAATTTTTATTTAATTTGGGATGCTTCTATTCTTCGGATTCCTAAACAACAATTAGAATGGGCAGAAAAAAGTCTAGCAAGTAGTCAAGCACAAACAGCAAAAATGCGAATTGTAATGGGGCATTTACCTTTTTATGCTGTTGCTCCTACTAAAAATAAAATGGGTGATGTTTTAGCTAAAGCCGATGAGTTAATAACTATGTTAGAAAAGTATAATGTTCACCTATATATTAGCGGTCATCATCATGCTTATTTTCCTGGTTATAAAGGTAATTTGAAATTGCTTTATTCTGGTGCTTTAGGTAGCGGTCCGCGTACTTTAATTGGTAGTGATTTATCTCCCAGAAATACTTTGACAGTTGTTGATATTAATTTAGAGGAAAACCAGAGTTTTTATACTACCTATGATATGAACACTTTAGCAGTGGTTGATCCACAGGAATTACCAGAAAAAATTACAGGTATAAATGGTTCAGTTTTACGGGAAAAAGAAGCTTCATTAAAGTCAAAAATTAAAAGTTAAAATTTAAAAGTTAAAATTTAAAAGTTAAAATTTAAAAGTTAAAATTTAAAAGTGATATTTTAAGTACTTAAAGCCTCTACTTTACAGTAATTTAAGCCGAACATTTGACTTCATCAGTTACTAACTATTTGTGGCATTTCTTAAGTAAATTGGTATAACATACTGTCTATCAAGGTAATTGAAAATTATTTGATTCTGGTGCTTCAGGTGGGATATACTTCATTAATTGATAATTAATAATGAATAATGGATAATTACCGAAAAATCGTGGTCTAAAGCCTCCTCTTTTAAGGGGATAAAAAAAAGAGAATTCCGTATTTCAAACCTCCTTATTGCAGAGGTACTGATAACTGATAACTGATAACTGATAACTGAAATTACCTCTAGTTAAAACTGTTACGGAATTGAATATAAGCAAATCTGATTCCTTCTTTCTCCTTAAAAGGAGAGGCTTTAAACCAAATGGATTAATTATAAATTATCTATTGGTAATTTAATTAGGGCTTGCTGATTAATTATCAAAGTATTGACTGATATTGGTTTTAGCGTTTTTGGGTTGAAAAAAGTACCAGCTTTTCGGTGGCAAGAGCTGCAAAAAGCTAGTATTTTGGAATGATTATGGCAGAAAAATTGAGGGAAAATTTTTCCGACTACCTCCTCTATAATTCCCATCTCTCCTGTCTCCTGTCTTCCCCTCCTGGGAGGGGTTAGGGGTGGGTTTTCTCCTACCCCTAGAAGACTTTTTCAGCAAACCCTAATTAGCAGTAACTTATCTCCCAGAAATACTTGAAGAGTTGTTGATATTAATCTAGAGTAAACTCAGAGTTTCTACACAACAGGTTCTGAACATTTTAGCAGTGATTAATTCACAGGAATTACCAGAAAAAATTACAGGTTTAAATCGTTCTGTTTTGTGGGAATAAAAAAGTAATGTTGCCTATTTAACAAAAATTGGGATAATCTGACATACTGTCTGTGTTGAATTATTTTTGGCAATTTATACATATATGGCAACAATTAACAATAATTACCTCAAACTTAAAGCAGGTTATCTCTTTCCAGAAATCGCCCGTCGAGTCAATACCTTCGCTGAAGCTCACCCAGAGGCCAAAATTATCAAACTAGGTATTGGGGACGTCACCGAACCCCTGCCAGAAGCTTGTCGTCAGGCCATTATTAAAGCAGTAGAAGAAATGGGCGATCGCTCAACTTTTAAAGGTTATGGCCCAGAACAAGGTTATGGTTGGTTGCGGGAAAAAATCGCGACTCAAGATTTCCAAGCTAGGGGATGCGATATAGATGCCTCGGAAATATTTATTTCTGATGGGTCTAAGTGTGACAGTGGTAATATTCTCGACATTTTTGGCCACGATAATACTATTGCGGTAACTGACCCAGTTTATCCAGTGTATGTAGATACTAATGTAATGGCAGGTAATACTGGAGATGTGAATGAGAAAGGGGAATATGAGGGTTTAGTTTATTTACCAATTACCGCAGAAAATAATTTTACTGCCGAACTTCCTACTCAAAAAGTAGATTTGATTTATCTGTGTTTCCCGAATAACCCTACTGGTGCGACTGCCACAAAAGAATATCTCCAGACTTGGGTAAATTATGCAAAAGCGAATAATGCCATTATTTTATTCGATGCTGCTTACGAAGCATTTATTACTGATGCAAGTCTTCCCCACTCCATTTATGAAATAGAAGGAGCAAAAGATTGCGCAATAGAATTTCGCTCCTTTTCCAAGAATGCTGGTTTTACTGGTACTCGTTGTGCGTTGACTGTTATACCCAAAACCCTCAAAGGGAAAGCTGCTGATGGTAGCGATGTAGAATTATGGAAACTGTGGAACCGCCGTCATTGTACAAAATTTAATGGAGTTTCTTATATTGTGCAGCGTGGTGCTGAAGCAGTTTACTCCGATGAAGGGAAAGCACAGGTAAAGGGGTTGATCGAATTTTATTTAGAGAATGCCAAAATTATTTGTTCCCAGTTACAAGCGGCAGGGTTAACTATTTATGGTGGGGTGAATGCGCCTTATGTTTGGGTGCAGACTCCTACAGGTTTATCTAGTTGGGATTTTTTCGATAAACTGTTGCACAACTGTAATGTTGTTGGTACTCCCGGTTCTGGTTTCGGTGCAGCAGGTGAAGGTTACTTCCGAATTTCCGCTTTTAATAGTCGGGAAAATGTTAATGAGGCGATGAAGCGAATAACTGAGAAATTTAAAGTTTAGGTAGGCGATCGCTAAAATCAAGTAAGATTAAGTAGGGTGGGCAAATCTTGAGGTATGGATATACTGTGGTAAATCAAGTTTATTTGTCTACCCTAAAATATTTAGTTTGAGCGATCGCTCTGGGATGTCAATCCTTGACTTAACATTTCTTGACAAATATCTGGTCGGGCCATTTATAAAGACCCAAAGGACTGCTAAGGGACATTTATGGGTTCTCTCTTCATATTTTGAACAACTCTAGATAATGATAGGAAGCCTGCAAAATCTAAGACTTAGACACTGGCCATAGTTTTGCGGAATCTTTGTTTTTGAACGTTCTGAATAAAAAAGTGAACAGAAAGTGAGCAGTTTTATAGAAAAGTGAACAGAAAAGTGAACAGTTTTATAAAAAAATGAGCAGATAGGTGAGCAGAAAAATGAGCGACCGCCGTGGAATTACTGTGAGATTATAAAAAGCTAGAGAAGTACATATCGCTATGTGAAAAATACAATGAACTTATTAAATAAATCTATCACTACATCTCTAAGCTTTGGAATAACTTTATTTTCTCTACTTATAGGAAGTTCCGCTTGGGGGTCATCCCTTGTTTTCTTAGATTTTGACTCAGTTACAGTTGAAGACGAGTTTAAAAAATTCAAAGAAGGGACACCTACTAAATTTGTCGATAGTGCTTTAGTTAACCGACTGGACATGGAAGACGGCAATGGACAAGATAATAAACAAGAAATTGCCAATATGATTATGAACGATATCAAGAGCAATCTTGAAAGTCTTTATTCTGACTACTGGATTACTTTTACTAAAGAAAAACCAACTGAAGGAAAGTTTAAAACTCTTGATTTTTTTGGAGGAGTTAAGCGAAAAGGAAAAATTTCTGCTGGTACAGCACCACTTAATGGGGATAAAGCTTGGATATTTGTTGATGTTTGGGCAGACACCAATTTAAAATTTTGGAGAGATGGTAAAGACGGTCTTCTCGATAAAACCGAAGTAACTAATACTTTAAGCAAAACAGCTGCTCATGAGTTAGGACATTTATTCGGACTTGGTGAGAATAATTCAATGAGGATGAAGAATGAACCAGGTCCTGATGATACCCCGACAGTGGGAGCTATTGATACTTACAAGCCTTCTTCTGGGGTTATGGCTCAGGGAACATTTCCTGACATAACAAACTTAAAATTCAAAGACGCTGATGCAAGAATGCTAAGAGAGAAAATAGGTGGGAAGGATAAATATAAGCCAACTAAGCAAAAAACCTCAAAAGTAGGGGATGTAGATGATCACGGAACAAACCCAGATGGTGTGCGAGATGATTTGTTAGAAGTAGCTACTATAAGTCCTGGCGAAATTATTAATCCAGATGGGGATGGAACTGATGAATTGCTTTCTGAAGGTGTAACCTCTTTTCTATTTCCATTCGTTGAACCAGATGTCAATCTAGCTATTAGTTCTGCTTTCCTATCCCTAGGAATATATAATTATACAGCAGGTGCTATCAATTTAGAATTGATTGAAGATTTTGGACGCTTCGACTTAACTGATTTATTACTAACTTCTGGAATGGATGGAAATCCATTGAATCAATCAGGCGGCTTATTTACAAGTCTTCGGTTTGATCTAGAATCATTCTTAGGGATTCCACTCTTAGAACAAATCTTAGCAGATGGTGAAATTCAGTTGGATGTAACTGTTAATTCAGGTTTTGACAATACAGTATCTTTGGATTATATACAGGCTGATGTTTTTATGCAGAAGGTTCCTGAACCAACTTCTACTCTCAGCCTTATCGCTCTCGGTACTCTAGGATCAGCATCAACCCTCAAACGCAAACTGAAATCCTCCAAATCTCTAGAGAAAGAGCTAGAAAAAGTTTCGTAAACTAATTTGGGTCAAATATCTTAGAATAAAGCGTTGCGACAGCAAGCAGACAAAACAACGCTCGACGTATAAGCAGATGTTAAATATAGTTTCAATGTCTGGTGTTGGTGATGCGTGGCTATGATTGTGCTTTAATGGCTATTGCCTAACTATTAACTGAAAAGCATTTTATGTTTTGCCAAATTTAGATTTCATAGCTTGATTCACCAATGCCCAATGTCTTAGTTTTGGTTTGACCAGAAGTTGGGGGTTGAAGGTTGAGAGCGATCGCCAATACCAGTTGTCATACCAATTCTTTTAATGAAATAGTATAACCAGGACTTACGCACGCATATCAAATTATACACAATCTGTAGGGGCGAACGGCCGTTTGCTTCGCATACTTCCTAACACCCCTACTATATATAGTGGTTGTGCGTAAGTCTTGATAATATTAAGTCAGTTTAATTAGTGATGAAAAAAACTTCTCCTCTCTATCTTGCTTAAATATTGAAATTATTTCAACTGTGCCAGTTTAGAAAAATAACTACAACTGTCTACCATCTTCTATGACAACTAAATAACTGTCACCTACATACTAAGTTCTACCTTAATAGTTAGCTTAGGATTGGTATTAAGAAAGGCAAAAACACAAGAGTGACACTTTTTCATCTGGTCAGTTTCTATTAATAATCTGTCAGAGATAGGGTAACACTTTTTCAAATATGCCTCTAATATCATGTTCGGTTGAATAGTTATGATTAGGGTATAGATGTAAGAAACATCTCAAACCCCTGAGATTGCTTCCTTCCACTGCGTTCCAGTCGCAATGACTTTATAGTTAGTGTTTATCCGAACATAATATAAATCATTACACCAAAAATAACTTAACTGAAAAACTATGAACTTAGTAACAACAATTAATTCCTCTAATCAGACCCAATTTGACCTAGCTGGTTATTGTCATTCCACTCCTAACTATCTACAAACCAGAGCCAGAATTAATTATTTACTTGAACGCTATCTTTCTCAAGACATTCTTACAGAAAGACTATTAGACTTACCTCAACAATTTGAAAATCCTCAACAAAGACCTTGGCAAAAAATTAATTTGCAAGCTATAAATCATAGTCAAATTGTTGGCATAGAACCAAAATTATTTTTACAAGTAATTGCCTCCGCTGTAGAAATAGAAGCACCCATTCGTTCCTATTCCCAAGAAAGTTGGGGCTATTTACAAACTGCTCATCCTCCACTAGCTAGATTTATAGGAGGTGTAACTGATGAAAATGGGAACATAATTGAAGTTGGTATTTGGGAAAAAGAAGAACGACAACACGCCCCTGCTTTTAGCAAGATTTATCAACAACTTACAGGGAAAAAATTACAGCAAAAACCTAATACCGTTCATGGTTATCAACCTACTGGAAATGTACGGGCAGAAATCTATAATCATGGAGTAAGTAGAATTAGTTCCGAATGGAGTGCCGTATCTATTTATATATGGTTAATGTCTCATTATACTGGGGCGTTACAAATGGCGATCGCTCAACCTTTACAAGATGAAGTTAATCATTTGGCTAAGTTTTGGGGAATCACCAGATGGGGTTTTGGTAATTCATTTTTTCGGCGAGTTATTGGCAGTATTTATCGCCTAATTAGACTCTTAAATCATCATCAAAAAGAGCGAACTTCTGGTCAAGATATTATCAAATTTTCTCATCTCAAATATGGTATTGAGATTGGTTATAGTTTGATGAAAGTAATGATACAAATGTGTCGTTGGAATTATCATTTAAAAGCTGATGCTTTGAGTCAAGTTTTTGGTAATTATCTCAGTTATCAAAATAATATGGGTCGCGCAACCCCGCCTTTTAAGGCGCAATATTTTTGGAGCGGAGCTTAAATCCCCGTTACAAAAATAACTTCTGACTTCTGACTTCTGACTTCTGACTTCGTTAAAGCAATTCCCATGCTGGTGAGGTACAAAATTCCTGATTGCAGAGGTATTGATAACTGATAACTGATAACTGATAACTGAAATGACTCCCCTACTCTTTCACCAAACGTCGATGTTCTTGACTTAGTAACAACACACCCAGAGTGACAATAACTATACCAAGCAGTTGTAAACTATTGAGAGTTTCTTGAATTGTCAACCATGCTAAAATAGCAGTTAAACTAGGATTAGTCGCACCTATTGTTGCAGCAGAAGTAGCACCAATCAGACTAATGCCGTAATTAAACATTAAATGGCCAGCCAAAGTGACAATTGCTGAGAAAAATCCGCCAATCCAGAGAGATGTCCAATTAAGACCGCTACTTCCTTGCCAAATGAATAAGCTACAAGCAGATAGTCCTAGAGCAGTAGCAAAACTAATCCAAGTAAAAGGTACTGGATGCAGAGTTTCAAAACTTTTTTGTGCATTTACTGTATAAAGTGCATAGGTAAGTCCAGAACCAATACCGAAAATTACTCCGACCGCATTATAACTATCAGATGCAGTTTGACTGTAGGGAATAGTCAAAAAAGTTCCTACTAATACCACTATCATCACCATCCAGCGAAAGCGAGTAGGGGGAATACCTAACAATAGCCAAGAAAATAGGGAAGTGAACATTGGGTAAGTAAAAAATAGAGTTAATGCAACTCCAGTTTCAATTGATCCAATAGACACATAAAGCAGCGCTAAGTAAAGAAACATAAGTATCCCGCCACCTAGCGATCGCCACAAAAGGGGACGAGATTCAGTATTTCCTAAATCTCTAACATTTTGCCAAGTGTGCGGGTAGAGTTTTGTGGCAAAGGATGCCATCAATGGAACGACCAATACCATTCGCATGAACATGAGCAAAAAAGAATTTTGTAGAGTGGGAGTAACAAACCCCCCTGTCTGAAAAATGCCCAAAATTGTCTGTTCATTGAATAAAATTCTGACAATTACATTTTGAAAACAGAAACAGAATGATGCAAGTATAACAATGAAAAAACCAAACATATAATTATAGCAAAGGACAGTTTCAAGACCTTTACTATTGTGTCATTAATTCTAGTAGTGCGTGCTGGTATGTTTACAAATTGCAGGAACTACCCAATAGCTAAAAGTATTATATGATTTCCGATGAATCATATCACATCCATGAGCACTATATTAGCAACTACTGGTATAACTAGAAAATAAGAAAGTAGTTGATCGAGCAGAAGTCAGGATGTTGGGAAATTTATATGTCTGGTAATGTGGATAGGAAAGTACACAAGAGTCTATGCATTGTTGCCAATGCATTATGCTTCGCCACGTCCACTACCTCTTTCATCACAGTAAACCCTAACTTGAGCGAAAGATAGTTGGGTATTTGAGATTGAGTAATTGAGTTGCCAGCTGCAGATACTACGAAATAAGATCGTTGAAATTACGATGGAAATGTAAATAAATAAGTAGAGACTCATAGGAGTTTTTATTGTTCATTTCAGGAGTTTCTACTACTAAATACGGCAGTTATATCATCTTTTCAGGATACAATTCAGTGTCTTTACCTATGTTTTACCTATTCCCGGAAAATTGCGGCCAGATACTCAGGACTTATGCAAAATAGAGAATTATATCATATCCGGTAGCATCGGTATTGTATAGCCAAGTTCAACAATTAATAATTAATAATTAATAATTAATAATTAATAATTACAATTTGTAGGGGTTAACGGCCGTTAACCCCTACTATATTTGGTGGTGCGTGCGTAAGTCCTGATCTTCCGTTATTCAGGTGATGAGGAATGAGCGATCGCTGAGTCTACTTGCTGCAACAAAGTTTCTAAGGTTGAGGAGTTATCCAAAACTACATCTGCTTGTTGACACTTATTTTCTAGAGGTATTTGATTATTAATTCGAGTGTAAGCTTGTTCTTGACTTAACCCATCCCGTTTCATCAATCTTTCTATTTGTTGTTGAGGTGAAGTGTATGTAACCCAAATTTCTGTTACTAAATCAGTCATTTTGGCCTCAAACAACAATGGTACTACTAATATTGCTGTGGGGTATCGCTCGGAGGTCTGATACCCAGGTTCATTATTTTTTTTGACAAACTGCTGAATATTCTGCTCGAAGCGATCGCGTACATAAGGATGAATTTGTTTCTCTAACCAGAATAACTCCTCTTGATTGTTAAAAACAATCTCTCCTAATTTTTGCCTATTAAGATTACCATTAGGTAACAATATATCAGTACCATAGTGTTCTATTATACTATCTAAAATCAATGAACCTGGTTGTACGGCTTTGCGAGCATAAATATCTGCGTCCCAAATTGGCAGATGGTAAGTTTTGTTCAAATAATTTGATACAGTAGTCTTTCCTGTACCAATACCCCCGGTTAAACCAATGAATCGCATTATAAATAAGTCAAAAGTTAAAAGTCAAAAGTTAAAAGTAGTATAGACAGAGCCTAACTTTCAGTGGTTTAGCTTAATTTATAGCATTTATTAGACATCTCCTCCATGCATAGGGAGTAGGCAGTAGGCAGTAGGCAGTAGAGGGGAAAGAATTGATAATTTATGTCTGATAATTGATTTGATTTTTTATTATTGGAGATGTCTATTAGACAGCTCCTCCACGCATAGGGAACAGGCAGGAATAAAAGTCAAAAGTCAAAAGTTAAAAGTAGTATGGATAAGAATTGATTTAATTTTGGATTTTTGGAGATGTCTATCAGAGAATGTTGAAAGAGGACTCCCGTTATAATTTTTAATTTAGCAGTGAGACGGGGCGTATAAACTGCGCGGGAAACCCACGCAGACAGCCCCTCATGAATTTCAACCAGAAAAATAATTGAGTGATAACGAAACAATTTTTGTGTTAGGGTTATATAATGTTTAGAAATCAGCAAAAACCACAAACTTGATTACTTTTACTTACCAGTACAAGCTTAAACCAACTTGGCATCAAGAGGCAGAAATTAATCATATTCTTGATGTCTGTAAAAGCGTGTATAACTACGCTTTAAGAGAGCGTAAAGATTGGTTAAGTTCAAGGAAGTCATCAATCAATAGTTGTTCCATCCTAACTGAATATATTATCCCTGCTGATACTTCTTACCCTAATTATAATTATCAAGCTAAAAACTTAACAATAGCTAAGAAAACTAATCCTAGATTAAAGTCAGTTAATGCTCAAGTTTTACAACAAACTTTAAAAACTTTAGATAGAGCATTTTCGGAAATGAAATCTCTGGGTAAAGGTTTCCCTAGATTTAAGAAAAAGATGAGAAGCTTTGTTTTTCCTGCCATGCTGAAAAATTGTCTAGGTAATAATAGAATTAAACTACCTCAGCTAGGTTGGATTAAGATTAAACAAAGTAGGCCGTATCCAGATGGTTTTCAAGCTAAACAAGCTAGGATAGTTAGAAAAGCTAGTGGTTATTATCTGATGATTACCTTTTTTTCATCAGAGTCAGTGCCAGAAAATCCAATAGGTAAAAGATCATTAGGTATAGATGCAGGAATAGAATCTTTTGTAGCTACTTCCACTGGAAAGTTAATCAAATCTCCTAAGTTTTTATTGAGTTCACTACGCGAGCTGAAATTGCTGCAAAGAAGACTTAAGAAGAAAACAAGAGGTTCAAATAACTGGTTAAAACTCCAGAATAAAATAGCTAGACTACATGAAAAAATAGCTAATACTAGACGTGATTGGCATTTCAAACTAGCTCATCAACTTTGCGATTTTACAGATAATATTTTTGTTGAAGATATCAATTTTAAATCTTGCTCTAGAGGTATTGTCAGAAAACAATCTAATGACAGTGGTATAGGTCAGTTTATCAACGAAATATTGCCGTATGTTTGCTGGAAACGAGGTAAGTATTATGCAAAAGTTAACAAGAATTATACCTCTCAAGAATGTCCGTTATGTGGCCATATTCAGAAGAAGAAGTTGTCTGATAGAAAACATAATTGCAGCAACTGTGGTTATCAACTGAATCGGGATGTAGCTGCTGCACCCACCCCATCCCCTCCCGGGAGGGAGCAAGAGGGGTGGGTGAGGATTAATAGCCGTGGGGCAAACGGTTAAAGAAAAGCGCACCGCCTGCGCTGAGGTTCCCTCAGCGTAAAGACGGAGCAAGAAAGCTTGTGGAGATGGTAGTAGCGGGGGTGCAACTCAACTTGTTTGATTTGTTATCTAGCCCGAGAATCTGTGATACAAGAATCTCCCGTTATAATCTCCGATTTAACGGTGAGAGTGTCAATATACAAATGAGTTATTTCATTTTATATGCTCTCTTCTATATAATATAATCACTTTTATTTTTCCGAGCAAATTACAAGCAAGTTACTGAAATTTTAGATTACAGTAGAAATGTAAAGTAAAGTAGCTCAAACAGAAATTTTCTCTATAGCAGGGAACAGGGAACATTGACAAAAGCTTTTTTCTGTCTCAGGTTATCGTCAACATAACTCAAACACTAACTCGCTCCTTGCTATATAATACTGATTTGATTTGATTTTAGATGTAATTTAATCATTAGAGGGTCAAAAAGCTTGACTAAAGAGTAGTTATATGATAATAAATGAAAGACCGCAAACCAATGAACTATGCACCCATCTATAAAATTTACCAGATTTTCATAGCTGTCCCTCTAACTGGACTTTGGGTATTGGATACTGCTGCCCTCCTACCATTCCATGACAACGAAAATAATGGTAGATTAAGAATGATTTCATGGAAAATTTTTTCCCCTAAAATCGCATCAGCTCAAACATCAACTCCACCAATAGTTCCCGAAGCAAATTCAACCAATACAGTAGTAACTCCGGTAACACCATCCCCAGATTCCTCTCAAACTCGCTTTGATATTACAGGTGGGAAGCAATCAAAAGATAATACGAATCTTTTCCATAGCTTTGAGAAATTTAATGTGGGAGAAAACCAAATTGTTAATTTTATTTCTAACCCAAATATCAAAAATATTCTGACTCGTGTTACTGGTGGAGATGCTTCTGTAATTAATGGTCTAATTCAGGTAACAGGGGGCAATTCTAACTTACTGATGATGAATTCTGCGGGTATAATTTTTGGTGCAAATGCTAGATTGAATATCCCTGCATCTTTTGTCGTAACTACTGGTTCAGGTATTGGTTTTGACTCTGGTTGGTTCAATAGCATAGGTGAAAATAACTACGATCTTTTAACAGGAAATCCCAGTGCTTTTTCTTTCCCAATGACGAATCCTGGAGTAATTTTAAATGAAGGTGAGCTGACTGTGGAAGCAGGAGAAAGTGTCACTTTATTGGGGGGAACAATTATTAATACAGGTAAAATTTCTGCACCAGGTGGTGAAATTACGATCTCTACAGTTCCTGGAGAAAATTTAGTCCGTATTAGTCAAGAAGGACGTTTATTAAATTTAGAAATAGCGACGGAGAATGGAGAAAGTTCTAATGATTTACCAGAAGAATTAAACAGTTTAAATGCCTTATCTATACCAGAGCTTTTAACAGGTAATAGTGAAGTGATGGAAATGGCTACTGGAGTTAGAGTTAATGATAATAATGAAGTAGTTTTAACAGGTTCAAATCAAGTAATTCCGACAGATTTAGGTACAACGATTGTATCTGGTTCTCTTGATGTTTCTTTGGCAGAAAATTCGGAATTGGCAAATACAAGTAGAATTAATATTTTTGGAGAAAAAGTAGGATTATTTAATGCCAAACTTAATGCTTCTGGTCTCTATGGTAGTGGCAATATTAGAATTGGTGGAGATTCTCAAGGTTTAGGAACAGTTCCTCGTGCTACTCGTACTTATGTAGATGAAAATACAGAAATATTTGCTAGCTCTCTCAGGGGTGAGGGAGGCAATATAGTTATTTGGAGTGATGAAGAAACTAGCTTTTTTGGCAAAATAGAAGCTATTGGTCGGATTGAGGAACAGTCTATATCGGCAGAAGAAAATTCCAGCAAAAATCTAGTAGAAGTTTCTAGTCAAGGAAATTTAATTTTTGATGGTACTGTTAATTTAGGTTCTCCAGATGTGTTGGGTAGTTTATCATTTAAGGCTGAAAATATTAATATTGTAGATGCAAATATTGAGGTAGCAGATAATCCTTTAAGAGGGGAAACGGCAATAGAATCTCAAATATCAAAATCATCAATAGAAAACATATCAGATAGTACAAATATTACTTTTCAAGCATCCGATGATATTACTGTTAACAATTTATCTGAAACTCAATTAAACTTTGCTCAGACAAAAGGTGAAATCTCATTTGTTGCAGATAGTGACGAAAATGGTTTGGGGTCTTTGACAATAGACTCGGAAAATACTATCAATACTCAAGGAGCAGCAGTTAATATTTCTGGCACGATAATAAATACTGGAGATATTAATACAGAAGGAGGAGAACTTAATATTACCAGTAGTCAAGGTTTTGTGATGACTAATAATTTATCTACTGCCAATTCAGATATGACAGTAGAAAGCAATGGTGGAGAGATTAATATTACAGCACAGGGAGATATTACTACAGGGGAAATTGATGCGAGTGGAGACTCTAGAGGTGGAAATATTACTATGAATGCTGCTACTAATATTGATACAGAAAGCATTAATGTTGAAGGTACACAAAGTGGTGGAGAGATTAATATTACAGCACAGGGAAATATTACTACAGGGGAAATTGATGCGAGTGGAGACTCTAGAGGTGGGAATATTACTATGAATGCTGCTACTAATATTGATACAGAAAGCATTAATATTGAAGGTCAACAAAGTGGTGGAGAGATTAATATTACAGCACAGGGAGATATTACTACAGGAGAAATTGATGCGAGTGGAGACTCTAGAGGTGGGAATATTACTATGAATGCTGCTACTAATATTGATACAGAAAGCATTCATGCTGAAGGTACACAAAGTGGCGGGAATATCGATATTAGAGCTGGAAATACTCTCAACTTGCGAGGAATATCCACATCAAGCGGTAGTCGAGAAACTGGCAACATTACTATTACTGGAGATGAAATAAACCTTTTAGGTGGAGAAAACAGTGTCAGTAGTAATGGGAGACTTATCTTACAACCAGCATCAGAAAATCAAAATATTACTCTGGGAGGATTTGAAAATATAGAAGGGACAGACGGCAATTTGCCTCTACACTTGACAACAGGAGATTTAGCAACTTTAGCAAATGGTTTTGAGTCCGTTACCATTGGCAAATCTGAAAATTCTGGCAATATTACTATTGCTTCTACAGAAAACAGCAGTACAAATGGAGTTGTATTCAATGACCCCACAGCTATTCAAGCAGAAACAATTACAGGTACAGGTACAATAACTGGGGTAGATAATGCCCAAATTACTATAAATGCTAATAGCGATATTTCCACTGGCAATATTTCCACATCCACAGGTATTAGTATTACCAGTATTCAAGGCAATATTAAGACTGGAGATGTGACGGCAAATACATCAGATAATAGTATTGGCAATATTGATATTACCAGTGGTAGCGGTTCTATCGAAACAGGAAAATTAACCACCACAGGAACAACAGCAGGAGGAAATATTAATGTACAAGCAGGCGATCGTATGACTATAGGTAGAATAAATTCTAGCGCTACACCAGGAAATGCAGGAGAAGTTAAACTGAATGCGGAAAACGGTATTGAGGTCATATCTATACAAGCAGAAGGTGGAAATAGTGGAGGGAATGTCGAAATTACTACAGGTGATACTCTCAGGATAACAGGTACTTTTTTAGACCAAAATCAGAATATTGCAAGTATTTCTACCGCAGGTGAGTTAGTGGGAGGGAATATTGCTATTAGCACCGGAAATACACCTTTTATCGTCGGAGATGCTACAATCAATGGTTCTGTAGGAGCAATTACAGATGGAGAATCAACAGTTTCACCAGACCGCTCTCTACCTAGTAGTTTTGAACTCAAAGAAGTAGAAAACTCTCAATCACAAAATTCTGAGTCTAGCGAAACAACATCTGAGTCTAATGAAACAACATCTGAGTCTAGCGAAACAACATCTGAGTCTACTGAAACAACATCTGAGTCTAGTGAAACTACAACCGAATCAGAAAGTCAAGAAAATCAACCTCAGTCAGAAGAATCAACCCCTGAAAATGTCACTCAACCAGAATCAACAGAATCTAGTAATTCTGAGGAAAATCAAACTACTACCGTTACCGAAACTCAACCAGAATTAGTTGAGGAGTCAAACAACAATATAGAGGAACCGCAAACTCAAATTCCCCCTGATGCAGATAACGAAGAACCCTCAAACACAAATCAAGATATACAGCAAGATATACAGATAGTATCTCAAAACCCCAACGACGAATCAAACTCACCAGTTTTAGATAATTCTGAACCTACAACCCCGATAACAGAAAACACTGCATCACCAATGAGTAGTTCAGAAGAACAAATTATGCCAATAGAAGAAAACACTCCATTACCAATGAGTAGTTCAGACGAACAAATTATGCCAATAGAAGAAAACACTCCATTACCAATGAGTAGTTCAGACGAACAAATTATGCCAATAGAAGAAAACACTCCATTACCAATGAGTAGTTCAGGGGAACAAATTCTCCCATTAGTTGTGGAAAATCAAAATCAAAATCAAACTACATTAGAATTTGAACAACCGAATAACTCTCAACTTATGATTGCCGAAAATGTGGAGACAAATATTCTTGTAGAAGATACTAACTCCAGTTCAATTCCACCAGTATTAGAACCAACTGTTGCTATAGAAAATCCCGCCCAAGGTAAGTCCTCTCAGAAACCAACTCCAACTATAGTAGTAGAAGAAAATATAACTATCACTGCTTCCGAAATTTCTCCCAACGATAATTACAATCAAATTAGTTTAACTGATACCCTATCGCAAATAGAGTTAAACAGAGGTAGAGAATTCGCTGGTTATTTAGGAAAAAATATTACTAAAAAAACTGCCACAGCAGCAAATATCCGAAATACTCTCAGTAGCGTTGAAAAAATTGGTATTAGACCAGCAATTGTATATGTATCTGCGCAACCCAATAATTTAGAACTGCAATTGTTTTTGCCAAACGGTAAACCTATTGTCAAAAGTAGTGGGCAAAAAAGAGATGAAGTGATTGAGGTTGCCAAAAAATTTACAAATCAGATTAGGACTCCCAGTCAATTAAATTCTCATAATTATTTACAAAATGCTCAAAAATTACATCAATGGTTAATTGCACCAATTGCTGAAGAGTTGGCAAATCATAATATTAATACAATCGTTTTTTCTATGGGTAGAGGTTTGCGAACTATTCCTATAGCAGCTCTACACGATGGTCAACAGTTCCTGGTAGAAAAATATAGTTTGGGATTAATTCCTAGTTTTACTTTAACTGATACAAGCTATGTGGGATTAAATGGTTCTCAAGTTTTGGCAATGGGAGCATCTGAATTTCCTGGTAATATCGAGCAAACTCCTCTACCTGCAGTTCCTGTAGAACTTAAAACCATCGTGAATAATATTTGGCCTGGTAAATCTTTTTTGAATCAAGGATTTACTCTCGAAAATTTAAAGGAGCAAAGTAGCAAAGAAAAATTCAAAATTATTCATTTAGCTACCCATGGAGAATTTCATCCAGGGGGTGCTGACAATTCTTATATTCAATTCTGGGATACTAAGTTACGCTTAAATCAATTACGGCAATTACGTTTATATAATGCACAGGTAGAGCTATTAGTTTTGAGCGCTTGTACTACTGCAGTCGGAGATGAAGAAGCAGAGTTAGGTTTTGCTGGGTTAGCAGTACAAGCGGGAGTCAAGTCTGCTTTAGCAAGTCTTTGGTATGTTAGTGATACTGGTACATTAGCTTTAATGACTGAGTTTTATCAGAGTTTATCTAACAGACCAATTAAAGCAGCAGCATTACGACAAGCACAGTTAGCAATGTTACGGGGAGAGGTGCATTTACAAGATGGTCATATACTCCGAAATGGTAATCAACATCTGTCTCTACCACGGGAGTTAGCTAGAGGAGGTAGAAGGGATTTATCTCATCCTTATTATTGGGCAGCATTTACGATGATTGGTTCGCCATGGTAATATCAGTTATCAGTTATCAGTTATCAGTACCTCTAGCTGTTTGCGCAGCATGACCTAGGAAAGCAAAAGGCTTCAAATATGGAATATGTTCTTTTTTGTATCCCCTTAAAAGGGAGGCGCATACCCACAATTTTTCGGTAAAAGAAGGCAGAAGGAAAAATAGGGAAATAAAATAGTAAATTAAACGTTGCTCTGGTGCGATCGCTATTCAATACCGTTCTACATACCATCCAGGGATACCATAGTTCCACCCTCTCATAGTTTCAAAAGGGTCTGCTTTTGTTAGTCTCTCATCATCAGACACAGCTACCAGAGATTTTAAGTTATTGTTAATTTGAATTTGTTGTTTTTCAGTTACGTTATTCAAAGTATTTTGTAGGAGATTTTTTTCTTTCTCAGTCATTTTTCGATCCAAATTATTGGCTAATTTAACATTAACCTACTATTGAATTAATCAATCCCTCCGGTCATTAATCTCAATATTTCATAAAATAAATTTAAACTCTGTTATATTTGGTGTTGGTGAATTTAGCTATGATTTTCGTGCTTAGGTAATATCAAATCTGTTTAATTCGGTATAAAAAAATGTTCCATCTTCAACCATTACCAAATATTTCCC
>NZ_BLZO01000048.1 GCF_014132355.1 Okeania sp. KiyG1
TATTAATGCTGTAGGTGGGCTAGAGGAACTTAAACACTGGTTAAGGCAACGTTCTGATGCTTTCACAGAGAGAGCAAGAGAATATGGCCTACCTCAGCCAAAAGGAATGTTAATCCTGGGAATACCTGGATGCGGGAAATCTTTAATAGCGAAGACTACATCTCGCCTTTGGGGTTTACCGTTATTACGCTTGGATATGGGACGAGTCTACGATGGTTCAATGGTAGGGCGTTCTGAAGCTAATTTACGAAATGCTCTAAAAACAGCCGAGTCAATATCACCAGCTATACTATTTATAGACGAGTTGGATAAAGCTTTTGCTGGTAGTACTGGTTCAGCAGACTCTGATGGAGGTACTTCCAGTAGAATATTTGGCTCATTCCTGACTTGGATGCAAGAAAAAACTTCTCCAGTATTTGTGATGGCAACTGCCAACCGAGTAGAACGTTTACCGGGAGAGTTTTTGCGAAAAGGTAGATTTGACGAAATTTTCTTTGTAGATTTACCAAATAAAGAGGAACGTCAAGATATCTTCAGAATTCACCTAGCAAAAAGACGTCGAGAAGTAGAACGCTTCGATCTAGATCAATTATCTAAAGTTTCCGAAGGCTTTTCAGGTGCAGAAATAGAGCAAGCCATAATCGCTGCTATGTATGAGGCATTTGCTCAAGATAGAGAATTTACACAGCTAGATATTATTGCCGCGATTAAATCTACACTACCGTTGTCGAAAACCATGACAGAGCAAGTGACTGCACTACGAGATTGGGCAAGACAACGTGCGCGGCCTGCTGCAGCTTCAGTCGCCGAGTATCAAAGACTGGAGTTCTAAAAGCTTTCTCCTGGTCCAAACAGGAGTAAAGGCTAGTAATGGATAAAGTTACTAGCAGTGCCTAAAAAAACCACCTTGACTCGATATTAATTTAACGATTCTGAGCAGTGGTAATGTTTCATAAAACCGTTGTTGTTTCTGTTTTCAGTTTAAAATTAGGAGGAAACTCGAATGTCTCACTTCAGCACACTGCGTACCAAGATCACTGATTCTGAAATCTTAAAAGCTTCTTTGCGTGACTTGGGTATCACAGTTAAAACTAATGCTGATGTTCGTGGCTATAATGGCCAACGTGTACGCTCAGATATCGTTGCTGTTCTCGAAGGTGAATATGATTTAGGTTGGTCTTCCAACAGTGATGGTTCTTTTGATCTCATCGCTGACCTATGGGGTGTTGCGAAAAAGCACAATCAAACTGAGTTGATCAACTCTATCAATCAGAAATATGCCGTTAATAAGACTTTAGCTGCTGTTAAGCAACGTGGTCTACAAAACGCTAATGTTAAGTTGGTTGTGCAGAAGTAATCTATTTGCGCGTTCCCAAGTTTGCGGGTTAACCAAGTGTCGGGTTAGCCCGTTTTTTTTGGTTATTTTGGCAGAAGGAAGAAGGAAGAAGGAAGAAGGAAGAGGGAAGAGGGAAGAAGGAAAAATATTGCTTTGTCTGAATTTTAAGCTTTTGACCTATCCTAATACCAATTACTATGCATTAATGCTTAACTTAGGTAGCACTTCAATTATTAAGTAATTAACACAAATATAATCACCTTTTTGATAATTAGCACCCTAGGAGCGCATTAATTATTATTATGTTTACTTCTCCCCTATTCCCCTCCTGGGAGGGGTTAGGTGGGTTCCCCACTCCCCTGCTCAAGATACGGGTTGAAAAGTTTTTGAGAAATGATATAACCTTTCCTTCAATGGCTATATTAAATATTCAATTTAAATCAAGTTTGCAATAAGCAAAGAATAATGATAAGGTAGTACTCCTTTAATTTAATCAAACTTAGTGGAGATAATTAAGAATAAAAACATAATTTGGCTTAACTAAAAAACTCCAGTTATGATATCTGTAGAGTTTAACACAAGATACGACAAAGAGCAGTAATTTTCATGCAGACAGAAGCTTTCAGCGAGCTTTTTCCTCTGTTTAAGGGGGCTAACCCAGAAACCTTGGAATGGCTACTTTCAGTTGCAGTAAAACACGAATACCCCTCAAATAGAGTAGTCCTCATGGAGGATGCTTGGGGTAATGCAGTTTACTTCGTGGTATCCGGTTGGGTCAAAGTTAGACGCAGATTGCCCCCTGACAACTCAGTGGCACTTGCTATTCTAGGGAGAGGAGATTTTTTTGGAGAAATGGCCATTCTAGATGAGTCACCACGCTCAAATGATGTCGTTGCCTTATCACCAGTACGTTTAATTAGTATTTCAGCTCAAAGATTTATTCAAACTCTCTTCAAAGACCCTCAGCTACATCATCGAATGCTTCAACTGATGGTCAAGCGTCTCAGGCAAACAAATATTCGTTATCAACTACGTCATAGACCCCCTGCAGTTAAACTGGCTAATACATTAGCTGAATTAGTAGAAAATTACGGTCAGACCACAGAAAAAACCTGTGAAATATTTAATATTTCTGACCAAGATTTAGCTGATGTTACAGATATAACAATCGAAGAAACTAGCAAAATCATGGCAAAACTACAGACTAAGGGGTGGATGAATAGAGATAAAGAACATCAGGTAATTCACTTACTTAATCTCAAACATTTAATGCATTTAGCAAGTCAATAGGTAAGCATTTCCTCCGGAATGCTGCGCAAACAGCGGTCAGCATTCAGCTATCAGCTATAATTCATTGGCTTTATAACAGGAATTAAGTAGAAAATGGTAAATTTTGGGCGCTATTTATCAAATTGTAAATTAGCTCAAAAGTTTATATTAAATGGCTTTACGAGTTTTTTTGTTAAATATAAAGTGTCTTTTTTTAGCTTGCTCTACTTAGTATTGAGACATTTAAGCAGAATTCAAAGTATTGGAAAAAAACCTTGACCTTAGCAGTGTATATTCATTATTTATAAAACAGCTAAAAGCTAGCTGAATGTTTACCAATAGACTAGATAAATAATAATGTTTTAAGCATTCAAATTTTTATCAAAAAGCAAGAAAAATCTCTAGCTTTGTCTGAAAAATAATATTAATATGGGATGAATTAAGAGGAAATGTATATACTAAAATTAAATGGAAATAGTTCATATCAAACATAAATAACCATGACTGAAGCTAGAGCAGTGTCCCTCAGTCCCACCATTAAAAAACCAGCAATTCAATATCAAGTATTTATGCCTCATCCAGAATCTCATCTGTTTGAGGTTAGTTTGCGCGTTCAACTTGAACAGCTATCTCCTTCATTACAAAAAGCTCAAAAACTGGATTTAAAGATGCCAGTATGGACGCCAGGTTCTTACTTAGTTAGAGAATATGCTAAACATTTACAAGATTTTTGTGCTTATAGTGAAAATGAATGTTCTTTACATTGGCAAAAGCTCAGTAAAAATCATTGGCAAATAGAAACTACCGGAAATTCTGAAGTAATAGTACAGTACAGGATATTTGCAAATGAATTAACAGTACGCACTAATCATTTAGACTCTACACATGGTTATTTTAATGGTGCAGCTTTGTTTTTTGATATTCCTGGAGCTGAGAAAAATTCGATTTGGATAAAAATTATTCCACCTAAACCTGATTGGAAAATAACGACTTCTTTACCAGAAGTTCCAGACTCTTATCATACATTTGAGGCAGTAGATTTTGATACTTTAGTAGATAGTCCTTTTGAAATAGGTACTCATCAATTATATCAATTTGAAGTACAAGGAAAAGCACATCAGTTAGCTATTTGGGGAACAGGTAATGCGGAACCAGAAAAGCTAATTCCAGATATTAAAAAATTATTGATGTAGAAGCAAAGTTTTTTGGTGGTTTACCTTATGAAAAATATCTATTTTTATTGCATCTATCTGGACAGGGGTTTGGTGGTTTAGAGCATAAATTTAGCTGTACTTTAAATTATCCTAGATTCAGTTTTAGGAGTAAGGAAAAACGCGATCGCTTCATGCAATTAGTTGCCCATGAATTTTTTCACTTATGGAATGTTAAGCGCATCCGACCTCAAGCTCTAGAAGTATTTAATTATGAACAGGAAAATTATACTCCTTCTCTATGGTTTTGTGAGGGTACAACTAGCTATTATGATTTATTAATTCCTTTAAGAGCTGGTGTTTATGATGTTCAAACTTTCTTACAAGGATTAGGAAAAGAAATTACACTTTTCCTCACAACAATAGGACGAAAGGTACAACCCCTAAGTGAGTCTAGTTGGGATGCTTGGATTAAACTTTATCGTCGGGATGCTAATAGTAATAATTGCCAGATTTCTTATTATTTAAAAGGAGCGATGGTATCTTTATTGCTTGATTTGTTAATTAGGGAAAAACATCAAAATCAATACTCCCTAGATGATGTAATGCGCCGAATGTGGGAGGAGTTTGGTAAACCAGAAATAGGCTTTACTCCCCAACAACTGAAAAGTGTAATTGAAGAAGTAGCAGGAGTAAATTTGGATGACTTCTTTGAGAGATATATTGATGGTGTAGATGAATTGCCTTTTGACGAATATCTCAAGCCTTTTGGATTACGACTTAAGAGAGAAGATAATAAATGGCCTGATTTAGGTATGAATGTCGTCACTAACAATGGCAAAGAAATAATTAAATTTGTCGAAGCCCAAGGGCCAGCACAATTAGCGGGATTGGATGCGGGTGATGAGTTATTGGCAATAGATGGTTTTCGGGTAAGTGCTGGTAAGTTGAGCGATCGCCTCAAAGATTATCAACCAGGAGATTCGATTGAAGTGACGGTTTTTCATCACGACCGACTTTTGACCCATCAGGTAACTTTAGCAACTCCTAGTCCTAGTCATTACCAAGTGGTACCATTGAGCAGCCTTACACTCAAACAATTAGAAAATTTTGCAGGATGGTTAGGGGTGCCATTAGATTCTATTTAATAGGGAATAGGGAATAGGGAATAGGGAACAGCCAATCTTGTAGGGTGCGTTAGACGGCTTAAATTCAGACTATGAAATGAATTCAGCAATCCGTCGTAACGCACCATTTTAGATGTGTCAGGTGCGTTACGCTACTACGGACCTAAAAGCATTAAGTAACACACCTTAAATGTTGCATTAGGTGCGTTACGCTACCGCTAACACACCCTACTGGACTGACTGTGTCGGTCTACTAATACTTCGAGAGTAGCTTCCATAATATCTGTAGTTTGACCTGAAACTGTGTATACTAAAGCCTCGCGATAAACTCGTTGTGCTCCATGATTTTTGTGATTAGCTGCACCGCTAGAAACAGTAACGGCAGCAGCAGTACAACGTTGGGCTAAGTTAATAGCTGTTGCTCTGAGGTGGAGTTTTTCCGCAAAATTAGTATCAGGATTTTTATTGGCTTCTTCTATGTCATTTCGACATTGATCGACCTGATTTTGTAAGGAAGAAATTGCATCTCGAATAAAAGGAAGAGTTTTAGTTTTTGATATTTCTTTCATAATATCTATACCTGCTAAAGCACATCCTAAACCAAAAGCACTAAAGCCTAGAACTTTTTGTCGATCGCTATTGTGAATCCAATTTACAGGTTTGATAGAAACTACCTGCTCATCAGGTAGAAACCAATTTTTTACTGTAGCACTAACAGTATTGGTTGAATTCATAGCACACAAAGGCATTATTTCTGAGAAAGTAATACTGCCATTTAATTTAGTTGTTTCAACAAAAGGAAGTATGCCAAAAACTGCTCTGCCATCAGGTAATTTTGCTGCAATAATAAATTCCTGAAATATATCCCACCCAGTTATCCAAGGTACAATTCCTTCTATCTTGTATCCACCTGTAGTCGGGAAAGCTTTTACAGGTGGTTCTCCAGAACGTCTAAGTTGAGAAAAGCCTATTCCTAACAAGATTTTTCCGTGGCTTAAATGAGGTAAATATTGTTCTTGTAATTGAGTGTTTTGACTTGATGCTAACATTGCTGCTGCACTTTGATGTTGAGTTTGGAGAAAAGCTAATGCTCCAGAATATCTTGCTATGAGCAATTGATAGTTAAAAAATTCTTGTTGATTTAATTCTAACCCACCCCACTTTTGCGGAATTTTTAGTCCTAATAATTCCGATTTTCCTAGAGTCATTAAAGCTGTTTTTAATGTTTCTCGATCGCTATCTATTTCATTAGCTAGAGGAGCTACAAATTTTTGTAAAATTGAAGTTTCAATTTGCTCTATATTTAGGATAATTTCTGAGTTTTTTGGTGGGGGTGATATGGTCATTTCAGTTATCAGTAAATTTTTATTTAGGCGTTTCTGAATTGAAGTATGAGTGCGCGATTGTTTAGTTCTGGTCAAGCCCCCTAAATCCCCCGTTCAACAAAAAGCGCAGCAACATCTGGCTTCCCCCGATCCTGCGGGGGACGGGAGGGGTTCAAGGGGGACTTTTAGAGTTTTATTCCCCCCAAAATTGGGGGGTTAGGGGGGCAAAATTATACGCAGAATCAGCAACGCCTTTTTATTTATTATATCTTGAAAAAAACAGAAGGTCTAATATCATATCCGTTTAATTAGGGCTTGCTGAATAAAGCTAAAAGTCAGTATAGTTTTAAGGCTATTGAACTTTTTATATTCAATTTATTTCCTAAGTTATTGGCTCTTATTTGCATCAATTTACTGAAATTTTCTGCTGAAATTCAAGAAAATTTATTCACATAAAATGACCGAAACCATTGCCTGTTCTCCACAAATCGACCCGTCCCCGCGTCCCCGCGTCTCCGTGTTCTACCCCCACCACCCATATTTTTTTACCACTTTCCCATACCTCCCCAAGTTGCCCCAGAAAAACAGCCAGCAATTGCACCTAAACCAGCCCCAAAAATTGTTGAAAGTATCACAGTTAAATCTTCATTAATTCGCATAACTCTAACTAAATCTATCGACCAAAGTTGCGGTAAAATACCACCCAAAATTACCCCAATAATTACTCCTAAAAAACACCCCCAAGTTACACCTAAAAAAGCACCTCTGAACCCTGATAATTTCTTTGGTAAAGGTAAAGTTGGCGCACCTAAAATAGGTCCTAAAAAAGCACCACCTGTAATCCCACAGATTGCACCTACACCTATTGATGGAATCATACTACTTATCAATATTGATACTAACTCTTGCCAAGAATTACTATTCCCATTCATACTTTCCTGAAATACAAAAACACCAGCTAAAATTGCCCCAATAACTGTTCCTAAAAAAGCACCCCAAATCGCACCTAAAAGTAAACCACGTTTTCCCCAAACTCGTCCAGGTACAGGCAATGTTAATGGTGGTTTAAAAGCACTCCAAAAACCTCCCCAAATAGTACCTAGAAATCCTCCAAACAAAACTGCTTGTCCAAATAACTCCTGACGATTGCTAATTCCATATATACTACCACTAATAGCAACCGCAATAAACCCTCCCCAAAATGCTCCAGTTATACCTAAACTGCCAATTGACGACCCTACAGGAAGAATATATTGCCAAGCTAATGTGAAAAAAATGCCCCACAATATTCCCACTATTGTACCACCAAAAACGGCAAGGCTGCCTTTAATTATTCCTAATACCAAACCTGCTACTGCTGCTGCACACAATACTCCCCAAAGGCTACCCCACATAGCATCTTTAGCAATACCAGCAATACCATTTCCACCACCAGGCAGAGGAATTATTGGTGATGATGGTGGTTGAGTTTTGGTAAGAATAGGAGTTAACAAAGGTTGATATTGACCCATTTGTCTATTGATAATAATGGGTTTTGGCGGTGCTATTTTTTTTGGAGTAGTAGTTTTCTGCTCACCCAAAGACAACAATTTTCGTGGCTTCGGTTGAGCTGGTTGCAGATGTTTCTTATTTCGCACTGCTTCCCTTGATGGAAAAGGGTCGCGCCCTTTTAATTTTTTCGTGCGATCGCACCACGGACAAGATTTTAAATGATTACTATATAAATGTTGATGATTTTTTTGACAAATTATCAAACTATCTTCTGCTTCTCGTAGCGCCTGCAACCAAATTTTAGTATCTGGGCGCTCTTGAGGATGTTCATGCCCTTTTTCAAAACAATCAATAAATAATTCTTGTATACTGGGATGCAAAGTCTTAAAATCTGGTGCAAGTGGCGTTGGGCGATAGGGAACTCGCTTTTTACTGTAGGGAAAATGACCTGCTTTAATTCGAGCTTCAAGACTGGGTGGTTCACCTCTACCTTGATAAACTCCAGCAAACGGATGAGTTCCCTCCATCAAAATCTGAAATATTAACACCGCAACCCCAAATAAATCATGTTCTGGTAGGCGATCGACATCTCGAAAACTTTGACCTTGTAATTCTGGGGGTGTAAATTCTAGTTTTCCCACTGGACAACGATAAACTTCTAGAGTGTAGGGGTCGCACACTTGAAATGAGTCTGTATCCACTAACGTCACTAAAGCAGTATCTGTCACCAAGATATTTGACTCATTGATATCGCCTATAGCATAACCACTTTTGTGTAAAGCATTAACTGCTGCTACTAAATTACGAGCTGTGCGGTGAAGATAACGATAGTTAAACAGAGGTTTTTGTTCTCTACGGTTTCTAGGATTATAGAATATATGTATCGGTTCTGCTCTAAAAACACGCGGCATTAGAAAACCGATGATTTTCTGTTTACTGTTGATAGTGTGTAGTAGGTCTACAGGCCATGCGATCGCTGAATGTTCGGCTGCCATCGGTGCGTCTGGTGGATGAGAGAACATGACAGTAAGTTTATCAGCATCTTCATTTGTGGGTTTATGATAAATTTTGGCCACTAACGAAGGATCTTGTAGTACAGGATAGATACGGCCTTCCCCACCGCCACCAATCGAGTTTTGGGTGTCTAATGTGATGAGTTGTCCACTAAACTGACGTTGCAACTGCATGGGTAAGGTTCAAGAATTTAGAATTTAGAATTTAGAATTTAGAATTACCTCTTTTGATTCAGGACTTACGCAAATTGACTGTAAAACCACCATCTGTAGGGGCGAATGGCATTCGCCCTCTCTATATATAGAGTCTCTGCGTAAGTCCTGATAAACATAAGAGGATTGGTTAAAAGGATTTTTTTCTTCTCTTGGTCGATTGGATATGGCTCCGAGACCTCGCCATCCCTCAACCGCTTTCTTCTCCATGAATGGAAAGGCTTTATGTAGCAAGGAAAGAGTAGGTTAGGACAGACAGAGATTGGTGATGAACCTGAGACAGAGAGAAGCTTTTACCACTGTTCCCTGTTCCCTGTTCCCTGTTCCCTGCTATACCTGAATTTTTCGGTAAATTTCCTAAAAGTATTTTTTTGTTTACAGTCACAGTATAGCTTGAAATTTTCAACTTTTTTCATAAATTTTGTATTTATGCCTGACTTATTAATATAGCTTTTTCTAGAGAGATAGTTGTTATGAAAAGTCCAATTGAGATAGTCGCTAAAGCTGCTGCAAAAGTCAAGCTTGCTTGTATGTCTGCTGCTGTTGCCACATTAATGTTTTGTCCTGCTGTTTTGGGTCAGGTGGAAGTAACGGTGGAAGATATTACAGATACTAGGACTGATATTTTTAATAGTAAGTTAGAAATTTACCTGAAGTTTTTTGGGGATATGCTAGTAGATGCTAAAGCAATACGTGTAACTGTCGATAGAGCTGTTGATGAAACTGGGAAAAGTATTATTAAAAATGAATCAGAAGAATCAGAAAGTGAGTTTAAATAAATCATACCAGGGTATAACTTTACTACGGCTTACTTAACATTGAAAAGCCCGACGACTAGGCAAACTGCAACAATTAAGGAGATTTCAGGTACTCTGGAAATTTTTATTCCCGATCAAAATGCAAAATCAACAGTAAAAGTGAAAAATTTCCTGGACAAGACTGGTGTGGCAATTTCCAATTCAGTTCTCAAGTCTTCAGACATTGAGGTTTTGATTCAAAAACCAGAGGATATGAATCAAGATGAGCAATGTGAAGTCAAACGGCAGGTCACTCAGCAACAGGAAAACTTTATGCTTGCTCGTTCTTTGACTGTTTTTTTCGCAGAGTTTAAGTGTTCTATATTTTCTTCTATGCTTGCTTCTATCCCACAAGACAAGAGCATAATAATTTTGATTAAGGATGTAGACTCAAAGCTAAAAGGTATTGAATTTGAATCTGAAAGTGGTGAAGTTATTTTACAACAAGCTTCCTCTTCTATGGGTACCTTTACTATGGAAAATGGTGGGGCAGAAATTCGAGTTTATCGCTTTGAAGAAAAACTACCTCCCAAAACACGACTAAACTTGTACCTCTTCACAGCTGAATCAGTAGTTACAGTTCCATTTAAAGTAGTTGATGTACCTCTACCGTAAGACATCCTCAGCAAATATCAACCTTTTTTGAAATCCTCCGTAGGGAATTTTCATAACTTCCTTAATTTATTTTGGTAGTCCTGCGGAGTGTAATGGTAGATGGGGATGAACAACGGCGCTTCATGGGAGCAAGATATAAGCAAGAAAGCAAGATATAAGCAAGGGAGCAAGATGCTCCCACTGATTTTGTCCTTGACCAAAATAATGACAATAGACCACCATTACAATGCACCACTACCTTTATTTTTAGGATATCGACTAAGAGCAAAAGAAAATAATATCCAATATCAAGTTCAAATAATTAGCGATCGTACCGTAAGTTTTGTTTTACTCCGCCACCTGTTGGCAGATCATTTCGTTTGTGTAGCATTCCAAAGGAAAGAAAAAAGTGGGATTCACAACCCAATAATCCCCATTCCTAAAGATCGGTTTGTTGGGTTTCCTTTGTCAACCCAACCTACAAACTAGATGTAGGGGCGAATGGCATTCGCCCTCACTCGATAGTAAAAAATAAAATAATTATTAAAAAATTCACCAACTATGGTAGGCTTTCCTTAACTCTTTGCCCATAAACATTTTATCCCTCATCACAGGTGTGAAATAAATTATGGACACAGATATATAAAGCATAGATAAATATTATCACTGTTATTAAGCATGACAATTACTACAGCACCATTTCCAATTGACATAGGAAGCTATAAACCACTTTCTCTCGACCCCACAAACCCAACTCTCACAGACGAACAACGCGACACACTCAAAGCAAATATTCAACTTTGCCGTGATACTATAATTTTCTTCACCGCTACTGGTGCTGCTAGAGGAGTAGGAGGTCATACAGGTGGCCCTTATGATACAGTACCCGAAGTTATGATTTTAGATGCCTTTTTCCGAGGTGCGGCAGAAAAATTTGTACCTATTTTCTTTGATGAAGCTGGACACCGTGTAGCTACTCAATACTTAATGGCGGCTATCGCAGGAGAACTTCCTGTGGAACGTCTGGTAAATTATCGGGCAGCAAATTCTCATTTACCAGGACACCCAGAATTAGGATTTACTCCTGGAGTCAAATTCAGTTCCGGTAGATTAGGTCATATGTGGCCTTATATCAATGGTGTGGCAATGGCAAATCCTGATAAATTAGTCTTTTGCTTGGGTTCCGACGGTTCCCAACAAGAGGGTAACGATGCTGAAGCAGCAAGAATGGCAGTAGCACAAAATCTCAATGTTAAATTGATAATTGATGATAATGATGTTACAATTGCAGGTCATCCTTCTGATTATTTAAAAGGTTACGACCTCAACAAAACTCTAGCAGGTCATGGCTTAACCGTGCTTGAAGGAGATGGGGAAGATTTAGACGGTCTGTATCAACGAATATGTCAAGCGGCTACAACTGAAGGTCCGATCGCTATTATTAATAAGCGGAAAATGAGTGTGGGTATTGAAGGTCTAGAAGGTTCTACCCATGGACATGATGTGATTCCTCTAAAATTAGCGACCGAATATCTAGAAGTAAAAGGCAGAACTGAAGCAGTTAACTATCTTAAAGATATTGAAAAACCAAAGCAAAGTTACACATTCATGGGTGTAAGTGACAAAATGGGTTCCAACCGTAATGTCTTTGGCGAGAGTGTGGTATCCGTCCTCAAAGGTATGAGTGAAGAGGAACGCAAAAATCATTTATTTGTTGACAGTGACTTAGAAGGTTCCTGCGGGTTCAAGCAAATTCATGATGCTTTTCCAGAGCGGTTTATTAGTGGTGGCATCATGGAACGTGGCAATTTTTCTGCTGCTGCGGGGTTTGGTATGGAAGCAGGGAAGCAAGGTATTTTTGCCACATTCAGTGCTTTCTTAGAAATGTGTATTTCTGAAATTACAATGGCGCGGTTGAACAACTCCAACGTTTTGTGTCACTTCTCCCACGCTGGTATAGATGACATGGCAGACAATACTTGTCACTTTGGCATCAATAATATGTTTGCCGATAACGGTCTTGATGACGGTTATGAAACTCGCTTGTATTTCCCTGCTGATGCGAACCAAATGAAAGCTTGTGTAGAAGCAGTATTTACTCAAACCGGAATGCGGTTTATATTTTCTACTCGCTCCAAAGTACCAATTCTGTTAGACAGCAATGGTAATGAATTATTTGGTGAAGGTTATAAATTTACTCCTGGGAAAGATGAAGTCATCCGGGAAGGTTCAGCAGGTTATATTGTCAGTTTTGGTGATGCATTATATCGCTCCCTTGATGCAGTGGAACGTCTGAAGCAGCAAGGAATAGATGTTGGTTTGATTAATAAACCTACTCTTAATGTCATTGACGAAGATATGTTGCAGAAGGTTGGTAGTGCTCCTTTTGTATTGGTTGTTGAAGCGTTCAACCGTCGTACAGGTTTGGGTAGTCGTTTCGGTTCTTGGTTATTGGAGCGTGGTCTGACTCCTAAATTTGGTTATCTAGCTACTCACCAAGAAGGTTGTGGTGGTCTATGGGAACAGTTCCCTCATCAAGGGATCGATCCTGAAGGTATTATGAGTAAGGTTAAAGAGTTAGCTAGTTAATTTTCTTTAATTAACAGGACTTACGCAAAATATCAAATAATATACCATCTGTAGGGGCGAATGGCATTCGCCCTAACTAGATTTAGTATCTGTGCGTAAGTCCTGATAAAATTTAACTAGCTATTAGCTTGAGCGCATTTAGCTATCAGCTAAAAATCCAAGGGTTCGCCTTTTATGGGGGTTTGAATCCCCTATTGTACACATTGAAAAGCTGATAGCTGACTGCTGACCGCTGACTGCTATTTCAAACACATAATTCAAAAAAACGAAAACAATATGGCCTTAGCAGAAGAATGGAGAGATAGAGGATACTATTTCATTTGGTAAAGGGAAGCTTCAAGGCGCGAATTATTTAATTATTAATTATTAATTATTAATAATTCGGTAATATTTCAGGAAGACTATGTAGTCTTGTTTCCTCGTGGTAGTGGTAATTGTTATAAGATACTTTTTGATGAAGGTAAGTGGATGAGATATGATGATGAATTTGAAGAACCTTGGGTAAAATTTTAACCTTCTAAAAAGGAGAAAACTAACTTTGAAGAGATAGCTGCTAAGTGCTATTGTTTTTCTTTAGGTGGCGGAATTTGCGATTATTGTTCTGGGGAAAAATTACCCAGTGATTAAGACATTTCAGGAGAATAATCAAAATTCAATCTTTGACAATTGGAATTAATGCCATTTGGGTAAATATTGGCTACAAATTGCTTTTGTATTGGTCTAAAACTAAATGCGAATTAGGCTAATTTTGGCAATTATTCTGTATTGAATTAATTAAAAAAGCTAAATATATCAAATCTGTTAGCATTGGTGTAATTAGATTGTTAATTAGAAGTTATATCATATCCATTGAGTCGCTTTTATGTAAACTAAAGCACGAATATATATGGGAAATTTAAGTTTTTTTCTTGACTCTTAAGCCTTCCCCTTTTTAAGGAGATAAAAAAAAGAACTTATGCCATATTTTAAGCCTCTTACTTTCCTAGGTCATGCTGCGCAAACAGCTAGAAGTACTGATAACTGATAACTGATAACTGATAACTGAAATTACCTTCGCCATACAATACCGATGCTACTGGACATGGTTTAATTTGTGGAATTTTTCTAGAATTGCAACAAGTTCATGCAGTTGTACAGGTTTACTTAGATAGTCATTCATACCTGCTTTGAGACAGTTTTCTCGGTCTTCTTTCATTGCATTTGCTGTCATAGCAATAATCCAAGGTTGGCAAGTAGATTCAGTATTTTTAAACTGTTGACGGATATGATGAGTAGCTTCTATCCCATCCATTTCAGGCATTTGTATATCCATAAAAATGATGTCGTAGAATTGGTTTTTGACTGCTTCTACTGCTAATAAACCGTTTTTTGCTATTTCTATAGTATATCCTAAACGATGCAACATCTTCTTCGCAATAATTTGGTTTACAGGATTATCTTCTGCTAAGAGAATGCGTACAATAGATTGTTTTATAGTCTGGGAATTATTAGATTTTTGAGTAGTAATTAATGATAAATTTGAGTTGACTTGCTGTGGTGATTCTTGAGCAAGAGGTAAGTCTAAATCTACCCAGAAAATACTACCAACTCCTGGTTTGCTAGTTACTTTTAATGAACCTCCCATCATCTCTACTATTTTGTTGCTAATTGCTAGTCCTAATCCTGTTCCTTCAACTTTGTCTTGATTCTTTCCTACTTGTTCAAATGGTAGGAAAATTTTTTCTAAATTATTAGGATCGATACCTTTACCTGTGTCTTCTACTTGAAAACGAATTTTTTGTTGTTTTTCTGATTGTGAATCATTTTCTCCAATAGAGTCTACTTTAAAATTAACTTCTCCTTGATCGGTAAATTTAATTGCATTTCCTAATAAATTAATTAGTACCTGTCTTAATCTTTTTTCATCTACTATAACTCTAGGAGGTAATTTGTTAGTAACTTGATAGTTCAAAGAAATTTTCTTTTCTTGGGCACGAATCCTGAATATTTCAACTATTCCATGAATAAACTTAGGAAAATCTAACTCTTCTGGTAACAATTCTAGTTTGCCAGCTTCTATTTTAGATATGTCGAGAATGTCACTAATGAGTGTTAATAAATGAGAACCAGATTGATAAATAATTTCAACTTCTTGTTGTTCTTGAGATGTAAAATTTGGTGAATTTTGCAGAAGTTGGGCTATACCTAATATTCCATTGAGAGGAGTCCGTAATTCATGGCTCATGTTTGCTAAAAATTCACTTTTTGCTTTATTGGCAGTATCAGCAGCTACTTTTGCTTCCATTAATTCAGCAGTACGTTCTTTGACTCGAATTTCTAATGCTTCAAAAGAATTTTGTAACTGTTCAGCCATTTGATTAAAAGATTGTCCTAAAGCTCCCAGTTCATCATTATGTTTAACTTTTATTCTATGATTTAATGCTCCATTTGCCATAGTAGTTACGGCTTGGTCTATAAAGCGTAATGGTAATACGATTCTATGTCGAGTAAAATAAACTATGTTATAGACAATTAAGATTATAGATAGCAGAGTCAACAATAAAAATATTACTGGTATTAAGAATGGTTTAAGAGCTTCTTTTATTGGTTCTTCAACAATAACTAACCAAGGTACTTTGGCTAAATTTTTACTATTAGAAAATACCCAATTTTTATCAATTGTTTTATATATATTTATTTGTGGTTTATATTTGCTGCTGTTCTCACCAGATAATGCTTGAAGGTTTGTTGTTTTTTGAATAAAATTTTGGTTCTGATGAACAATGACTAAGCCTTCATTGTTTACTATATATACACAACCATTGCTTCCGACTTTAATTTCAATTGTTTTATCCCATAATTCTGTCAAGTCAACTCTCGCCACTAATGAACTTTGAGAAATGCCAATATCATTAGTAACAGCGATCGCTACTTCTATATATGGTTGTTGATTTTCAAATTGGACATTACTAATATATAAAGATTCAACTCGACCACGATCTGATAACCAAGGTTGTCGATCTATTTGTTTTTGTTTTGGACTATTAAATCTACTATTTTGTACTAAAACTTTCCCATCCATATCTACAACTTTTAAATCTAAAAAAGAGCGATTTCTATCTCGCATCTGATTCATTATCAAGTTGATTTTATTGACATTATTAGTTGTTGATAAAGCAGCACTTGTTGCTACCATATCGCTTTCTAGTGCCAAAAAAAATTGGTTAAAGCTTGTAGCTGCTTCTACTTTTGCATGATTAATTTTTTGATGAGCTTGTTGTATTGTCACTAACAAACTCAGCAAAGTTGTAGCTGTAATACCGAGAATAGCAATTAAACTAAGTATAATAACCCTAAATGTTATTTGTTTCCTCAAGGAGGTTGGTTGTTTTTCTAATTCCTGAGTTTTTAAATTAGGATAAAAAATTTTGGTATAAATATTATTCATATTCATAATTTTGCTAATTAAATTTATCTCTTCTTTTGCGGGGTTAATCTCATGTCCGGTAGCATCGGAGCCTGTATAAAATCAAGCTAACAATGGGAAAAAACCTTCTTCCTTCTTCCTTCTTCCTTCTTCAATCAAAATTTTCTGAAGTTATGACTTCAGTATTTGGTAAAAGGATAATATTAGGGAAAGTTTCTCCATTTTCTAAATGGCGAATCATTAATTGAATTGCCAATCGTGCTTGTTGTTTAGGTGCTTGATTAATTGTAGCTGTAATTTTACCTTGTTTAATTGCTTCTAAACCATTTTCTAGACCATCAAATCCTGTAATAATTATTGGCGGATATTGACTATTTTCTACTGCTTGACTAGCCCCTAAAGCCATGCTATCATTGGCCGCTATAATTGCATCAATATTGTCAAACTTTTTTAACAAGTTTGTGGTAACTTCTTGTGCTTTTGATTGCTCCCAATTAGCAGATTCAATAGCAATTATTTTCATATCCCCTATTTTTAAACCTGCCATAAAACCCAGGCGACGTTGAATAGCATTATCGTGATTAGGCGCACCATCTAAAATGGCAACTGTACCTTTTCCCCCTAATTTTTTAACCACCCACTCACCCATTGATTTTCCCCCAGCAAAATTATCAAATCCAACAAAAGTTAGTATTCGATCGCTATTAAGTGGAGTATCCATAGCAATAACTGGTATACCGGAATTAATAGCTTTTTCGACGGCAGGAACTAATCGAATTGAATCAGATGAACCGATAATAATTCCATCTATTTCTTCTGTTTCAATTAAATTTGCTACTAGAATAATTTGGTCTTCAACAAATTCTGTTGTTTGAGGTTTTTCGGAATTAATTATAGTTATATCTACATTGAAATTTTGTGAAGCCTTTTCAGCGCCTTCTTTAACATCTTTCCAATAAGGTTCTTCTGGAGTTGTTTTGAGAATGTAGGCTATTTTCCAAGGTTTGGCAGCTTTGATTTCTGTTTGAAAAATTTCGTCTGATACTTGATTAACTGTAGAATATAACTGTTTTTTAGAGAAAGTTGATTCGGGGTCTTCTGACATTTTTGCTTGGTTATTACAGCCAAAATTTAATATACATAGTGTGAATATTATCATAGTTGATAGAAATAAATAGCAGGAATCATATAGACTATTTTGCTTCATGTTGGTTACTTAATTTTCAAGTTTGTTTGATGATAATTGTAGTAGCAAACTTTGATATTCCTTCCAGAGTAGTTATGACAAAATCAGAAAAAATTCCCTCGATCAAGATATGCATTGCATTATGTTACAAGATTATAGAAATGCAGCTTTAATAAAAATCACGCTTGGGGGGTTACACCACCTGACCTAGATAAAAGTTTGAGACATTATTATCTAATAAGTTACCATAGTTATTCTAGAATATCTACTTTGATTAAGAAAGTAAGAAGTAAGAAGGAAGAAGGAAGAAGGAAGAAGGAAAAAGGGAAAAGGAAGAATAAAAAAAGGGAAAATAATAATAGATATAAATAACAAATAGGATTGAATAAGTTCCTTCTAGTATGAATTTCTAAGTTCTTTTCTGTGGAATTATATTGAATAATTGGTATTACTAATACCAAGTGTGGAAAAAGAATGTCGCGAATAATTAGGGCAGTTAAAAGACTTTACCGAATAATTAAGGCTTAGAGCAACTCCAGTTAAGAGAAAAAGCGGTCATTTTGTACTTGAAAGTTAGCGCACAACACCCTTTAACTGCTAGCCTCTTATACCATTTCTCACGCAAGAATGCTTAGTATGATTGGGTGGGGACCCACCCCTAACCACTCCTGGGAGGGGAAGTGTGAGAAGTGTGGCAGGTGGGGGGAGGGGTTAAGGTGTTGCTGAATACTGGGATGATTTCGGCGGACACGGGGACACGGGGACACGGGGACACGGGGATTATGGTTTCTGCTCTCTAACAAAATCATCCCGCAATTATGCAATGCCAGGTTAAAAGTAGGAAAAATAATTACTCACCGAACTAATAATTGCCAAAAAAAGACTTTGAATCTTGGTAAATATTTGACTGTTGAAGTATAACTGAAGTATAGCATTAATGCATGGGAATTAGTATTATATAAAATCAGGTTATATAGTATACAGCAGATTTCATCTTAGTGAGGTATGTCCTTTGCGGGCAAGATGCCCGCACTACCAACATCTTAACGTTAATATTTGTACCTCATATACGACCAAATCTGCTGTATGTTAATAATTCTATAATTAGGGCTTGCTGAATAAAGCTAAAAGTCAGGATAGTTAAGCTAATGGAGCTTTTTATATTCAATTTATCTCCTAAGTTATTGGCTCTTATTGGCATCAATTTACTGAAATTTTCTGCTGAAATTCAAGTAAAATTTCTTCACATCAAATGGCGAAACCATTGCCTGTTTCCCCATCTGGTGCGTCCCCGCGTCTGGTGCGTCTCCGTGTCCTACCCCCACCAAGCAATTTTTTCAGCAAACCCTAATTACTTCAATCTCCCCCACTCCCCCACTCCCTCACTCCCCTACTCCCCCACTCCCCTACTCCCCCACTCCCCACTCTCCATAAATTCCGGCCTATTTCATATTAGAGAAAAAAAACAGCCTACTTATAAAGTAAAGCTGCCTAAGAAATGTACTTTTTACTGTTATACCAGATTAGAATTTACAGCTCCTGCAACTATAGGTTCTGGCTGTAATAATCCTGTTAACATTTGCTCTGGTCGCTTACCATGAGGCCAAGCAAAAGCATGACGAAATGCTGCATCTTGGCAAGCTTGTAGTTGTCGAAAATCAATCACATCTAAGGTTAGTAAATTCTCATATTCAAACGGCAAACGTACATTATGTAAACCAGCATTATCTGTACAAATAGCAATATCTACTCCAGCATCAAAACATTGGTCAAATACTGTCTTTAACTGACTCATATTATCCATAGTACCTGTCTTGAAATAAGTAGTTGGACAAACTTCTAAACATTGCCCTTTCTTAGCTACCTCTTTTAATAGTTCTGGATGTTTTAAAGGAATTTGAATTCCATGACCAATTCGCATTAAATAAGGTAGTAATTCTGGATGACAACCGTTGGGAGTTTCATAAAGATGCCCAGTAGTTTTTACCCTCTGGGAACGCGCATATTTATACAGTTTAATAAACTCATCTATACGTTCGCCATAATGATTATCTCCACCAGCTAAATCTATAGCACATACATATTCTGGCATTTGCACTGCTAAATCTACAATTGCTTGATTAACTTCATGAGGTAATCTAGTGTGCATACATAGAATTTGGCTAGTAACAATAGGGTATTCATTTTGTTGACTTGCCTTACCCACAGTTGTAACTATTTCTGACATTAAATCTATACGTTGAGACTGAGATAAATGCTCTGGAGTTCTCAAGTAAGGAGTATAACGTAACTCTAAATAAGCTAAATTTTCAAATGTATAAGCACCTCGAATTAAGCGATAAATAAAGTAAGGCAATGTCTCAATAGTTTGAACGTGTTCTACTAAAGTGTGTAGTTCTAAATATTCATCTAATGTGTTCCTTGGTTTGGTATAAAATTCTTCAAATTTTTGATATTCCGGAAAACGGTTTGCTAGCTCCTCGTTTTGGCGTTGGAAATATCGCCATAAAACTCTAGGAACTACGGAACCTCCTAAATGTCTGTGTAATTCTGCGTGTAAAGCCATATAAATTTAATTTATCCTTAGAAAAGAGGGAACAGGGAACAGGGAACAGGGAACAGGGAACAGGTATCCTGACTCCTGGTATTTGAACCCTCAATGACAGTTAAGAGTTTGAGATATACGGTCTTAAAATTAGACCTCTGGCAAAATTTAATTAAACCAATTCAAGATATGAAATAAACAATCTTATTTCCCTATTCCCCATTCCCCATTCCCTATTCCCTGACTTCTGCAAGAAGTCTATTGTAACAATAATTAACAAAAATAAATTGACATAATTTTTAGTAGATGCAACAATAACAAATCGTGTTAACTATCCGTAGAGGAGACCCTTGGCTAACGTAATTGTGATAGGTGCCCAATGGGGCGATGAAGGAAAAGGAAAAATTACTGATTTGTTGAGCAAGTCAGCAGATGTGGTAGTACGTTACCAGGGGGGAGTAAATGCTGGCCATACTGTTGTTGTTGATGGTCAAACATTTAAACTACACTTAATTCCTTCCGGTATTCTTTATCCTGATACTGAGTGTATCATTGGTTCTGGAACAGTTATCGACCCCAAAGTTCTGATTGAAGAATTAGACCAAGTTGAAGCTTTAGGAATCTCCACATCAAATTTGATGATTTCTCAAGCTGCTCATGTGACAATGCCTTACCATAGACTAATAGACCGGGCATCAGAGGAACGTAGAGGTAGTCAAAAAATAGGAACTACAGGAAGAGGTATTGGTCCAACTTATGCTGATAAGTCCGAGCGTACTGGGATTCGGATGATTGATTTGATGAGTCCAGATAGATTAAGAGAGCAGATAAATTGGACAGTTAACTATAAGAATGTAATTTTAGAGAAGCTTTATAATCTATCTCCTTTAGACCCAGACGAGGTAGTAAAAGAATATCTAGAGTATGCAGAGCGCCTCAGACCTAATGTTATAGACGCGTCCTTGAAAATCTACAATGCAATTGAGCGCAGACACAATATTTTATTTGAAGGAGCACAAGGTACTCTCCTAGATTTAGACCACGGTACTTATCCTTACGTTACTTCCTCAAATCCAGTAGCAGGAGGTGCTTGTGTAGGAGCAGGAGTAGGGCCAACAATGATTGACCGAGTAATTGGGGTGGCGAAGGCTTATACAACTAGAGTCGGAGAAGGACCATTTCCCACAGAAGCTCAAGATGATATAGGGACATTGCTACGCGATCGCGGTGCAGAATTTGGGACAACAACTGGTCGTGAACGTCGGTGTGGATGGTTTGATGGGGTAATTGGACGTTATGCAGTCCGAATTAATGGTATGGACTGTATGGCAATTACTAAATTAGATGTATTGGATGAATTGTCAGAGATTAAAGTATGTGTAGCTTATGACATGGAGGGTGAGCGTTGTGAAGATTTTCCCAGTAGTTCCTTGCAGCTAGCTAAATGTAAACCTATTTATGAAACTTTACCTGGTTGGCAAAAGCCAACTGTAGATTGTAGAAGTCTTGAAGATTTACCCAAGCAAGCTTTAGATTATTTACGGTTTTTGGCAGAGCTAATGAATGTGCCTATTGCTATTGTTTCTTTAGGAGCTAGTCGTGACCAGACTATTGTAGTTGAAGATCCAATTCATGGGCCAAAGCGAGCACTCTTAGGTTCCCATGGTACTACGATTATTTCTTAATTAATCGAAATTGATTTTAATGTGGATGGGTTTGAAGAAGGAAGAAGGAAAAAGGAAGAAGGAAGAAGAAGAAAGCTATTGGTAGTGGACTGTTTCATCTTAAATGTTGCAATAGATGTAGGTTGGGTTGAGGGACCGTTAGCGTAGCTTATCCACAGGATAAACTCAACAGTAATCTTTCTCCCCTACTCCCCTACACCCCTACTTTCCTACTCCCTAATGCACTATTTTAGGTGAAACAATCCAGTAGTGGACTGACACGCCTAAAAATGTAGGTTGGGTTGAACGGAGTGAAACCCAACAAAAGCTTACTACTGTTGGGTTTATCCTGACGGATAAGCTCCGCTAACGGTTCCTCAACCCAACCTACATTTATTGCACTATTTTAGATGTGTCAGTCCAGTAGGGTGTGTTAGCGCTAGCGTAACGCACCAAGACTTCTATGTATAGAGTCTTTGCGTAAGTCCTGATAGAGAAATTTGTGGTTGAAGTGAAAAGAGTGTTTTTTCTAGATAGCTATTAATAATCTATTTTCCCTTCTTCCTTCTTCCTTCTTCCTTCTTCCTTCTTTCTTCTGCTATGTCAAAAACTTTGGTATAATTGGTAAGCAAACTAAGCGAAAAAAGTCAAGATGGAAGTTACAGTAGAATGTCAAAAAAGACCTGAAGGTAGCAAAACCAAAGCTCTAAGACGAGAAGGATTAATTCCTGCAGTATTATATGGTCATCAAGGTACAGAATCAGTTCCATTAACAATTGAAGTTAAAAAAGCACAAAAGTTGTTAAAGGATACCTCTATTAACAATACTATCATCGATCTTCAAGTTCCTGATATTTCTTGGAGTGGCAAAACTATTCTTCGGGAAGTTCAATCTCATCCCTATAAACCCTTAATTCTTCACCTAAGTTTTTTCTCCGTAGCTGCTCATGGAAGTCTAGATGTAGAAGTACCTATACATTTTGTTGGCGATCCAGTAGGAGTTAAA
>NZ_BLZO01000049.1 GCF_014132355.1 Okeania sp. KiyG1
CTTGAAAAATATACTGGAATAAATGTAAAAATATATATTTTTTCCGAAGTTATAGCTGAATAAATGTTACTGTTTCAATCCAAAAATCAATCTTAGTTAATTAAAATAAATCAAAAATTACTATGTCAGAAATTACTCCTAATCCAATAATTCCAGATTTCGGCGACGAAGAACCTATGATTAATCAACCACCAAGCGATCCTGCTGAAATTGGTGATGATGCAACAGCTATAGTTGACTCTCCTGACAATAGCAACGAATCGCTGTCTGGTACAAATGGCATGGATTGGATTTTAGGTCTTGATAGAGATGATTTGATTGAAAGTGGAGGTGGGGAAGACACTATATTTGCAGGAAGAGATAATGATACTGTCTATGCAGGAAGAGATAATGATTGGGTTAGCGGAAATAGAGGAGATGATCAACTTCACGGTAACCGTGGGTCTGATACTATATTTGGCGGAAAAGGTAATGATACCATCTATGGAGGAAAAGATGATGATTGGGTTAGTGGAGATAAAGGAGATGATGAACTTCATGGTAACCAAGGGTCTGATACGGTTAGAGGTGGTGACGGGAATGATACTATATTTGGAGGTGAAGATAATGACTTGGTCAGAGGTGAGGAAGGAGACGACCTAGTTTTTGGCGATCGGGGATTTGATAATGTCAGAGGCGGTAGTGGAAATGATAGTGTCTACGGTGGTAGAGATGATGATTTAGTTGCTGGAGAAGAAGGAGACGATCTAGTTTCGGGAAACCGTGGTAATGATACGGTTAGAGGTGGAGGGGGCGATGATCTGGTTTTCGGAGGTAAAGGGGACGATCTAATTGAGGGTGGTGGAGGTAACGACCTGCTAAGAGGGGGTCAAGGAGCAGATATTTTCCGTTTTGAGTTTTTCGAGTCGGAGACATTTATTGCAGATGGAACTGAGATATTTGGTTTCGATACTCTCAACAATTTTGTTCCTGGAGACTCTGGAGTAGATACTCTCACTGACTTTACTCCAGGAGAAGACAAGATACAGCTTGATGCTGATAGCTTCCGCGAGTTAATTGGGCCTGGTGGTACTTTCAACCCTGATGAATTTACTACTCTTGCTGAATTTGCTGAAAATCAAGATGCTAATCTAGTCTACGACTCAGAGCAAGGTTTGATGTACTATATTGACGCGGACAATAATGCTATACAATTCCTGCAATTAGAGGGTAATCCAGATATTACTGGTGATGACTTTGAAACTATCTAAATTTTATTACGTCTGGTTGAGGAGTAGGGAGTGGGGGAGTAGGGAAGCATTTTTCTACCTTTCTCCCCTATTCTATATTCGTTTTCGGCGTTGCTGAATTGATATCATGTCCGGTAGCATCGGTATTGTATAGGAAAGGTAGGGAATAGGGAATAGGGAATAGGGAATAGACAGAAAAACTTAAGAAAGAGCAAGAAAAAAAACTTAAATTCCCTGTAGATATTTACGCTAACTTTTACACAAACGATTGCGTTCGGACATGATATGAAGTATGAATGTGCGATTGTTTGGTTCTCGCCTTCGCCCCCGCGCATCCCCCATTCAACAAAAAGCGCAGCAACATCTGGCTTCCCCCTTTCCAAGGGGGACGGGAGGGGGATCACGGGGACTTTTAGAGTTTTATTCCCCCCAAAATTGGCTTGCTCGGGGGGCAAAATCATACCCAAAATCAGCAACGCCCGTTTTTCAATACTAGAGCAGTCACTACTATAGTTAGGACATCGGTTCATTAATTGATAATTGATAATGGATAATTGATAATTACCTCGGGTTTTAACCGTTACGGAATTGAATATAAGGAAATAGTATTAATGGATAATGGATAGTGGATAATGGATAATGAAAGAATTCTCTAACTCTTTAATTATCAATTATCAATTATCCATTGGTAAAGGGAGGTTTCAAGGCGCGAATTATTTAATTATTAATTATTAATTATTAATTATTCGGTAATTATGATGATTGATAACATGAGCAAGATGCTCGCACTAATTTTCCTGACAAACCTGGCAGTTGCTATATAAATAATAAGGGAGAGGTCAAGTAGGAAAGCTGACTTATGACTCCTAATAGTATAAACTCAAAGTTCAAAATTCACCACAATGCACTACCATCCAAATATAAACAGCGAATCTTCAAAAGTATTGAAGTTAGCGGAAGAAAAAGCTTCAAGGGGATTGTTATATCAAAAGCAGGGAAAACTAGAAGCAGCTATATCGTTATACCAGGAAGCATTAACTTTAGTACCAGACCTCCACTACGTTCAGTATAACTTGGGAATAGCTTTTCAGCATCAGGGAAATTTACAAGCAGCTTATATTCATTATGAACAAGCGATCGCTCATCATCCACAGCATATTCAAGCTTACTATAATATTGGCATTGTTTTACAACAACAAGGTTTACTAGAACGAGCAATTTCTAGTTATCAAAAAGTTATTAATTTCTGCCAAGGTAAGGCGGAAAATATTTTAATTCAAGTTCAAACTTATAGTAATTGGGGTAGTATTTTAGTCAAGGAAGGTAGAGCTTATGAAGCTATTGAAATCTTTCAAAAAGCTATTAGTTTAAAACCATATGATGCTTCTCTTTACAATAATCAAGGTCAAGCATTTTTAGCATTTGGGAAAGTAGAAAAGGCTATTACTAATTATCATCAAGCACTGGCACTTAACCCTCAATTAATAGTAGCTCGTTATAACCTCGGAAAAGTTTATCAACAACAAGGTTTACACTCAGAAGCTATTGTTTATTTTCAGGAAATAATCAAGGAGTATCCAGAAAATCTTTCTGCTCATAGTGACTGTGCTTTTTCTTTCTTGGAGTTAGGAAATTTGGCAGCAGCAATACCACATTTACAAAAGGTGATTAATCATAATTCTTTTGTGGAAAGTTATTGTGAAAAAGCTGATTTTTTAACAGGGTTAGATGAATTAGAGAAAGCAAAAATAGCTTGTGCTTTATTTCTAAAAGAAGTCAAAAGTCAAAAGTCAAAAGTCAAAAGTAACAAAGAAGAAGTAAGAAGTAAGAAGGAAGAAGTAAGAAGTAAGAAGGAAGAAGTTAAAAGTCAAAATTCTGAATTCAGAATTCAAAAGGAAGAAGGAAGAAGTCAGGAGTGGAAGGGGACTGAAACTTCAACCAATTATCAAAACCCTGTAGATGGCGAGATATTAAACCCAGAAGAAATAGATAAATTAGGACTTAGGCAAATTAACCTTGAAAACGCCATACGTAGGGGCGAATGGCATTCGCCCTCACTCGATTCTGAAACCTCAACCAATTATCAATACCCTGTAGATGGCGAGATATTAAACCCAGAAGAAATAGATAAATTATATTTAGCAGAAGTTAGAAAAAATTTAATCTTAACTTACTCAAGCTTGGGAAATGTATTATTTGAATATGGCGAATATTCACAAGCAGAACATTATTATCAAAAAGCATTGAAGCTTCAGCCATTAAATGTTGATTTACATCTCAAATTAGGCAATAGTTTAGCCAAACAAAAACGCTTCAATACGGCTATTATTGTTTACCATTTAGGGTTGGCAGTTGAATCTGTTGAAGAAGGAAGAAGGAAGAAGGAAGAGGGAAGAAGTCAAAAGTTAAAAATCAAAAGTCAAAAGGAAGAAATTAAAAGGAAGAAGGAGGAAGTTAAAAAGAAGAAGGAGGAAGTAAGAAGTCAAAAGTGGATGGGGACTCAAATTTCAAATGAAGAAGGAAGAAGGAAGAAGGAAGAGGGAAGAAGTGAAAAGTTAAAAATCAAAAGTCAAAAGGAAGAAATTAAAAGGAAGAAGGAGGAAGTTAAAAAGAAGAAGGAGGAAGTAATAAGTCAAAAGTGGATGGGGACTCAAATTCCAAATCATCAAGTTAAATGTCAAGGTTTAAACTGCCAACCTTGTCTCAAACGAATATTTAAACAACTTCAACCAATTCATTTAGGAAATGGTATTCATAGTCTTTCTAGGGAAAAAATACAAACAATAAATATTGATTTTCCAGAAACACCAAAGTTTGTCGCAGAAGTAGTAAATGGCAGAGCATGGATAGTTCCTCAGAAAAATAATTGGATGATTTGTAATGCTATTGCTATTATTAATCAAGAAAATCAATTATTAGCTGAAGTCTCTCGTGAATACCCAGGACAGTTGCCGGGATGTGACAAATACGATGTCAATAACCATCGATTTTTTAGTACCGAAGAATTACCGCCTTTAGAGCAAATAAACGGCACAGTAGCAGTTTTATCTGGGTTGTCAGGAAACGTTTATTTTCATTGGATGGTAGACATATTGCCCCGGATCGAAATCTTACGACGTAATGGTATAAATTTTGAGCAAATAGATTGGTTTTTAGTTAATAGTACTAAACAACCATTTCAACAGGAAACTCTCCGGGTTTTAGGAATTCCAGAAGATAAAATTATAGAAAGCGATCGCTATCCCTATATTCAAGCTAAAAAATTAATTGTTCCATCCTTTTCAGGCCATTTAGCTTGGGCAGAAAGATGGGTCTTAGAATTTCACCGTCAAGTATTTTTAAACCGATCGCTCTCTACTGTATTTAAAGATGGGTTTAAAGGGAAAAAAAATCAGCATAATCAAGTATTTTCCTATCCTGAAAGGATTTATATTAGTCGGAATAAAGCTAAATATAGAAGAATTATTAATGAAGCAAAATTAATTGATTTATTAAGTCAATATGGCTTCGTTACCATAGAACTAGAAACTATTTCTGTTGTAGAGCAAGTGGCTTTATTTGCCAATGCCAAAGTAATAGTTTCTCCTCATGGTAGTGGGTTAACAAATATTATGTTTTCCAGTCCCGAAACTACCGTAGTAGAGTTAGTTTCTCCTAACTATATTAAGCATTATTACTGGGCGATCGCTCAACAATTAGGATTAAAGTATTACTACTTAGTAGGAGAGGGATTTTCCTATTACCCAATCCGCCAAATCATGTATCCTAATTCCCTCACTGAAGATATTATAATTAATTTGAGTAAGTTAGAAAAAATGCTATTGCAAGCAAGTATAATAAAAGTAAATTCCAATCCCACAACAAAATTTCTGAGCGAGGAACAAACTTCTCAGAAAAAAATTCTTCTAGAGAAGAAACTATCTAATTCCGAAGTAGATGTATTTACTTTTTCCCAACAAAAAGGGGAAGAAAATAATGTAAGTCGAACTGCAGTAAGTAATCAAATGGCACCTAAAGTTAATCCAACAGAAGCGGCCACTCACTTCCATAAACAAGCTCTATTCTATTTAGACCAAAAGAAATTAGATGAAGCTAAAGCAGCTTGTGAACAAGCTCTAAAAAATCAACTAGATTTTGCCGAAGCCTGCAAAACAATGGGCATTATTGTGCAAAAAAAAGGTCAAATAGAAGCAGCTTTTGAGTGGTATTCACGGGCTATTAAGATTCAACCAAATTTTGCCGAAGCCTATGTTAATATTGGCACTTTATATGCTCGTAAGCAGCAGTGGCAAGAAGCAATTGAATATTATCAAAAAGCTATTACTATTAAATCCGATTTAGCTCCAGCACACCGCAACATAGCTAAGGCATATCAGAAAGTTGGCAAAGTAGTAGAAGCAGCAATTTTTCAATATAAAGCCTACTATCTAGAACCCACAAATATCAAAGAACAAGAATATATAAACCTAGGCAATACTCTCTTAAAACATCAGAAATTCACAGAGGCTATATATTGTTATCGTAGCGCTATAAAATTAAATCCTAATTCAGCAGTAGCTTATCAAAATATCGCCGAAGCATTATCCCAAACAGGTGATGTTAAAGAATCGAATAGTTGTTATCGCAAGGCTATTAAATTAGGAATAACAAACCTGTCAATTGAAGAAGGAAGAAGGAAGAAGGAAGAAGGAAGAGGGAAGAGGGAAGAAGGAAGAAGTTGAAATTGAAGAATTCAAAAGTCAAAATTCAAAAGTAAAAAGTAAGAAGGAAGAAATTGAAGAAGTTAAAAGTCAAAATTCAAAAGTAAAAAGTAAGAAGGAAGAAGTTGAAGAATTCAAAAGTCAAAATTCAAAAGTAAAAAGTAAGAAGGAAGAAATTGAAGAATTCAAAAGTCAAAATTCAAAAGTAAAAAGTAAGAAGGAAGAAGTTGAAGAATTCAAAAGTCAAAAATTAAAAGGAAGAAACGGTGCAATAGATAATATTTCTGTAGAGCGAGATAATGTAGAAGCTTATAAAAGATTAGGAAAAATGCTGCAAAATCAAGGTAAGGCAGCAGAAGCTTGGCAATTCTATACAAAAGCGATATCTATTGCACCAAAAGATCCAGAAATTTATAGATATTTAGGTAGTTTATACGGAGAACAACAACAATGGGAAGAAGCAATTCAATGTTATCAAAGAGCAATTGAAATCTACCCAAATATGGCAGATACTAACCGTTATTTAGCCACAGCATTAACTCATGTAGGTAAGGAAGCAGAAGCTTCCAAATTTTGGGAAAAAGCTTATTCTCTAGAACCAGAAACAGCCACAGCAGAAGAACACTTGCTTTTAGGTAATACTCTGCTACAAATAAACTTAGTCGAACAAGCCATATCATCTTATTGTAATGCTATACAAATTAACCCTAAATTAGCAGTAGCATATCAAAAATTAGGTGAAGCTTTGAAACTTCAATCTAATTCCCAAGTTGAAGAAGGAAGAAGGAAGAAGCGGTGCGACCCCGCGTCGGCGGCAGACGCAAGCGGTCGGACCCCGCGACGACGCCAGTCGCAAGCGGTCGGACCCCGCGACGACGCCAGTCGCAAGCGGTCGGACCCCGCGACGACGCCAGTCGCAAGGGAACGCCGACCAAGAGAGGGAACGCCGACCAAGAGAGGGAACGCCGACCAAGAGAGGGAATGCGCACCAAGAGAGGAAGAAGGAAGAAGGAAGGGGACTCAAACCCCAATCAATTTTCAACACTGTATAGACAGCGAGGTATTAAACCCAAAAGAAAAAGATGATGGCGAGATAAATCATCATATTTATAGCTTAAAATCTGAGATTACACAGAAAATTGATGGAGAAATAGATAAGGAACAGGTCAGTAGTTCTGATATTCAGTTGGTAGGAAAGACTGGTACTTTTCAAGCAGGATTAAAATATTTTGAGCAATTTTTCAAGGAGTTGTTTAATCAAGTAGCTGCTGTTTTTAACCTTAATAATCAATCATCGAAAAAATATTTACAACCATCTGAAAATCTTCCCAGACTTCAGGGTACAAATAATTCCTTCCCTTTAAAACCAGAAATAGATTTTAAAATCAAAGAAACAACAGAAACTGCTGGTGAAAACTTATTATTTCCTGTTGAAGTAAATTTCACCAATACTGATGGAGATGAGCAACAAAAAGTATCGCTCAAAGATGCAAATAACGAATTAGAAAGCATAGAAGAAATGTTACTAGAAATAGAGAGCAGCATTGGAAAAAGTCAAAATTCAAAAGCCAAAAGTCAAAAGTTAAAAGAAAGAAATCAGAAGTGGATGGGGACTCAAATAGAAAGAAGTCAGAAGTGGATGGGAACTGTAGACGGGGAGGTATTAAACCTAAAAGAAAAAGATCAAATAGATGCACAAATAAACACTCAATATATTGATGTAACAAAATCAGCAGTTGTACGACCCGATGTTTACATTCAAAAGGCCATAGCATACAACCAAAAAGGGTTATATGAAAAAGCGATCGCTGAATGTCAACAAGCTATAGCAGTACAACCAGATATGGCAATGGCGTACAAAATATTGGGTAATGCTCAACAAAAAATAGGCAGTGCGAGTCAACTCCAGGAAGCTAAACAAAATTATTTAAAAGCCATATCTCTTGATAGTCAAGATTCTACAATTCACGTCAACCTGGGTAGTTTGTATGCACAAGAAAAATTGTGGGAAAAAGCAATACCCTATTACCAGCAAGCGATCGCTCTCAAACCAGACTTTGCTGGAGCATACCGCAACTTAGCCAAAGCATGGACTCAAATAGGCAAACAAGCAGAAGCAGCAGACTGTTGGTATGAAGCATATACTCTCGACCAGGTAAACATCACTCCCGACCAACATCTTACTCTCGGTAATACCCTCTGTCGTCAAGGTCAGTTAACTAAAGCCATATCCTGTTATCAGAGGGCGATAAAATTAAACCCAAATTATGCTGCTGCTTATCAAAATTTAGCTACAACTTTGAAGCGTCAAGGCAAATTAGATCAGGCTGCTATTTATGCTGAAAAAGCCCGGGAAATTAGTAATATTTCAGTCAAAAAACAGGTAGAAGCAAACGGCAAGAAACCTCAAAATATTAATCCTAAAGATGTTTTGCAGTCATATTCAAATTCAATGGAAGAAGAAAGAAGGAAGAAGGAAGAAATTGAAGAAGTCAAAAGTCAAAAGTGGATGGGGACTCAAACCCCAACCAATTTTCAACACCCTGTAAATGGCGGGGTATTAAACCCAAAATCAAAAGATAAAGAAGAGAAGGAGAAGTTGCCTCAAATTAATCAAGCAGATTTAATTAAACAAGCCGAAGTAGATTTTGTCAATAGTAAATTCTATAGCGCAATATCTACTTGCGAGGAGGCAATTTCTATAAAACCCCATGCAGTAGCTTATCAAATAATAGGCAAAGCTTGGGTAGAAATAAATAAACCAGACCAAGCGATCGCCGCTTATCAAAAAGCAATTGAAATCAAGCCAGACTTTGGCGAAATTTATGCCAGTCTAGGAGAATTATACGTTCAACATCAACGACAAAAAGAAGCGATCATTGCATACAAAAAAGCCATCAAATTTGCACCAGACTTAAAAGATAGTTATCGAGGTTTAGTTGAAATATTGCTAGACCAAGGAAAAGTTGATGAAGCAGAAGAATTATCTTACAATGCACTCATCCAACATCCCAGTTGGGCAACTGCTCAAGAGTTTTGTACTTTAGGTAGGGGTTTAATAGCAGAGAATAAAACACAACAAGGTATCGTTTGTTTTTATCAAGCAATTGAATTAGACCCCAAATTATTAGAAGCTCACTATAGTTTAGGCAAAGTTTTAGCAGAAAAAGGAGAATGGTTAGAAGCTATCAATTGTTATCAGCAAATCATTCAATTAGAAGCGAATCAAACTGAAGAATATTATGCTGAAAATGAGATAAATATAGATATAGGAGAAATTTACCATCTTTTAGGAGATGCCTTACAAGAAATAGGTAAACTTGATGAGTCTGTAGAAGCTTATCAACGGGCAATTGAATTAACAGGAAATTAAAAAGCCTTCAGCAGTTCAGCGGTCAGCTCTCAGCTCTCATAAGAGGGTTTAAATAAATATAGACTTTAAAGCCAATTTTTGTAGTAATATCATGTCAATATTAAAAAATTCCCAGATACTGATTTGTTCTGAGAGTAATTTATTAAAAGATAACTTTTTGAAGATATAGGGTGCGTGAAATTAGGATAATCTTCCTAATTAACAATTGAACTTACGATACAACTTAACCAGAAAATCAGGCTTTAAGCCTCCCCTTTCAAGGGGATAAAAAAATAAAATTCAGTATTTCAAGCCTCCTACTTTCCTAGGTCATGCTGCGCAAACAGGAGGAGCTACTGTTAACTGATAACAGAAATGACCCACCAATAACAAATATTTAAGACCGGAGATAGAGATGATGCTAAAAACTCCCACAATTTTTTCCCCACTTACACAACAACAACAAATCAATTTTAAGCAGGCAAAACATTTTTTTAGCTTAGGAAAAGTTTACGAAAAAAAAAGTGAATGGAAAAAAGCGATCGCTGCTTATCGCAAAGCAATTGAATTATATCCTGACTGGAAAGAAGCAAGACAGTCTCTAGCAGATGCAGAAAATCAACTTCAGGAAAAAACAATTAATACTAAACAGCAAATAGAACCTAGTAAAAAGTTGACAATAGCTGATTATCCGTTAGAGAAAATATTAGCTAAACAAGAGGAGCAAGAGTCAGCGATCGCTACTGCTAGTAATGCAGTTATAGTCAACCCTAATTTGGCAGATGACTATCACACTAATGGCGATAATTTAGTAGAAAAAGGAGAGAAAGAAGAGGCTATAAAGGCTTATATAAAAGCAATTGAAATTAATCCTGAATTATGGGAAGTACATCATAAATTAGGTAATTTATTGCAAGAAAAGGGAGAGCTAGAAGCAGCAGTTACTACTTATAATAAATCCATAGAATTAAAGCCAGATTTTTGTTGGTCTCATAATAATTTGGCAGATGTTTTAGTTAAGTTAGAGAAGTGGGATGAAGCGATTGTTTCTTATCAAAAAACAATTGAGTTAGAACCAAATTTTGCTTGGTCTCATTATAATTTAGCAGAGCTTTGTTTATTTTTAGAAAAATGGGATGAGGCAGTGAATGCTTATCGTCAATTTATCCAAATTCAACCTGATTTTTCCCCTAAAGTAGAAGAAAAATTAAATCAGGCATTGCATCAGCAAGTCAAAGGGAGATTAGAGCAAGCATTGAGTTATTATCTACAGGCGATCGAGAACGATCCAATGGATGTTGAGAGTTATCAAAAAGCATTAGAAATTAAGCCTGATGATGCAGAATTGTATTTTGGATTGGGTAATGCTTGGATCACAAAGGGCGAAGAAAAAAAAGCAGTTACAGCTTACCGCAAAGCTATTGAGGTAGAGCAAAATTTTGCAGATGCTTATCACTGTTTGGGTGATGTTTTGGCAGAAAAGGGAGAAAAAGAAGAAGCAATAAAGGTTTATAGAAAAGCAATTGAAATTCAACCTGAATTATGGACAGTGCGTCATAAATTAGACGATTTGTTGTCACAAGCAGAGGAGTTAGAAGCAGAAGTTTTTGCTGACAATAAGTCATTTGATAAACATCCAACAAACATAGAGAGCGATCCAAAAGTTTTAGAAGTTAAGTCAGATGATGCAGAATTACTTTTAGGTTTAGCTAAAACTTTATATCATCAAGGAAAATATCAAAAATCAATGGAACATTATGAAAAATCTCAACTAATAGATTCTGATTTAGAAGAGTGGATCGAAAAAAACAAACTCATTGATAACTCTGCCACTTTTGATGTAGATTTTTATTTGGCTATAAATAATATAGAACCACAGGAAGATTCCTCAAGGCTAAAAGTAATTAGTGATTATATTAAGTCAGGATATTTAGAAAATACTCATCCTTTATTTAACGCTTACTATTATCTAAATCAAACTCCTGCTTTACTAGATAAAAAATTTAATCCGTTAATACATTTTCTTCAAATTGGCTGGAAAGAAGGACGCGATCCTCATCCACTATTCGATACTTCTTATTATCTCAAACATAGTCCAGATGTAAAAGAAGCTGGAATGAATCCTTTAGAACATTTTATTAAATTTTCCCTGGTAGAAGGTAAAAGAAATCCTCATCCATTGTTTGAGATATCCTACTATTTAGATAATAACCCAGACGTAAAAAAAAGCGGGATGAATCCTTTGCAACATTTCATCGAATTTGGTGTTTCAGAACAGAGAAATCCCCACCCTCTGTTTGATACTTCTTATTATCTGGAAAATCATCCTGATATTAAAGAAAAAGGAATAAATCCATTAGAGCATTTTATAGAAAAAAGTGGTTTAGAACAAAAAAATCCTCATCCTTTATTCTCTACAAAAATTACATAGATTATTTAGAGTCTAGAGATAAATATTTAAAACCAAATGATAATCCACTAATACATTTTCTTCAAAATAATCAAGAAAATGCCAGATTTGTTTGTTTTCCTTGGAAGTCTACTAAATACTCAGTTTTAGATCAAAAAGGTCATTATGATATTTTAATCTTCTCTCATGATGGTTCTCGGACAGGTGCGCCTCTAGTATTACTTGCTTTTGTACAACAAATTAGGGAATATCAGTCCCAAAATAAACTTACAGATATTAATATTTGGATAGTTTTAGCTAGAGATGGAGAATTAAGAGCAGATTTTGAAGAATGTGGTGTAACAATTGTACTTTCAGAACTAGATGAGCTAACAGAAACTCATGATGAAAATTTACAACAATTACTGGAAAGCTTTAAAAAATTCACCAGTAACCCTTTAGTTTTAATTAATACATCTGCTATATCTAATATTAATCAAGCGTGTTATGAAAATAACTTACCTGTTGTTTCTTGGATTCATGAATTACCTGTCACAATAGAATCATATTGTGGTGGATTAGATTCTTTTAAACACATCTTATTATCATCAAAAGAATTATTTCTGTTTCAAATTTTGTAGCTTCTTCTCTTATTAAATATTCTCACCAAGAAGATAAACTTAATCAATATGTAACTATATATGCTTCTCTTCCTTCAGTTAATAGAGAAGAAAAAATTCAAACCAAAGAATTCTATCAGAGCAAGCTGAAGAAAGAATTTTACCTTCCTGATGATGCTTTTATCGTCATTGGATGTGGAACTGTTCAAGACAGAAAAGGATGTGATTTCTTTGCTCAAGTTGCCTATCAAGTTATTAAAGCTAATGAACTAACCCAAACCTACTTTATTTGGATTGGAGCAAAAATTCAACCAACATTTTCGATGTGGTTAGATGATGATATTAAGAAAGTTGGGTTGGAACAAAACATAATTTTCCCTGGGCCGAGAAAAAATCCTCTAGACTACATGAGAGGTTCCGATTTATTTCTGCTGACATCAAGAGAAGATCCTTTTCCTCTAGTTAATATGGAAGCCATGTACTGTGGACTTCCCGTCATTACTTTTTTAGGTAATGGAGGAGCTTCGGAAATTTTTGAAGGTCAACGAGGAGTTGCTGTACCATATTTGGATATTCCTGAAATGGCAAAAGCAGTAATTAATCTGAAAAATGATGAACAGTTGAGAAAGGAAATTGGTATCAATGCAAAGCATTACATAGAAAATCAATTGACTTGGGATAATTTTGTAAATAATTTTGTATCCTTAATTAAAACAGACTATGACTATCATTGCCAAAAAGAATTAAAGGTAACAGTAATTGTTCCTAATTATAATTATGAAAAGTTTATATCTGAGAGAATAGAAACAATAATTAATCAAAAAATAAAACCAGATGAAATCATTTTTCTTGATGATAAATCATCTGATAGAAGTCCAGAAATAGCTGTAGAAATTATTAAAAAAACTGATATTCCCCACAAAGTAATACTCAATCAAGAAAATACTGGTTCACCTTTTAAACAATGGGTTAAAGGAATTAAAGAAGCAACAGGAGACTTGATTTGGATTGCTGAATCTGATGATTCCTGTAAAGATGAATTAATTGGAAAATTAAAACAACAATTCTATGATCCAGATGTAGTTTTAGCTTACTCCCAGTCAGCACCGATGGGAGAAAATGGTGAAATATGGGAGAAAAATTATCTGTCTTATACGAATGAAATTGATTCTCAAAAATGGAGTAATCATTATAAAAATGAGGGAATTAATGAAATTCAAAATGCTCTTTGTTTAAAAAATACTATTCCCAATGCAAGTGCAGTTATGCTGAGAAAATCTGCACTTACTGAAGAGTACCTATCACTTATTCAAAAGTTCCGCTTTGTAGGAGACTGGTTACTTTATTTTTCCTTAGCAAAAGAGGGTAAAGTTGCTTTTGTATCTGAATCTCTTAATTATCATAGACGCCATGAGAAAACTGTAACTTCTAAAATTGAAAAGAATAATAGTTATACTCAAGAAATTTTAGAACTTAAACAACATATTTTCTCTCATAATTTTCTTTCAGCTAATGCTATTACCGAAAGCTTTGCTAGAACTATAGATGACTATTATTCCCTCAATGAACGTCATAATTTAACAAGAGATGCTTTTATTAACAATTTATCTTTTGAAAATAGTATCAAAGAAATTTGGGTAGATTTTGAGCAGAGATATTTATCTAAACCTTCTTCTTACCCTTCTATTCTATTTATAATTGGTGATGCTGATTTTGGAGGTGGGCAAATAGCAGCTATTCGCCTTGCTAATGAGTTAGCAAAAAAACATCGAGTTTTTCTCTGTAGTGCTGAACCTTGGACTTACAATGATAATTGTATAGACTTAATTGCTCCAGAAATTATTTTTATTGAAGGTAATCTGAAACCTAAACCTTGGAGTAATTATCGTCAACGTAGGCTAAAAATTATTCGAGATTTGATCCAATTTTATCAAATTGATCTCATATTCTCCCATCTTTGGTGGAGCGATCTTCTAGCTTATGAAATCAATCAAGAGTTAAATTTACCTTGGTTTATGCAAATGCACGGTTGTTATGAACATTTGGTAGAACTTACAGATAATCCTGAAATTTCAGAAAACTTTATGAAGTATATTAAACCAATGATGGAATCTGTGAGCGGTATTGGTTATTTAACCAAAAAAAATCTCCAGTTGTTTGAAAAATTGGATATAACTCCACCTCAAAAGATGGCTAAATTTTTCAATGGTTTTGATAGTTCAAATGTCAATTTTGATGCGCCTGAAGCTAAATTAATTAATCGGGGAGAAAATGATTTTGTTTTCTGTCTTTGTTCTCGGGCAATACCAGAAAAAGGTTGGGAAGAAGCTATTTCAGCTACAATTTTAATCAATCAATTACCACTAGAACAACGGAACAATAAAACTGCTCGCTTGGTGTTAATTGGAGATAGTGACTATGCTCAGGATTTAAAAAACAAATATGATCATAAAATGGAGATAACTTTTTTAGGTAAACAGAAACATCCGACTAACTTTTATTCTCAATGTGATGTAGGGCTATTGCCTAGTAGGTTTAAGTCGGAATCACTTCCTTGTACTATAATCGAATACTTTGCTTGTGGTTTACCTGTTGTTACCACTCAAGTAGGAGCTGTTCCAGAAATGATTTCCTTAGATGGCAAGGAAGCGGGGTTACTTATTCCTCTGTCTGAAGATTGGAAATTTGATATTAAAAAATTACAGGAACTGATGTTGCAATATATGAATAATAAAAATCTATATTTAGAACATCAGAAAAATGCTCAAATTATTTTTGACCAGGTTTTTGATATTAAAAAATTAGCTGACAATTATGTTTATTTTTTGAGAGTAATCTGTAGTGCATTAGTAAAGTATGAGATAAGTAATTAGGTCATTCCACTTCGGTTTTCTCCATACTATACTTTACCAGTAATGAACTACAAATATTAATCGAATTGTGCTTTTAAGCTCCTCCTCCATCTTAACTTTTTCCTCCTTAAAGTTTATAATTATTATACATAAATGATGAAATACGTACTGACTAATATACCAGAATACATTATTGACCAAAAACATCACGAGCTACTCTCCTCTGAAATGCCATCGGAATCTATTGTCCAAATATTCGGATTGAATTCAGGAAACTGTATGTTTTGGGAATCCACAAAAAAAATCATAAACAATCAAACAGATTTAAAACTTTTGGATTTCTATAAATTTAAAGAAAATGAAAATCATTACAAAGAAAAAATTGGGATGGTTGTAATTGTACTGGCAAATAATATATCTGTTTCGCCTATGACTTCTAATCTGTGTAATGTTTTTTTTAATTCAATCAATGACCTCGATTGTAAAAGATATTTATTTTCCATTGGTGCTCAATCAAGCACGCTTGAATACAGAAAATTTTCCGAGCAAGAAAAAAAAGTATACCTTAATTTTTTTTCTTGTTTTGAATATGTATACCTAAGAGGTCAATACACATACGATTTGCTTAAACACAACGATATTCCTTTGACGAATTGTGAAGCTGTTGGATGCCCATCAATTTTATTGAAACCAATTGATACGGACGAAATTAAGATTAAATTTGAAAAACTAAAGAAACAAAACATTGATAAAATTAAGATAGGAATAAATTATCCACTTAGTTCTCAGAATCCTATACTGCACCAATATCTTGTTGGCCTTATGCAGGATGTCGATATTTACACTTTGGCAGTTGATAATCCGAAAATGTATGACTTTGTCAATAAAGGTAAAGAATTTCCACTCATGTGTTCCGATAAAAAAGTATTGAAAAAAATAGAAACAATTTTATTTTTAATGGTAACGTTTTTGAATCAATTGAGTTTTTCAGAAATAATGCCAACCTGATGATAGGAACTCGAATTCACGGAACGATCTTGGGTTTAATGGCAGGACTACCCTCCATGTGTTTAGTTATAGATAGCAGGACTTATGAATTGTGCGAACAAATGAGCATTCCTTACATCAATTGCATGGAAAAACCAATAAAGTTTCATACTAAAGACGAATTGCTTGAAATATTCTTGAATAATTTTGATGCGGCTAAATTAGACGGTCTTAAAGAAGTTATTTATAGAAACAAAAAGAAATATTTAATCTCATAATTAGCCATAAACACAAGTACATTTTCATACAGATACTAAAGTGGGGTGGGACTCTTGTTGAAAAAGTTGCTTTGTTAGTTTCATGCTATCAAAGTTTTTTGATCGAATGATAAGAATATGAAAACTTGGGAACACTACCTAGAACAAGCAAAACATTTCTACAAAAATCAGCAGTGGTCAGAAGCGATCGCCTCTTACCAACGCGCTCTCGAACTAAACCCCAACCTCCCAGGAATTCATCAAAAAATCGGGGATGCTCTACAACAACAAGCAAAAGCAGAACAAACTAATCTGCTTAACTATTACAAACAGAAAATTCAACAAAACCCAGACGATCTACAAACCTACTATCAAGCATTAGAAATTTCTCCCAATGATACCGAAATTTACCTGGGGTTAGGAAAAGCGTTTGCCAAAAAAGGATTATTTGACCGCTCTCAACTCGCCTATCAAAAAGTTCTCCAACTGCAACCTAACCATCCCTTAGCAGAGAGTTTTCAATCTACTCAAAATGCCTTAAGCTTCCTAACCCCATCTCTCCCCCAAACTCCCCAACTAGACCAAGCAAAACAAACCCTTGATATTCTCAACCAAATAACTCTTGATAGTTTCCTCAATACTAATTCTCAACTAAATTTTCCCCTGGTTGAAAATCCAGAAATCAGTATCATTATTATTCTCTATAACCGAGCAGAAGTTACCTTAAGCTGCTTATACTCCCTTTTGAGAAACCCCTTTCAATCTTTTGAACTTATATTAGTCGATAACAACTCCACTGATACTACCCGTCAACTGCTGCAACAGATAAACGGGGCAAAAATTATCCTCAATCATCAAAATCTGCACTATCTCCTGGGATGTAACCAAGGCAGCAAAATTGCTCAAGGAAACTATCTGCTATTTTTGAATAATGATGCTCAAATTCTCGGCAATAGTATCCCCTCCGCTCTCGACACCATTAAATCTTCAGATGATATTGGTGCAGTGGGTGGAAAACTCATCCTTCCCGATGGCACCCTCCAAGAAGCAGGAAGTATTATTTGGCAAGATGGAACTTGCTTAGGATATGGACGCGGAAACTCACCTACTGCACCAGAATATCAATTTAAACGCACTGTTGATTATTGTTCCGCAGCTTTTCTCTTAACTCGACGGGATTTGTTTTTACAATTAGGAGGATTTGATGAAGATTATCAACCAGCTTATTTTGAGGAAACTGACTATTGTGTGCGACTACAAAAATTAGGGAAAAAAATTATTTACGACCCTAATGTAAATATTCTCCATTATGAGTTTGCTAGTTCCAGTAATACAAGTTCCAGCAAACAGGCGATCGCTCTGATGGAAAAAAATCAAAAGATATTTCAACAAAAACACCTAGACTGGTTTCCATCTCAATATTCTACGGAACTCAAGAATTTAATATTTGCTCGAACTCAAGCTAGAGAAAAACAAAAACGTCTATTATTTATTGATGATCGAATTCCTCATCCTTGGTTAGGTTCGGGTTATACCCGCAGTCATTCTATTCTCTGTAATCTTGTTAAATTAGGCTATTTTGTCACCCTTTATCCAGGAGACCTCAGTCATCTCGAAGATTGGTCAACTATTTATTCTGATATTCCCCAAACTGTTGAAGTTATGCGGGGATATGGATTAATTATGTTAGAAGATTTTCTGAGAGAGCGCAGAGGATATTATGATTTAGTTTTTATTAGTCGTCCCCATAATATTAAACATTTAAACTCTATTTTAACCAAAGAAAATTTACTTCAATCAGCCAAAATTATTTATGATGCTGAAGCAATTTTTAGTATTCGAGACTATGAATATAAACGTTTAAATCAAATTACTTTTACTGAAATAGAACGTCAAAAAGCTATAACAGAAGAAATTCAACTAGCTAAAAATAGTCATCATATTATTACTGTTTCCTCCCAAGAACAACAACAATTTCTTGCACAAGGTTATAGTAATGTCAGTTTATTAGGTCATTCTCTATCAATTAATCCTACACCTAAATCTTTTGCAGAAAGAAAAAATTTACTTTTGTTGGTTCAATATATGAAAAAAATCTCCTAATGCTGACTCTATTTTATGGCTAACCTCTGAAATATTTCCTCTAATTCAGAAACAACTTGGTCAAGATATTGAACTAATAATTATTGGGAATAATACTGTAGAAGAAATTGCACAAAAAGTAAATATTTTAAACAATCAATCAATCAAAATTTTGGGGAAAGTAGATGATTTAAGACCATTTTATAATCAGGCGAGATTATTTGTAGCTCCCACTCGATATGCAGCAGGAATTCCTCATAAAGTACATGAAGCAGCAGCTTATGGTTTACCTATTGTTACCACATCTTTAATTGCTCAACAGTTAGGATGGAAACATGAATCAGAATTATTAGTTGCCGATCATAATGTAGATTTTGCTCAACAATGTATCAAACTTTATCGAGATTTTACTTTATGGAATAAACTTAGAAAAAATGCCATCAAGCGAGTTGAAATTGAATGTTCTCCTCAAGTTTTTTCACAAAGATTGAGTTCTATTTTTATAGCGCGTAGCGCTAGGGAATAGGGAATAGGGAATAGGGAATAGGGAATAGGGAATAGGGAATAGGGAATAGGGAATAGTAAACTGTTAAAGGGTTTTCGGTGCTCAAATGCTCCGCTAACAAGGTTTAGAAATGTCAAACACCTTAATGCGTCGGTATAAATAAGCAATCAGCAATCAGCAGTCAGCAGTCAGCGGTTAGCAATCAGCAGTAAATGTGTGCGTTTGCGGAGCATTCCGGTACGGAAAGGGAATTTCAACCCCTCCTCAACCATACTATTTGCGCCCACATTTTTTCACATTTACAGCTTAACATAGGATTTTGACAAATATGAAAGTTGTATGTAGGAAAAATTTTTGACATTAGTGGAGCGATCGCGATACTGTTTTCACAAGGCGTGAGCTACATCAACGATCCCCCGCGCATCCCCCTTAAAAAGGGGGACTTCCGGTTTCCCCCCTTATCAAGGGGGGTTAGGGGGGATCTCCAGCAGTGTACCTCACGCTTACTGATAAATGTTATAACTGATAACTGAAATGACATTGCGTAAAAAATCTTGATTTTGTGGTTGAATAAAGTTAATTTTATTCTAATAGTAACTCTGCCAATTCACAAAAACCTTCTGCTTCTTTTTGACTGGTAATATAAACTGGCTGATAATTCAATTTATCGGCATATTCGAGAATATTTGCTACTCCCACCGACAAAGGAAATTTACTTTCATCAAACAGAGTTTCATCATTAGGACTATCACCAACTGTAATAATTTTTTCTGTGGTTAATTCAGGAAAATATTCTGACAAAACTTGCAATAAACCCGTAGCTTTATCCTGTTCTAAAGGTTTAATATGACATTGCACAGTGCTATAGGTAAAACCATAATCTTTGGAGTGACAAATCTCTGCCATTTTTGTCAGTTCAGATAAACTTAAGTCCTGAATATCAAAAGTCCAATCTGTGAGTCTAAACTGATTATCTACAGATTCTTCAATCCGAGGAAATAGACTTTTTAAATATTGGAAAACTTCAGCTAAATTTTGTCTATGTAGATTAATATTTGGGATAGAGGTTAAAAATTTAGGTGCTTCGCTATGAGTAGGATAAAATAAACCTCCATTTTCAGCGATCGCTCCTACTACTGGCAGATAATTTTTAATAGCTTGTACCCAACCAGCAGAACGACCCGTAATTATTAATACCTGAATTTTGGCTGCTGCTAATTTTTCTAAACTCAGGAAAAGATTAGAAGTAAATTTACCATTTTTAGTTAATGTTCCATCCATATCAGTAGCTATAAATTGAATATTTTTAAGGCTACTTTTTACCACTGCTTCAGAGATAAGAGTCATTTCAGTTATCAGTTATCAGTTATCAGTTATCAGTACCTCCTGCAATCAGGAGGCTTGAAATATTGAATATTATCTTTTCTGTTGGTCTATTGTATATGGCCAGGAGTCATTTCAGTTAGCCTCCTGGCGGAGGAGCTACGCTAGCCTCTTTCAGAGGAACTACGTTATCAGTTACCCTCCTCCGGAGGAACTGCGCCCTTCAGTTAGCCTCCTATGGTCGTAACTGCGTTAACAGTTAACAGTACCTCCTGCAATTAGGAGGCTTGAAATATTGAACTTGATTTTTTCTTGGTTGATTGGATATGGGGAGGTCTCCTCGCCATCCCACCCTTCGGGAAGCTACGCTTTTCATGTCGGCGACAGCCGAAACGACTGCTTTTTCATCCCCTAAAAAGGGGAGACTATAGACCAGAATTTTAACGTTATATATAATAATAGTATACTAAATAAAGAGTTATTTTCATTATGTTTGAAACAATTACAGCTACAAACCTAACTTTACATGATATTGAAACTAAATTCAATTTACAATTTTCTGAGGATGAGCAATTTTTTCGAGAATGGCTTGATGATTTACCAATAATAATTAATGATTTAGAAAGACAAAGGTTAGATAAACTCAAAGCTGGCTATCTCAATAATATTAAATATCAAATGTTAGAAAATACTGTCAAAATGGTAGTATTAGCACCGTTGTTATATTTGGCATATTTGTATATTCCTCCCTTTCATATTGAATCTGAAAAATTAGTATAACTTGTATTAGAAGATGAGGATAAAATTGTGAGGGGAAGTATAGATATTTTAGTCTGAAAAGAAAATTTTTTGCTCGTTGCTATTGAAGCTAAACGGTCACAATATTCTCTTGAAGTAGGATTACCTCAACTATTATTTTATATGTTAAATAATCAGACTCCAGAAGTACCGACATTTGGATTATTAACAAATGGCAGTAATTTTAGATTTGTTAAACTAATGAAGGGAGATAATTTACAATATTCTGTTTCTCGAATTTTTGATATTCTTAATGTAAGCATTTCCTGCGGAATGCTGCGCAAACAGCTATTAGCTGATTGCTGACGGCTGAATGCTTACTTCTTAATCCTGGAAACGAGCTGCATCAGGTTTTTCAAATTTTAAAGCGTTTATCTCAAATTACTGAAAATTAGGCTCGAGAATAATAATTACAGGACTTACGCAAAATATCAAGTTATATACCATTTGTAGGGGCGCCATTCGTCAGCTATGGGTCAGCTTTCCGGCCGTTTGCTTCGCATAACTATCGTTAACGCCCCTACCAGATATGTTGGTTCTACATAAGTCCTGAATTATAAATAAACAAATAAATCAGCTATAAAAAAGAGGTAAAAATGACAGAAATATTATTGCCAAATTCCTGTACTCTCAGACCTGCATCTGCCAAAGATATTTGGTCTCTTCGTAAAATAGTTTTGACTGCTAAACTTGACCCAACTCAATTAATTTGGCAACAATTTTGGGTGATTGAATGTGAAGAAAAATTAGTAGCTTGTGGGCAGTTGCGTAATTTTGAATACGCAGAAGAATTAGGTAGTTTAGTAGTTGTCAAATCTTGGCAAAAACGTGGTTTAGGAACAATACTAACTAAACATCTAATTCAACAATCAACTAAACCTTTATATCTAGAATGTCTGGGGAAAAAATTAGAATCTTTTTACAGTCGTTTTGGTTTTGTACCTATTTCTTTAGCCGAATTACCTGAATCTCTAAAGTTCAAATTTGGTATATCTCAATTAGCGAGGAAAATCTTCAAAGTTCCCGTCATAATTATGCAGTATCAAGGAAACAATTCAAGAATTTATAATTTATAATTTATAATTTATAATTACCTCTTCTTATAAATAAGATCAAGCATGAAAAAAGAATGCTATAAAAAGTGCCTCTGGTTCAGAATGAATAGCGTTAAATTATTGGGGCGGTGGCGGGTTCATCTAATAATATAAACAGGACTTACGCAGAGACTCTACATATAGGGAGGGCGTTTTGCTCCGCAACATATAAAGCGGAGCTTTGCGGAGCGCAAATGCCATTCGCCCCTACAAATGGTGCTTTAAAAGTCAATTTCCGTAAGTCTTGATAAAATCCGGTTATATAATATATGTTTATAATTCTATAGTTACTTCAATCTCCCCCTACTTCCCTACTCCCCTACTCCCCTACTCCCCTACTCCCCTACTCCCCACTTAGTGGTTGGACTCTAACTATATTCAATTTTGCTACATTATTCAAGATATGTGGTGCTGCAGTTTTAGGAATACAAACAACATTACCAGCACGCATTTTCTCCAGGCGATCGCCTACCACAGAAATAAGCTGACTAACCCTCCAACGCACTATCTCCCCATACACAGGAATAATCTCGATTTCATCTCCCACTTCCACAGACTCAACCAGTTGCAAAACAATATTTTCTGGTGTTGTCTCCATCACAATACCAAGATATTCGTGAGTCCCCCTACTACTTTCCAACTGCTTATATACAGAATCATTTCCAGCAGGAGTTTCAAATGAAGCAGAAGAATAATCACGATGAGGAACAGACTCTAACTCACCACTAATCTGATTCACTAACTCTGGAGTCAACCTCCCTTCTGCGTAAGCATCGATCGCTTGACGATAAGCTCTACAAGTCATCCCCACATAAAACGACGATTTCATTCGCCCCTCTATTTTCAGAGAACAAATTTGATGCTCAAAAAACGCTCCTACTTGATGAATACCCCATAAATCTTTAGAAGACATAAAAGTAACCGGGCGATCGTCTGTTTTTGCCTCTAACTGATAGGGAAACCGACATGATTGAATACATCCACCACGATTAGAATCTCGACCTGCGGTAAAATTGGAGATTGTACAATTACCAGAAAAAGCCATACACATAGCACCGTGAATAAACATCTCCACATCAATACCAGTTTGTCTACGAATCAACCCACCCTCTGCAACACTGACTTCTCGCCCCACAATTAAACGCTTCACAGCAAATTCCTTCCACATTTGTCCCGCATAAGAATTAAGACAAGATGCTTGAGTCGAGAGGTGAATGTCAAGATTAGAACTATTTTTCACGACTCGCAAAACCCCCAAGTCGGAAACAATCACACCATCCACACCAATAGATTCGAGAAATTGACAATATTCTGCCAATCCTTCAAAATCATCATCGTGGAGAAAAGCGTTCAGAGTGAGGTAGACTTTAGCATGGTTTTGGTGGGCAAAATTGACTCCGTGTTCTAAGTCGTAATCAGAAAAATTATCTGCTCGCGCCCGCAGACCGTATTTTTGCCCACCCACATAAACAGCATCAGCACCATAAGTAACAGCAACTTTTAGACGTTCGAGATTTTTAGCAGGAGCTAACAATTCTGGTTTCCACATAATTATATCGAATCCGGTTTAATACTTAATTATATAGTTGGGAGTAGGGGAGTGGGGGAGTAGGGGAGTTAAATAGACGTTGCTGAATACTGGGATGATTTCGGCTGACACGGGGACACGGGGACACGGAGACACGGAGACACGGGGATTATGGTTTCTGCTCTGGTGACAAAATCATCCCGCAATTATGCAATGCCGTTAAATATTTTAGCTCGATCGCTCAATGATGGTTTGAGGAATTAGAATCAACGCTATAATTAAAATATAGCAATGTGCGCTGGCATATTTACAAATTACAAGAACTGTCTAATAGCTAAAATCTTATATCAGGACTTACGCAAATTGACTGTTAAACCAACATTTGTAGGGGCGAATGGTATTCGCCCTCGCTATATGTAGAGTCTCTGCGTAAGTCCTGATATTATCGGTTTTTTATTTCCCCTGTTGCCTGTTGCCTGTTGCCTGTTGCCTGTTGCCTGTTGCCTGCGCACAGCGCTATATAGAGGTTTTGCAGAAATTTTGAATAAAAAAACGATGGTGAAACAACTCGAAACCCAAACCCATCGAGAAATTGTTTATCCCGATAGTGACGGCCAACCAATAGCAGATAATACAGTTCAATTTCGCTGGATAATGGTTCTCTACCATAATCTAGCTTGGCTATTTGCCGAAAATCCTGATGTATTTGTGGCTGGAGATTTGCTTTGGTATCCAGTACAAGGGTATAATCAGTTACGTCAAGCGCCAGATGTCATGGTGGCGTTTGGAGTACCTAAAGGAGATCGAGGTTCTTATCAGCAATGGAAAGAAAATAATATTGCTCCCCAAGTGGTGTTTGAGATTCTTTCTCCAGGAAATACTTTGAAGGAGATGAGCAAGAAACGCCTATTCTATGACAATTATGGCGTGGAGGAGTATTATTTGTATGACCCAGAAAAAAATGATTTGACGGGATGGTTGCGTTCTGAGTCATTACTAGATGTAATTGATGAGATGAACGGTTGGGTTTCCCCAAGATTAGGAATTCGCTTTGAAGTCTTGCCAGAAACTTTGCAATTATATCGTCCAGATGGTCAATTATTTGCGGATTATCTGGAAGTTCAACAACGGTTGAACGAAGTTCAGGAACAATTAGATAATGTCCAAGAACAATTGGGTAATGTCCAAGAACAATTAGATGAGGAACGTCAGGCCAAAGAAGTTGCTGAGTCAGAACTCCAACAGGAACGCCAGGCCAAAGAAGTTGCTGAGGAACGTGCTAAACGTTTAGAACAGATACTTCGAGAAGCAGGAATAGACCCAGAGATTAAGTAGGGTCTGCTGAAAAAATTGGTTGTGGAGGTAGGACACGGAGACGCGGAGACGCGGAGACGAGGAGATAGAGAGAACAGGCAACGGTTTCGGCCATTTTATGTGAAGAAATTTTCTTGAATTTCAGCAGAAAATTTCAGTAAATTGATGCAAATAAGAGCCATAAACTTGGAGATAAATTGAATATAAAAAGCTCCATTACCGTAAGCTTTCCTGACTTTTAGCTTTATTCAGCAAACCCTAAGTAATATCAAATCCGGCGATCGAGAGTGTGGGAAGGGTGGATGGAAATTGCTCATTATCTATCCCATTTCCTGACTCCTGACTCCTACCCTTACTAAAAGATTTTTTCCGCAAACCCCAGATAGTTGGATAATTAGGACTTATGAAAATAAACCCAGTTACCACGAAAAAACGAAGTTTCTGGGTTCGCGTGCTTTTGAATTTTTGACTTCTGACTTTTTATTTCTTCCTTTTGACTTTTGACTTTTGACTTTTGACTTTTTATTTCTGACTTCGTTAAGGTTCCACAACCACAGTCGTACCCACCTGTACTTTTTCAAATAAAGCAATCACATCTTCATTCCGCATCCGCACACAACCATGAGATGCAGCATATCCAATGGATTCTACAGTGGGAGTACCATGAAACCCAATTGTATCTTTTCCATCTGTCCAAAAACCAATCCATCTCAATCCTAAAGCTGTATTTGGCCCTGCTGGCATTACCTCACCTGTCCAGGGGTTTTGCCATTGTGGATTTTCCACCAGTTGAATAACTTTAAATTCACCTGTTGGTGTTTCCCAACCTGGTTTACCCACTGCCACAGGATAACTAGCTATTTCCTGTTCTCCTTCATACACATATACTCGTCGTTCCCCTAAGCGAAGTACTACCTGGATTAACTTTTCTACTTCTATTCTTTCTATTCCTAAATCTTTTTGAAAGTCTTTAACAGCACGTTTCAGTCTTGGCATTAAACCACCAAATGATGTATTAGCTAATTCCTCTTCTGTTGCCAAATATTTTTGGGGGTCTTTAACAGGAGGTTGTCGCTTTGGCGTCAAATCATCAAATGCTAAAGTAGCTTCCTTCTCTATTTGCTGATTATTATTAGTTGTCTCAGTCGTATAAATAGAAGCTATAGATAATTTTTGACCAGATAATATAATAATTGCTGTAGTTAAAAAGATTGCTGTTAAATTATATGCTTTCTTGTTGATTTCAAATATATGACTAAGTAATTTATTTTTGCTAGATTCGTTCATTTTTCACTCCTCAAATATTAATGATATAGATATTATCAGAAACTAATATTATTAGTAGCTTAATTTATCAATAAGCCCTGCTCATATTCTTTTAAGGTTCGACTATGACAGCTGTACCAATTGCTACTTTTTCAAATAGGGCTAGTACATCTTGGTTAAACATTCTAACACAACCATGAGAGACAGCTTGTCCTACTGTTTCTTCGTTGGGAGTTCCATGAAAACCTATATAGTTTGTGCCATCTGTCCAAAAACCAATCCATCTTTCCCCCAAAGGATTTTCAGGACCTGGTGGTATTATTTCTCCAGTAAAAGGATGTTTCCAGGATGGATTTGGAATTTTTTGAATAACTTTATATTTACCTGGGGGAGTCTCCCATCCTTCTCTACCAATAGCAATGGGATAGCTGGTTTTTAATTGGTCGTCTTGATATATATAGACACGGCGATCGCTTAATTTTATGACTAAATAAATATTTTCATTTTGCTGAAGATAAAGTTCTTTTAGTATTTTTTTTGTAATAGGTGGTTTTGATTTTATTGGAGACTGAATTTCTATTAAGTCTTGAGCATTTGTCGAAGCTTCTTGATTTTTGACAGGAGTTGAAGCATGAGTTTGTTGTTGTAAATAGTTCCAGGCAATAACTGTTCCTATGCTTAGGAGTATTAACAGATGAAAACCACGAAAAATATTGTGGTTTTGACTACTATTTCTCCATTTAGATAAAGATTTTTTCTGACTTTTTCATTCATTTAGTCAATCCTTAACTACTGAAAATATATTGGTTTTTGATTATACAGTAGTTTTCAAGATTGGTAGACTACAGTAGAGGCATTCAATGGATGGGGAGTGTGGGGAGATGGGGAGATGGGGAGATGGGGAGATGGGGGGATGGGGGGATGGGGAGATGGGGGATGGGGAGTTAACGAAGTCAGAAGTCAGAAGTCAGAAGTCAGAAGTTAAACCACCCCTAACCCCGACCGTGGAGGGGAGGGGAAGTAGGGGATTTGAGCTTCGCTCCAAAAATATTGCGCCTTAAAAGGCGGGGTTCGCGACCCATGTTATTTTGATAAAGAAAGATGTGTGTGTGGAAAAACCTATCTTTTCGCTTTAATGGTAAGCATAAAAAAGCTACTTATTTGCTTCTTATTATTTTTACTATTGCACAATAGTTTTACAATAAATAAGGCAACTTTTAGGAAGTTGCCATTAAGAAATCAAAATTTGATTAACAATTTTATGCTAGTGGTTATAGTTACGGTAAATGTTATAGAGAGCCAATGTTTGCCAAACCAAGAATTACACCTGCACCTAAAATGTGACCAAAGCTAGTAGTTGCTAAAACACCAGCTACACCAAAACCACCAAAAAAGTTAGAACCAGGCATTGCAGGTCCAACACTAGGATATTTAACTGTAAACTTAGCGAAGGCGATCGCTACAATATTGCAAATAATCATAATTAAAGCAATTTTTGGACTCCAAGCAAAAGTATTAGGAGTAACTGCAAGTAAAGTTGAGTAAAGCATTTTTTCTTTTCCTTAAATTATATGTAGTCAATCAAAACCTAAGTGGCATCTTTATACCAAAAATACAATTATTTTTTCTTATAGAGTGACTTAGTAATAATTCTTACAAGTCCAGCTTGAGATTTAATATTATGTCTGCTGGTATCGTTTGTGTAAACCCAAGAGTAAATATCTACAGGAAATTTAAGTTTTTTTCATTCTTTGAAGCTCTATTCTGTGTGGTTTATCTATCTGAAAACCGCTATATATTTCAAAAAGAGAAAATTGTCAGGAAGTCATCTGCCTCAATAAAAATAATCAGGATTTACGCAACGGCACTAATTATAGTGGTTTTATTAGGAATGATGACCAAATAATACACTATATGTAGAGTTACTGCGTAAGTCATGAATAATGATTTTTTGGGGAATTTTTATTTTTTCTATTTAAATTTGCATAAATTCTCGGAGAGGGGTGAAACAATATCAGGTAATAAATTTTCTTAGGAGATTGTAATGATGTTGAAAAAGTTTTCCATTGCTCTTGCTGGTGCTTCAATTGCTACTTTGGCTTCAGTTTATGGTGCTAGTGCTGCTACTTTCTCAGGTTCAATCGAGTATGATAGTACTCTTCAACGTAGCACTATCGATCAATGGTATTTTGATGTTGAACAACCAGGAAATGTTTCTATTGCTGCAACTGCCACCAGTGGAAATCTTGATACATATATTCGTCTCTACACTGATGATGGTTCACTTGATTTTAGCGATCAAATTGCATTCAATGATGATGGTGGGCCAGGTTTAAATTCTTTCTTGACACAATTTCTTAATCCAGGCAATTATGTTGTCAACATAGGAGATTTTTTCCTTGAAGCTGATGCTTTCGGCCCGACTCAGTTTGAAGGCTTTTTTCCAGGGTTTGGAGATTACATATTGGAAATAAGTGGTGCTACAGTTACAAGGGTATTAGAAGGAAATCTAAATGAAACATTTACACAAACTTCCTTTACAGACACTTCCTTTGAGCAAGCAATTGTCAATGGTAGTTTTGAAGAAGGCTTCACTGGCTGGAGTACAATTGGAGACACCAGTATAGAGGATATTAGTTTTGGTACACCACCTTCAGATGGTAATTTTAATGCGTTAATTACGAATGGTTTTGGTGCTGTCTCTGATTTTGCCATTGAAAGTTTCTTAGGATTAACTCCAGGAACTCTGGACTCGTCATTAGATATTATTGATGCTACTGAAGGTTCTGCTATCAAGCAAACTTTTTTTGCCAAGGCAGGAGATATCCTAACATTCGACTTTAACTTTTTGACAGATGAATTTACACCTGATTTCTTCTTCAACGACTCTTCTTTTTATATCTCTTTCAAATTTAGATGTATTAGCTGATACTAACTCCTCTTTTATGTTTTCTCTAGCCTCCTTTTTTGAAGAAACAGGATATCAAAGTTTTTCTCATACTTTTTCTGAGAGTGGAACTTATACTTTAGGATTTGGGGTTGTAGATGCAGGAGATACTGTTGTTGATTCTGGTCTGTTAATTGATAATGTTGAGCTTACTTCTGTTCCAGAACCAGGTTTAATTTTTGGCTTAAGTTTAATTGGCGCTTTAGGTGCTACTTCTCTCAAACGTAACCAAAGAGAAGAAAAGTAGGTTCACAGGTCTAATTTCTAGCAAACCTACGTCACATTAAAAATCTAACTTAAATTATACCTTCAAATATTCAATTGTAAGGAGATGCACCTCAAAATATTAAGGTGTGTCTCTCAACTTTTTCATGTAATTGGAAGGAAACCAAGAATTTGGCGATCGCGTCCTCAAAATTTTTGAGGCCATCGAACAAGTTTCCCAATCTCACCCTCTGCAGTATTACCAGAGCAACAGTAATTACAGCAGCAAACCTAAGAGGAAGCAGTAATTTAGGTTTAGTAGATGCCTTGCATCTGGCAACCGCCATAGAAGCAGGATGCACCATTTTTCTGACAAATGATACTGCTTTACGCCATCCCAGTCCGGGTTATAGATATCTGGATGCTTGCAGAGATAGAAGATTAAACAAATGGTAATAACTATTCCGATACAATTTTACTAAATTGAAAATGTTCGCCTTAACGCACCGAGCAATTAAAAGTAGTAGTCTGTCAAGATTCAGTTGTTGGCCAGTGGGAGCATCTTGTTCCCGTGCGTGAAGGTCTAGTGACCTAAGAGGTCGCGACTTCCCTTAGCTCCTCCCAATAATTAATTCGGCATGGCATAATTGCGGGATGATTTTGTCACCAGAGCAGAAACCATAATCCCCATGTCCGGTGTGTCCCCGTGTCCCCGTGGAGCGCCGAAATAATCCCAGTATTAAGCAACGCCTTAATTCTGTCTCCCCACTGCCCAACTCTTTCTCAAAAGTGTCCCATCTCCGAGTTGAGTCTAGAGTCAGACTATACTATGCTGCTGATTAGCTATTTCGTAGTTATCATTAATCTAGCATGGAACTCCAAGACTTTCTGAGAACAGACCTTAAGTACGATGTTAAAACCCTCGCTGATGATGAAAACCTGACTCGCGAGATTCAGGCCATACTTGTTGACCTAAATATGCTTAACCCTCCAGTAGATGGCATATTTGGCCCATTAACTACAGCAGCACTTCATCGGTTTCAAGTGGATCAAAAAAGCGGTGAGGCTGGATATTTAGGTGAGAAAACTACGAAAAAGTTATTGAGGCCAAAGAAGCAAATATTCCGGCTGCCCCAATTATCCTCAAAACTAAAAAAGATACTATTCTTAAGTCTAGACCCCTTCAATCTTCTCAATTAACTGAGTCAGAAAAACACTATATCCCGGCTAATCAAGAATTTCAAATTTTGGCTTATGTTCCAGTTAGAAACCACTTCCGAATTGCGTTTAAAAATAATAAGCACAATGGTTCTGGTGTTTGGTATATCCATGAAAACACATTGAAATTTTTGAAAATAATCAACTTATTGCATCCCAAGCTTCAACCAGATACTATTAGAATTAAGGTTCTCTACAAATCTCAACTAGATGATTGGTATAATCCTACAGGTTTATGTAATATTACTTCTATCGCCTCTTGTTTAGAGTTTTTGCAGGCTAATCGAAGGTCTAATTATGGTCAATTTGAAGAGG
>NZ_BLZO01000050.1 GCF_014132355.1 Okeania sp. KiyG1
AGGTATTCAGCAACGGGTAGAAATTCTCAAGGTACTTTATCGTCAAGCAAAAATTTTAATTTTAGATGAACCTACAGCAGTTTTAACTCCAGCAGAAGTACATTCTTGCTGAATATTTTGCGACAGTTAGGCAGCAAATAATCACACAATTATTTTTATCAGTCATAAACTAGAAGAAGTAATGAATGTTTGTGATACTGTCACAATTTTACGTCGGGGAAAAGTGGTAGATACTATCAAAACAGCAGCAACTACTGCCCATAAATTAGCTAAAATAATGGTAGGTCGAGAAGTCAATTTAATTCCCACAGGAATTACGCAAATTAACCTTGAAAACGCCATAAGTAGGGGCGTTAACGTAGTTGTGCGTAGCCAATGGCATTCGCCCTCACTGATTTAGTTTCCGTGCGTAAGTCCTGTCCCAATAAAATTGCTGCGGAAAAAGGTAAAATTATTCTAGAAGTGAAAATATAGAAGTCAAAAATGACCGAGGTTTATCTACAGTAAATAATTTATCTTTTCAATTGCATAGTGGAGAAATTTTAGGAGTAGCAGGAGTCGATGGCAATGGTCAAAGAGAATTAGCCGATGCTATTAACGGTTTGCGTTTTGTGGAGAGAGGAAAGATCGAATTTGTAGACAATTTAAAAGTTGGATATATTCCCGAAGACCGCCAGAAAATGGGGTTAATTATGAATTTTAGTATTGCTCGGAATTTGATTTTGAAATTGTTTAAGTTTTTGCCTTTTTGTCGTTATGGTTTTTTGCAGTCCGAAGTAATAAATAATCACGGGAAAAATGCCATAGAAAAATTTGATATTCGTGCCAGTCATCCACAATTAAAAGTCAATCAACTTTCTGGAGGAAACCAACAAAAAATTATCCTAGCACGGGAACTTTCTGGAAAACCAACATTAATAGTAGCAATGCAACCTACCCGTGGTTTAGATATCGGTGCTACAGAATATGTACAACAAGCTTTACTTGCTCAAAAACAACAGGGGGCAGCTATCTTATATATTTCCACAGAATTAGAAGAAGTCATGGCAATGAGCGATCGTATTGCCATTATATATGAAGGTAAGTTTGTTGATATTCTAGATGCTGCCACCGCTACAGTTGAAGAGGTAGGTTTATTAATGACATCCGGTAAAAAACCATTGATACCGTAGGTTGGGTTTTTGCTGGTACTGACATAAAATGCTCCGCAACATAAAAAGCGCAAGCGCAACCCAACAAAGACCAATATGTGTTGAGTTCCCTGACTCAACCCAACCTACTAACTGCTTCTTCAAATTAGTTTTTATGAAAAATCACAGACAAATTATTTGCAGGCATTTCTACCATCTCCACAAACCTTAACCCCTCCTTCTCCGCTACTGCTATAACATCCTCTAAATTTCTCAATCCCCACTCAGGATCTTGAGAACGCAAAGACTCATCAAAACTCAGATTACTCGGTGCAGTATGTTCCCCACCTTGTTTGTATGGACCGTACAAATATAGCACCCCATCCTTCGGTAACAAACGTCCCGCACCTGCCATTAATCCCAGACAAGTTGACCAGGGACTAATATGAATCATATTAATATTGACAATAGCAGCAATCTCAATACCTTCTTTTTCCACCGCCCAAACTGACTCTCGCACATCAATATCAAGAGGAGAATGCAGATTATCTGACGGACTATGTTGTTGCCAAGCTACAATACTATCGCGCAACATTGGGTTAGGGTCAGAAGGAAACCACTGACGAGGTTGCAACTGGGGAGAAAAGAAAACAGAATGTTCTCCCGTACCACTAGCAATTTCTAAAATATTTCCCGTTGGCGGCAAAACTCGCTGTAGCACTTCCAAAATAAATGAGCGGTTGCGCTCAGTTGCGGGAGCATATTCCCGAGCATCGCTAAAAGAAGTCATAGTTCAAGAATTTAGAATTTAGAATTTAGAATTTAGAATTTAGAATTTAGAATTTAGAATTTAGAATTACTTCTTCTTAGTAAATAATATAAAATCCGGATAATTACTATATCCAAGTCATTGCGACTGGAACGGAGTGGAAGGAAGCAATCTCAAGGGTGCGCGGAGATTGCTTCCTATCGTCGCAATGACGACTGTTTAACCGGATTTTATATAAGAGGATTGACTCAAAGGAAAATTTTTCTTTATTATCCCCGTTCAAGAATTTAGAATTTAGAATTTAGAATTTAGAATTACATCTTGCGATCAATTAAGAGGATTGACAAAGAGATGAAAATTTTTCTTTATTATCCCCTTCAAAGGCTATGCTTTAAACCACAATTTTTCGGTAATGATTAAATTTTTTTACTAGCTATTAGCTTTTAGCATTCAGCTTGTAGGGGCGAATGGCCATTCGCCCCTACTTGGGTTAAAACCCCGGTTTCTAAACCGGAAGCGGAGGGGTTAAAATCCTTCTAAACATTTTTCCTGACTGCTGACTGCTGACTGCTTATTTTACGGGACTGGCGCGATTCGAACGCGCGACCTAGCGCTTCAGATTTGTGTGAGTTTCCCCACTCTCTGGACTATCCCTTCACCATAGCTCCAAAATAGCTTTAGGTGGTGGCCTAGTTTAAGCAGAATTTTATTTCTCCTCAAAACTCTAGTCTCTGCACCTTCTTCACCAATAATTAGGTAAAGCTTGGCTCAAGATTACCATATCTACAAATAATAGACTTAGGCTTCCTTGAATTTGACCACATTCACTCACGGAGTTTCCTCACATGGTGCCCGATACTTCAGGAGGCGCTTGCTCTATCCATCTGAGCCACAGCCCCATATTTTTGAGTAGTCAGTAGAATATTTAACTTTTATGCAAAATACTCTACATATCAACCTTGACATACTCCCGTCGTTGTGCTTGAGCGACAACGCCGGATTCTTCAACCCGCAAAGGAGTTGCTGTTTATACAGAGGTGATGCCCTCCCCCTGTGTTCTTATATTATAACATGGTCGCTTTTATCCCGACGTTCCCTTGCAAGAGAACGCGGGACTTCTCACTATTTTTTGTTAATTGTGACATTCTCCTACATCAAATCAAAGATTATGATATAGGCATCCCTTCCTCACGGACGCGGGCTTTCTGTTTTGCTGGCGCAACGCTGCGCGTTACATGTCGCGGAGCGAAACACAGGGAGTGCAACCACTTAACCCTCACACAGACAGAGACGATGAGACCCACCGCCTTTTTGTACTAAACAATTCTGTACTCCAGAAAGTTCCCTCAAGAGTTTTACCTTTTCACGGGTTGAGCGGTGAACTTCACCAATTGAACCCCATACTCGCTATTTGTTTTCATGGTTCTCTCAGGTGCGTACTACCGCTACTCCTTATATAATCAAGAATAACACAAAAAAGCACACAATGCAAGCTCTAAGCGGACGCTACGCGGTTTATTTGTTGATCGGCAATTCCCTCCCGTTAACATTTGTATAACGGGAGACCCCTTGCCGACATCAAAGTTGGATTTTAACTAAATTTAAGGTGCTAGAGCATTACCCCGGAGAAGACTACCAATAGTTTTAGCAGTAATCTTCATCTGAACTAAAGGATTAGCAGGTACGACAGTCTTGTACAAATAACTATCAAAAGTTAGCTTCTGCACATCCAGGTCAGCACACATTTCTACAAAAGCTTCGCGAGTAGCATCAGAACGATAGAATACTCTCTGTAAAATATCTAATACTGTATAAGTCATGCCATACTTCTTATCCCACCGCTTCAGATAAAGTTTTAAATCTGCTTCAGTAGGAATAGTCGCACCATTATTAGAAGTCTCCACAATAGTTTCAGCACACATCCGAGCAGACTTAGCCGCAAAATAAATACCTTCACCAGAAGACTTAGTTACAGTACCAGCAGCATCTCCCACTAGAGCAACTCTACCACGAACCCGACGAGGACGAGGATGTTCAGGAATTGGGTGAGCTTCTACCTTGATGATTTCTCCACCTTCCAAACGCTTTGCAGCACGAGCGCGAATACCTGCTTGTAACTGTTTAATTCTGGCCTGGTTAGGTTTCATTGTGCCAGTACCCACAGCAACGTGGTCATGTTTGGGGAATACCCAAGCATAGAAATCTGGGGAAACATCATCACCCACATACATCTCTGCTAGATCTTCATAATATGCCATGAGATGTTCTGGCAGACGAATACGCTCTTGGAAAGCGATCGCGTAATTATAATCTCCAGCATCAATGGCCTTCGCTATACGGGAGTTGGCCCCATCAGCTCCAATAACTAAATCTACTTTTAAGGTCTTAGCTATTCCTTGGACATTACCTTCTGAATGGTCAGAGTAATGAAGAGTGTAGGGGTCTCTATCATTAGAAGGAATATCCAGTTTATAAACCGTGCCATTAATCAGGTTAGCTCCGAGAGAAGCTGCTCGGTCTCTCAGGAAGCCATCTAAAACTTCCCGACGGCACATACCTATATATTCATCTTGTTTTCGTATATGGATATCCACCTCAACATTAGAGGGAGATATCATTTTCATATTTCTGACGCGGCGATCGATAATTTCTGATGGTAGGTCAAATTCACTAACCATACACAGAGGAATAGCTCCACCGCAAGGTTTAGCATTATCTAGTTTACGTTCAAATAAATAAGTTTCAATACCTGCTTTTACTAAAGTTTCAGCAGCAGATGAACCTGCTGGGCCAGAACCAACTACAGCAACTCTTAGAGTCAAAGGTCTTCTCCCAATCTTTTTTTATACTTACAAATTGGGATGGTATCACGGACTTGTGTGTCATAGTTGATTCTCTGAGGGTATGTGAAGAAATTGCAACAGACCTTAATACTTTGATACTTTTTCTGAAAATGGACTTCTTTCAAGAATTTAGAATTTAGAATTTAGAATTTAGAATTACCTCTTCTTTTCAAGGAGAGGATTGGGTTAAAAGGACTTTTTTTCTTCTCTTGGTCGATTGGATATGGCGAGGAGACCTGCTCTTGACAGAGCTGCTCCGCTTTATATGTTGCGGAGCAAAACGCCATCCCTCGACCGCTTTTTTCTCCATGAATAGAGAGGTTTTATACATTAATTTTTGGTAATTTTTGAAGAAGGCAGAAAGCAGAAGGCAGAAGGGAAAATTGCTTATGGATAGTCAACGACCAGCCACCCTGTCTTATAACATTTTGAAAAAGAATGTTACAAAACTCTAATTATAGGCAACAGGGAACAGACAACAGAGATTAGTAGCAAACATTTATCAAAATAACATGGGTCGCCCAACCCCGCCTTTTAAGGCGAAATATTTTGGAGCTTTTCTCAAATCCTTACTTTCCCCTCCTCCACGGTCGGGGTTAGGGGTGGGTTGGGAGGGGTTAGGGGTGGGTTAACTTCTGACTTCTGACTTCTGACTTCTGACTTCGTTAACACCCCTGGTATTATAATCCCAAACAATTTTCAGCACCGTGTAGACGGTGGGGTATTAAACCTACTGCAGAAAAGATAAAAATAGGCAATAGAGGTAAATCTTGGGAAATGAGGGTTTAATTTTTGTAGTATAAATTGGCCTGAATTAATATCTTCTTTTATGAATAAAATTGCTGTTGCTTTGATTGACGGATATCAGCAGTACATTTCGCCGAGAAAAGGATTTTCTTGTGCCCATAGAATATTGTACGGTGATGAATCTTGTTCTCAATATATAAAGCGTATGTTTATGGAGCAAGATTTTTTGACAGCTATTCAAGCTGCACGTCAAAGGTTTAAAGCTTGTAAAGAGGCTAATCAGACTTTGAAGTTACAAGCAGTTAGTCTCGAAAAGAAATCCAAAAAAAAACAAGGTTCTAAGTTCATTAATTGTTGTGGTGATGTAGCGGAAGAGAGCTGTGAGTCTGTATTGCCAGACTGTAATGACTGTGATTTCCCAGAATTAGATTGTGGTAGCTGTGAATTAGATTGTAGTCCAAACTTTGACTGTTGTGGTTCGTAATCATCATAGGTATAGTTGGCAAATATCCAGTCTATTAGACATCTCCACCAAAAGAGGGAGTAGGGAGTAGGGAACCCACCCTAACCCCTCCCAGGAGGGGAAAGAATTGATAATTTCTATGGGATGATTGATTTTATTTTTTATTATTGGAGAAGTCTATTACTTTTAGGAATGATGGAATAGCTCAAACATAGGAATGTTAATACCAATTCACTTTAAGAAAGTCACAAATAGTTTCAAACTTTCAATGTTGAATAATTGCCTGAAACTATTGTCTTGTCAGAATTTTTAGTAACCTCAAATCTAACTTCTGACTTCTGAGTTCCGTGAAACGGTATAAGCTCCTTCTTTGTACTATAAATTTCCGGTGGTGGTGCATTGTAATTATTTTTGTTACCAGACACAGTAGTGGGAGCATCTTGCTCCCTTGCTTCGAGGATGCCCTAAATCGCGGGCAAGATGCCCACACTAGCTTATTCCTATTTACCATTACTATGCAGGACTACCAAATTTTCAATTACCTTGTCAATCAAATCGCAACCTTGTTCCACCGTTTCCACTTTTGCCAATTGACCCCGCAACTCCCCTGCTCCAGGAAAACCCTTTGCATACCAAGTCATGTGTTTGCGAGCTTGACGAATACCGCGATCGCCCTTATATTCCCATAGTGCTTGTAAATGTTCTTTAGCACATTCCAGTTTTTCTACTGCAGTGGGGGCTACTTTTTCTGCACCATTTTTCAAGAAATAATCAATTTCTCCCACCAAAAAAGGATAACCCAAAGTACCACGGGAACACATTACCCCATCAGCACCAGTTTCTTCCAAACAACGTATTGCAGCATCCACAGAGAAAATATCCCCATTGGCAATAACTGGAATAGAAAGTATTTCCTTAACTTTTGTAATCCACTCCCATTTTGCCGGGCCATTATATCCTTGGGCACGAGTCCGACCATGTAAAGTTAACATTTGGGCACCAGCATCTTCCATTCTTTTCGCAAATTCAAGGATATTAATTTCTTTATTACTCCAACCAATTCTTGTTTTTACAGTAACAGGAACAGGTACAGCTTTTACAACTTTACTAACAATTTCTCCAGCTAATTCTGGTTGTCTTAATAATGAGGAACCACCGCCATTTTTAGTTATTTTATTAACAGGACAACCCATATTAATATCAACAGTATCCGCCCCTTCTTTTACAGCCATTTCTGCTGCTTCTGCCAAAAATCTGGGCGACAATCAAATAATTGAATACTAATTGGTCGTTCATTATTATCAACCTCCATTATTTGAGGTAATTCTTTCACATAATGTAATCCTGTAGCATTTACCATTTCGGTATACATCATTGACTCTGGAGCATGGCGACGTACTAAACGACGAAATACTAAGTCTGTTACACCAGATAATGGTGATTGGAGAACGCGACTTTTAACTTCAAAGTTGCCAATTTTGAGTGGAGTAGCTAATTTTTGTTTTAATTCAGGAGATAGAACAGTCATTTCAGTTATCAGTAGTTTTGTTGTCTAAACTGATACGATTATATCTCAAAAACCTAGATTTAGTCAGTTACTTTTTTAACAACGTTCCACCCAGATAGCTATTGAAGGGGCGATCGCTCTTTTTCCAGTTTAGGGAAAGCGATCGCTTTTTCGTATTCCAGAAATTTTAAGCCATTGATTACTAGCTAATTGTCTCTCAGCAAGGCATAAAATCCTTCTTGCGTAAAATGGCGATCGTAAGTCATTATTTCCCATAAGTTCTGTTCTTTCATAACTAGCATGGAAGCACAGTCGGTGAGACTATAGCCTTTGTCCAGTCGTTGTTGGTAAAATTTCATTGCCTTCTCAAATTGGTCGGCGGTTTGGGGAATAATTTCTATGTTTGGATCGCCACGCAAAGCTTCAACGATTTCTATTGCAACCTGTCGCAGGTATTCTCCTCGGTTGGAGAAAGCGTTCAGTAGCTCAGTTAGTACCATTTCGGTAGTTACGCCAGCATAGACACCATTACTTTCAGATACTGCGAGGGCTTTATTGTGTAAATCGTCGCGTTCGTCTGCCAGAGCTTGAAGATAAGAAGTATCTAAAAATATCCGTTTCACTCTTTTGTTGGCATCCCATACATATAGCTTTCAAAGTTGCGGGCAAAATCTGTCGGCAGTTTTTCCCATTCTTCCCGAGGTACTTTAGCGCCTATTTCTTGGATTTTCTGCCAGAAAGGTTTTGCTACAGGTTCTGTATGAGATTTTTCCAAGGCAATTTTTTCTAGAATTAGAGTGGCAATACCATCTTGTTCTGATTCTGGAAGTTTGGCTAGGGCTGCGATCGCTTCTTCTAATCGTTTTGTCATCTTTATGATTGGTTTTCTAGTGCTTCTTTTTCAGGGTAGCGCGACGGTGTTAAGTTTGTCAAGGTGGTTTGGGGCGATCGCTTTTACTGGTTATAATACTAATCGAAAAATCCATTGATATAAAATCTGGTAGCATCGGTATAATTCAGCATTAAGGAAAAATAGTCAATATTGTAGGGGCACCATTCGGAGCTATGCGTCAGCAAACGGCCGAAAGCTTGCGCATAACTATCGTTAACGCCCCTACTGACGGTATAATTATATTACTCCGAAGCCAGGGTATTTGATATGACATCATTATAGTAATGGTTTTCGATTTGTTAAGGTGGCAAAAAGCGATCGCGACCAGTATGCAAGGGCGATCGCTCCTCAGCTATCGTTAACTGTTACGGATGCGGATTCTATCTGCTTCAACAATTGCTAATTTCCCTGGTAACTGTTCGAGAATTTGCTCTTGTTGCAAAAAACTTTCGATCAAACTGAGAATGTAAGCAACAGTAACATTGCTTGGTATGTAAAAAATTACAATGCCTGGATATTCTTTGGGAGGATAGTTGCGAATATCGGCAAAGTCAAAGTCACCGGTTAAAAGGCACAAGCCACGTTCTTTTGCTATTGCTGCAACTTGTGAGTCTTCTGCACCTCTCAAACCAATGTCGCGCACATCGATACCTTCATGTTCGTACTTTTGTATTATCTTAGCTGTAGAGCGGGGTAAATCTTCGTCAATTAAGAATCGCATGGCTACCCTCTTAGTTGCAATGGATAAAATTCTTGTTCCTCAATTAAGCTAGTAGCGTAGCTGAGGCAAGCCAGAACGTCTTCGGTGCTGATTTCATATTCGGTGCAGAGTTCTTCTACGGTCATGCCTCCTGCCAGTCCTCCAATAATTCGGGTAATGGGAATTCTGGTTCCTTTTATTATTGGTTTGCCGGGATGGATTTTGGGGTCTATAACGATTCGGTTTTTCATCAGTTTTGTTGTCTAAACTGATACGATTATATCTCAAAAACCTAGATTTAATCAGTTACTTTTTTTGACAACGTTCCACCCAGATAGCTATTGAAGGGGCGATCGCTCTCTACCAGTTTCAGGAAGGCGATCGCTATTTCCTCATCCGCGACAAAAAAAACCGCCCTTGCACGAGTTCTGGATGCTGGTAGCAAGGGAGACTCGGCCTAATCTGGGCAGGTTTTGAGAAGTTAAAATTATTTGATTTTTCTGTGAAGGTTCAAGATGACTCTTGGGGGTTAGTGCTGTTGAGCTGTTACCCCAAGAGCGATCGCTCTATCCATTAGGTTGCAGATAGGGTTAGATTGTAATCTGTTTCACTGCTGCCAGAAACTAGAACAAAATAAGTACCTGCTGATAGGGGAGTATTGATAGATTCAGATTCAGTACCACCATTAGATGAACTGGCGAAAGTACCACCACTACTGTTTAACAGTTGCACGTCTGCATCTGCGGTTAATTCGTTTAGAGTGAGGGTGAAATTACTGTCTGTTGACAAGTCAAAGCGATAGTAGTCCCTGGTGTCAAATGAATTGAGGAAATCCCTCAAGCTCCTTGTTCCACTGAGAATACCAATATTTAAAGCATTGTCGGTAGTGTTTCCAGAGCTATCTAATACAGCGTTTGCTCCCAAATTCAGATTGTAATCTGTTTCACTGGTGCCAGATACCTGTACAAAATAGGTTCCTGGAGCCAGGATACCGTTAATAGATTCGTCTGCGGTGCCACCTTCACGAGAAGATAGAATCGCTCCACCACCACTGTTTAACAGTTGTACATCTGCATCCGCAGTTAATCCATTCAGGGTCAGCTCAAAATTATAAGCTTGGGAATTTTCTCCTGCTGCTAATTCAAATTGATAATAGTCGCTGGTATCAAATTGATTGAGTTTCCCTGTTAATTGTTGAGGTTCGCTCAAAGTATTCAGGTTAGAAGCTGTTTCTGTTGTATTTCCTACCGGGTCTGGAATTGCCGTAGCTCCCAAATTCAGATTGTAATCAGTTTCACTGGTGCCAGATACCTGTACAAAATAGGTTCCTGGAGCAAGTATACCCTTAATAGATTCCTCTGCGGTGCCACCTTCACGAGAAGATAGAATCGCTCCACCACGACTGTTTAACAGGTGTACATCTGCATCCGCAGTTAATCCATTCAGGGTCAGGTCAAAATTATAAGCTTGGGAATTTTCTCCTGGTGCTAATTCAAATTGATAATAGTTCCTGGTGTTAACTTGATTGACTTTGCCTGTTAATGCTTGAGGTCTCCTCAAAGTATTCAGGTTAGAAGCTGTTTCTCTGGTATCTCCTACTGGGTCGAGAATGGTGGTAGCTTCCAAATTTAGATTGTAATCTGTCTCGCTGTTGCCAGATACCAGTACAAAATAGGTTCCTGGACCTAGCACCCTGTTAATCGAATCAGCATTTGTGCCACCAATCACAGAAGTAGCGATGGTTCCACCACTAGAGTCGAATAGAGACAAATCTGCATCCGCAGCTAATCCATTTAGGAGCAGGTCAACTTGGTAAGCTTGGGAATTTTCTCCTGGTGCTAGTTCAAATTGATAATAGTTCCTGGTGTTAACTTGATTGACTTTCCCTGTTAATGCTTGAGGTCTCCTTAAAATATTCAGGTTAGAAGCTGTTTCTATGGTATCTCCTACTGGGTCGAGAATGGTGGTAGCTTCCAAATTTAGATTGTAATCTGTCTCGCTGTTGCCAGATACCAGTACAAAATAGGTTCCTGGACCTAGCACCCTGTTAATCGAATCAGCATTTGTGCCACCAATCACAGAAGTAGCGATGGTTCCACCACTAGAGTCGAATAGAGACAAATCTGCATCCGCAGCTAATCCATTTAGGAGCAGGTCAACTTGGTAAGCTTGGGAATTTTCTCCTGGTGCTAGTTCAAATTGATAATAGTTCCTGGTGTTAACTTGATTGACTTTCCCTGTTAATGCTTGAGGTCTCCTTAAAATATTCAGGTTAGAAGCTGTTTCTATGGTATCTCCTACTGGGTCGAGAATGGTGGTAGCTTCCAAGTTCAGATTGTAATCTGTCTCGCTGTTGCCAGATACCAGTACAAAATAGGTTCCTGGACCTAGCACCCTGTTAATCGAATCAGCATTTGTGCCACCAATCACAGAAGTAGCGATGGTTCCACCACTAGAGTCGAATAGAGACAAATCTGCATCCGCAGCTAATCCATTTAGGAGCAGGTCAACTTGGTAAGCTTGGGAATTTTCTCCTGGTGCTAGTTCAAATTGATAATAGTCATTATTATTACCATCTCCAACAGAGTTACTGAACAGTTGAGGTTTACTTAAACCACCAATATTTAAGGCCGTATCGAATGTATTACCCGGATCGCCTGCATTTCTAAACTCAAAAGATAAGGGCGAATCCAAAACATTACCCGCTCGATCGCTAATTATGGAATTATCAATCTTTACTTGATAAGTGCCTCGCTTTAGAGATGTTTCTGGTAAAATAACCAGACGATTGTCGGAAGATGTTTCTACCGTACTGAGAGCGATCGCTTTATCGTCACCACCTCCACGCTTACCATTTCTACCTAGATTTGTCAAGCTGATTCCCGATAGATTAATTAAGGAAGCATCAATCGCTTCATTGAATTCAACGGTTATCGCTGGAACATCAGGCACGATGCTATTTGCGCCCGGAGTTGTAGTCGTAACTTGAGGAGCGAAGGTATCCTGAACCAGGTTAAATGTTAACGCATCGGATAAGGTACTGTTACCACCTGTATCGGTTGCCCGCACTTGAATCTCTACTTTCTTGGAATCTGGGGTAATATTAGGTGCGACTGCTTCTAGTTCAAATGGGAAGGAAACGTCATTGAGTACCACTTCCCCATTGACTAACAATTCTACATTCCGCACCTGCACGTCATCCCGAATATTGGCATTAATAGGAATCGTCGTACCTTCAATTACCTGAATACCTTGAGTATTCGAGTCTATATCTATTTGATCGCTGCTAATAGTGACTCTAGGCGCTCTTTCTTTGTCATCAAAAGCACGATAGTTAATCACTTGCAATCCCCTGCTGTCGTCCGCAACGAAAGCTATTCCAGAAGCGATCGCTACATCTGTGGCAAATCCTGGAGTATCCACTTGAGTGACTAAAGCATCGGTGACTTCTGGTTTGGCGACATTGTAGATTGGCAGTCCTTGATTTTCTGCTGCTACTAATCCCAAACCGGAACCGTTGAGAGCGATGTCACGGGCGGTGAAGAAAGTATCGGCATTCCCGATCAATTTTGGTTTGGCAGGGTTGGAGACATCTACTGTTCGTAAACCGCTGCCTGCGAGATAGGCGACACCGTTGCCTGCGGTAATGCCGACTTCTCGAGAAGCAATATTGACTTTTAGTTGGCCGAGGATGGTTGCAGAACCATCAATATCTATGACGGATAGAGTGTCGGAACCGTTAGTAAAGGTATATAGTTTGCTTCCTTCTTTGGCGATATCAGTTACTGTACCGTTTCCAGGTAAACTGGTGGTTTCTAGAGTTTGTCCGGTTAATAAATCTATTCCCCATAAAGAATTTCCTACTGTTGCATAGGCAATACCATTGGCAACTTCTACTTTATTTGTGTTTATGTTGATGGTTTGCTGGAGGTTAGGTTGCATTGGATCGGAGACATCTATCAGGTGTAAGCCACCATTATTAGATGCAACTGCTGCAATTTGTAAATTTGGATCGACTGCAACATCGGTAGCATCTCCTTCGAGGTCGATTTGACCCATAACTACTGGGTTATTGAATTGGGAAGCATCCACTAAGGCGAGTCCGTGGGAACCTGTGGCAACGTAGGCAGTTTGGTTTCCGGTATCGGTGGTGGAACCTTCTACGACGACTGCTTTGGCGTTACCTTGGAGAGGGAGACTAGCAATTATACCTGTGGGGAAGGAAAGACCTTCTAGCGGATCGAGTCCTTGTTCGATTTCGGCTGCATCACTGATACCATCACCATCTGAGTCTTGGTTATTAGGATTTGTGCCAATTATATTTTCAACCCGATCGGAAAAATTATCATTATCTCTATCGGGAAAATCTAAAACCTCTGCTGGTATTAAGACTGCGGGTGGAATTATCGTATTACTTCCACTAGCTCCTGTATTGATTGCTATTGCACCTTGTTCTCGATTTACAGAATCGAAATATTCAAGTTTGTATGAACTGTTTGGTGCAAGAACAAGATTACGGAAACCATCATTTTTATCTACTTCTCCCCGTTGTACAAATCCATCTGATAGATTCTCGAACTTATAAAATAAAGGATTCTGATTTTGATTACTTTCTGGCTGTTGTTGTCTGATTGACTGAGCCAAATCATTTTGGATAGTTTGGTTGGAATCAATGATTTGTTCCAGAGATTCCACACTTGACTCTATTTGTTGAACATCAAAGTCTTGAAAGGGAGTAAATGTTTCATCTAATTGATTCGTTAGTTGTTGGAATTCTTGAATTGTCTGCTGACTCAAAGGTGTTTCAAAATTATTCGACTGTGAAAACAAGTCACTATTTTCTCGCAGTATTTTTTGTTGCACATCGTTGTTTAGACGAATAAGCTCCTTAATTCCACCCTGAGAATTGTTAATAGTTGACAAAGCAAACTTCACATCGTTAGCAAAGTCTTCAACTTGCTTATTATCAGTGAACTTACCCAAACTTTCTAGAACATCTAAAGATTCACTAATAATCCTATCGACATCTTGTGGTGTAACTCTTACTGCATTAAACAAATTCTCTCCTATATCTGTTACTACATCTAAAACTGGTGATATGTAATCAGTCAATGATGCTTGGTCGTTCTGATTTATTGCCTCGATCTGACGAATCAAATCATTAACATCATTTGCCGATTCAATCACAAAATTAACCAGCTTAGATACCCGAAAGAACTCAGTCGCTAAATCAACAACATCAAGAGATAGCTCTAGAAATTCTAATAATTTATCTCCCAAACTTTTACCACTAGCAGCACCACCACCTTCAGTTGATACCCCCGGTTGCGCAAAATGCCACCCAGGCGCCAATATTCCTACACCCTCATCAGACTCAATAACCTTACCATCAGCACTCACAGTACCTGTACCAATAACCTCCCAATCTCCAGAATCGTGATTAAACGACCAAATCAAACTTTTCTCCCCAGGAGCTAACCCCTCCAAATTGGGAAAAGTCACGGGAGCGGGTACATCAAAATTAGTCGCACCCCCTGCTTGACTAAAACCATTTTCCCCACCAGCTTGAATCGAAATCACCAACTCCGGTTCCAAACCAGGAGGTAACGGCGCTGGCAACCGATCTGGCGACACCGGAATAATGGTCGCTTGAGTCGCCACATTGCCCTCCTCATCCTGCGCGGAACCTGCGGGGAATGTCACCTCAGTCAACTCAAACACCTCTGGATCGACATCCGGCAAAATTTCTGCCAACTGTTCCTTCGCAGCTTCCCCAAAACCAACATCTGTATCCTTATTCTTCGATAACTTCTGAACGTCCCCAGTTGCCATGGGTGGTAAATAGATATCAAACTCCTCCCCATCCATAGTCAACCGAGTTTCCTGTCCGGGAACGCTATGGAACAACTTACCTACCGTTGCATATTCAGTACCATCGGGAGCATTAGTCGCCGTACTACCATCAATATGTACGGAAAACTCCGGTGCTGGTACGTCCTCCAACCGGAAGAAACCTTTCTCATCCGTCACTGCTGTCACACCGGGCAACGCATCCAAACGGATAGTCGCTCCTACCACTGGTTTATCTTTACCATTATTCTTCTTATTAAAAGAGTCGTACACATAACCAGTCACATCCGTTCCCGGTATCTGTGTCAACGGCAAAGTAGAAAAGTCGGCAGTCATCATGCCACCTGCTTTACCATCACCATCCGCATCCAACTTACCGCCACCAACCAATGTAATTTTACTCCCATCAACTACTACCCGTACTTCCGTCGATGGTGGCAAAGATTGGTCGTAAAAGAACGTGGCAAACTCTTTCGTACTAGATACATCAATTCGCCCCGGTATCTTTTCCCCATTAGCAATTAAATAAAATGACTTATTATTAACCGTCTTAGGTTGCACCTCCTTCCCAAACCGCACCACAGTTTCCCTGGTTAACGCCACCATATCTTCACCATTAGTAGGAGAAATTTCCACCGCTTGCGTTACAACACTAAACTCTAACGTAGTACCTTTGGCAATATTATTACCCGTAACATCTTTAACTGCACGAGCGATCGCTAATTCATAATCTCCAGATACCAAAGGTTTAGCAAACTCCAGACGGACACTATTATCGGTCAACTTATCTACGGACTTTACCTTAACCTTTTTGCCATCTACCGTAAAAGTATAATTCTTAAGAGCAAACGCACTTTTATCCATCCCCTCGTCATACAACACATCCACAAATTCAGGTGCCGTACTCAAATTTCCAAATACACTGCTAGGAGTGGGAGCGGTAGTATCCAAAACAAAATCAAATTCAAAGACCTCAGATTTATTGCCTAATTTATCAGTGGCCACAAATTTCAAAGTATGTTCTCCCTCAGTCAGTGGGCCACCATTAATGGTTTCTAACCGCTTTCGATTCAAAGAAAATTGACCATTTTTCTTGACATCTTTTAATACATCGACAAAATCCTTCACAGGGGTATTATCAAATCCGGCCTGCAATTCAGTAATCTTGCTATTATCTGCCACAGTACCCTTAATCGTGAGATTTTTGGTAATACCATCTTTCTTGACACCCGTATCTTGAGCCAATTGAACATCTATTTTCGGTGGCTCAATATCCTTAAACAAATTAAAAATTTGATTACCTTTAAGATTATCGACAACTTCAATAAATCCTTTACCTTTCTTCTCACCTTGAGGAGCAAAGAAGTCCTTAATTATTAAGTCTTGCTTGGGCTGAATTTTCCCATCTTTATTCAGGTCTATTCCTAAATCTGTTCCATCCCTTTCAATACCAAATTTACCTTTTTTCAATCCTTGATTAAAAAGTTGCGCTGCATTCAACTTAAGGGTATCTTTTCCACCAGTATCAATTATCTTACTCCCCCCAGAATTTTTAGCATTAAGTTGATAAGTATCATTGCCTTTTCCACCTTTTAAAACATCAGCATTTCCACCACCAATTAAAGTATCCTTACCAGCTGCTCCATTTAACTTATCCTTACCCTTACCACCATCTAAATTATCATCACCTTTACCACCAGAAAGATTATCCTTACCTTCACCACCAGAAAGATTATCCTCACCATCTTTTCCAGTCAGACGGTCATTGCCTTTTTTCCCATCTAATACATCATCTTGATTGGTGCCTTCAAGTTGATTATTTTTATTATTTCCAACTTTAACAAAACCACTTTCCTTGAGAATTGCTGAACCAGAAAGATTATCTACTTGTTCAATAAAACCACTACCTTTTTTTCTACCTTGAGCAGCAAAAAATTTTTCCACAACTAAATCTTTACCCTGCTCAAATTTACCATTTTTATTCAGGTCAATAATTAAGTCAGAACCATCTCTTTCAAAACCAACTTTACCTTGAGTTAAACCACCCCGAGATAGTTGCGCTCCATTCAACTTAAGGGTATCTTTTCCACCAGTATCAATTATCTTACTTCCCCCAGAATTTTTAGCATTAAGTTGATAAGTATCATTGCCTTTTCCACCATTCAAAACATCAGCACTTCCTCCACCAATTAAAGTATCCTTACCAGCTGCTCCATTTAACTTATCCTTACCCTTACCACCATCTAAATTATCATCACCTTTACCACCAGAAAGATTATCCTTACCTTCACCACCAGAAAGATTATCCTCACCATCTTTTCCAGTCAGACGGTCATTGCCTTTTTTCCCATCTAATACATCATCTTGATTGGTGCCTTCAAGTTGATTATTTTTATTATTTCCAACTTTAACAAAACCACTTTCCTTGAGAATTGCTGAACCAGAAAGATTATCTACTTGTTCAATAAAACCACTACCTTGTTTTCGACCTTGAGCAGCAAAGAAATTTTCCACAACTAAATCTTTACCCCGCTCAAATTTACCATTTTTATTCAGGTCAATAATTAGGTTAGTACCATCTCGTTCAAAACCTACTTTACCTTTAGTAAAACCACCCCGAGATAGTTGCGCTCCATCCAACTTAAGGGTATCTTTTCCACCAGTATCAATTATCTTACTTCCCCCAGAATTTTTAGCATTAAGTTGATAAGTATCATTGCCTTTTCCACCATTCAAAACATCAGCATTTCCTCCACCAATTAAAGTGTCATTCCCCGCGCTACTATTTAATTTATCATTGCCTTTTCCACCATCTAAATTATCATCACCTTTACCACCAGAAAGATTATCCTTACCTTCACCACCAGAAAGATTATCCTCACCATCTTTTCCAGTCAGACGGTCATTACCTTTTTTCCCATCTAATACATCATCTTGATTAGTACCTTCAAGTTGATTATTTTTGTTATTCCCAACTTTAACAACACCACTTTCCTTGAGAATTACTTCACCAGAAAGATTATCTACTTGTTCAATAAAACCACTACCTTGTTTTCGACCAAGAGCCGCAAAGAAATTTTCCACAACTAAATCTTTACCCTGCTCAAATTTACCATTTTTATTCAAGTCAATAATTAGGTTAGTGCTATCTCTTTCAAAACCAACTTTACCTTTAGTTAAACCACCTTGAGATAGCTGCGCCCCACCTAAGTTTAGGGTATCTTTTCCACCAGTATCAATTATCTTACTTCCCCCAGAATTTTTAGCATTAAGTTGATAAGTATCATTGCCTTTTCCACCATTCAAAACATCAGCATTTCCTCCACCAATTAAAGTGTCATTCCCCGCGCTACTATTTAATTTATCATTGCCTTTTCCACCATCTAAATTATCATCACCTTTACCACCAGAAAGATTATCCTTACCTTCACCACCAGAAAGATTATCCTCACCATCTTTTCCAGTCAGACGGTCATTACCTTTTTCCCATCTAATACATCATCTTGATTAGTACCTTCAAGTTGATTATTTTTGTTATTCCCAACTTTAACAACACCACTTTCCTTGAGAATTACTTCACCAGAAAGATTATCTACTTGTTCAATAAAACCACTACCTTGTTTTCGACCAAGAGCCGCAAAGAAATTTTCCACAACTAAATCTTTACCCTGCTCAAATTTACCATTTTTATTCAGGTCAATAATTAAGTCAGAACCATCTCTTTCAAAACCAACTTTACCTTGAGTTAAACCACCCCGAGATAGTTGCGCTCCATTCAACTTAAGGGTATCTTTTCCACCAGTATCAATTATCTTACTTCCCCCAGAATTTTTAGCATTAAGTCGATAAGTATCGTTACCTTTTCCACCATTCAAAACATCAGCATTTCCACCACCAATTAAAGTATCATTCCCCGCGCCACCATTAATAGTATCTTTACCCTTAGTGCCAATTAAGCGATCGCTACTTTTTTCACCATTAATCTTTTTTCTACGAATTATTTCTGTTTCTGTTTCTAAAATACTGAATGAGTCCTCACTCTCTAATTCAGAGATTGTTACTATTGTGTTGGTCGAGGTCTCCAATAATTCTGTTTCACTTTCACTTGAAGATTGGTTAAGAAAAGTATCTGACACGATATTTTCTGGGTCTGTTAAATCAATTAGTAAGTTATTTTATTGAGGTATTAGTTCCATGAATCTCTGCTATTTTCTTAATTTCTCGTTATTTTTAAATTTATATTCACAACAACTTTGATAGTAAAAATTTGAGTTTTTTTAACATTTATATTAAGTTTTTTTGCATTGCTATGAACAATGATTATATGGGTGCATCTCAATTAAGAGATAAGTAATTGTACTCAAGAAATAGGGATTAATAGGGTGCATCTCATAGCAAGCAAAAATACTTTTTTCCTATATATTCCCTGTTACCTGTTGCCTAAAAGTTATAAATTTTTGGCTTTATTCACGCATTGAGATGCACCCGATTATATGATGAAAGTTCTCAAAATCTTCTTTCATTAATGGATAATGGATAATGGATAATTATCTCTGGTTTTAACCGTTACGGAATTGAATATAAGGAAATATCCTAGCACTTTTTTTCGGGTGCATCTCATAGCAAGCAAAAATACTTTTTCCTATATATTACCTATTCCCTATTCCCTATTCCCTATTCCCTATTCCCTATTCCCTGTTGCCTAAGAGCGATAATTTTTTGGCTTTATTCACGCATTGAGATGCACCCTTTTTTTCCCCTTAAAAGGGGAGGCTTTTAACCAGAATTATTGTAAGCATTTCCTGCGGAATGCTGCGCAAACAGCTATTAGCAGTCAGCTTTTCCTGCGGAATGCTGCGCAAACAGCAACAAGACTATCTCACATAGGACAGTGTTTAAATTAATATAATATAGAATTTAAGGGGAAGGGAGCCAACTTTTCTAGCAAGATAATTAATAAAGCTTTTATCGTAAACTAAAAGGAATAGCTGATAGCTGATAGCTGACGGCTGAATGCTTACGAATTATTTAATTAATAATTATTAATTATTCGGTAAAAGCTGATTAAGATGAGCTTATCCTGTAGTGAGATGGTGCTTAAATTAAAAGAGGGAATAGGGAATAGGTATGGGGGGAGAAAGAACTGATAATTCCTGTACGATAATTGATTTTATTTTTGATTATTGGAGATATCTTATGCCAGTTTGATAAATCTTTGCTACAAATATTTAGGTGACAGCGATTGAGTCAGGATACAGGAGTCAGGAGATCTATAGGAATAGGTTTTATACCATTTTTTACAGAATAATTAATAATTAATAATTAAATAATTCGCGCCTTAAAGCCTCCCCTTTTAAGGGAAAAAAGCGGTCGTTTGCTTTGCAACGCTGGCGCGAAAAGCGGAGCTTCCCGTAGGGTGGGATGGATGGGTTTCCTAACCATATCCAATGGACCAAGAGAAGAAAAAATATTTCCTTATATTCAATCAAGGGCGGTTTTAACCAGAGGTAATTATCAATTATCAATTATCCATTATCCATTAATGAAATAGTAATTTATATTTTTCGTCCAATAGATATTTCCTATAAATTATTTTAATACTCCTGACTATTTGTAACATTCTTTTTTCATGCTTGGTATTATGCCAAAAACCCGCACCTTTGCCGAGATATCAAATGGGTTCTATAGAAAGATTGGAATATCCCTACCTACTCCCTAAAATCTAAAACTTGTATATTTCATCAATTTCAGCTACTGTATATTGATTGCTAAAAATAGATTTTTAGCGGTAAATTATTTATCAAAGTTACATTTTGGAGCAATATCATGGAAATTTTTCAGAAAGTAATATCTGTATTAGCTTTTTTATCCATAGGATTTTCTCTTGCAGAAGTTTACTTAACAATGAATCCAATCTGGAAGCGAAAACATGAGCGTGTAGTTGCAGAAAGTCAATCTGTTAGTGGTAATCTACTTTCTTTTACTATTGGAACTATTTTTGCAATTAACTCTCTTTTCACTCAAGAATATGTAAGTTTTATAGACAACATATTATTTAATGGTTTGGCATTGTTCTATATTTTTGTAGGAATGTCATTATGGGTACCAGGAGAAAGAAAAAAAGGCTTCTGGACTTTAATCAAAGAAGCTCTTAATTTTGAAAGAAAAGAAGCTGGAGATTTAGCTAAGTCATTTTTAAAACCTTCGGGAGCTAAAAAAATCATCAATATTTTAAGTCAGGTAGCTATGATTGATGAAGTAATTGACCCCAGAGAAAAAGAGTTTATTCAATCATTTGCTGATCATTGGGATATCCATTTTTCCTGGGAAAATTTCACAAAAAATCAAACAGAAAATAGTTCTGTAAATTTGATAAATTTACGTCAGGATGTCAATGATTATTTGGCAACTTCTCCACCACAGAAACAAGTATCAGAGTTAAAAGATATTATCAATGCTCTGGTGAATATTGATGAAGAAGTTTCTGAAAAAGAAAGGCTAATTATGGGAGAATTAGATGGCTTACTTTCTGAATATATTAGTCAAGAGTCAAATGCTGCTAGATATCATGTAATAGTAGCGCCACAAAACGAACGACAGGTTCAAGTAGTGACTACTTCACTACCAGAATTAACAAGATATGAAGTAGGAGAAGGATTTGCTTATAATAGCGGTCCTTTTTATTCTAAAGAATATGCAGATATTATATCTGATGGTTATCGCAGTCTTAATCTTTTCAGCATTGTGACTTTAACTCTTCCTACAGAAATAAATTCTATAAATTCTGAAGATGATTCAACAATGAATAATTAATAATTAATAATTAATAATTACCTCTCCTTGAAAAGAAGAGGATTGACTAATAATGAAAATTTTTCTTCTCTTGGTCGATTGGATATGGCGAGGAGACCTCGCCATCCCTCGACCGCTTATTATCTCCTTAAAAGGGGAGGCTTTAAACCACAATTTTTCGGTAAGCGAATTAATCAATTTTTATGAAGAAGGAAGAAGGAAGAAGGAAGAAGGAAGAGGGAAGAGGGAAGAGGGATTTTTTTTGCAGTTATGTAATCTGAACAGCTACTAATTATGCTTCCATCTTCCATACCTTATTAGTTTTGGTATTATATGAACTGTATTGGACTATAAGCAGCATATTTATTACACTAAAATAATAGTGATTTAATCAATATAATATAAGTATAAAGTCTGTAAATTATAAAACTTAAAATCTACTTATCTTATTTCTTTAGTCTACCTTGGGTAAAATCACGATAAATAAAAAATAAGGGAAAATTATCATGGATATATAATAGACATAGGCATGATATTAACGAAGTCAGAAGTCAGAAGTCAGAAGTTATTTTTGTAACGGGGATTTTGAGCAGCTATCCAAAAATATTTCGCCTTAAAAGGCGGGGTTTTAGACCCATATTATTTTGATAAAAATCAAATCAATTATTACACATAAATTATCAATTATTTACCCCTACTGCCTACTGCCTACTACCTGTTATATATAATTGTGAAATGTTTGACTAAAGAATAGAAACTGTATGATTGAAAATAAAAAAATAATGAAACAGTTGGTATTGCAACAATTGGTTATTATATTCCTTCAGGAGTTATGACTAGCGAAGCGATCGCTAAACTAGCAGATATTCCCCTGTGGGTTTTGACAGAAAAAATAGGCATGGAAAAAAAATCAATTGCTGCGGAAGACGAACATCCTAGCGATATGGGAATTAAAGCAGCAATATCGGCGATCGAGAAAGCTCAAATTCAACCAGAAAAAATAGATTTAATTGCTTATTGTGGTGTGGGAGATTACGATTACAGATTTTGGTCTCCCGCAGCCAAAATTCAAGCTGCTATTGGTGCTGAAAATGCTCATGCTTTTGAAGTTAGAAATTTTTGCAACAGTGGCAATTTAGGTATTCATATTTGCCGAAATATGTTGTTAGCAGATTCGAGCTTAAATTATGCTTTAGTTGTTTGTAGCGATAAATTATCCCAGTTGCTTAATTACTCGGATAAAAATATAAACTCCATACTTTTTTTCGCCGACGGTGCCGCCGCCGCGCTGTTAAAAAAAGGAGAGTCTAGTAACAAAATTCTCTCCTATCATGGCATGACTGATGGGAAATTAGCTGATTTTATTCGAGTACCTTTGGGCGGTACTAAGTTGCCTGTAAAAGGTGAAAATATTGACTTAGATCTTAATTATGTCAAAGTAGAAGACCGTGAAAAATTAGACGAAATTTTATCGGAAATTTATTTAAAAAATTATAAAAAGTTATAATAACTGCATTACAAAAAAGTGGTTTTCTCTAGAAAAAATAGATTTTTATTTACTAATCAAATTAAAAAAGTTTATTATTAGAAATTCTTGAATCTCTGAAATTAAGCGAAAAAAATACATTTATTTCCTTAAAAACAAAAGGTCATTTGGGAGCAACAGATACTTTATTTGGTTTGGCTAAAACTATAGAGTTAGAGAAAATAAAGCCTGGTAATTTAGTAGTTTTAGCCAGTAGCGCTGCTGGGTTTTCTTGGGGAGCAACTGTGATTAAATATTAAACTGTATTGAAGAAGGAAGAAGGAGCGTTGGTAAAGCGCGTGTATGATATTAATCTTAATTCTTTAGGAGTCAGGAGTCAGAACTCAGGAGTCAACCCACCCCTCGCCCCTCCCCTCCCAGGAGGGAAGAAAGAAGAAGAAACCCTGAGTAAAAGGAGAAAGTTTTTCGGGGAGCGTAAAGGTCACGGAGTTCTATCGCGCTCTTATCCAGACATGATATCATACCTCAAATTACCAACGCCGAAGAAGGAAGAAAAAATGGATCGGGATAAGTCAAGGACTGACCACTCCGTGTCTTATAACCCCAACCAATTGTCAAAACCCTGTAGACAGTGGAGTATTAAACCCAAAATAATAGGTGGTAGGTGTTAGGTGTTAGGTTTTAGGTTTTAGGTTTTAGGTTTTAGGTTTTAGGTTTTAGGTGGATTATTAGTTATTTACTAGCCAGTTTATTTGTAACATTCTTTTTCAATTTGGTATAATCTCATGTTCAATCGCTACTGAATACTAGCAAAGTTGATGGTTAACAAGTATTAATAAATCAAATTTCAGAAAAAGGGAGAAAATTGAAAAAGGGTTGCACAATTAATGTTCGGACTTTTGGTCGAGATGGGAACTCCTGCTAAAACTCCCAAACCCCGTGGAAAATCCACTGGTGGGAAAACAGGTAAAGTTAAGAAGTAAAAGAACCCATTATCCTGTAGTAAAAAAACGAAAAAGTTTCCCCAAAAAAGCCAAAAATCATAAAAATCTAGACTCAATTTTTGGGTTAATTTACAGAATTATTAATTATTAATTATTAATTATTAATTATTAAATAATTATGGTTTAAAGCCTCCCCTTTTAAGGAAAAAAAAAAGAAATAATATCTCCTTATATGTAAGCATTCAGCTATTAGCCATCAGCTATCAGCAATAAGACTTTGTACTTAAGGACGAGGTTTAAATGAATATAGACTTTGGAGCTGACTTTTAGCCAGATTTTTCTAGCTTAATTAAATATTGCTTTTAGTGAGTGATAAAAGCAATAGCTGATAGCTAATAGCTGACGGCTGAATGCTTACCCTTATATTCAATCAAGAGCGGTTTTAACCAGAGGTAATTATCAATTATCAATTATCAATTAATGAACTTCTTTTTTCACCCACAACAATCTTGGGAAATTTTTTCTTAGTCTAAACTCCAGTTCTTTTCAAGGAGAAGTAATTAGGGTTTGCTGAAAAAGTCTTTTAGTAGGAGTAGGAGACAGAAGAAATGGGAATGATTGAGGAGGTAGAAGTAAGAATTGTAAGAATGATTTTTCTGTTCAACTCTTGACTAAAATCCGCTCATTTTTGAACCATTACCACCTAAAACTTCACAAATTTTGATACTTAAAAAGGCTAAAATCTTTATATGTCAAGACTTTTAGATTAGATCGGTAAGTCCTAATTATTAATTATTAATTATTAATTGTTAATTATTAATTATTGAACAGGTTTCCGTTTTGTAGCCTTCTTTTTTTTAATTGAACTATCGAAGAAGCGATCGCTAGACGGCAAACACAACACATAACTTACGGTTTGCCACAATAGCAACAAAGCCCTCAGAGAGCGTAAATTAGAAACAGTAAAGGAGCAAAATTATAAAAGTTCCTCAAAGTCCAATATTCCCTAATGTTCGGTAAACACTCCTTCATGGAATTGCCGGAATGGCCGCAGTATAGATATAAGTAACTTAATCTTAAAGACTGTATAAAAAATGGACTTGCCCTGGACTCAATCCAGAAGGCTCAAATATTAGTCCTTAAGTCAACCGAAAAAAACAAAAATTAAGGTTGACAAAAAGTAAAAATTTTGTAGTAATTTGGAGCAAAAAAACTCTTATGGCAAAAGTAGTAGGAATTGACTTAGGTACAACAAACTCCTGTGTTGCAGTTATGGAAGGTGGTAAACCCACAGTAATTGCTAATGCAGAAGGTTTCCGTACAACCCCATCTGTAGTTGCCTATGGTAAAAAAGAAGAGCAACTCGTAGGACAAATCGCCAAACGTCAAGCGGTGATGAACACCCAAAATACCTTCTACTCAGTAAAGCGGTTCATCGGGCGTAGATTTGATGAAGTAACCCATGAAACCACAGAAGTTTCCTATAAAGTTCTCAATGTTAATGGTAACGTTAAATTAGATTGCCCAGCATTAGAAAAACAATTTGCCCCCGAAGAAATTTCCGCCCAGGTTCTCCGTAAACTGGTAGAGGATGCTAGTAAATATCTGAACGAAACAGTAACACAAGCAGTAATTACCGTACCAGCTTATTTCAACGACTCCCAAAGACAGGCAACTAAAGATGCAGGTAGAATAGCTGGCGTAGAAGTATTGCGGATCATCAACGAACCTACCGCAGCTTCTCTAGCTTATGGGTTAGATAAGAAAAGTAACGAAACTATTTTAGTATTTGACCTTGGTGGTGGTACATTTGATGTTTCCATTCTAGAAGTAGGTGATGGTGTATTTGAAGTATTAGCTACTTCTGGTGATACCCACCTTGGTGGTGACGACTTTGATAAGAAAATTGTTGATTTCTTAGCTAAGGAATTTGAAAAAGCAGAAGGAATAGACCTGCGTAAAGATAAGCAAGCACTGCAACGTTTAACAGAAGCAGCGGAAAAAGCTAAGATTGAACTTTCTAGCGTTACTCAAACAGAGATTAACCTGCCATTTATTACCGCTACCCAAGATGGACCTAAGCATTTAGATACCACTTTAACTAGAGGTAAATTTGAAGAACTCTGTGCTGACCTGATTGACCGTTGTCGCATTCCTGTAGAAAACGCGATTAGAGATGCTAAGTTAGATAAAAGTTCTATTGATGAAGTAGTGTTAGTTGGTGGTTCTACTCGAATTCCCGCAGTCAAAGATATAGTTAAGAAAGTCCTCGGTAAAGACCCCAACCAAAGTGTTAACCCTGATGAAGTAGTAGCTGTTGGTGCTGCAATTCAAGCGGGTGTGTTAGCGGGTGAAGTTAAAGACATTCTATTGTTAGATGTTACTCCACTATCTCTGGGTGTAGAAACTTTGGGTGGTGTAATGACCAAAATTATTCCTCGTAACACTACTATCCCTACCAAAAAATCAGAAGTATTCTCAACTGCTGTAGATGGTCAGACAAATGTAGAAATTCATGTACTACAGGGCGAGCGGGAAATGTCTAACGACAACAAGAGTTTAGGAACTTTCCGCTTAGATGGTATCCCCGCAGCACCTCGTGGTGTACCTCAAATTGAAGTTACCTTCGATATTGATGCTAATGGTATTCTGAATGTAGCTGCCAAGGATAAAGGTACTGGTAAGGAGCAGTCTATCAGTATTACAGGTGCTTCCACTTTACCAGATACTGAAGTTGAGCGGATGGTGAAAGAAGCAGAAGCTAATGCTGCTGCTGACCAAGAACGTCGTGAAAAAATTGACCGCAAAAACCAAGCAGACTCTTTAGCATATCAAGCTGAGAAACAAATTCAGGAGTTGGGAGATAAAGTTCCTGAAGCTGATAAGACTAAGATTGAAGGGTTGGTTAAAGATTTGCGTGATGCTATTTCTCAAGAAGATGACGAGCGTATTCAGTCTCTAACTACTGAGTTGCAACAAGCTCTCTACACTGTTAGCAGCAATATGTATCAACAAGGTTCTCCTGATGGAGCAACTCCTCCTAATGGTGATGGTGCTGCTGAGTCTTCCTCAAGTTCTGCTGGTGGAGATGATGTAATTGATGCTGACTTTACTGAAACTAAAAGCTAAGTAGTCTATAACTATAAAGTGTAATGAGATGTAGGGTGTGTGTGATGTGACACCCTACTTAATTTACGCGTTTATTGAATTTTACCGAATAATTAAGGTTTAAAGGAGAAGCTTTAAAGGAGAATTATTTAATAATTAATTATTAATTATTCGGTAATTATTAATTATTAATTATTAATTGTTGAATCACATACTTCCAATGGCAAAACCATCTCGCACTACTTCTGGCGATCGCTCTCAAGCAGCTAAGGTCAGACAACTGCGTAAAATTAGCGATTTACTGGATAATGCTATTCGTGTTCCGGGTACTTCTTATGGCGTCGGTATTGACCCACTTCTAGGATTAATTCCTGGGGGTGGTGATTTTTTAGGAGGACTTATTTCTGTTTATATTGTATTTTCAGCAGCAATGATGGGTTTGCCCAGAGAAACTCTGATGCGAATGTCTTCTAATATTGTATTTGATTCTTTGGTAGGAATTGTGCCTGTTTTAGGAGATTTGTTTGATGTTGCTTGGAAGGCAAATTCTAAAAATATGGATATTTTGGAGGCTCATTTACAGTCTCCTAAAGTTAGTAAAAGTGCCGATCGCGGGTTTGTTTTTTTGCTGTTGGGCGGTTTAACTTTATTTGTAATTGTTATTGCTGCTTTGGGGTTTTTAGTTATTAGTTTATTGGTGAATATTTTACAGTTTATTGTATCAGGTTAGGTTGAGAAAAATGGTTCAGAAAATTGCACTTTTCAATCATAAAGGTGGGGTTAGTAAAACAACGACAACATTTAATTTGGGTTGGATGTTAGCATCGAAGGGAAAAAGAGTAATCTTAGTAGATACAGACCCACAATGCAATTTAACAGGTATGGTATTGGGGTTTTCTAGTAAACAAGAATTAGAAGAAATTTACAGTAAAAACCAAGATATCAAATCTGCTTTAGCACCTGCGTTTGAATCTCAACCTAAATTAGTAGAAGCAGTTGATTGTATTTCTATTGAACGACAGGATGGTTTATTCCTGTTACCAGGTCATGTGGGATTAGCTGAATATGAGGTAACTCTAGGAATAGCTCAAGAATTAAGTGGTTCTATTCAAACTCTTCAAAACCTTCCCGGTTCAATTTCCTATCTATTTAAAAAGACAGCAGAAAAATTTTCTGCCGACTATATTTTGATTGATATGAGTCCTAGCTTAAGTTCAATAAATCAGAACTTACTTATGACTAGCAATTTTTTTATTGTGCCTACTGTTCCTGACTTTTTCTCCATAATGGCAATTGATTCACTAGCTAGAATAATACCAAGATGGCATAGTTGGGCAAAAAAAGCTAGTGAGTTAAAAGTGTTGAAAGAAGCTACTTATCCTTTTCCAAAAGTAACACCTCTTTTTCTAGGAACAATTATCCAAAACTATCGAATTAGAAATCAAAAACCTTCTGATAGTTTTCAGGAATGGATAGATAGAATTCAAAAAGCTGTTTCAGATGAATTAGTTCCATCATTAAAAGAACAAAATATGTTATTTCCAAATGAAGTTTACTCTTCTCAAAATATGAATGACTATTGTTTAACTCAAATGTCTGATTTTAATAGTCTTATTGCCATATCTCAGAACTGTCAAACACCTGTTTTTGCATTGACAAAAGAGCAAATTTCTAATCACGGATCTAAACCTAAACAAGGAAAAGTTTTAAAAGATACCTTGCAAGCATCTTCTAATTTTAGAGATGCTTTTTCTACTTTAGCTGATCGAATCATTAATTTAACCTCAAATGCAGTCTGCGCTTGACCAGTTTCATATCAGTATTAATCGCGTTAGAGATTTGATAGCTGTTCATAATTCTGTCAAAGCGCAGTCTACCCCTGCTCTCGATCTTTCAGATATATTAAGAGCTGCCTTGGTTCTAGCTGTAAGTGCTTTAGACTATTATATACATGAAGTTGTCACGCTAGGAATGCTAGAAATACATCAAGGTTTGCGTCCTGAACCCCCTGCATTTTCTCGGTTTCAAATTTCTTTAGGTATTGCAAGAGAAGGGTTAAAAAATCCTCCAGATTTTGCATCTTATTTAGAGGATGAAATTCGACAACGACATAGTTATAAAAGTTTTCAACAACCAGATAGTATAGCAGATGCAATTAGGCTAATTTCAGATAAAAAATTGTGGCAAGAAGTTGGAAATATTATGGGTAGACCAGACAAAGATATTAAGCAAGAATTAAAAATTATTATTGACCGTCGAAATAAGATTGCTCACGAAGCAGACATAGACCCTACTTTAAGTTTAGGCAATAGATGGGGAATTGACGAAATTATGGTGGGCGATGCAGTTGACTTTATTGAAGAGGTTGTTGATAGTATTCATTCAATTTTTTGATGGCGTTGCTGAAATGTAATGGTAAATAGCTGAAGGTAAAATTGAACAACTTTTTAAGCGTTGGATGGAAACGACTTGAGGGATTTTAATCCGTAGTAAAAAATAGACTGAAATAACCACCTCAGTATTGGGGTGGCTAATAAAAACGAGATTAGCAAGTGCTATTAGTATTAGCGTTTAACTTAACCTTGCTGTAACTAGAATTTAATTATTACAGAATTATACATTATAAATCAAGAGGACTATTGCTATAACCCAAAATTTTAGGACTTTAGGGGGCTTTGTTGCATGAAAGTATATAACTGCCGCACTTGCTCCGCATATGTACAACAATAACGTGCGGAAACTGCTGTAACTATTGTCCAATAGATAAATAGTCATCCTTGCCAAACAAAGCGATCGCTCATCAGCAGAACAATAACTATTGTCCAATAGATAAATAGTCATCATTGCCAAACAAAGCGATCGCTCATCACCAGAACAATAACTATTGTCCAATAGATAAATAGTCATCATTGCCAAACAAAGCGATCGCTCATCAGCAGAACAATAACTATTGTCCAATAGATAAATAGTCATCATTGCCAAACAAAGCGATCGCTCATCACCAGAACAATAACTATTGTCCAATAGATAAATAGTCATCATTGCCAAACAAAGCGATCGCTCATCAGCAGAACAATAACTATTGTCCAATAGATAAATAGTCATCATTGCCAAACAAAGCGATCGCTCATCACCAGAACAATAACTATTGTCCAATAGATAAATAGTCATCATTGCCAAACAAAGCGATCGCTCATCACCAGAACAATAACTATTGTCCAATAGATAAATAGTCATCATTGCCAAACAAAGCGATCGCTCATCAGCAGAACAATAACTATTGTCCAATAGATAAATAGTCATCATTGCCAAACAAAGCGATCGCTCATCAGCAGAACAATAACTATTGTCCAATAGATAAATAGTCATCATTGCCAAACAAAGCGATCGCTCATCACCAGAACAATAACTATTGTCCAATAGATAAATAGTCATCATTGCCAAACAAAGCGATCGCTCATCAGCAGAACAATAACTATTGTCCAATAGTTAAATAGTCATCATTGCCAAACAAAGCGATCGCTCATCACCAGAACAATAACTATTGTCCAATAGATAAATAGTCATCATTGCCAAACAAAGCGATCGCTCATCACCAGAACAATAACTATTGTCCAATAGATAAATAGTCATCATTGCCAAACAAAGCGATCGCTCATCACCAGAACAATAACTATTGTCCAATAGATAAATAGTCATCATTGCCAAACAAAGCGATCGCTCATCACCAGAACAATAACTATTGTCCAATAGATAAATAGTCATCCTTGCCAAACAAAGCGATCGCTCATCACCAGAACAATAACTATTGTCCAATAGATAAATAGTCATCATTGCCAAACAAAGCGATCGCTCATCACCAGAACAATAACTATTGTCCAATAGATAAATAGTCATCATTGCCAAACAAAGCGATCGCTCATCACCAGAACAATAACTATTGTCCAATAGATAAATAGTCATCATTGCCAAACAAAGCGATCGCTCATCACCAGAACAATAACTATTGTCCAATAGATAAATAGTCATCCTTGCCAAACAAAGCGATCGCTCATCAGCAGAACAATAACTATTGTCCAATAGATAAATAGTCATCATTGCCAAACAAAGCGATCGCTCATCAGCAGAACAATAACTATTGTCCAATAGATAAATAGTCATCATTGCCAAACAGAGTGATATAACTGCCGAATGGATGTTCTATCCCTACTTTCATGCAACAAAGTCACTTTAGGGAGTAGGGAGTAGGGAGTAGGGAGTAGGGAAAAAAAGATTATAGCAATGAGCGCTGGTATATTTACAAATTGCAGGAGGGAGCAAATAGCTAAAAGTCTTATATTATCAGCAATTTATTCCCCCTGTTGCCTGTTGCCTCTCTTGGTGCGCATTCCGCAAGCGAGCTGGCGTCGTCGCGGGGTCGCACCGCTGTTGCCTGTTGCCTGCGCGCAGCGCTATAACTTTGAAAGTGTACCTCATGCTTCCCAAAAAGTGCTGTAAATACCATAGAAGTATTAAATATTGACACAAAAATTGATATGGTTTGAAGCAGTAATATCATGTCTGCTGGTATAGTTTGTGTAAAACCAAGGGTGAATATCTACAGGAAATTTACATTTTTTCAAGATTTTAAGCCTTCTTCCCTCTTCCTTCTTCCTTCTTCCTTCTTCCTTCTTCCTTCTGCATATATCACTTAGTCTGAAAAATATTTTGTACCATTTTCTTATCCGTACTCGCCGCAGCATTATCTAGTTCCGCAACTTCACCAGCATCTAATTCCCAACCCAATGCACCAATATTTTGTTCTGCCTGTGCTAGATTTTTTGCCCCCGGAATAGGAATTGCACCTTTACAAATACACCAGTTAATTGCTACTTGCGACATAGTTTTATTTCTTGACTTTGCTATTGCTTCCAAACATGATAATAGAGGGCGAACTCCTGGTAATATTTGCTTAAACAAAAAACCTCGAATACCTTGAGGAACAGAACCATTTTCTGAATATTTTCCTGTTAATATTCCCAATGCTAAAGGACTATATGCAATTAATTTAATTCCCAATTCATCACAGATTTCTTTAACTCCTAATTCTGTGACGGGATAGGTTGATAATAGAGAATATTGAACCTGTAGAGTAGTTATAGGAATATGGCGATCGCGAAATTTTTCATACACTTTCATCAACCGTTTAGGCCCATAGTTCGATAGTCCCACACCCTTCACCTTGCCTTGTTCGTACAAGTCAGCCAAACCATCTAAAAGCCCCCATTCCTGCCAGGGTAGATAATTTGCTGTAGACCAGTGCATCTGCACCAGATCGACATTTTTTCCCAGGCGTTGAGCAGATGCTTTGCCAGCAGAAATCATTGCTTGACGACCCCACCGCCAGGGATAAGCAGCAAGTTTTGTCGCAATGCAAATATTCTCTTGATTTGCCCCCGTGTATGCTTGGGAAAACTGCCCCAATAGCATTTCACTACGTCCGTTTAATTTACCTGTACCGTAGGAGTCGCCTGTATCAAATAAAGTCACACCATTAGCAACACAAAGATTGAAGACATTTTGCAACTCATTATCCATACTTTCATCATATCCCCACAGGAGGCGGTTGCCCCATGCCCATGTACCACAGCCCATTTTTGGTAGGATAAGTTTTTCCTTAGTTTGCATCCTGACTATTTCTCAATATTAGACATCTATCAAATATAGTAGGGGTTAACGGCCGTTAACCCCTACAAATGGTGTATAATTTTGTCAAATGCAACGGAATTGTAGCGACAACAAATGCCTTTGCGTAGACATTAACTAGCTATCAGCTTTTCCGTTCCGGAATGTTCCGCAAACAGCATTTAGCTGGAGCGCTAAAATTTCAAGGGTTTAATACCAATTCCCAAAAGTAATACTATACTGGGGCAACACTTCAGCTATTAAACAATTAACACTAGCTAAATAATTTTTTGCTAATTTTAGCTATGTTAATGTTAATTATTATTATCAGGACTTACACAGAGACTCTACTTATGGGGAGGGCGTTTTGCTACCGCATAACTCCGTTAACGCTCCGCGACATGTAAAGCGGAGCTTGGCGTTAGCCAATACCATTTGCTTCGCATAACTATCGTTAACGCCCCTACAAATGGTGGTATAATAGTCAATTTGCGTAATTCCTGATTATTTTTACTTCTCCCCCACTCCCCTACTCCCCTACTCCCCTACTCCCCTGCTCAAGAAAGCGTAGAAAAGTTTTTGAGAAATGGTATAAGTCTCCACGCTTATTTGAAAAGGCGCGCCAGAGAAGCTGATAGCTGATAGCTGACCGCTAAGATGCTTCTTTAAATCTGAGTCAAAATGTAAAGCAAAGTGAACAAAACAATCCAGATAATATCAACAAAGTGCCAATATATTTCTGCCATTTCAATACCAACGTGCTTTTCTCCATTGTAATGACCAGCACGACGAGAACGCCACAATACACCGAGAATAAGTAGCACACCAACAAAAACGTGTAGACCGTGGAAACCAGTCATCACATAAAAACAATTGGAAAACACATTAGTAGTCAGACCATAACCTAAAGTCATGTACTCATAAACCTGACCGCCCAAAAAGATGATACCCATGATTGCCGTAACTACATACCATAGACGCATTCCTGAGAGATTGTTCTTTTTGATAGCAGTATCGCCTTTGTGAATCACAAAACTACTAGAAACCAGAATAATAGTGTTGATGGTTGGCAATAACAACTCTACCTCTGTTTCTTCAGGAGGCCAAACCCCGGCATTTGCGCGATAAATTAAATAAGCAGCAAATAGTCCCCCAAACATCAAAGACTCAGAAGCGAGAAATGTGATTAATCCGAAAACTCTTAAATCCTCATGTTCTTCGTGATGGCCTGCTTCTACTGACTCAGATTGGACGGAAGTATCAACTAAATTATTAGTTGCATCAACTGTTGAACCTTGCATAATTTCCTGTACCTAAAATAAACAAAAAAAATTTCTGAAAGTTGATATCTAAAGTAGTTAGCAGTCTATATAGCATTTCTCATAAAGATGAGGTACATTTACGATCCCCCGCGCATCCCCCTTAAAAAGGGGGACTTTGGAACCTCCCTTTAAGCGGTTCCCCCCTTATTAAGGGGGGTTAGGGGGGATCTAAAACTGTATCTCACCAATTTGAGAAACGCTATAGAACTACTAACTACTAGAACTACTGAATTTCTACATACAGAACAAACTAGAAAACATTCTAATTGTTCTCTGGAAAATTAGTTCTGAGAATCATCGTTAAAAGATGAAGACTCAGCTTCAGATACAGGCACCCCTGTTTCCTTGACTTTGGAACTTCCTTGTGAAATTAGCTTGAAGCGCTCTCGAATACCAAGAGTCTTCTTAGAGCCAAAATCATAAGGACCATAAGTAACCACTGGCAAAACTTCCCAGTTTTCGATTATAGGAGGTGAGCTAGTAGTCCACTCCAAGGATAAACCACCCCAAGGATTACCATCAGCTTTTGGTCCATACATCCAACTCCAAACCATGTTGATGAAGAATGGAATTACAGACAGGCCAAGAAGAATTGACCCATAGGTACAGATGTGGTTAATAGCTTCAAACTGAGGGTCATACATAGCAATACGACGTGGCATTCCTTGTAAACCCAATTGGTGCATGGGTAAGAAAGTGAGGTTGGTACCAATTAAAGTCAGGACAAAGTGAACCCGACCCCAGGTTTCGTTGTACATCCGACCTGTCATTTTGGGGAACCAGTGATAGATACCTGCATACAGACCAAATACTGAACCACCAAATAAAACGTAATGGAAGTGAGCTACGACATAGTAACTGTCATGGACGTGAACGTCGAATGGAGCTGTTCCCATAGTTACGCCACTTAGTCCACCCATAACGAACATTGCTAATAGACCAATGGCAAACAGCATTCCACTTGTATAGCGGATTTTTCCACCCCAGAGGGTAGCTACCCAACTAAAGATTTTGACTCCGGTGGGAACTGCAACTATTAGGGTTGAGATGGTGAAGAACATCCGCATCCAAGGAGGAGTTCCACTGGTGAACATATGGTGTACCCATACGAACAAACCTACTACACAAATAGCGAGACTGGAGTAAGCGATCGCTTTATAACCAAATATCCCTTTGCGTGCATGAACGGGAATAACTTCTGATAGAATGCCAAAAATTGGCAGAATCATCAGATAAACTGCAGGGTGAGAATAGAACCAGAATAAGTGCTGGTAGATGACCACATCACCGCCCATCTCTGGTTTAAAGAAGCCGGTGCCAAAGTTGATATCAAATAATAACAGTACTAAACCTGCTGCTAATACAGGAGTTGAGCATAGTGCCAAAACGGAAGTTGCTAAGATTGCCCAGCAGAATAGGGGTAGTTGATCCCACTTCATACTAGGAACTTTCATTTTGAGGATGGTGACGATAAAGTTTAACGCACCCATGATGGAGGAAGTTCCCACTAATACGATACAGAGAATCCATAAAGTTTGTCCGATGTTATTAGTAATGATGCTTAATGGGGGATAAGCAGTCCAACCGCTTTGTGCCCCTCCAAAAGCTAAACTAGCAACTAAGAAGGCTCCAGCAACTGGGTTGAGCCAGAAGGCGATCGCATTCAGGTTAGGAAATGCCATATCTCTAGCTCCCACCATTAGGGGGACCAGATAGTTACCAAAACCTCCAATGGCAGCAGGCACGATCCACAGGAAAATCATAATCGTGCCATGATTTGTCAGGAAGGAGTTGTAAACATTTGGGTCGAGAAAGTCTGCATCTGGCGTGTAAAGTTCTGCACGCATAGCCATGGCCATGAGACCACCGACGAGATAAAAGATGAAGGCGGTAACTAGATATTGAATACCGATTACTTTGTGGTCTATGTTATAGCCGAAGTAGTGATACCATTTCCATGCCTCCGGATGTGCTTTTTCCGGTTCTGGTTTGGTTTCTAAAGGAATTTGTGTTTGTGTCATCTGTAAATTATTTTGACAATTACGGATTAATTATTTGGGGAGGTTGAACTCATTTTTTTTCCTTTGGAGCTGACTCCTCCCCAACTCTTCCCCTGTAAGAATAGGGATTTTTGAATTTTCCTATGAGGAAGTATGAGCTGCTAGTAGTTCTAGTGCAGGATGGCGGAAATAACTGGCTAGTTACAAAGTCCTAAAACAAATACAAATCAATACTTTTGACTGTCTTGAGTGTGTCTTACATTCTGAGGGGACCTCAGAATTACACACTCGCTTTTAACTTTTGACTTTTAACTTCCGCGTAGCGGCGCTAGTCTAGTTTGGGTGAATTTGATTTAATGTTTCGGAATCGATACCCATTTCATTAGCATAGGGGCTAAGATATTCCGATTCTGATAAATCAGCAGTATTTACTGCTACAGCTTGATTCAACTGTGGTTGCTCGGCAAAAGTATTTTCTTCTATCCAAGCTTCATACTCTTCTTGAGTGTGAACAATTACTTGTGTTCTCATTGCTCCGTGGTAAGCACCGCAAAGTTCTGCACAATATACTGGATATTCTCCAGTTTTAGTAGCTACGAACCGGAGTTGCGTATTTTTACCAGGAATTGCATCTTGCTTCAAACGGAAAGCAGGTATCCAGAAAGCATGAATAACATCTTCAGCAGAAAGGTTTACTTGTATATCCTTGTTGACAGGAATATGGAGTTCTCCTGCTAGAACACCACTTTCGGGATAGTTAATCAGCCATCCATACTGAATTCCTGTAATGTCAACTACTACATCTGCTGGGTTTGCTCCTTCTTCAGGAGTTGCCCCAAAGCCATATTTGCTCACTTCTTTTGTAGCTACTTCTTCTGACTCCATTCCTTCTGCATCTGCTATGAGAGGAGCTGCCAGAGCCGTTCCTGACTTCGCTGTTTGCCGATCGGATGAAGAAACATGAGCTACTTTTGTTCCTGCTGGATCGAACCCACCCATCTGTCTGTATACATCTACACTGTAGATACCAAGACCAATCACAATTATGGATGGAATTGCAGTCCAAAATATTTCTAATGGTAAGTTTTCCCTAAAGGCAGCGCCATCACCATCGTCTCCTTTACGTCTACGAAATTTAATTGCGGAGAAGACGATTGTTCCTTCTACCACTAGAAATAAAGCTGCTGCTATAGTAAACATGACGTCAAAAAAACCGTCTACCAGAGGAGCTTGTACTGATGCTTGCTCTGGTAATAGACCATGATTTTGACCTAACCACACGCTAATTATGGTGACTATTATACCAACTACTAGGGTGATTACTGAGACTGGTATTTTTTCTTTTTCTTCCATATATTACCTCTTTAATTAGTATTCCTCCCGTTCTACTAAACTTATCCAAACTTACCCACGCCGGAATTGCATGAGCTTTGGAGCTAGCTTCCTGCGCGTGCTGACGCAATGCTGCGCAAACACAGAAGACCACCGACCGCAGTCTGCAACTTATCTTCAACAGCAGGCTTAAATTCGCTTGAAACTCAAGCTACTGATACACATAGTTTTTCAAGTTTACACCAGCGTTAAAATCGGGCGTCAGCTTGAAAACCCCTAGCCTAGGTAGAGGAGTCTTTGACTTTTTGTCATACTCAACTATATAGGTTAAACTAGATGTCTACTTATAAGTTAGATACAATTGTTACTATTTCTCAAAATTATAGATTATCTTCGTTTTTCATAGATTTCTCTGGAGAGAGTTTATATTATTTTAACTATTTTCCCAAAATCACCCCACAATAAAGTTAAATTAAATAGGTACTCTTAAATTGCATACTTTAACTTAATTAATTTATTAGAAATTAAAGAAAAAATTAAAAATATTTTTTGGGGAAATCAGTAACAGATATAACAGTAAGCTGTAAATAAAATTAAAATCAGAAAACTTTCTAAAGCAGAACAAATCTTCAGAGAGTATCCCTTATAGTAGCAAAAATCAGACACATTGATAATTGTCAAATTTGATAATTGTTTCTGAAGTTAAGATTTTAGATCAGGACTTACGCAAATTCACCCTGAAAACGCCAAATGTAGGGGCGAATGGCATTACTAGCGCCAAGCTCCGAATTGCGCCCTAACTGGATTTAGTGTCCGTGCGTAAGTCCTGTAGATGTTGTTAATTTACCAAGATAATAGATTCAAGCTAATAAAAATCTTATGGCCAATTCTGTTTTAAATAACAATACAATTATTTCCTCTCAGTCTCCAGCACGCGATCGCATTCGTGGCTTGGTTTGGAAGCTATGTATAGCTACTCTACTACTGATGGCTATCGGCAGTGCTACCAGAGTGATGAATGC
>NZ_BLZO01000051.1 GCF_014132355.1 Okeania sp. KiyG1
CTTTGGCCATTTTTTTGCTCCTTAGTATGTTTATATTTATGATAATTATAGCAGATTATTCTCGAAAAGATTTTATCTCTATATACAGTTACCAATATTAACTGGCCGTAAAGTAAGTTTTCTAATTATCAATTAAACAATTTGCAGAGATACTGGACAAAACAGAATTAACTCATTTAAAGGGGATTGATTGGACTTTTACCCAATATCTGGAGAAAGTTGATAGAATTAATGTGTACTAAGAAAGATACAGCTTTCAACTAAATCAGGATTAAAATTGTTCCCAAGTTTTACTTAATATATATTTATCTATAATTAGGTCAAAGTTAAAATTGCTATCAACCTATTTTTAGTATCTCATGGTAGTCGTGACCCACGACCGCTCCTAGAATTACAGACACTAGCTGGACTTTTGTCTAGGCAAATAAATTTAACTGAAAATTTTACAAGTAATGATACTCTCAAATATCCTTTGATTGGTACAGGGGTTTTAGAACTGGGGCTTAAATCTTTGCACGAACAAATTGAAGATTTTTGGGAATATGGGCGATCGCTCTACGTTAGTCAACTCAAAATAATTCCTTTATTTCTATTACCTGGAGTTCATGTTACTGAAGATATTCCAGCAGAAATAGAGGCATTCAAGCAGAAGGTTAAAGCAGAGGAAAAAAGTCAGTCCAAATCTAAATTTAACTCTGAAACTGATAGTCAAACTAAAATCACTCTCTGCCCCTATATTGGTTCCCATCCAGAAATGGCAGGTTTACTTGCGACAAAAGTAACTTCTGTGACTGCTGATGCTTGGGTACTTATTTCTCATGGTAGTCGTCGTCCTGGTGGCAATGACCCTGTGGAAAAAATATCCCAGTCTCTGGAAAGTAGTTGTCAAGTTTTGGTTTGTACTGCTTATTGGTCTGTTTCTCCCGACCTGAAATCAAAAGTTGAGTTTTTAGTTGGACAAGGATATCGAAGAATTGGGATTTTACCTTATTTTCTGTTTAATGGGGGTATTACTGATGCGATCGCTGATACAGTCAATCAATTTACTCAAATATATCCCACTATTAAGTTCTATCTGACCCCACCTCTTGGGGCAACTGATGAGTTAGCGAATTTAATTTTGGACTTGATTAACTTCGGTGAAGCTGAATAGAAGGGAGCAGCGATTAGAGGGTAATTTTAGAGATTCTCAAGAGAATCAACAAGAGCATTTTTATACTCCCAGGGAACAGGGAACAGTGGTGCGACCCCGCGTTGGCGACAGACGGATTGGTATGTTTGAGTCGGCGATTAAGTTTTTTTGTCAGGAGTCATATCATGTCCGGTTGAATAATTATAAATAAGTTAGCGAGGAGTCAGGAGTCAACCCACCCCTCGCCCCTCCCAGGAGGGGAACTCAGAAGTCAACCCACCCCTCGCCCCTCCCAACCCACCCCTAACCCCTCCCAGGAGGGGAAGAAAGGATAAAAATCAAGATAATTTCAGTATTTCAAGATAATTTCAGTATTTATTCGGTACTGTCAGTTCTGAAATTTTATTTATAATATCATGTCCGGTTGAACAGTTATAAATAAATAACGACGGAGGAGTCAGAGTCAACCCACCCCCAACCCCTCCCAGGAGGGGAGAAAGAAGAAGGAAGAAGGAAGAAGAAGAAGGAGAAAGTTTTGTTGATCACTAATCATCCGGACATGATATAACTGATTATCCTAACATGATATCATATCATGTCCGGTTGAATAATTAGACGAGGAGCTGCGCTTTTTCCTATGGTCATGCTCCGCAAATATGTCGCGTTTGCGCCCTTCATTCCGCAGGAAAGCGTTAACGATAGTTATGCGCTAGCAAAACATAACACCTGCCTCCAAGGCTGAACCTCTTTTCGGTCTTACAGCGGTTTTCATTTGGGTAGACCACAGTAGGGGCGAACGGCGGTTTGCTTCGCATAACTATCATTAACGCCCCTACAGGGTTTTGGTTATGATGATGTGGTTCATCAATCTGAAAAGCGCTGTATGATCGCTCCACATTACTTCGCTACCGACGGCTCCCCTAGACACTACTAGCCTGGCAGCTTTATTCTGTTGAGAATAGCATATTATTTTAAGAACCACAACATTGATTGGTTTTCGCAGACGACGCTCCCCTTTTGTTTCCCCCAATGATGCGGGGGGCGAGGGGGGATGGAGAGCGCGGGTCTCCAAGCAACATTGAGATGAATAACCGGAGTTAGACAAAGTAGACAAAGAGGGAAAGTGAACTTGTAAGCAGAAATAGACTCAAACTCATAATATAATGTCTACGCTTTTTTCTCCCAAGTCTTCCTTTTCCTCCTTGTCCTCTAAGTCTTGCCAAAACCAGAAAGTAAAAATCTTACCTTGTGAGCTGATCTCCTCACCTACCCACCTCTTTTTAAATAGTTCTCAAATGGGTTCTATAGAAGAGAACTGTGACATACTCCCACACGCTCGCTGGCGCTATAGTGTAAGCTCTCTCGTTTCGCAGCCCCAGTATTCCGTCGGGCAAGCGCGTGCTTTAAGGACGGAATGACCTACCGCCCTATTTTTTATATTTATTGCTGCATTTAATATCAAATCCGTTTAATTGGACATAAAAAATTCTTCAATCGTCATAACTACGCTCATATTTGTAATTCTTTCTCCTCCTGACTCCTGTACGGGCGATTTCCGTTCCGGAATGCTCCTAATTACGCGAATCGCCCCTACAACTCCTGACTCCTCCTAACTTAACCATTCTATGGCTGTTTAACCGGATTTGATATAAGTCGCGGTCTATGAAAATACCGCAGTGCGGGCAAGAATGAGTTCGTACCACATTTCTATGACTGCGGTTTGTTCTTTGTTGGGCCTTAATTTATATTGGTAGGCAGTGCCCATGGTGGAAAATTTCCAGGGTTATTGCAAGATAATCATACAAGTTTTTCAACTAGGGCGAAAGCTTCTGCTGGGATAGTATGCAAATTGAATGGGCATCGAACCCATTCAATTTGCCACCGATTCATCTTACACCAAATTTAAAATTATGGTGTGAGGGTTCTCGGCGGTTTAGCTAAAAAATCAACCTTTTGCAAATAACTACCCAGAAGTTTCAGCTACTTCTTCTGCTTCTCCTTCTCCGAACACTACTCGCAGTAATGGCGGTGCTAAGAATGTTGTAATAATAACCATGAGAATAATTGCTACATCCAAAGCAGGGGATAAAGCGCCACTAGCAGAACCAACTGAGGCAAAAACTAAACCAACTTCACCCCGTGGCACCATACCAACACCAACAGCTAAACGGTTAATTTTATCTAAACCAAAGACACTAAAACCACAGGCAACCTTACCCACAATAGCAACAACTATTAAGAAGATCGCGATAACTAAACCTTCACGGTTAGTAGGAATAGCTGGGTTGAGAACTCCAAGATTGGTTTTTGTCCCTACTGTGACGAAGAAAATGGGAACGACGACATCAGAAATAGGACGAATTAGTTCTTCTAATTCTCTACCTATCTCTGTTTGATCCAAGTTATCTAAAACTAATCCTGCAGCAAAAGCTCCCAATATGGCTTCCAAATGGATCGCTGTACCAATGTAGGACATAAATAAGGCGATCGTCAAAGCGGGAATAACTGCTCGTCCACGAGTTTTAAATTTTTCACCAAAGAAAACAAAGGTGTCATTAAAGAAACGACCAAGCAATATTGCACCTACCAAAAATACGCTGGCACTAACTATCAGATAGACGGCATTGACTACATCAACTTCGCCAGTTTTTGCTAAACTTGCTACTACTGCCAGGATAATAATACCCAAAACATCATCTATAACAGCGGCACCCAAAATAATTTGACCTTCTTGGGTATTGAGACGGTTAATTTCTGCTAGTACCCTGGAAGTAATACCAATACTGGTTGCTGTCAGAGCTGCTCCTGCAAAAATTGCTGGCACTGCTGAGACATGGAATATCATCATCATTCCTGCTGTACCAGCGACAAATGGTAATGTCACTCCCACAATTGCTACAACTAGGGACTGAATACCTACTTGCATTAAGTCTCTAATATTGGACTCTAGGCCAATTTCAAATAACAAAATGATGACCCCCAGTTCGGAGAGAACTTCGAGGACTTCACTTTGGACTTGAAATGTAGCTTCTGCAGCGTCAGGGGCTAAACCTGCTGTTGCTTCTAAAATACTGATAATTACTGATGTGGAACTATCTGCCCCACTTTCTGGAAAGATTACCAGGTTTAGGGCGGAAATACCTATAACTACACCTCCTACCAGTTCACCTAATACTGGTGGAAAACCTAGCCAGTTAAAAAATTCGCCCCCTGCTTTACTGGCTATGTAAATTGCCACTAGACTCAAAAGCACTGCTGCAACTACCATTGCTGGCTCGGCTTCTGCTTCTGTTTCTGTTACTGTGGCTAGTATCGGTTGAAATTTGCCTGATAATGGAAATAGGAAAATTTCATTCAAACAATTAAACCCTGCTATTGAACTAAACATTAAGTTTTTCTAAATCATCTTGACTTAATGTAACAGGACTTTAGGCACGGATCGCTAATCTTTTGTTATAAAAATATTTTTGATGAGTATAAAAGATATCTAATTTGAGGTTAGGGAGAGGAAATCAAGAGGTTTATGTTTGGAGAAGTTAAAGATTAACCACGGCACAGCATATCTCAATAGTTAAAGTATTTTGATTCTTTCTTCGTTAGGCTACTATTTTGACATCCTCCCCGGCCTAAAGGCACGGGGATTCCTACCGAGCCGAAGCCCCTCGGCGGGTTGACGCCTCACAGGCTGCTGCTACTTTTGCAGTAGTCTTACGCTTGCCTCCACGTCCGTTTTTTGTCTCGGACTGCCCGCCCGCGACTAATATATTTATCGCTGCATTCTCGTCTCTATCATGTTTTGCACCACAGTTTAGACACTCCCATTCTCGCACCTTCAGGTCTAGCTTCCCACCTTTAAAGCCACAATTTGAGCAAATTTGAGAAGTAGGCTCAAGGGCGACTAATTACTCTAAAATCACGACCATATTTTTCTGCTTTTCCTTCTAAGAATGTTCTGAATTGTCTCCATCCTAAATCTGAAATTGCCTTGGATAATTTACGGTTTTTCACCATACCAGAAACGTTTAAATCTTCTAAAACAACTGTTTGGTTTTCACAAATTATTTTAGTAGATAATTTATGTAGAAAATCTGTTCTTGTATCTTTCAGTTTGGCATGGAATTTAGCTACTCTAACCCTTGCTTTTTCATACCTTTTTGACCCTTTAGTTTTATGAGATAATGACAAACTTTACCTTTCTTAATTTCTTAATTCGTTTCTTCAGTGGCTTAGGAGCATCAACCTTTGTACCATCGCTAAATGTAGCAAAAGTTTTAATACCTAAATCTATGCCTACTGAATTATCAGTTTTAGGTAATACTTCTGGTTGTATTTCTACTACAAAACTCAAGAAATATCTAGTAGGGGCGATTCGCGTTTGCGCAGCATTCCGCAGGAAATCGCCCCTACAATCTTTGATTACTGTTACTGATGATGGAGCAGTAGGTAATTCTCACAGGCCATACAATTTTCAGCTTTCCAATCTTGGCTAAATAGATTTTATGTTGACCAACTTTAAACCCTCCCTTTGTAAACCTAGCAGTTTGCTTTGACTTTCTACTTTTAAATTTAGGAGGTTTAATAGGTCTGCCTTTTCTTTGACCTTTAGTCGATTTGAAAAAATTTGTAGGGGCAAACGGCCGTTTGCCCCTACGGTTTAAATCATTCAAAGATTGCTGCAATGGTATAGCAGAAACTTCTGATAACCATTCTCTGTCTTCAGTCTTTTTCGATTGAGTAATAAACTGTTTTTGTAGTTGAGAATTCGTGGGTTTCTTCTCTCCCGAGCTATACTTTTCTTGACAACAAGCTAGACTATCATTCCACACAACACGGACACAACCAAATAGCTTGGCTAATCGGTATTTTTGTCCCGGTGTTGGATATATACGATACTTAAATCTAGCTTTCATAATTCCTATTTAAACTAACAGTATGATAACATATTTATAGAAATAAAATCAACTAAAAAGTCGCCCTAGAAGGGCGAGGCGCATACCCCAAATTTTCGGTAAATTTGAAGAAGGAACAATCAAGCAGCCAAGAACTGGAAAAGTGGATGAGTATACTGAAAAGTTGTCGCTTTGCTTAATCAAACTAAGGGCAAACTGATAGATACAGAGAGTGAAAGTTAGGTATTCAACCCATAAGAGAAAAGATAGTAATAAAATTGGCGTTGCTGAGTGGTAATGATTTTTTAGATTCACAGGACTTACACTCAAGACGAAATTATACACTATTTTTAAGGTTTAGGCTTTGTGAGGGTTGACGGCCGTTAACCCCTATTATATGTGTTCTTTATGGGTAAGTCTCGATCGAGTATCAAAGCAAAACATAAGTTTTTCAATTTTACCTTCACCTGCTTATCATTACATTTCAGCAACGCCATAAAATTACCTCATAATTAAAATTTCAAGCTTCTTCTTTGAATAAATAAAGAAAAAAAATCCTATTTACTAATCCTATGCGTTTTCAGGAGAGATAATTATTAATTATTAATTATTAGACATCTCCAAGAATCAAAAATAAAATCAATTATTATCCATACATTATCAATTGTTTCTCCCTGCTCCGGTGTTCCCTATCCCCTATTTTCTGGAGATATCTATTAATTATTAAACATCAGGAGATTGTCTTAAGTAAATACTCTATGTTTTAGGGATGGCATTTGTCTACGAACTTGTTCTAATCTGGATGGGTTAATTTCTGCAATTGCTACTCCTGGTTTATCTTCTGTATCTGCCAAAATTAAACCCCAAGGGTCAATTATCATTGCATGGCCATGAGTTTGTCTTCTGCCATAGTGGTTTCCTGTTTGAGCTGGAGCAATGATATAACAGGTATTTTCTATTGCTCGTGCTTGGAGCAATACTTGCCAGTGGTCTTTTCCTGTATATGCAGTGAAGGCCGCTGGTACGAATAGGACTTCAGCCCCGGCATTTGAGAGATGTCTGTAGAGTTCAGGAAATCTTACATCATAGCATACTGATATGCCTAAATTCCCATAATCTTTTGATGAATAGACTGAAGGTAACTTGAATCCTGCTTTGACAGTGTTTGATTCTCGGTAGGTATTACCGTCAGGCAAGTTAACGTCAAATAAATGTGCTTTTTCATACCTAGCTACTTCTTGGCCATTAGTATCGATGAGGGATGCAACGTTATAAACTTTGCCATCTGTTGTGGGTACTGGATACCCACCTCCTAGAATTGTGATTTGGAATTTTTGAGCCGTTGTTTTGAGAAATTTTTCACTTTCTGTAGCGATCGCTTCTGCTTGGGCAATTTTTTCTTTTTCTTCACCCAAAAAGGGAAAATTTTCTGGCAAGGTAACTAACTCTGCGCCTTGACGGACTGCTAAGTCTATTAATTCTTCTGCCTGTGCTAGATTTTTTGACAAGTCAGGCACACTTGTCATTGATATTGCTGCTGCGAGATAGGATTTCATTAAGTCTGTATTTTCAGCTATTATGCTGGAACTTTTGATATTTGCCTTATTATTTATAGCAAATTCGCCGATCGAAAGGTAGTTGTTTAGTAATGGATAATTGATAATTGATAATTGATAATTAATCTCCAAATGTTTAAAGCCTCTCATGAGCAAGGATAAAAAGAAATCTGATTTCCTTATATTCAATTCTGTAACGGTTTTAACCAGAGGTAATTATCCATTATCAATTAATGAATCATTTTTATCACCCTTATTTCTCTACCTTCAGCTTAAGTTCCTTTTTTATTCAAGATGATAACTGAGTTAGCAATAGCTAAATTTTAAAGTGGTTTCAGAAATCAGATTTTCAACTGTAGTAGTCTATCAAGTTATATGTAATAAGTTACTATTTCTCAATAACACTTATTTATAAGGCTTTGATACTCAACATACTCATCATTGTTTGCTTGACGGACTATTAGTCTATAAATTTTGATTTCTGAATTAACCACTATTTTTCATCTGAATATCGATTCAGAATTTAATCTACATTTTATTTCAGACTTTAGATTAATCCAGACCAATCTGAGTTAACTTTTTTGCTTTTACATTGGGTGGAAAAGTAAGTCTGGGAAGAAACGATTAAACTCAATTAAAATTCCGGCTGTGATAATCATCCAGGCTGCGGCCAAAACTGGGGCTGTTGATAGATACTTAAGTAGGTCTTGCATGAATATTTCTCCTAAAACTGATTGTCAAATCAGGTATTGTTTAGACAATGTTTTTAAACATTGTTTTGGAACTGTTACAGTTAGTAATTAGTATTTTTATACTAATTACAATTACTTAGTTTTTATTAATTCCTTAGTTGATGTTTTAGCGTGGGGAAACAGTAATTTCGTTTTCTTCAGCAAACATTTTACCAGAGGTAAATTCTCCTAATGCTAACACTGGCCATAGAGCTGCACCTAGCATTTTTTGGATTGCTAAAGGAACGTCGATAATAATCTCTTTTTCCTCTGGATTTTTACCAGATTTAACTGCTTGTAGATAGGAACGGCCAGCCCAACCAATCCAACCTGTAATATATAGGAATAAAATGCTAGGAATGAGGAAATCTCCAGCACGATCCAGACTACCATCTACTATTAAATGAGGTAGTCCGTCTTCTCCACAAAGTGCTTGTGAATAACGTTCAAATCGTTTCTTACCAGATTCTGGATCGGCGGTAGTAGGGCGAGCATTTTCAGCTCGTTCCTGAAAAGCAGGTGATTCTGAACATGGCACCAAGTTATATGCTGATGCTGCTGATGCACCAGCTACCCAAAGACTTATGGCTAAAACTAAAGCCAACAATCGTCTCATAAAATTGTTTCCTTTTATTACAAAGTGTTGACAATTACCCATACTTCTGTAGCTAGATTAAGCTGAAAGTAGGGATTTTCTTATGGAAATGATAAATTTGAAGCTGACAGTAATCAAGCTATTTTTATAAATTTATCAGTCAATGACAACAATTTTAGCTATAGAAACAAGTTGTGATGAAACATCTGTGGCGATTGTTAAGAATCGTCAAGTTTTAAGTAATATCGTAAAGTCACAAATTAATATTCACAGTTTTTATGGAGGTGTGGTGCCAGAAATAGCTTCACGGCAACATTTAGAAATAATCAATCAGGCGATCGCTCAGGCTTTTATAGAGATAGATTTAGATTGGCCAGATATTGATGGTATTGGAGCTACTTGCGCCCCTGGTTTGGTTGGTGCTTTGTTAGTGGGAATAACGGCAGCGAAAACTCTGGCTATTGTCCATAAAAAGCCATTTGTGGGAGTTCATCATTTAGAAGGTCATATTTACGCGACTTATCTTAGTCAACCAGAATTAAAACCACCTTTTCTCTGTTTGTTGGTTTCTGGAGGCCATACAAGTTTGATTTATGTTAAAGATTGTGGTGTGTATGAAACATTAGGCCAAACAAGGGATGATGCTGCAGGAGAAGCTTTTGATAAGGTGGCTAGATTATTGAAACTTGGCTATCCGGGAGGTCCTGTAATTGATAAATTGGCAGCAGAGGGTAATAGATCGGCTTTTTCTCTACCCGAAGGGAAAATTTCTTTACCCGAAGGTGGCTATCATCCTTATGATTGTAGTTTTAGTGGACTAAAAACTGCTGTCTTGCGATTAATTCAAAAATTGGAAACAGAGGGCAATGAGTTATTACCTGAGTCTCCAATAATTAGGGATATTGCAGCTAGTTTTCAAGAAACTGTAGCGAAAGGGTTAACAAAAAGAGCGATCGCCTGTGCGCTAGATTATGGATTAAATACAATTGCTATTGGTGGAGGTGTCGCTGCAAATAGTGGGTTGCGACAAAACTTAAGTACAGCAGCAAGCAAGAATAATTTGCAGGTACTGTTTCCTCCCTTCAAATTATGTACAGATAATGCGGCCATGATTGGTTGTGCGGCGGCTGACCATCTGAGTCGAGGCCATATTTCATCTCTGAACTTAGGAGCTAGTTCTCGAATGGCTATAAAAGATGTGATGGAGTTGTATAGCGCTACGCGCTAGGGAACAGGGAATAGGGAACAGGGAGTAGGATACGGGGAGTAGGATACGGGGACGCGGAGAGGGGGGGACGGGGGACGGTTTCGGCCATTTTATGTGAAGAAATTTTCTTGAATTTCAGCAGAAAATTTCAGTATTTTGAGGCCGATAAGAGCCAATACTAATGGATAATTGATAATTAATCCCCATTCAGTTTAAAGCCTTTCATAAGCAAGGAGAAAACGGTTAAAAGCCGAGGTAATTATCCATTATTCATTATCCATTATCAATTAATGAACGTAAGCTATCCTGACTTTTAGCTTTATGAGCGCAAGCCCTAATTATTAATTATTAATTATTAATTATTAATTATTAATTATTAATTATTGAACCTATTTTCTGCAAAATTTAAAATTAAGACTGCTACATCAGTAATGAAAATTAGAAACGCTGAAGAAAAAGATTTAGCTGTAATTGTAGAAATTTATAACGCTTCAATTCCTAGTCGTATTGCTACTGGAGATATAGAATGTATTTCGGTTGAAAGTCGTATTCCTTGGTATCAAGAACACTCACCTGATAGTCGTCCAATTTGGGTTATGGAATTAGATGAAAAAATTGTTGGGTGGCTGAGTTTTCAGTCTTTTTATGGCAGAGCTGCATACAAAGCTACAGCAGAAGTGAGTATATATATTGCTCCTGAATATAAAGGTAAAGGAATAGGAAAAAAATTACTTTCAGAGGCAATTTTGTACAGTCCTAAATTAGGGATTAATACTTTACTGGGTTTTATATTTGCTCATAACCAACCTAGTTTAAAGTTATTTGATAAGTTTGGCTTTCAACGTTGGGGTTATTTACCAAAAGTGGCTAATTTAGATGGTATGAAGCGAGATGTTGTAATTGTTGGACTTCATATTGAAGAAGCAAAAAAAAATGATAGGAGTGATTAACGAAGTCAGAAGTCAGAAGTCAGTAGGGGCGAACGGCCGTTTGCTTCGCATAACTATCGTTAACGCCCGTACAGAAGTTATTTTTGTAACGGGGATTTGAGATTTTCTCCAAAAATGTTTCGCCTTAAAAGGCGGGGTTGCGCGACCCAATCCTGTTTGATAAGAATATAAATAAAGTGACAATTCTTCCCACTATCTCTTCTAAGATTCCCATTTATCCTTAGTTCTGACCTAAAAATTCTGGTCAATAGTCTCCCCTTTTAAGGGGATAAAATAAAGAGAATATTTCAGATTTCAAGCCTCTTTATTGTAGAGGTACTGATAACTGATAACTTAAATGACCCCTACCCCTACCAAAAGAATTTTTCAGAAAACCCCAATTATTGTAAAAAACTTCGGAGATGGTCAGCCACAGCATCAGGCTGTTCTAACATTGCTAGATGACCACATTCAGGAATTTCTAGGACATTTCCACCATGGCCTTGAAACATCCAGTGAAAACTAGCTAAATGTTGTACATATTTAGGAGCCATTATTTGGTCTTTTGCTCCAGCAATAAAATAAACAGGTTGCTTCAATTGTGATACTACCAGTGGCAGGCGATGAACTTCTGATTCTGTAGTGGAGTCTAATAATGTCCCCAGAGCTGCTTCGTAAGATGCTCTAACAAAATCAGTTATTCGTTGTCGTCCCCATTTACGAGAGATGGGTGTGGCCACTTGAGTCCTTGTAAACATTAAGTCTATCAGAGGTAAATAAGATAGCCAACTAGGACGAAATTTGATAATTTGTGCCCCTGCAAACCTAAATCTTTCAAATTCTTCTTTAATGTAAATTCCACCACCAGAGTTGATACAGACTACTGCCTTGATAATATCGAGCATTCTATTTGCTCCTAATAAGGCAATGGTACCTCCTAAAGAGTGGCCAATGAGCCAGGCACTAGATATATTAAGTTTCTGTAATAATATTGTCAGGTCTTCTACATAAGCTGCGGGACTGTAGTTGAAAGCTAATTTCTGTTGGGTTGAGTGGATTTGAGAATCGCCGAATCCACGCAAGTCGTAAGATAGACATTGGTAATCTGGTGAAAGTCTTTGGATTAAAGGTTGCCAGTAGTTACGGCTTAAAAGCCAGCCATGTATAAAAATAAGTACATGGGGGTATTTAGTGGGGTTTGTCAATTCGTAGGCGTGTGGAACCCCTTGGATATCTATAGTTGCCATATTTGTATCTTATCCTTAATTGACAAAGGTATAGCAAGCTCTAGTTCAATAATTGATAATGGATAATTGATAATTGATAATTAGGGTTTGCGCTCAAAAGTATTTTTGCCAAGGCAGGGAGTAGGGAGTAGGGAGTAGGGAGTAGGGAGTAGGGAGTAGGGAGTAGGGAGTAGGGAGTAGGGAGTTATAGAGGAGGTACTCAGAAAAATTATCCCCAGATTATTTTGCCCAACTATATCCGCAAATACGCTCCTTTTTGAGGAATATATGCCTAAAATATGGTACTTTTTTTCGCTCCTTAAACGCTACAACCTATATCAGTCAATCATTTCATATTTAATCAGCCAGCCCTAATTACCTCTTTCTAAAACGGATAGGATTGAATAAAAGGAAAATTTTTTCTCTCTTGGTCGATGGTCGGCCAAGATAAAAGAAAAAATTTTCCCTACAACGTCAATCTTCTTCTTTTCAAAGATAAAGAGAGGTAATTATTAATTATTAATTATTAATTATTAATTATTATCAGTATCTTTCTCCCATTAATCTTTGTCGCATACCTTCAGCAATTTTTTGGCCTAAGTATTCTGGAATCAAACTTTCATTTGGACCCAAAAGGTAAAGAATAAGACGAGTTCGTCCACGCCAAACTAATAGGTTGGCGTTAACTACTAACAAATCTTCTTGCCAGATGGCATACATAACTTTATAGAATAGACCTGGTTGATTATCTGCTTCAATCAGTAGTGCTGGTAGATGAAATACAGGATCGACATAAAATTCTGTCGCTACTTCTTCTAAACCACTATCTAGATTAAATTCTACAGCTAACATTTCTTCTACCTCGAAACGGCCTGCCAATGATTCTTGAATGGCACGACAAACATTTTCTGAGGTTTTCTCTGTTAGTGCTTTGCCCCCCCGAGATATTACTAATTTGATAAAGACCAACATCGGTGGGTAAATTTGTCCATAAAGACTGAGGCTATGAATAGTTAGTCCATAGGCAGCTAAGACACCAAAAATATCACTGAGCAAAAATGATTGATTTCGGTAGGTAAAGTGCAGGGCACTTTTGCTGCCTTCTGGTCTTAGTTCTATTACAGCTTGTTTACTTTTATACAGTTGATATGCTAACTTCAAATTTTGCAGTTGGATATCACTACTGACAAATTGCTCATAAAACTGTGGAAACGCTCGGTTGAAGCGCCTTAGCAGTTCTAGTGTTGATGATTTTAAACCCGGAGCCATAATCGAAGAGAGGGAACGGGATATATACTATCTAATAATGTCATCCAACTTCTACTAACTTAACCACGCCTGCATGGGTTTTTGGAAAAATTTGTTTACCGGCTCTGAGCCAACATCTCCCCCTCAAAATCCAGATTATGAGGGATACACTACTATTGGGGAAGGAAATGCTTCTTCTCAAGCTGTTCATTCACCTAATAGAAGTACTGGACGTATATTTTTTAGTACAGATCGAGACATAGATATATATGAACTTGAAGAACTCTGTAATGCTGTTGGTTGGTCTCGTCGCCCTTTACGCAAGGTGAAAAAGGCCATTCAACATAGTTTTCTTGTTGTCTCTATGTGGCAGATGCGAGGCAGTCACCGAAGACTTATTGGCTTTGCCAGAGCAACATCGGACCATGCTTTTAATGCTACTCTTTGGGATGTGGTTGTTCATCCTGATGTCCAAGGTAAGGGCTTGGGGAAAGCATTGATGAAGTACATTATCAAAAAACTTCGTAGCGAGGACATCAGCAACATTACCTTATTTGCTGACCCTCATGTTGTTGATTTTTACCAAAATTTAGGTTTTATTCCTGACCCAGAAGGAATTAAAGGAATGTTCTGGTATCCAGATTAGCTGTTTTTGGTTCTATCAAAATATGATTAACCAAATATTAATATAATAAATCTAGAATTTGGTTGAGACTACTATCGCTTTTTAATCAAGTCGCCGAGGGGCACTGGTCGATTATTTATCGGACACGGAGGAAGGGTGGTTACAGGCAAGCCAGCATTTTCCAGTGAGGTGTCAACCTGCCCTGAGTCATTCCAGTAGGGGTGTTAACGATAGTTATGCGCAAGCTTTCGGCCGTTTGCCCCTACAGTCTGTTTGAATGATGGATGGGAATCCCGCGCTGCATGAGCAGGTCAGCGTCGGGAGGATGTCAATGAGTATATGGACCAATTTGTTTGGTGTAAAATTTTTTGAATTTTTTGCACAACTTGTAAAAATTGAGCTATAATAATTTTATAGTTCAGCCGGGATGTAGCGCAGCTTGGTAGCGCGCCTGCTTTGGGAGCAGGATGTCGCAGGTTCAAATCCTGTCATCCCGATACTTGCAGCAAAATACAGTAGTTAAATGAGGTACAAATATTTAAAACCTCATCCTTAAGTACGGAAATTTCAATGATACTATTGTGATGCGGGCCATATTTCAGCAACAGCTATACTTTGCTGAGATTAAATCTGTTGTATTTTCTAATCCTCTAAAGCTTTCGCCCTAGTAGAAAAACTTGTATGATTATCTTGCAATAACCCCGGAAATTTTCCACTATGCTGACTGCCTACCAATATAAATTAAGGCCCAATAAAAAACAGTTAGCCACAATAGAATTGTGCTTGGAATTGTTGCATCGGCAGTACAACTATTGGTTGGGTCATTTCAGTTATCTGTTAGCCTCCTCCGGAGGAACTGCGTTAACAGTTATCAGTTATCAGTACCTCTAGCTTCAGCTTTGGGATTAAAAATACGGAATATTCTTTTTTTTATCCTCTTAAAAGAGGAGGCGTAACTACCCAGTTTTTCGGTGAAAGGTTATCTAGGTGGGAAGAAAACCTTTGTCCAGTTAAGGCTTGCCCGTTAGTGATGCCAATTCCTCAACTAAGAGATAATCCAGATTATTACTCTCAAACACGAGATTTGGTAAATACCAAAGACAAATTTCCGGAATACAAGCTAATTCACTCTCAGGTATGCCAGGATTGCATAAAACGAGTAAAACTTGCCTTTGATAGATGGTTTAAAGCAGACAAAAACGGGCAGCGATTAGGTAAACCAAGGTTCAAAGGAAAAAGAGGTTATCGCAGTTTTACTTATCCTCAAATAAAACTAAATTGCATAGAAGAAAATCAAATTAATTTGCCCAAAATAGGAAAGGTAAAGTTAATTCAGCATCGTCCAATACCAGAAAAGTAGAAACAAGGAGAACTAACTGATAGACCAAAGCTGGCTAAATATAGAAAAAAGGGAGGATTAGCTTTGGTAACTTATCCCAAACAAGCATTAAGATTAACAGGTAATCAGATTAGAATTCCTTTGGGGAGAAGGGTTAAACAATGGTTTGGCTTTGATAGTTTTTTTATGTATGCCATCAAATTTAATGTTTAATGACATCAAAGAACTGAGAATCCTGCCCAGAAATCAATGTTTTTATGCTGAATTTATTTATGAGATTGAAGGTCAAAAAGTTAAGTTAAATTCCGACTATGTACTAGGAGTAGATCCAGGATTAAACAATTGGTTGGCGGCGGTTTCTAACGTCGGTATAAGTTTGATTATTGATGGAAAACACCTAAAATCTGTTAATCGTTGGTATAACAAGCAGGTGTCAATTATCAAAGATGGGAAACCCCTTGGATTTTGGTCAAAACGGTTAGCTAAGATCACAGAGAAACGGAATCGACAAATGAGGGATGCTGTGAACAAAGCAGCGAAAATGGTCATTAATCACTGTCTGGATAATCAGATTGGAGTTATTGTTTTTGGATGGAATAAAGAGCAAAAAAAAGAGAGTAATTTAGGAAAAAAGACCAATCAATCTTTTGTATCAATTCCTACAGCTAAACTTAAAGAACGTATAGCTCAATTATGTTCTCAATACGGGATTAAATTTATAGAAACGGAGGAATGTTATACTTCCAAGGCTTCGTTTTTAGATAATGATTGGCTACCTATTTTCGGTGAAAAACCTGTTTGCGTAGCATGACCTAGGAAAGGGTGGCAAGCATCAGGAAAACGAAGAAAAAGAGGTTTGTATCAAACCGGTAATCATCAGTATATTAATGCTGATGCCAATGGTGCAGCCAATATAATTCGTAAAGCGATTCAGTGCGGTCTTGGGAAAAGCCGTGCACTGAATCAATTCGTAAGCACGACACTTAATTTTGATTGAACTCGAGTGTCTAGGGGTGTTTTGACTCGTCCTGTGAAGTTAAAATTCTGGTCAGCTAAAAAGACGCGAAGCAATGCGGTTTTAACCCCCAATCGCAGTATCCTTTTAGAATCCCCGTCGATTTATCGCGGGGAGAAGTCAATATCTGTAAACTACTATGTTTTTATTTATTTTTAGCTTAAGCAAATAAAAAAATTGTGTTATACTCGCCTATAGATATAACTTTTTTTCCATAAATCATACTCCAATGATTCTCAATTGATGAATTTAGTAAATCAACCAGAGATTAGTTTTGACCTAAGATAACAATTTTGGATAATTTATAGTCAGTGCAATTAAACCATAAAATTAAATTATTTTAATGATTAATTCAAAGGCAGTTTGAAATTAAGTAATAGTTCAATTTTATCATTTAATTTTCTGAAAAATAATGATTTTATATAATTAATTAATGACAGTCAAATTATGTTTTTATACGATAAAAAGCTCGGGATGTCTGAGGAATTATGGAATAAATATTTTGATGATTAATATCGATATATAAAAAATAAAAATTGAAAAAGATTAAATCATGTTTTTTAGTTGCTTTTTGAATAAATTAACATAATTTTTCATCTCTCTACTATAAGTTATTTGATGTTCATAACTTTTGTTTTTGCTATATTTTTTAAATAAAATGGAGAACCTATGAAATCATTAGTTCGCTTAAGTGCAGTGTTAGGAATAGTGGCCAGCACTTTGATTGGACCTTCTGTCAAAGAGATGTCTGCACTAGCATTATCTGCAGAAGAAGTACTACAGAAGTTAACTCCTGTTCCTGTATTTACAATCACCGATCAAAATGGCTCTCCTCTTGTAGCTTCTGTGAAAAAAGAAGGTGATGAAAATTCTTCTGTGGCAGGGGTTTTTATTAGTAAGAGTGATGCAGATGCTTTTGTAGAAAAATTAAAAGGAGAAAATCCAGATCTGGCAGCTACGGTTAAGGTAGTGCCTGTATCTCTGGGTGAAGTTTATGAAATGAGCCAATCTAGCCAGAAGAATGGGCAAAAGCTACAGTTTGCTTATGTTCCAATTAGAAGGCAGGTTGAATCTGCTAAGATGTTACTTCAGCAAAATGGTCAGGATGTTAACCAGTTCACTGGAGTACCTTTGTTTATAGCTAAAGGTGGGCCTGATGATGGATATTTAACTATTCAACGTGGGGAACAGCAAGTTATTCCTATGTTTTTTAATAAGGAAGATTTACAGGGAATGTTGGAGCGAGCTAAGACTCAACAACCTGATGTTTTTTCTTCTGTGAAAATTGAGGTTGTGAATCTTGAGGGTGTGATTAAGGCATTGGAGGAAGATGACGATCCTTTCTTAGAAAAAATTATTTTTATTCCTCCAAGGGAGTCTTTGGAGTTTGTACAACAATTACAACAGTCTGGTAATTAAGTAGCTATCAGCTATCAGCTATCAGCTAGAGCGCCTAAAAATTTGTGTATAGAATTAGATATCTATTTGCGGAGCATAAAGCTGACTGCTGAACTGCTGAACTGCTGTTTGCTTTTTAATAAGTTAAAATTGAGATTTTAAGCGATCGCGATTGATGGACTTTTCTTCAGAGTGTGTAGTTTCAGGTCTAGACCTTTGGCAATGGTATCGCAGTGCTCGGGGTGATGGTTTAAAGGCAGGTATCTGTGTTACTGAGGTTGATTGGTTGTTGCAAGAATTTGCTGGACTAGATCGATTAACGCTTCGTTTAGAGTCTTTTAAAAATTGGCCTCATATTCGACTGCGACTTTCTTTAGTTGAGTTGAATAACCTTTGGTATAGACGTTTAAATGAAAAGGTTCCGCTTCAATATTTAACGGGGGTTACTTATTGGCGGAATTTTTCTTTGAATGTGGGTTCTGGGGTGTTAATACCAAGGCCAGAAACTGAGTGTTTAATCGATTTGGTTGTAGCAGCTACTCATAATGTGTCCCATCTTCAAGAAGGAATTTGGGTGGATCTGGGAACTGGTAGTGGGGCGATCGCTTTTGGGCTGGCAGAAGTATTGACAGAGGCTTCTATCTATGCTGTAGATTGTAGTCCAGAAGCTTTAGCTATTGCTAGACAGAATGGGACAAAATTGGGTTTAGGGAACAAGATAAATTTTTGTCAAGGTTCTTGGTGGGAACCATTGGAGCATTTGCGGGGTAAAGTGAGTGGAATGGTGGCTAACCCTCCTTATATTCCTAGCGATATGGTTTCTAGTTTGCAAGTAGAAGTTAGGGAGTATGAGCCTCATCTTGCTCTTGATGGTGGTCCTGATGGCCTAGACTGTATTAGATATTTGATTGAAACTGCTCCACTATATTTGATTTCTGGTGGTGTTTGGTTGGTAGAAATGATGAGTGGGCAAGGGGATAAGGTTGCTGAAATGTTGCAGGATAATGGAGCTTATTGTCGGGTTGAGATTTTTTCGGATATTGAGGGTGTCGATCGGTTTGCTATGGCTTATTTGAAGTAGCAATTATTATTTTCTTGAGCTTCAAAAAATTTTCATAGGGTCTTGTTATTGAATAAGTTGAAATACTAATTTATATTCTCTTTCTACTATGGGGTGGTCCATATATATTGTGGCTTTTCCATCTTCACATGTCCCATCCTCGCCTACTAAAACACCTGCTTTGGCAGCCCAACGTAATTTCCATTTACCTGTTTCATTGTTGATTTTAATATCGAAGTTTACAGGATCGTGATTTTTCTTATTAGGAAAATTATAATTTTCTGATAATAATGGAACTTCAAGATTTATGTCTACTGGAAATGAATGCTCAAGAAGAGTTGCCTTTCCTTCTACTTCTGTTGTTCCATCTGCTTTACTTCTATCTATGACTTGACGAATTTCAACTTCTCCAACTTCTATATGGTCTTTCTTTATAGGTCTATATTTGAATTCAATTCTTTTTCCTTCTTGGAATAGATTTTTGCAATGTTTATTCTTACAACTATTTTGTGCTATTCCTAAAGAGCATCTAATTTCTGGAACGAAAATGGCTACAAGTATGCCAGTTACAGGAATAGCTATACCTATTAAAAAAACATTTATTCTTTTGTTCCAATTCTTTTGTTCAGAATTACTCATAGATTTGATGGATAGGTCAAAGGTAAAACATAGTATTTATCAATATTTGGATGATATAAATACTATTCCAATTCTACTTTCCCTGCTATAAATTTGCCTATTTTTTTCAAACAAAATCTAAAATTTTTTTAGAGAGTAAAGTTATGAAGTTTAGTATCTATTGAGATTCTAATTGAGGGAGCAATTTCTGGTAATGTAGTCAGTTTTCCTACTGATACTGTACTAGCATTGTCAGCTTGATTAACTGGAGCTGATTTAATTTTTCAACTTAAGGGTCGCAGTTAAGATAAAGCTTTTATTTTTATGAGGGCAACTGGTTGAAATAATTTAATTTGAGGCTCAATTCATTTTATTAAGCTCCCTGAGCTGAGAGTTTTTTCTCCCAGAAATGCTGAAATTACCTATATTTTTTTGCGAAATTAAAAATGAAAAATGAAATTAAATAATCAGTTGAGTCTGTATTGAGATTCTAATTGAGGAGGCCATATCTGGTAATTTAGTTAGCTTTCCTAACTGATATTGTACCAGCACTGGCAGCTCGACCTGACAAAAGTGCTGTAATTTTTCAACTAAAGGGTCGCAGTTAAGATAAAGCTTTTATTTTTATTTATGAGGGCAACTGGTTGAAATAATTTAATTTGAGGCTCAATTCATTTTATTAAGCTCCCTGAGCTGAGGTTTTTTTCTCCCAGAAATGCTGAAATTACCTATATTTTTTGCGAAATTAAAAAATGAAAAATGAAATCAAATAATTAGTTGAGTCTGTATTGAAACTCTAATTGAGGGACCAATTTCTGGTAATTTAGTTAGCTTTCCTAATGATATTGTACCACAACTGGCAGCTCGACCTGACAAAAGTGCTGTAATTTTTCAACTGAAGGGTCGCAGTTAAGATAAAGCTTTTATTTTTATTTATGAGGGCAACTGGTTGAAATAATTTAATTTGAGGCTCAATTCATTTTCTTAAGCTCTCTGGGCTGAGAGTTTTTCTCCCAGAGATGCTAAAATTACCTATAATTTTCAAAAAATTAAAAATCAAAAAACTAAAAATGAGTTTAGTATCTATTGAGACTCTCATTGAGGGAGCAATTTCTGGTAATCTAGTCAGCTTTCCCACTGATACTGTACCAGCATTAGGGGCTCTTCCTCAAAAAGCAGATTTAATTTTTCAAGCAAAACGTCGTAGTCCAGATAAACCTTTGATTTTGATGGGGGCAACTCCCGAATCTTTGTGGCCTTATGTTCGAGGGAGTGATGAAGAGTTGCAGTTATGGCAAGAGGTTGCTCAGAAGTATTGGCCTGGACCTTTAACCTTGGTGCTGCCAGCTTCGGAAATAGTTCCTGGAGAAATGAACCCTTTTGACCCAACTACTATTGGAATCAGGATACCTAATTGCGATATTGCTAGGGAAATTATGGCTCAAACAGGGCCTTTGGCTACTACAAGTGCTAATTTCTCAGGTCAACCTCCCTTGGGTCGAATGGCTGAAATTAATGCTCAATTTCCAGATGTTTTGGTATTGTCCCATGAACAGGAGATAATCTTGGCTTCTGGAGTTCCTTCTACTGTTGCTAAGTGGAAGGAAATTAGTTGTTGGGAAATCCTACGTCAGGGAGCGGTCAAGTTAAAATTTTAAGGGCTAGTAACTGTTGCCCATAATCTGGTATAATCAAAGATAAATTGCATAAATTGACATCCTATTTGGCTAAAAATCACAGCCAGATAGTAATAGAAGTATGACAATATTAAGCATGATGGCCAATCATAAACTAGCTAAGGCTGTTACCGAGCGGGGTTTTTATGAGTTCAGAAGACAGGGGCGACTACAAGTGTGAGTTCTATAGTTCTGAGCTAACCGTCGTTGATAGATGGTTTCCTAGTTCCAAAACTTGCTCTAACTGTGGAAAGATTAAAGAGTCTCTGCCTCGATCAGAGCGTGTAATCAAATTGTGAACACTGCAATTTTAGCTGTGATTGCTCGGCAACGCTAGGGCGAACGAGATTTGTTTGCGGAGGATGACAAACGGAAATGCTAGTTTAAATCTAGCTCAGGCGGTCAGTTCGACCGTGACAGCTTGCGGACTGGATAACGCCGACGTTGCCAGGTTGAGGCAGGAATAGAACTGATTATTTAGAGAAAATCATAGATTTATGTAGATAATCGTAGTTTTCTAAGAACGGTAGGCTATATTATTTAATATTTTTAGTCCCATGGGCTGGAACGATTTTTTATTTTTGGCATTAGGGTTAGGGTTTGGGGTAATAGGTGGTAGGTTATGGTTAAGGCCAAAAACTGAGAACTTGTCAACGCCTTCTGTGGTGTCGTCACCTGAAGTATCTAATTTAGATCGACTAGAAGGTGTTTTAGAAGAATTGAAACAGACTCAACTTGCATACCAGATGGCATCGGAAATGAGTAAGTTTAAGGCTGGTTTTTTGGCTCGAACTTCTCATGAGTTGCGATCGCCGATGAATAGTATGATTAGTACGCTACAGTTAATTATTTTTGATTTAGCTGATAACCCAGAAGAGGAACGTGAATTTGCTAATCAAGCGTATAATTCGGCGTTAAAAACTTTGGAACTGCTTGATCGAATTATTGATGTGGCTAAAACCGAGCATGGTACTGAAAAATATAAGATAGAACGGCTTCAGCTTAGTAAAGTGTTAGAGGCGGTGGACGATTTGACGTGTTTACAAGCTGCTAATCGTAGTATTCGTTTGAAAATATTACCTCCAGACTCTAATATTTATGTTTTGGCGGATGAGTCTCGTCTGAAGCAGGTTTTGATTAGTTTAGTTGATACTGCGATTGCCGAAATGGATGAAGGCAGTATTAATATTTCTGTCCATCCTGCACAAGAATCTGGTTATGTTCATATCTGGATTGACGATCAACGTCCAGTTAGTGCATGGAGTGAGTCTTGGGATTTACTCAAGCAGAATGTTGAGGAGAAAACAGAAAAGGTTGTGAATTGTGACTTTCAGCTTTCTCCTGGTATGAGGTTGTTAATGAATCAAACTCTGTTAGGAATAATGAATGGACGTTTAGAGGTATTGGCGACACCTCCTGATGGTGAGGAGTCCGATTTTAACCGGACTCAATGTTCTATTCCTATGAGTTTGACATCCTCTCCCGTTAAATAAGTGCAATTATAATGGGAGATTCCCAAACCTCACGATTTAGGTTTACTGCTTGAGTGGCACTTATCCAGACTGTTACCAGTCCCCGACAGTACGCCTACACAGTCAATTTGCTCTACGATCTGCAAAGGCCGCAGTAAAACCTCGATGACAAATCACTTTTGTAACTGCCATATCATGGTTTATTTCATAATTATAACATAATTCTATCTGAGAGTGGTGTTAACTTAGACTCTTGCAAATCAAGGTCAGTATCTGTTTTTATTTTGGTCGCGATTCATATCCCGGTATAATCTTTGATTTACCGGGAGTCCTCACTAGCTCCATTTTAGATAGAAAACAATTGAGAGTTCTTAGCTAAAATTTTGTGTTACTTTTGAGCAAGTAGTAATGCTTTATTTCTAGTTGTTAATTCTATTTCTCCTTCCATTGGTTGATTGTGCAATATCATTGTTGTGGTTTGGTTGTATTGAAATCCTATGCGTTTGTAGAAATCCTGTTGGTAGGTTGTCATTAGGTAGACTCGTTCTACATGGCACATTCTTGGATGACTTAAAATTGTTTGAACTAATTTGCGTCCTAGTCCTCCACCTTGATAGTTTGGGTGAATGACTATGTCCCAAATTGTTCCTCTGTATACGCAGTCTGATGTAGCACGACCAAAACCTATCATTTTTTGGCTATCCCATACACTCACGACTGGGTTACTGTTTGTAATGGCTATTTCTAAATCTTCTATTTTTCTATTTTTTGCCCATACTGCTGCGGAATCAAATAAAGCCATCAGTTGGACAATATCTACTTTTGAGTTACCTTCGCAGAATTGTATATGACGATAATCTCTGGTAGTGTTTTCCATGTTGAGTTAGCTCTCTATAAATTTCAATAGGAGTTATTTCAGTTATCAGTTATCAGTTATCAGTTATCAGTTATCAGTACTGACCACTGAAGTCATAGGCTTGAAATACGGAAGTTGATTTTTTTTCATCCCCTTGAAAGGGGAGGCTTGAGACCTTATTTTTTGGCCATAGAAGAAGGCAGAAGGTCTAATTGCTTATGGAGAGTCAACGACCGGCCACTTCGTGTCTTATAACCCCAAAAAATTTTCAGCACCGCTGTTGACGGTGGGGTATTAAACCCGCAAAAGAAAAGATAAATAATTTTTACTTTTGCCTATTTTTGTTTCGATTAAATATATTTTTGGACTAATTTTTATCTCTATCTTAACCTTTTTATACTTAAAGAGAGATAAAACTAATAAATATATTTAGGTTATTTTAGATTTTTTGAGTGCTGTTTTGATTGTAGATTATTTTACTTACCTCCAAAATTTGAAAGCTAGTAATAGTTGAGGTTTATTTCTTAACTATTTTGTATAATATCACTCTTTTTCTAATTATCAATATACTGATCGGATGTTTTTTCGTAAGTTGTGTCAAGATTTGATAACAAATTGAATTAGCTATAATTTTATATGAAAAGTTTTTTTGTATGTAATTTTTACTATATATATATAATTAATAATAACTATTGATGAGCAGTTATTAATATTTGGTGTTGTGTTATACTAATTTCATGAAATATTGCTACAGTGGTTTTCTCTGCTGGTCGGAATTTAGAGATTAATACTGTAATGACCTTTTTTGAATTTGGTATTATTTAATAAGTATTCAGGTGGACATGATATAAGGATAGAACTCCGTTCTGCTTTGCGATCGCATTACCTACTGTGGGATAGTGCGTTATATTAAATCCGTTGGCTTCGGAGTAATATAATTCCGTCGATTTTCATACAATGCGTAAGGGCGAATGGCCATTCGCCCCTACAATATAAACTCTTATCTCTAATCTCTAAATACTGAATAACACCGATGCTACCGGATTTGATATTATTTATATATGCTTCGCAACCTACGCAATCTAATATTTATTTTATATTAACTAATATTTATCTAATATTAATTTGACAAACACTATGCGCTTCGCACCCTACGGAATCTAATATTAATTAATATTGATTTGACAAACACTCTCTTAATATAATCTCCGGTAATATCGTTTGTGTATAGAATTAAGTTTCAATTGAAAGAAGCTCTTTCCTACGGAATGCTACGCAAACCCTGTCGGTTGCAATGACGGAAATACTTTCTATTACATATAGCGCTTTTGCTGATGGATAAACCACATCCTCATAACGAAAACCCTGTAAGGGCGTTTTGCTACCGCATAACTCCGTTAACGCTCCGCGACATGTAAAGCGGCAGCTCTGCGGAACGCAAATGCCATTTGCTTCGCATAACTATCGTTAACGCCCCTACTGTGGTCTACTGAAATGAAAACCGCTGTAAGTCCTAACAAATTTCATAAAATATTGCTACATTCATAGAAGAGTGAATAGGGAGTAGTAGGAGCGTTGTCTGCAACATCCGTAGGTTATAGAGGAACAGAAGTATATGAAAAAAGAGAAAATAAGATTAAATATTTACAATATCTGTGAGTGATAAAATTTGAGACTTAAGTGAGACTTAAGGGCAAAAATATAGATTAAGATGTAACTATAGCAATCAGGAATGAGTTGTGAGAATTGAGATATTCCTTAAAAGTATAGAATATAGCAATTATTATATTCATATGATATGTTTTTTTCGTATCTGCTCAATAAATGGGGGCGGACTATCAGTTTAGGAATGATTTTACGCCATTTGAGGCTTGCCATTTACAGATTTACCCCGGATTATTGAGCGGTTACTTTTTTTTCTTCTTCTCTGTTCCCAGATCCGGTGTTCCCTGTTCCCTAAAAGTTTTCAATATCTCACAACTCAAATCATATTGCTATACCTTTTTTGAATTTGATATTAGTCCTTCTAGCAAAATCAAGTTAACAATATGGGAAACATGAACTTTTGTAGTGATAATGTCACTGAGGTATGCCCAGAAATTATGGCTGCTTTGATAGCTGCCAATGAGGGGTCTGCGATGCCTTATGGTGCAGATGAATGCACACAACGCTTGGAAGCTAAATTCTCAAAATTATTTGAAACTCCTGTGACAATTTTCCCTGTTGCTACGGGTTCTGCTGCTAATGCTCTTGCTTTATCAGCGATCGCTCCTCCTTATGGAGCTATTTATTGTCATGCGGAATCTCATATTAATGTAGATGAATGTGGTGCCCCAGAATTTTATACGGGTGGTGCGAAACTGGTGACGCTCGGTGGTACAGATGCTCAAATTAATCCTTCTGACTTAGCAACAGCACTAGAAAAAGCTGGTATTGGTATAGTGCATCATGTTCAACCAGCAGCGGTTAGTATTACCCAAGCGACAGAAGCGGGAACAGTCTATTTACCAGAAGATATAGGTGAAATAGCTAAATTAACTCACGATCGTAATCTTTATCTACATATGGATGGAGCGCGTTTTGCTAATGCTGTTGATAGTTTGGGTTGTGCGCCAGCAGATATAACTTGGCGAGCGGGGGTGGATGTATTGTGTTTTGGGGCAACTAAAAATGGAGCGATGGCAGCGGAGGCAGTAGTCTTTTTTAATCAAGAATTAGCAAAAACTTTTGGCTACCGTCGTAAACGCAGTGGGCATTTATTCTCAAAAATGCGATATTTGTCAGCTCAGTTAGAAGCTTACATTACTGATGATTTATGGTTGAAAAATGCTAGCAATGCTAACCGAATGGCTACAAAATTAGCGCAAGGTTTGGTCAATTGTCCTGTTGCCAGGTTATGTCATCCAGTGGAGGCAAATGAAATTTTTGTAGAAATTCCTGGGTCTGTGGTTAGTGGTTTGATAGCTGATGGTTTTCAGTTTTATGTTTGGCAGCAGGCAACTTTACCCATAATTCGACTTGTAACTACTTTTAATACTAGGGGTGAAGATGTAGATGCTTTTTTAGCAAGTATTCGGTCTCATTCTGTAGTTAATGTGACGGAATAGAAATCTCTGAGAAAGAATAGACTTTTTGCAGAAGTAGGCAAGAGCGGTGCGACCCCGCGTCGGCGTCAGACGCAAGCGGTCAGACCCCGCGACGACGCCAGCTCGCTTGCGGAATGCTGACCAAGAGAGGGAATGCGCACTCCTGTGAGGCAACAGGCAACAGGGAAGAAAATTTCTGAAACAAGACACAAAAAATGATCTATATGTGTAATTTATGGAGATGTCTAATAGACCTCTGTGCTACGCGCAAGTCAGAAGTAATTCCTGATTGAGTTTGAGCGTTTATAATTGCCCTAACCTATTTGCATAGTGCTATATATTATATCATGTTCGGTTGAATACTTACCGAAAAATTGTGGGTATGCGCCTCCCCTTGATCGGGGATAATAAGCGGTCGTTTGCGGAGCAGTCCGTTAGGATGGGATGGCTCCGAAACCTGCGCCATATCCAATCGACCAAGAGAAGAAAAATTTTCATGAATTTGTCAATCCTATCCGTTTCAAGGAGAGGTAATTATTAATTATTCATTATTCATTATTAGTTGTTGAAAGCGCTTTTCATATTGATGAAGCACATCTTCACAATCAAAACCCTGTAGGGAGGTTCCATGGAACGTCCCTACTGTGGTCTACCGAAATGAAAACCTCTGTATAATAACAGGACTTACGCACAGGCACTAAAGCTCCGAATGGCGCCCCTACATATAGCCTTTTCAAGGTTAATTTGCGTAAGTCCTGAATAACTTAGCGAGGAGTCAGGAGTCAGGAGTCAGGAGTCAGGAGGGAAGAAGAAAAGTAAATATAATTTCAGTATTTCTTCGGTACTGTTTGCTAATGCAAAGCTCCGAATGGCACCCCTACATATGGCGTTTTTAAGGTTAATTTGCGTAAGTCCTGATTCAAAAAATTGCCCACCCAAAGCTATTCAAACTATAACCAACCAGACCAAGGACTAACTTCAAGTACACCTGTTGGAGTCATCACTACTCGGAATAAAGCAACAGACTTCTGCTCGGTAATTTCAGATTTAGCAGTATTCAATAACTTGGGTAAAGGCGTTTGCTCTGCATACTTATTAGCAGGTTCATTCATAGTTTCTAATTTGGCGATCGCTCCATCAACGTTAACTGTTATGCAAAAAAGTAAATCTTCGTACCATACTGGTGTTTGTTCCCAACTTTGGTCAATTTTGTCATACAATTTTTGATTTAACTCCTCTAACTTAGCTTGATCGGTAATCTCTGATGCAACAACTTCTACCACAGCAGATGAGGCAGTTGTATTCTGTAACTGTTTTTTACTCAAAGCAGACATAGACCACAGTTTAATTGTTTGATCGGCACCCCCACTGGCAAGAGTTTGTCCATCAGGGCTAAATTTTACAGACCAAACAGGTTTAGCATGACCTTTTAATGTTTTTAATAGTTCTTCTGTATCTACGTCCCACAGATGAATTTTTCTGTCGTAACTACTACTAGCAAGAGTCTGACTATCGGGACTAAAGGCAACAGATAAAACTGCTTTGTCATGTCCGTCTAGGGTGCATAGAAGTTGACCAGTTTCTACCTGCCATAACTTGATTTTTTGGTCTTGACTCCCACTAGCAAGGATTTTACCATCAGGACTAAAAGCGATCGCCCAAACTGTGTTGTTATGTGCTGCTAATGAGTGGAGTGGTTTACCTGTATTCACCTGCCAAGTTTTGATTTGACCATTTTTACTCCCACTAGCGAGCATTTCTCCATCTGGAGTAAATGCTAAAGATGTGATGGAGCTGGAATGTTTAAAATTCCGCTCAACAGATCCAGTTTTAAGATTCCAAATTTTGATCGTGCCATCATAACTTCCGCTAGCAAGAGTCTGACCATCAACGCTAATAGCTATAGCTTTGACATCATCGGTATGACCTTCGAGGGTTTGAATGAGTTTGCCATTGGCAAGATGCCAAAGTTTGATGCGGTTATCCCAACTACCACTGGCGAGGACTTTTCCATCTGAACTAATGGCAAGAGATTCGATGGCATCTTTGTGAGCATCTATGGTATTGAGCAACTGACCATTGCTGAAATTCCAAATTTTGATCGTGCCATCATAACCGCTGCTGGCCATGGTTTTGCCATCTGGACTGATAGCAACTGCATATATCCATCCTTTGTGTCCGGAAAGAGTAAGGGAGGGTAGGGTTGTTTTTTCTGGTTCCTGAGTCAAGTTTGTAGTTGGTGTTGAAAGCGATCGCCACAACCACAATCCACTAATATTTGTTAGAGTAGTTGCTGCTATTATTGTGGCATATTGACGGAACTGTTGTGGGGTTAGCATAGATTTTAATCCTGATATTTCTTAATTTGGAAAAGTTGATGATTAATTTTTGCTATTGCAGGAATTATACAAAGGCACTATATATAGGAATATAGGACTTTGGTGCGTTACGCTAGCGCTAACACACCCTACCAATAGCGTTCATGCGTAAGTCCTATAATTTTTAGGTAGTCTTGCATAGTAATGGTATACAAGGAACAAGGGATACTTGGTACGGGAGCAAGGGATGCTTGGTACGGGAGCAAGATGCTCCCACTGTTCTCGTAATAAAAATAATGCAATGCACAACCATTAGAATGCACCAACACCAATTTTTACTTTTGGTTTAATTTTCGGCTTTTATTTTTGCTGATTTTTTGTTGCGCTCTATTAGTTTTCTAGCAATAAATAAAATTGTGATGCCAGTAATTCCTATTACTCCTAATGGGGTGATATGGCTCCAATGACCCCACATTGTGTATATGACGTGCCAGACTAAAATAAACATGGCAAAATATGTTAATTGATGTAATTTCTTCCA
>NZ_BLZO01000052.1 GCF_014132355.1 Okeania sp. KiyG1
CTTTATGAGCGCAAGCCCTAATTAGGGAAACTGGGAATAGAGGTGCAACCCTGCATCGGTGACAGACGCACCTGGTAGTACATCAAGAGAAAAAAGAACAAAAACAACTGTACTTCAGTAGCTTGAAAAACGCTTTGAAGAAGGAGTCATATCATGTCCGGTTGAACAGTTATAAATAAACTACTCAGAATTGCTGAATTGCTGAATTCTGAATTCAGGAGGGAAGAAAGAATAAAAGAAGGAGAAAGTTTTTTTATCACTAATTAGGGCTTGCGCTCATAAATATCAAAGCATTTACAGGTAAAGGTTTTAGACTTTTTAGGTCTAGAAATTGTACCTGATTTTCAACTCTTCATGCTCAAAGAAAGAGCGTATTTTGGGCGAGAGTTGGGCAAAAAAATTCTCCCCTACTCCCCTACTCCCCTACTCCCCTACTCCCCTACTCCCCTACTCCTTAAAAAAGACTAGTGAAGCGCAAACCCTAATTATCCGGACATGATATCAAGAGTCAGGAGTCAGGAGAATGGGGTCGATGGGAATTGGTCCCCCGACAACCACATTTACACCCCCGCTGACGGTGGGGTATTAAACCCATATAGGGATAAAGATAATTTTTTTTTATTTGGTCCTCTAAATCCCAATTTTTTTATCTCATGGCACCCATCGAAGCTATAAACTAATTTGAATTTTACTTCTATCGATTTTGGATTACTTACAACCTGAATTTCCCGATATTTTTAATAAATCTATAGTAAATTTTACCCAGAAAAGCTTTTAACTATATAATAAAAGCTGAAAGATAGTTTCCTTCAGCTCGATATTATGTCAACTAACTATAAAAGATAAAATCTATACCTTTAAACTTGGTCAGCATTTTCTCGATACCATTCTATTGTATTCTTCAGTCCTTGCTTAAAATCTACATTAGCAATAAAACCAAACTTTTCTTTTGCTTTTTGTGTATCCAAACATCTTCTAGGTTGACCATTTGGTTTATCAGTTTCCCAAATTATTTCTCCTTGAAATTCCATTAGATCGCAAATTAACTCTACTAAATCACGAATCTTTACCTCATAATTAGTTCCTAAATTAATAGGTTCAGATTCATTGTAAAATTGAGTTGCCATAACAATTCCTCTAGCCGCATCTGTAGAGTATAAAAATTCACGACTAGGACTACCATCACCCCAAACAGGTAATTCTTTATCCCCTCTAATTTGTGCTTCATGCACTTTTTTAATCAAAGCAGGAATAACATGGGAACTCTTTGGATTAAAATTATCTTCAGGGCCATACAAATTAACAGGTAGTAAATAAACTCCATTAAAACCGTACTGTTGACGATAAGCTTCTAATTGAACTAAAAGAGCTTTCTTAGCAATACCATAAGGAGCATTAGTTTCTTCTGGATAACCAATCCAAAGGTCTTCTTCTTTAAATGGAACAGGAGTAAATTTAGGATAAGCACATATTGTACCTACACAAACAAATTTTTCTACACCTGATTTATAAGCAGAATCAATTAATTGAACCCCCATCATTAGATTGTCATAAAATAACTCAGCAGGTTTTTCTTGATTCAAACCAATACCACCTACATGAGCAGCAAGATGAATTACAATATCTTGTCCATCAACTACTTTTTGACAAGCTTCTAAGGTACAAAGGTCATAATCACGCGATCGCGGTATAGTAATCTGATTAGGATTAGCTCCTGCCTGATGAAGTTGATCTAAAACTTGGCGTCCAAGAAAACCAGATCCACCTGTTACTAGAATTTTTTGTTTTCTAACTCTAATTTAGTCATAAAAATCTCCGAGATTGATATTCATCAAACATTAAGTCTAGGGTTTAGGGAATTAGAATCAGTCAGTTTGGAAAAACAAGCGATGCAATATTAGTATCTCAGAAATTAGACTGATATGAAGTTATAGGAAAAATCCTCTATTTGCCAGTTGAGGAATGTAATTGATATTATATATTGCTGATTTTCTCTTCTCAAGTTTACCAATCGTTTGGCATTTATAGTAGTTCAATTTAATTTGTCATATTTTCCTGAAAATTTAGAATTGTTCTGAGATATTTTTGCAGTTTATCAGAACCTTATTTATCACTTTAAAGTTGATTATATTCCTCATATTCAGGTCAGAGCTATTTCATTCTAAACTGTGCCATTTTATTTATTGACGAAATCACGTTATTTCAAGCTTGAGGAAATTTATCTTTCACTGCCTGAAAATCAATAAATTCATTGCTAAAATCTAGAATTAAATGACCCTGATATTTAGGTATAGCAAACTATCTATAAATTTCTACAAGGCATTCAGTTTCTTAGTTCTAATGCCTAACTTTATTTCACATCTATTTAAAACCTTAAAAATCATTAATTCTCCTCAATATAACTGTAGCTCTCTGCCATCTTATTAGTAATACAAATTTTCGAGTTCATTTATCTTAATTGATTAGGGATGTTATTCTATAAATTATTGACTACTGGAACTCAGATTAATTTTATAGATACACCCCATTTTTTTTACTTTTCAGCAGAGCAGATTTTAAAGTCCCAACTTTTTGTCAACTTTTAGTTATATAGCGCAAAAAAATCAGCTAAATAAGTATCACTTCAAAATAATTAAAGATTGACTTCAACAGTAATTACGAGCCTAAATTTAGGCAAAAAACTTTAATCAAACCCACTACCAACCATAGTAGATTTTTCCAAAGCTTTAATGTCAGAATCAACCATCAAATGTACTAACTCTGTAAACGTAACCGATGGCTGCCAACCTAATTTTTCTTTTGCCTTTGTACAATCACCAATCAATAAATCTACTTCTGCAGGGCGTAAATAACGAGCATCAAACTCTACATAATCCTGCCAATTTAGATTAACATGAGTAAATGCTATTTCTAGAAATTCCTTAATAGAATGAGTTTCATTAGTAGCAATCACATAATCATCTGGTTGCTCCTGTTGTAGCATCATCCACATAGCTCTGACATAATCCTTTGCATATCCCCAATCTCGCTTAGAATCTAGATTACCAAGATAGAGTTTCTTCTGTTTACCTGCTACAATTCTAGCTACAGCACGAGTAATTTTGCGAGTTACAAAAGTTTCTCCCCGACGTGGACTTTCATGGTTAAACAATATGCCATTACAAGCAAAGAGATTGTATGATTCTCTGTAATTTAGAGTTTGCCAGTGGGCATAAACTTTAGCACAAGAATAAGGACTACGAGGATAAAAAGGCGTAGTTTCCTTCTGAGGTACTTCCTGAACTTTACCAAACATTTCAGAAGAACCAGCTTGATAGAAACGGACTTCAATTCCAGTACGATATTGGTAGTCTCGAATTGCTTCTAGTAAACGTAGAGCGCCCATTGCTACTGTATCTACGGTATACTCTGGAGAATCGAAGCTCACTCTCACATGGGACTGGGCGCCCAAATTATATATTTCTACTGGTCTAACTTCTTCAAGGATACGGCGTATAGTAGTTCCATCAGTTAAATCTCCATAATGCAGAAATAAACTAACATGGGGATTGTGAGGGTCTTGATAAATATGGTCTATTCTATTTGTATTGAAACTAGAACTACGTCTAATAATACCGTGAACCTCATAGTCCTTCTCTAACAAAAATTCGCTCAAGTATGAACCATCTTGACCTGTAATACCAGTAATTAGCGCTCGTTTCTTTTCAGTCATTGGAGTTAATATTTACAAGGTAATAAATTGGCAGGGAATGTCCATAATAATTAGTTCCATCGCTACAGTGCAAAAGCAATAAATATATATTTATTTTTTTGCTTAATAGTAGGGTTATACTCTCTACCATTCCCAGATATCTAGACTAACCTAAAATTGTTCTCATAACCAAGAGCTTTGAGTTAATATTCATCAACTTGATTCCTTGAAAAATACTATTTCTCTCAAGGAAATAAAACAGATTTTATAGCAAGGTACGAGTTGGTTAGGACATAGACTGGTGATAAATCTTAGACAGATAAATTCTTTTCTCACTGTTCCCTGTTCCCTGTTCCCTGTTCCCTGTTCCCTGCTATATTTAAACTTATAAATTTGGGTTAGAAAGATAATAGTTGGAAAAATACTATCAACCTCTAACCCCATAATAACTTCAGTTGATTTTAAATCACTTAGTCATTAATGACAAGCCTTAGTAAGCACCATTGTTTTTTGGGAAAACAACAATACCAATTGTTTTAAACATAATCCATATATCTATCCAAAAATTTCTGAAGTTTACATAAAAAAGGTCGATTTGAACTCTCTTAGGATAGGGAATGTCATTCCGACCAGAAACTTGCCATAAACCTGTAATTCCCGGTTTGATGGTCAGAATTTTATCCATGTGATGACCGTATTTTGGTAGTTCCTCAACCACTAATGGTCTAGGCCCTACAACGCTCATATCACCTTTCAAAACATTCCAAAATTGGGGAAATTCATCTAAACTCGTCACCCTAAGAAATTTACCTATCCATGTAATTCTAGGGTCATGTTTTAATTTAAAACTTTCTTGAAATTCTTGGCGCAGATGAGGAGATGTTTCCATAATTTCTCCTAACATTTCATCTGCATTTTTCACCATAGTTCTAAACTTCAAACAACGGAAAAGCTTTCGATTTTTACCCACTCTTTCTTGAACATAAAAAACCGATCCAGGTGAGCTAAAGACAATTAGTAAAGCTATAAACAGGTAAACGGGGGCAAACAATATCAGAACCGACAGAGAGAACAGGATATCAAATAATCGTTTATAAAACCCTACCTCTAGGCCCTCTAGAAATCGACTTTTTTGTCTATCTCTGGAGAGGAAAGGTTGAAAACCACGTCCTGTAAACCCTCTAATTACCTTGCCAGAGATGAATTGGCTATCGGCAGTCATCTTACTCCTTCACTTCACACCACACACAGTCCTGATCATAAAGCTTATAGCGAAATAGAGGGAAATTTTAGTTACGAAAAAGATGACTTATTTTGAAAAAGGACAATTATTTCCCTCTCGCTTCAGATTCTTCCGTGTCTATATTAATAAACTTTATACAAATCAAAGATTTGTTTTAATCTCAAGATTAATCATCAGGATTATTTCAACGTTGGTTGGAGACCCGCGCTCTCCGGTCAGGGGAGCGTCGGGAGGAAAACCAATCAATGTTGTGGTTCTTAAAATAATATGCTATTATCAATATAATAAGGCTGCTGGGCTCGCAGTATCAGTCTTCGGAGAAATTAAACGGACATGGAGGAAGCGTGGTAACAGGCAAGTCAGCATTTTCCAGCGAGGTGTCAAACCGCCCTGAGTCGTTCGTTCAGCAAGTGTCTGTTTGAATGATAGATGGGAATCCCGCGCTGTCTCGCAGAGCAGTGTAGGGAGGATGTCAAAATAGACATCTAGTGATAATCAAAAATAAGATCAATTATCGCACAAAAATCATCAATTCTTTCCCCCTACTCCCTACTCTCTACTCCCTACTCCCTCTTTTCCAGAGGGGTCTAATGTGATTTTCTACATCTGGGATGCATAGTTGTTCAACTACTAATAGGTCAAACACTAACAGTCGTAGAATTAGCAGTCTCAATAATTATATTCTCAATTTCCTCAACAGATAAACTAGGATTAGCTTGTTTAATTAAAGCTGCGACACCTGCAACATGAGGCGTTGCCATAGAAGTACCAGCAAAGAAACTATATAAATTACCAGTTATTGAAGGAACTACAGGTCCATAAATATCTCCTGCATCTTCAGGAAAACCATTTCCTCCAGGGGCCACAACATAATCCAGTTCGCTACCAGCTTTATTAGAGAAAGAAGAAAATTGGGCATTTCGATCTACTGACCCAACTGCAATTCCATATTCATCAGCTAATCTTGCTGGATAATCAGGACTGCTTAAACTATCATTACCTGCGGCAGAAACAAATACAACACCTCGATCGGCAGCATAACGAATGGCATCGAGTTCCCTGCTAACTAAATTTCTTCCACCAGAACTAAAGTTAATTACATCTGCTCCATTATCAACAGCATAGCGAATAGCTGATATTCCATCGCTAACTCTACCGACTCCTTCATCATTTAGTACCCGGAGAGACATAATTTCAGCATTTGGAGCTACTCCAGTTGTTCCTATTCCATCTCTCTTGGCAGCAATTGTACCTGCTATATGAGTTCCATGACTTTCTTCATCCATTGGGTCATTATCATCATTTACAAAATCCCAGCCCCAGGTATCATCTATATAACCATTGTCATCATCATCAATACCATTGTTGGGAATCTCGTCGCTATTGCTCCACATTTGCCCTGTTAATTCAGGATGGGTATTATCTACACCACTATCAATGACAGCTACTACAATACCTTCTCCCTGAAAACCTTGATTCCAAACTTCTGGTGCTTTAACTAAATCTAGTCCCCACTGATTTCCGCCGACATCTGGAATATCTGGAAAAGGGGCAGTTCCAATAGCACTGGCCACTGCTGCTGAGGCATCGACTAAACCATATCCAAAAGTACTGTTAAAGCTTGACTGTATAGAACTAGCTGTTTGTGGAACTTCATTTATACTTATAGTATCCCCAAAAATTAAGCGACTTTCAATAAGTTCTGTGTCAGATATTGCTTTAACTCTTGCTAAGATTAAGCCATTTGTCTGAACTTGAATTAATGTATCCCCCGATAAAGAATCTGCTGTTAATAAGATGTCATTTTCTGTTAAGTTTTCTGGTATTTTAATTCTGTCAAAATTAGCATCAAAATCATCAATAATGTCTGCCGCATCTATATTATTGCTTTGAGGTTCTCGCAGCACAAATGTGTCATTCCCTGCTCCTCCAATTAATGTATCTTTTCCTAAGTCTCCAGAAATTAAATCGTTACCATCTCCACCTAATAAAATATCGTTTTCTTTACCCCCAAACATTGTATCGTTACCAATTTCTCCATAAATTGTATCGCTACCAATTTCTCCAAAAATTAGATCGTTACCTTGGTTAGCATAAATTAAATCATTATCTCTACCTCCTCGTAAAGTATCAGAACCGTCCCCACCAAATAGGTTGTCGTTGCCTTTATTACCATTAATTAGTTCAGGATTTGATGAACCTATTACTGTATCATTACCATCTAGAGCTTGTAGACCTCCTGGGTATGGATTCAGTAAATTTACGGGTACAATAAAGTTATTAGGGTCGTTATCTAATAAATAAGAGAAACCATCAGAACTAGGAGCCATTATTGTATTCTTTTATTGTGTTGACGCTAATTTTTAGTATAGACGTGCTTTATTTATTTTTGGTCAAATAATATTTTCTCTTTATTCCTGATTTCTTACATTTCATTTAAAATCCTAAAAATTAATTATCTTGGTTTGGCAATTTTTAAAAGTTATTCTTTCTGATTATTCCTATTCATTAGGAGTCTTATATCATGTCTCTTTGAATACCCACAATAAAAATTTTAGGTAACAGGGAATACGGAACAGGGAACAGGGAGAAATTTATCAGAGAAAACATTTTTATTATGGCTAATTAATGAGACTTGATATTACTCATTCCTATCTTAATTATTTTCCATTTCATATTCAGCTTTTTAATAATTATTTTTACTGTCTTTTTACTTGCCTTTATTTACACTTTATTTTTAATTTTAAGCATAACTTTATTAAGAGTTTTGGGTTGATATTTTATCCCACATTCCGCACTTCAAGAGCGTAACATAAAAATTAGTATAAAATCCTTAGCTTGCTTAGGTATTTATACTATATAAATTATCTTCATTTACCTCAATCGAGAGTCAAATTCTCAGATTACTTATGCCAGCATAAACACTTACTGAATCCTTGACTCCTATTGACCACCATAATTTACTTCTGTAAGCATTCAGCTATTAGCTCTCAGCTATCAGCAACAAGACTCTCTCATACTAGGACAGTGTTTAAATTAATATAGACTTTAAGGGCAAGGGAGGCAACTTTTATAGTAAGACAATTAATAAAACTTTTATCCTAAACTAAAAGCAATAGCTGATAGCTGATAACGTAGTTCCGACCATAGGAGGCTGGCTGACGGCTGAATGCTTACTTACTTCTTACTTCTTACTTCCTTCTTAATGCATGACTTTTGAATGCATGACTTTTGACTTATTTTTCTACTACATTTTGTGGTGCGGAATGTGGGTTTTATCGTCTCTTTTCTCTGATTTTTTGAAAATCATCCTTACCGTTTACAGCGCTTTTCGCTCTTGATGAACCACATCTTCACAAGCAAAAATCCTGTAGGGGAGCCATTCGCAGCTTTGCGGAACGCAAATGGCCATTTGCTTCGCATAACTATCGTTAACGCCCCTACTGTGGTTTACCCAAATGAAAACTGCTGTAATTCTCAATTTTGTCAATTACTCTTTACTTTTTGTATACAAAGAGCAACTTTATTACTCAGATAAATATTACCATCTGATAGTTTTATAGCAGTAGAAGGAAAAGTTAGGGCAGATCAAAAGCTTAAAACTCAGACAAAGCAATATTTTTCCTTCTTCCCTCTTCCTTCTTCCTTTTTCCTTCTGCTATTACTCTAATCTTTTATTGATTTTTTTGATTTGCTATTCCCTTAAAATAGGTTTTTTCCTATTTACCTTCGTTCGTTATTGTTTAAATTTTTGAGTACTCTATCTCCTTGATTATTGTATCTTTATAAAAATTTATTTTTCATCAGGTAAATAGAGAAGGCTGACAAGGACTAAATGAGAGCCGATGTTGAGACGATAGCCCATAATTTAATATTCCTTGCTTGTGTTTAGGAGTACCATAACCTTTGTTATTAGTCAAGTCATAAACAGGATACTTTTTTGCCAAACGTATAATCAATGTATCTCGCCAGACTTTAGCCACAATACTTGCAGCAGCGATCGCCAAACACTTAGTATCTCCTTTAACAATAGCTTTCTGAGGTATAGACAAATCTTTAATTTGCTGATTCCCATCAACCAAAACCAAATTTGGCCTATATTTCAACTTGAGGACAGCTCGCTTCATAGCCAATAAAGAAGCTTGTAAAATGTTCAAGCGGTCAATCTCGCGCACAGAAGCTATACCAATTTTACAATCCAAAGCTATAGCTTGAATCTCATTAGCCAAACTACAACGACGCTTTTTTGTTAATTTCTTACTATCTGTTATTTCACCTCCCTTATAGAGGGAAAAAGGGGATGGCAAATCATCCAATTCTGGCAAAATTACTGCTGCTGCTACTACAGGTCCAAATAATGCTCCACGTCCTACTTCATCCACACCAGCAGTAAAAGGTTCAATTATATTAATAGGGTATACCATTTATTCTTGAGTAGGGGAGTAGGGGAGTAGGGGAGAAGCCATTTCAGTTATCAGTTATCAGTTATCAGTTATCAGTACCTCTGCAATAAGGAAGCTTGACATAAGGAATATTCTCTTTTTTTTTATCCCCTTAAAAGGAGAGGATTTAGATCACAATTTCTCGGTAAACATCAGAATAATTAACAATAACTGGTTAATAATTATCAAAAAAATCTTCATTATATGTTAATTACTTAATAACTGAAGTTTCACTTAAGCGTAGCATTTTTTTTCAAATTGGTATTACAGAACTGAGGTTATAGATATAGCAAGGAACGAGTTGGTGTTTGACAGAGATTGACGATTAACCTGAGACAGAGAAAAGCTTTTACCGAATAATTAAGGTTTAAAGCCTCTCATTTAAAGGAGAAAAAATTTTCCCTTTTGCGTCAATCCTATCCGCTTTCAAGGAGAGGTAATAATTAATAATTAATAATTATTAATTGTTGAACACTGTTCCCTGCTATGAATATAAATTCTGTTTATTCTTCTGTAGCTGCTGAAGAACGACGGCGACGACGCCGAATTGGCCCGGAATCATCAGAGTCATTGCTATCTGAACTTAGATCGACATCTGAATCACTCAATTCTGCCTCGTACTGACCATCTTCCTCATCACTATCAAAATCACTTTGATCTTCTGGTTCTAAAGAAATTGATGAGTCAACCTCTTCTAATTCCCTATCCTCATCGTTATTATTCTCTTCGTACTCTACTACTGACTCCAACTCAACATCTTCTTTTTTTTCTGCTATTTCTCTAATACTATTTTCCCCTGGTTCCTGAATAGAAATAATTACTGATTTAGGATTTTTTACCGTTCCCTCTTCTAAAAGTGTGATTGGAGAAATACCCATCAAAGCATACACATCTTGCTCATCAGGAGTCATTTCTACTTTCACTATCTCTGGAGGTTCAGTAATAGGTCTAATTATCTCTCTTCCCGGGCGTCGATTGGGTGCTGTAATTGGATATCCTTCTGAAAGCGTAGGATATTCCATCTCTGTACCCATTTCTCTTTCTTGCAATTCCAATGATTCATCTTGCATTGTTTCACCTACTACTACTCGCCGCCGTCGTCGCCGTCGGTTAGATTCTTGATAACTAGGATGATTCAACAATTCTAAGTCTGAGGAATGATTAGTAGGTTCTACTTCTTGATACCGCTGTGTAGTTTCCCCATTAGGGGTCTGAGTTGCTGTTACTAAAGTTGGAGGAGCAATAGTTACAGGTCTTGTGGTTTCTTCGACCTCTGGGGTACGACTAACCACAGGCAAATTAACTTCTTCCATGGGAGTTTCTGATTCCCCTGGTAAACGAACTAAATGTCCTAATCCATTACAGCTAGGACAAGTGTGACCGAAAAGTTCATATACATTTTGACCTTGGCGTTTACGAGTCAACTCAACTAACCCCAATTCTGATAACTGAGCTATTTGAGGTCTGGCTTTATCAGCTTTGAGAACTTGATTAAAGTGTTCAAGAACTTGTAATTGGTCTCGCCGTGAGTCCATATCAATAAAGTCAACAATAATGACTCCAGCAATATTACGCAGGCGTAGTTGACGGGCTATTTCTGTAGCTGCTTCACAATTTGTCCAAAGTACTGTTTCGCGAGCTGTAGCGGAGCGTGTGAAAGAACCGGAGTTGACATCTATTACAGTTAGTGCTTCAGTCGGTTGGATAATAATGTAACCACCAGAGGGTAAGTCCACTCTGGGTCTAAGAGCTTCTCGAATGGCTGCATTAACGCGGAAATATTCTAGAATGGGGATACGATCGCTATGATAATCAATTAAAACTTGTAGTGGTTTGCCACCGCTCCAGTTAAGCAGGTGTTTTTTGACTCGCTTTACTGCTTCATTGGAGTCCACTACAATCCTATTTACATCTGTGTTATACATATCCCGCAGGACTCGTTGAATAAAGTCACTATCACGATTTAGTAGTGCAGGTGCTCTATTGGAGTTGCCTTCCATTTGGACTGTTTCCCACTGTTTCTGCAAGAGTTCTAAATCTTCTAGAATTGCTTCTTCTTCCATTCCTTCTGCTTCAGTACGGACTAATAGTCCCATACCTGCTGGTTTGATTAAAATCGCTAATGCTCTGAGGCGATTTCTTTCGTTTTCAGAACGAATACGTCGGGATAGGTTGACACCTCGTCCATAAGGCATTAGGACTAAATAACGGCCTGGTAGAGTTATGTTGCCTGTTAAGCGTGGTCCTTTTGTACCAGTGGGTTCTTTCATTACTTGCACCAGGACTTTTTGTTGGGGTGTAAGTAGTTCTGTTATTGCACCGGAAGACCGTTTTAATCTTAATGGCCCTAAATCGCTAACATGAATAAATCCGTTGCGCTCTGGATCTCCAATGTTTACAAATGCTGCATCTATCCCAGGTAGTACATTTTCTACTACTCCTAGGTATATATCACTAACTTGATGGCTGCCTGTAGCAACGACAAGTTCTTGTATTTGGTCTTCAGAAAATACCGCAGCAATTCTATGTTGCTCGGCAATAATTATTTGCTTTGGCATTCAATTCCCTCAATTGCTTAATAAAAATGTGGCGCTATGGATTAAGTCACCTTTGGTGTTATTTAGGTTATTTTTAATCGTGAATATTCACTACAATGCTTGTTTTTTCGGTGAATTTTACTTCTTTTTTTTTGATAATGCTTGGTCTGGTTTTGAGTAGTTTATGCTTCAGTTTACCCTTACCAATTTGAATAGTTTCACCAAATTATATATTACGGTATTTTCAATTATTCACACTAAAAATAATCCAATTTTTTACAAATCTTCATTTTTTGATCGGTTCTATTAAATCGTTTAAAGTATTTAATTTTTCAGGCACTTAGAATTAGTTGACGCTTTCGCCATTAAATAAGGGCGATTATAACGGGAGATTCTTGTTTAATAGATTCTCGGGCTAGATAACAAATCAAGTAAACTGAGTTGTACTCCTGTCATACTAAGCGTGATAAATGTTTGTTACAAATGGTAGGGACGCCCTTATGCAACGTCCGTACGAAAGAAGGAAGAAGGAAGAAGGAAGAGGGGAAAAATATTTAAAAAAAGGGAAAAACAATAGATATAAATATCTAAAATGAACTGGAGATGCTATTTCTAAGCATATCCGATAAAACTCTACCCTTTTGTAGCATTCTTTTTTCAAAGTGGTATCAGACCATCTCCACAAGCCTTCTTGCTCCCTCTTGACGCTGAGGAAACCTCCGCGCAGGCGGTGCGCTTTTATTTAACTGTGCGCCCCACGGCTATTAAACCTCTATTTCTAATTACTTTTGCAGCAGCTATATCACGATTAGTTTGATATTCACAACTGCTACAAATATGTTTTCTATTCTTACGGAATGCTATGCAAAAAGAGAGTTTTTTATTTTCAATCTGCCCGCATTTAGGACATTTTTGAGATGTATGATTTTTATCAATTTTAGCAAAATACTTACCTCTTTTCCAGTATATATTAAGGTAATATTTGATTGATAAATTGACCTATACCACTATCGTAAGCATTCAGTTATTAGCTAGCCTCCTGTGGTCGGAACTGCGGACTTCAGCTAGCCTCCTGTGGTCGGAACTGCGGACTTCAGCAACAAGACTTTCTCATATAGGACAGTGTTTAAATTAAAATAGACTTTAAGGTCAAGGGAGCCTACTTTTCTAGTAAGACAATTAATAAAGCTTTGATAGTAAACTAAAAGTAATAGCTGATTGCTGATTGCTGACGGCTGTTTGCGCAGCATTCTGGAGGAAATGCTTACCCACTATCTAAAGATTGTTTTCTAACAATTCCTCTAGACTAAGACTTAAAGTTAATATCTTCTACAAAAATATTATCTGTTAAATCGCAAAGTTTATGAGCTAGTTTTAAATACCAATCACGTCTAGTATTAGCTATTTTTCATGTATTATAGCTATCTTTTTCTGAAGTTTTAACCAATTACTTAACCCCTTCTTTTTTTATTAAGTCTTCTTTGCAGTAATTTAAACTCGCGCAGTTGACAATAGCAAAAACTTAGGAGATTTGATTATTTGATTAACTTTCCTGTGGAAGTAGCGACAAAACTTTCGATTCCGGCATCAATGCCTAATTATCTTTCACCTACTGGATTTTCGTAAGCATTTCCGTTTGTCATGCTGCGCAAACAGCCGTCAGCTATTAGCTAGCCTTATAAGGTCGGAACTGCGAACTTCAGCTATTAATTTTGAGGAAGATAAAAGTAACCTTTATAATTGAGAAATAATAAAAGTTACTGGCATGCGTCCCCTTCCTAAACATTAGAAGTAATTACTCATTAGATTCTTATTTAATTTATATTACCTCAAAAACAACTTTTTCCGGTGAGAATGCAGTAATTCAAATTCCTGTTTGCTTACTTGTTCCAGCATATAAATTATATGTTGTGGTCTTAGTAAAGTTCCATCATTCTGATAACTTCCTACATAACGAAGAATGCCATCTATTTTAGCGTCCCATTTGGTTTCTAAAGAAAAAATATCAGTGGTTGGATACTCTATAAACTCCAACTCAAATAAGCGATCGCGTAAGTTAATAACTTTTACTTTACCCGATTTTGTGGTTTGTTCCCACAGAATTGATTCACTATTATTAATTGCCTCTACCCACTCTTGCCAATTTGGCTTTTCTTCAGTTGTTTGATTGTGGAAATCTTTTGTTAAATTTTCTGAAGATTCTGCTATTTTCCGGACCTTCAAAATATATTCTGCTTTTTCCAATATCTGAGATACAGAAGGACTCTTTACCTCTACTTCTTCAACCTTATATATAGGTATATCTTTTGGTAAAGCAGCTCCCAGTTTATTTTGAAATGCTACCACATCCATTGGTTCTGTCAACTCAAAATCCACAATTTCCCCTGTGCTAGTTGTTCCAAGAGATAAAGCACTAGCCGGAATAATTCGTGGACTTGGATGATATCCGCCTGTAAAAGCAATGGGTATAGAGCTACGACGAACTGCACGAGCGAATAGTCGAGCTAAATCTAGATGACTAACCAAAGCCATTTCTCCCAACTTCCCTAGCCAAACTCTTAGACGTTGTACCTTATTCTGGTTTGGCACAAACTGACCATCAAATTCTGGAATAGGCAAAGGCGGTACTACAATATTATGACCTAAATCTGGACCACATACACCACAATGAGAACAAGTTGCGAAAAAGCAGTCCGGAACAGTTATTGCTGCTAAAGCTCTGTGCAAATCTTCTTTTAGCCAATTTTTATCAATTCCAGTCTCTATATGGTCCCAAGGTAGAGGTTGGTCAAGTAGAGATGATAGGTTTTGAGCGGGAGTCATTTCAGTAGAAATTTCTGTATTATGAAATACATTCCACTCACCATTTTCTACTTGGCGATATTTCCAACTCAAGTCTGATTCTGCAATAGCTTCACTCCATGCAGCAAAAGCTCTGTCCAAACTTTCCCACCAAGAGTCCATTCCTGCTCCTCGTTCCCAAGCACGGCGAATTACAGATGCTAGACGGCGATCGCCCCTACCCAGAAAGTCTTCCATTGCTGAGATACGAACATCGGTATAATTTACCTTTACACCTTTGATTCTTCTAAATTCTGTCTTCAGTAATTCTTGTTTACGTTCAAATTCAGCTACTGAGACAGAATGCCACTGAAAAGGTGTATGAGGTTTTGGAGTAAAGTTGGAAATTGTCAGAGTCACCTGTAGTTTCTTCCGACCTTTAGTTCTGCACTCTTGTTGTAACCAATTAACGGTTTCTGCAATACCCAACACATCCGCATCAGTTTCACCAGGTAAACCAATCATAAAATAGAGCTTAACTTTATCCCAACCTTGTTCATAAGCGGTTTTGACTCCTCGCAAAAGTTCTTCATTTGTCAATCCCTTATTAATAATGTCCCGCATTCTTTGTGTGCCTGCTTCTGGTGCAAAAGTTAGACTACTTTGCCTCGTACCACCAATAATATTGGCAATATTCTCATCAAATCTATCAACTCTTTGACTTGGTAGAGATAAAGCAATATTTTCATCTTTGAGGCGGTTTCTAATTTCAGTGCCCACTGCTGGCAATGCCAGATAATCAGAACAACTTAGGGAAAGTAAAGAAAACTCATTATGTCCGGTAACTCTCAAACCCTTTTCAATAGTATCTACTATTTCTTCTGGTTCTACATCTCTTGCTGGTCGAGTCAACATACCTGGTTGACAAAAGCGACATCCTCTGGTACATCCACGTCTTACTTCTATCACCAGTCGGTCATGGACTGTTTCTACATAAGGAACTAAACCTATAGAATAAGCTGGCATGGGAGCGGCCACTCGGCGCAATATTTTTTCTGGCACATCCTTACGAATGGGAAACACAGAACCATCTTTCGCCATTTCATAAAATTGTGGCACATACACCCCAGGAATTTGGGCTAAATCTAACAATAATTCTTCTCTAGTTAGTCTATTAGTTTTCCCTTGCTCGACTATTAGTCCAATTTCTGGCAGTAATTCTTCTCCATCTCCTAGAGCAATAAAGTCAAAAAAGTCTGCATAAGGTTCTGGGTTTGAAGTTGCTGTTTGACCACCTGCAAAAATTAAAGGATAGGTTTGTTGTGCTTGAGGAGAGTGGGACGTTAATTTTCGTTCTTGCCAAGTTAGGGGAATACCTGCCAAACTTAGCATCTCTAAAATATTTGTGGCTCCTAATTCATAACTGAGGCTAAATCCTAGAATATCAAAGTCAGTCAGCGATCGCCTTGATTCTACAGCAAATAGTGGGGTATCTGTAGCTCGTAATTTCTGTGCTAAGTCTGGAGCTGGTAAATACGCGCGATCGCATAGTTGTCTTGGTTGAGAGTTTAATATGTTATAAAGAATTATATGTCCTAAATTAGAAGCTCCTACTTCATAAACTTCTGGATAGGTCAGTACCCAGCGGACTTGAGCGTTTTCCCAAGGTTTATGGAAAGCTCCCAACTCATTACCGAGGTAACGAGCAGGTTTTAAGATTTCGGATGTTAGTAAATTCTCTACTGCTACTGCCACTATTTGTACCTAACTTGTATTTTTTGGACACACATATTTCAAGATAACACCAAAAACTTATACTTACTGTGAAATTATGATTCACAGATTACCGAAAAATTGTGGTATAAAGCCTCCCCTTTTAAGGGGATAAAAAGCGGTCGAGGGATGGCGAGGTCTCCTCGCCATATCCAATCGACCAAGAGAGGAAAAATTTCATGATTAGTCAATCAATTCCGTTTTAAAGGAGAGGTAATTCTAAATTCTAAATTCTAAATTCTAAATTATTGAAAATTTACTCCTTATTTATAGTCCAAATGATTAATATCACTGTCTTATCTGGGATTGGATCACCTACTAGAGTAAGCATTTAGCAGAGAATTTAATTATGTAGAGTTTTTCTATTAGCAATGGAAGCAAAATGTATGATTCGCAAACTTGTATCTAAAGCTCTCTATTTTCGCAGGTTGACTCCTGAAATCGAAAATCAAATCAATTTTGAGTTGACAAGACTTGGCCATATTTCTGATGTAGATTATGAAGCTTTAGAATTATTAATGGAGGAGATGGATGCAGGTAGAGTTCAGCTTGTTCCTACTATCTAAACTGCAAATCGTTTTAACTTTATTTTGGTTGAAAATTTGAGATATTTAATTTATATCTAAGGTCTATCAATTGTTGGTCTTTGGTATATATAAGTCATTGATAGATAGTTTTGGTCAATGGATAGTGAATGCTTTAATTGGTACAATTATCTAGTTGAGATTGTATCTGAATCTAGTGATGAAGTTTAATTATAATGATATATTTTTTTAGGGTGCATAAATCTGGGTTTTATATATAATTTTGATATTTTATCTAGAGTTTTTGAAGTAGATTTATTTGATTTGGTTGGAGATAAATTTAAGAGGCGCAAGTGAAGTTTCTTAGATTTAGATTTAGATTTTGAGTGTTGATTATTTATTATTTTCAGGCTTTATTTTCTACATTATTAACACAATATCTAAACTTAATAAGTTTTAATTAAAATGTTTAATTACTTTTATAGTGCTACGCACAAGGCTACAGGGAAATACAAAAGGGTTTTCCTACGGAATGCTGCGCAAACAGTTTCTATTCATGTCAAACACCTTAATGTGTAGTGCTTTAACGAAGTCAGAAGTCAGATGTTATTTTTGTAACGGGGATTTGAGCAACTCTCCAAAAATATTTCACCTTAAAAGCGGGGTTTTAGACCCATGTTATTTTGATAACTTTAGTCAAATTCATTGAAGAAGGCAGCTATGTTGTTTGCGCAGCATTACCTAGGAAAAGGGAAATTGCTTATTGAGTTCTTATAGCAAATTGATAAATATTTGCTACAAATAGCTAGTGCTGCTACGCGAAAGTTAAAAGTCATGCATTTTAAAGTCAAAAGTATTGATTTGGGCGTTGCTGAGTGGTAATGATTTTTGGATTAAGTATCAACGCAAAATATAAGTTTTTTAATGTTGAACAAAAAGTCATGTATAGGGGCGAGTTACACCCAATGATTACATGGTATCACGATTTTATTGAGGATGCAAGAGGAAAATCCTTGCCGTTTTTTTGAGCTTCACAAAATGATGACTTTTCTTTGGTTTGTGAATAATAGCGATGGCTTCTACATGAGTAAATATATGAATGTGTTGATGGGGCGGGTAAATTTTGCGTCCGCTACTTTTTTATCCGAGTGCTTCACAGGATGACAATTTTCTGGTGCTTTGATGGTGTGAGTATCTCTGTATCTCTATATATATTCAGTGGCGAAATGCTATTTTTGGGTTGAATAAAAAGTCATGCGTAGGGGCGAGTTACACACAATGATTACATGGTATCACGATTTGTCTTGAGTGTGTCTTTCATTCCGAGGTCTCCTCGGAATTACACACTCGCTTTTTGAGGATGCAAGGGAAAATCCTTGCCGTTTTTTTTGAAGCTTCACAAGATGATAATTTTTCTTTGGCTTGTGAATATAGGGTTGGTAGAGCGAGTGCGGTAACTACATTACTTCTACATGAGTAAATAGTATCCGCTCAATAAATGGGGGCGGACTACCAGTTTAGGAACGATTTTACGCCATTTGAGCCTTGCAATTTACCGATTTACCCCGAATTATTGAGCGGTTACAGTAAATTATATGAATGTGTTGATGGGGCGGGCAAATTGTGCGATCGCTACTTCTTTATCTGAGTGCTTCACAGGATGATGATTTTCTGGTGCTTTGATGGGGTGAGTATCTCTATATATATTCAGTGGCGAAATGCTATTTTTGGGTTGAATAAAAAGTCATGTGTAGGGGCGAGTTACACCCAATGATTACATGGTATCACGATTTTATTGAGGATGCAAGAGGAAAATCCTTGCCGTTTTTTTGAGCTTCACAAAATGATGACTTTTCTTTGGTTTGTGAATAATAGCGATGACTTCTACATGAGTAAATATATGAATGTGTTGATGGGGCGGGTAAATTTTGCGTCCGCTACTTCTTTATCTGAGTGCTTTACAGGATGATGATTTTCTGGTGCTTTGATGGGGTGAGTATCTCTATATATATTCAGTGGCGAAATGCTGTTTTTGGGTTGAATAAAAAGTCATGCGTAGGGGCGAGTCGCACCCAATGGTTAAATTGTATCACGATTTTATTGAGGATGCAAGAGGAAAATCCTTGCCGTTTTTTTTGAAGCTTCACAAAATGATGATTTTTCTTTGGTTTGTGAATAATAGCGATGACTTCTACATGAGTAAATATATGAATGTGTTGATGGGGCGGGTAAATTTTGCGTCTGCTACTTCTTTATCCGAGTGCTTCACAGGATGATAATTTTCTCTGCTTTGATGGTGTGAGTATCTCTGTATCTATATATATTCAGTGGCGAAATGCTGTTTTTGGGTTGAATAAAAAGTCATGCGTAGGGGCGAGTTACACGCAATGATTACATGGTATCACGATTTTATTGAGGATGCAAGGGGAAATACCTTGCCGTTTTTTTTGAGCTTCACAAAATGATGAATTTTCTTTGGTTTGTGAATAATAGCGATGGCAGAGCAAGTGCGTTAGCTACAGTGAAATTCTCAAGATATTAATAACTAGAATAATTCACTATTAAATAGCTTTCAGCTAACATCTTGGGTAGACATTTCTTTGAAATTGTATTGTTCTTAGTTTCAGTAGAAGAAATATAAGTTGTTTGGGGAGCATCCCGTCATTTCAGTTATCAGTTATCAGTTATCAGTTATCAGTTATCAGTTATCAGTTATCAGTTATCAGTACCTCTACCTAAAGTCAGAGACTTGAAATATTGAAATTTATTTTCTCTTGGTCGAGGGATGGTGAGGAGACCTCGCCATCCCTCGACCGCTTTTTTATCCCCTTGAAAGGGGAGGTTTCAGACCTTATTTTTTGGTGAGAAAATGCTGAATGCTGAATGCTGAATTGCTAAAAGCTTTTAGTAGATAATAATTTGTGAGACCGGGATTTTAACTACAGGTACAAGGAAAAAAATCCGAAATTTTTCAATTTTTACTTTTGACTTTGAAAAACTCCTGACTCCTTTTTAATTTGATAATATACACTTTGCTGTTGTACATTAACTTAATTCAGGAGTCTATAGAAATTACTATGCAGCTTGCCAAAAGGTTAGAACGAATACCACCTTATCTATTTGCTGAAATTGACCGTAAACGGAATGAATTAGTTGAAAGAGGAGTTGACATCATCAACTTGGGTGTAGGAGATCCAGACCAACCAACACCAAAACATATTATTCAGGCAATGCACGAAGCAATTCAAGACTCTACCAATCATCATTATCCTCCCTACAAAGGTATAAAAGAATATAGACAAGCAGCAGCAGATTGGATGAAACGTCGGTTTGCCATTGAAGATTTAAACCCAGAAACAGAAGTAATTTCTTCAATAGGTTCAAAAGAGTCAATTCACAATACTTTCCTAGCTTTTGTAGACCCAGGAGATTATACCATAATTCCTGACCCTGGTTATCCAGTTTATCGCACCTCAACAATTTTTGCGGGGGGTCAACCTTATCCAATGCACCTCCAGAGTGAAAATTGGTTGCCAAATTTAAAGACTATTCCTCAAGAAGTGGCTCAAAAAGCAAAATTATTGTGGGTTAATTATCCTAATAATCCTACTGGTGCCACAGCTACTTTAGATTTTTTTGAGGAATTAGTAAACTTTTGTCGGCATTATGACATATTACTATGTCACGACCATGCTTATTCTGAAATGGCTTATGATGGTTATAAACCTCCTAGTGTGTTACAAATTCCTGGTGCAAAAGATGTAGCAATTGAATTTCATAGTTTATCTAAGTCTTACAATATGACAGGATGGCGGATTGGTTTTGTAGTAGGAAATAGTTTGGGAATTAAGGGATTAAGTCAAGTTAAATCTAATGTAGATTCTGGAGTATTTAAAGCAATTCAAAAAGCAGCGATCGCTGCTTTTTCTACTACTGAAGAAGAGTTGCAAGGTTTAGTAGTTGTTTATCAAAAGCGAAGAGATATTTTAATTGAAGGTTTACAATCTTTAGGGTGGCCGATTAAGCCTAATTTAGCAAGTTTATATGTATGGGTTCCGGTTCCCAAAAATTATACATCTCAAGAATTTGTTAATTTATTGTTAGACAAATGTGGGATTATTGTGCCTCCTGGAAATGGATATGGTGCTTCTGGAGAAGGGTTTTTTCGTATTGCGTTAACAGTGGAACAACAGCGGATTTATGCAGCATTAAAAAGAATGAAAGATGCAGGTATTAGTTATCAATTAAAGTAAGAAGGAAGAGGGAAGAGGGAAGAGGGAAGAGGGAAGAGGGAGGAAGGTTATTAAGCAAGAAAAAACTTAAATTTCCTGTATATATTAACCTTTGGGTTTACCGAATAATTAATAATTCAATAATTCAGGTTTAAAGCTGACCCTTTTAAGGGGAAAAAAGCGGTCGATGGATGGCGTTTGCTATCGCAAAGCTGCGCTAACAGCGGAGCGGCTCTGATAAGAGCGGGTCTAGGAGCTATATCCAATCGACCAAGAGAAGAAATAATATTTCCTTATATTCAATTCCGTAACGGTTTTAACCAGAGGTAATTATCAATTATCCATTATCAATTAATGAAACAAACTATTGCCTTCGGACATGATATTAAGGGTTAAAAAGCTGAGTATTTTTAACTAATAAAGGAAAAAGGAAGAGGGAATAAGGAAGAGGGAGGAAGGTTATTAAGCAAGAAAAAAACTGAAATTTACTGTAGATATTCACCAAAAAATAAGGTCTGAAGCCTCCCATTTCAAGGGGATAAAAAAAATCAAGTTCAATATTTCAAGCTTCTGAATTTCCTAGGTCATGCTGCGAAAAAGGTAGAGGTACTGATAACTGATAACTAATAAAGGTCTAAAGCCTCCCATTTCAAGGGGATAAAAAAAATCAAGTTCAATATTTCAAGCTTCTGAATTTCCTAGGTCATGCTGCGAAAAAGGTAGAGGTACTGATAACTGATAACTAATAACTGAAATTACCTTTTAGTTTACACAAACGATTACCTTCAGACATGATATTAAGGGTGAAAAATCTGAGTATTTTCAACTAATAAAGGAAGAAGGAAGAAGGAAGAGGGAATAAGGAAGAGGGAGGAAGGTTATTAAGCAAGAAAAAAACTGAAATTTCCTGTAGGTATTCACCAAAAAATAAGGTCTAAAGCCTCCCATTTCAAGGGGATAAAAAAAATCAAGTTCAATATTTCAAGCTTCTGAATTTCCTAGGTCATGCTGCGAAAAAGGTAGAGGTACTGATAACTGATAACTAATAACTGAAATTACCTTTTAGTTTACACAAACGATTACCTTCAGACATGATATTAAGGGTGAAAAATCTGAGTATTTTCAACTAATAAAGGAAGAAGGAAGAAGGAAGAGGGAATAAGGAAGAGGGAGGAAGGTTATTAAGCAAGAAAAAAACTGAAATTTCCTGTAGATATTCACCAAAAAATAAGGTCTGAAGCCTCCCATTTCAAGGGGATAAAAAAATCAAGTTCAATATTTCAAGCCTCTTATACCAATTTCATAAAATATTACTACAGTCATGGCACAGGTATGGAGGGAATAGGTATGGAGGGAATAGGGAAAGAAAAACAGAAATATTAAAGAGGAAAAAAGGTTGAATTGTTAGAATTTATGGAATTTATATTTTTTATTGTAGGAATAAATTATCAACTAAGATGTAACTACCTTTTTTGAATTTGGTATTACTTTCCTAGGTCATGCTGCGAAAAAGGTAGAGGTACTGATAACTGATAACTGATAACTAATAACTGAAATGACCTTTTACTTTACACAAACGATTACCTTCAGACATGATATTAAGGGTAAAAAATCTGAGTATTTTTAACTAATAATTGTGTTTTAACAAAAAATATTTTGCCAAATAATTAAGGTTTAAAGCCTCTCCTTTAAAGGAGAAAAAAGCGGTCTATCTTCGGAGCTTCCCGTAGGGTGGAATGGTGAGGTTTCCTCGCCATATCCAATCGACCAAGAGAAGAAAAAATTTTCCCTACCGCGTCAATCCTCTTCTTTTCAAGGAGAGGTAATTGTTAATTATTAATTAGGGTTTGCTGAAAAAGTCTTTTAGTAGGGGTAGGAGACAGGAGGAACGGGGAATTATAGAGGAGGTAGTCGGAAAAATTGTAAGAGTGATTTTTCTGCCATAATCGTCCCAAAATACTAGCTTTTTGAACTTTTTGAGCTGAAAAACTGGCACTTTTTTAGACCAAAAAATACTAAAACCAATATCAGTCAATGCTTTGATATTTAATCAGCAAACCCTAATTATTAATTATTAATTATTAATTATTAATTATATTCCGCCCATACCAATGGCGAACTACTAACCAAATAATAGAAAGTAATCCGGCAATACTTAAAGTTAATCCACTATAGGGAACTAATAATGCAAAAATAGGTAAAATTCCGCCTGCAATAGTACAAATAATTGCGGCTAAAGAAGCTTGACGATTTGAGCCTAAACCCCAAACTAAAAATAGCAAAATAGGAGAAATTAAACTCCAGACAAATTTTGCATCAATTAAGCGACTAAAGTAAGTCAAAGTCAATAAACAAGCAAAGAAAATTCCGCCTAATATTGCCACATCTCGTAAATTCAAAGGTAGGGAAAAATATAAGAGAATTAACCACCATAAAAATAATAATGGAGTTAATATTAATAGACGGGGTAAAATGCCAGTATTTTTAACTGGGTCTGTGGCGGTAAAAACTCCAAAAGGATTTTTGACAGAAACATTGTCATTAAATATCCAAGTAAATTTACGACCCTGATTTGATTCGATAGTTTCAGTGGGAACAATGCCACTAGCAAAGTCTGCTTTGGGAAAATTTGCTAATGCTGTTAATTGAAAGTTTGATAATAGTTGATTATTGGCATTATAAATCCAACGAGGTCTGCCTTGAGCTTGATAGTTTACTTTGAAATTGATAGTTTCTCCAGGGGATAAATTAAAGGGAAAATTATAATTTTCAGGGTTAGTAGGAATTAATCTTTGATTATTTTGTTCAACGCGAAAGTTTTGAAGTAAAGAATAGCCATAAGGAGGACGAATTTCAAAGAAAAAATCCTGGATATCTTGAAGTTGGTTAGTAACTTGATATTCTGCGGAAAAATCTACAACATAAATGGCTTTAAGATTTTGAACATCTTTGGCTTGATTAATATTTACTTCAATTTCTGAGGAATTTATTCTGAGATATTTATCCACATTTCTCATACTTTTAATTTCAACCCGTTTATTATCAACCCACTGATAATATGTATATGGTTCTTCTACTATATAACGAACTTTTGGAGCAATTTGTTCGAGACGATAGAACTCCGTTCCGTTTGCACGATCGCCTGCTACTCCAGCAGCAATTTTGGCGATTTTTGCTTGTTCCCAATTATGGTAACGATTACTAAGAGTTGAACAGAGAAAAAATCCTCCTACTAGCAAAATTAAAACTAGAATTAGATGTGCCAACTTTTTAAGTAAATTGAAATATTGAGATACTAATTCATTAATCAAAATATTTGGTTCTGATTTTTGCGTATGACGGAAAGAAGAATTTAAAATTGCTATTCCTATACCTAAGAAACCAATGAGAATAATTAATATGAGAGATACTTTGAGAATTTGATTGCCAAATTCAATTAATTCTTGGGGATGAGTAATATCGGGAATATTGGGAATACCTTGAGTAGATTGCCACATATTTTAAAAGTATATTCAACAATTAATAATTAATAATGACCTCTCCTTGAAAAGAAGAGGATTGACGAAAAGGAAATTTTTTCTCCTCCTTGTCCATTGGATATGGCTAGGAAACCTAGCTATCTCACCCTTCGTTCAACAATTAATAATGAATAATGAATAATGAATAATTACCTCTCCTTGAAAAGAAGAGGATTGACAAAGAGATGAAAATTTTTCTTCTCTTGGTCGATTGGATATGGCGAGGAGACCTCGCCATCCCATCCTAACGGACTGCTCCGCAAACGACCGCTTATTATCCCCTTAAAAGGGGAGGCTTTAAACCACAATTTTTCGGTAAGCTGCACTAACGACCGCTTTTTTTTCCTTTATTTAAAGAAGAGAGTTTAAACCTTAATTATTCGGTAAAAACTCAAAAAATAGATAAAAAGTCTGAAGCTTTTACTCCTGTTGTATATTATTTTTCAGAGCTGTTGCGTTTTTCAACGCTATTTTTTAGTAAGCATTCAGCTATTAGCTGTCAGCTATCAGCAACAAGATTCTCTTCTTAAGGACAGTGTTTAAATTAATATAGATTTTAAGAGCAAGGGAAGCAACTTTTGTAGTAAAACAATTAAATATTGCTTTTATCCTAAACTAAAAGCAATAGCTGAAGTCCGCAGTTCCTCCGGAGGAGACTAGCTGATGGCTGACTGCTGAATGCTTACATTTTTTACATAACCAAAATAGAACCACTATAATCATAGCTACAAATTGAAAAATTTAATTCCACTACTCTAGCTAATTTGAATCAAAAATTTTGTAAGTAGGCTCAAATTATGGAAAATCAGACATCAGAAAATCTTTTTAACTCCGCAAAGAAAAATTATCAAAAAGGAAATTTAAAATTAGCGACAAAAATCTGCCACAAAATCTTAGAAAGAGAGAGAGAAAATTCGCGATCGCTACATTTATTAGGAGTTATTGCTGGTTTAGAGGGGCAACCAAAAGAAGCAATTTCTTACCTAACTCAAGCTGTGAAACTAAATCCAAATAATCCCGAAATTCATAGTAATTTGGGTCTGGCACTGAAGGATAACCAGCAACTTGAAACAGCCATTAAACATTATCAAAAAGCCATTGAACTTAAACCAAATTATGCCGAACCATATAACGGTCTAGGTAACACATTTTTAGAGCTAGGAAAATTTGAAACAGCCATTAAACATTATCAAAAAGCCATTGAACTTAAACAAAATTATGCCGAACCATATAATGGTTTAGGTAATACATTTTTAGAGCTAGGAAGACTGGTGAAATCTCAACAATATTATCAACAAGCTCTTAAATTAGACAAAAATCATGCAAATGCTCACTTTGGTTTGGCAGTTATTTTACTTAAACAGGGAAATTTTATTCAAGGATTTTCTGAATATGAATGGCGCTGGCAAAAGAAAGGTTTTAGAACTCGTAATTTCTCTAAACTTTTGTGGGATGGCTCAAGTTTTAATGGTAAAACTTTGTTAGTTTATACTGAGCAAGGTTTGGGAGATTCTATTCAATTTATCCGCTATATTTATCTGGTGAAAAAATTAGGAGGGCGTGTAATAGTTGAACTTAATCAAGCTGGATTGAAATTATTATTTAGCACTATCTCAGGAATTGATAAATTATTTGTTATAGGTGAAAAATTACCAGATTTTGACCTGCAAATTCCATTGATGAGTCTACCTCGAATTTTGAGAACTACCTTAGAAACTATACCTGCTAAAATTCCTTATTTATCTGTACCAAAATCAACTGATTTTTCCATCCCATATGCTCCAGAAAAAAATCTCAAAGTAGGGATATGTTGGCAAACAAGTAGTAATACTAAAACCAGTCAAAAACGTTCTTGCCCAGTTCAATATTTAGAGGGAATTCTAAGTATAGGTAAAGCTAATTTTTATATTTTACAAAAGGAGGTATTGCCAGCAGATTTAGAATGGTTGAACTCTCAAACTAAAATACATAATTTAGGTTCATCTTTTAATGATTTAGCCGATACCTCCGCAGCTATCCAACAACTAGATTTAGTAATTACAATAGATACAGTTATTGCTCACCTAGCAGGAGCATTAGGAAAACCTGTTTGGGTAATATTAAATTTTGATTCTGATTGGCGATGGATGTTAGATAGAAATGATAGTCCTTGGTATCCCACAGCTCGATTATTTAGACAGGCAAAAATAGGAGATTGGAATAGTGTATTTATTGAGGTAAAACAAGCACTAATTCAATTTCAAGAATCTCCAGAAAATCTTTTAACTCTGCAGTTAAAAATTATCAAAAAGGAAATTTAAAATTAGCGACAAAAATCTGCCACAAAATCTTAGAAACAGAGGGAGAAAATTCGCGATCGCTACATTTATTAGGAGTTATTGCTGGTTTAGAGGGGCAAGTAAAAGAAGCAGTTGCCTACCTTTCTCAAGCAGTGAAACTGAATCCAAATAATCCCGAAATTCATAGTAATTTGGGTCTGGCACTGAAGGATAACCAGGAACTTGAAGCTGCCATTAAACATTATCAAAAAGCACTTGAACTTAAGCAAAACTATGCTGAACCATATAACGGTTTAGGGAAGATATTTTTAGAGCTAGGAAAACTGCTGGAATCTCAACAATATTATGAACAAGCTCTTAAATTAGACAAAAATCATGCAAATGTTCACTTTGGTCTGGCAATTATCTTGCTCAAACAGGGAAATTTTATTCAGGGATTTATTGAATATGAATGGCGCTGGAAAAAGAAAGATTTTATCTCTCCTAATTTTTCTCAACCTCTGTGGAATGGGTCTAATTTTAATGGCAAAACTTTGTTGGTTTATACCGAGCAAGGATTAGGAGATTCTATTCAATTTATCCGCTATATTCCTTTAGTGAAAAAATTAGGAGGGCGTGTAATTGTTAAATGTAATCAAGCAGGGTTAAAATTATTATTTACTACTGTCTCAGGGATAGATGACTTATTTGTTAAAGGTGAAAAATTACCAGATTTTGATTTACAAATTCCATTAATGAGCTTACCTAGAATTTGCGGTACTACCCTGGAAACTATACCTGCTGAAATTCCTTATTTATCTATTCCTAAATCTACCCATTTTCAGATTTCATCTGCTCCAGAAAAAAATCTCAAAATCGGGATATGTTGGCAAACAAGTAGTAATACTAAAACCAGTCAAAAACGTTCTTGCCAAGTTAAATATTTACAGCAAATTCTCAGTATAGGTAAAACTAATTTTTATCTTTTACAAAAGGAAGTCTCAGTAGCAGATTTAGAATGGCTGAATTCTCAGACTAAAATACATAATTTAGGTTCATATTTTAATGATTTAGCTGATACAGCAGCAGCAATAAAACAATTAGATTTAGTAATTACAATAGATACAGTTGTTGCTCACCTAGCAGGAGCATTAGGAAAACCTGTTTGGGTAATATTAAATTTTGATTCTGATTGGCGGTGGATGTTAGATAGAAATGATAGTCTTTGGTATCCCACAGCTAGATTATTTAGACAGGCAAAAATTGGAGATTGGGATAGTGTTTTTATTGAGCTAAAACAAGCAGTAATTGAATTTCTATAATCTCCAGAAAATCTGTTTAAAACCGCAGTTAATAATTATCAAAAAGGAGATTTAAAATTAGGAGCAAAAATCTTCCACAAAATCTTAGAAAGAGATACAGAAAATTGGCGGTTGCTAGATTTATTAGGAGTTATTGCTGGTTTAGAGGGGCTATTAAACAATTAATAATTAATAATTAACAATTAACAATTACTTCTCCTGGAAAAGAAGATGATTGACGCGGTAGGGAAAATTTTTTCTTGTTTCTCCTTTAAAGGAGAGGCTTTAAGCCTTAATTATTCGGTAAAAAAAATAGTTGCCTACCTTTACTAAGCAGTGAAATTTAATCCAAATAATGCCAAAATTAATAGTGATTTTGGTCTAGCACTGAAGGACAAGCAGAAACTTGAAGCTGTCGTTGAAAATCATCAAAAAGCATTTGAACTTAAGCCAAATTATCCTGAACCAGATAACGGTTTAGGGAACATATTTTTAGAATTAGGAAAACTTACAGAATCTCAATTTGGAGTAGCTATTGAACATTATCAAAAAGGAAATTTAAAATTAGCGAAAAAAATCTGCCATAAAATCTGAGAAAGACATATAGAAAATTGGCGATCGCTACATTTATTAGGAGTTATTGCTGGTTGAGAGAGACAAGTAAAAGAAGTAGTTGCCTAATTTTCTCAAGCAGTGAAATTTAATCCAAATAATGCCTAAATTCATAGTAATTTTGGTCTAGCACTGAAGGACAACCAGAAACTTGAAGCTGTCATTGAAAATCATCAAAAAGCATTTGAACTTAAGCCAAATTATCCTGAACCAGATAACGGTTTAGGGAACATATTTTTGGGTGCATCTCATATTTGCAAAAATACTATTTTCCTATATATTCCTTGTTGCCTTTCGGAGCTGTTGTCTAAAAGCGATAAATTTTTGGCTTTATTCACGCATTGAGATGCACCCATATTTTTAGAGCTAGGAAAACTTATAAAATCTCAATAATATTATGAACAAGCTCTTAAATCAGACAAAAATTATGCAAATGCTCACTTTGGTTTAGCTGTTGTTTTGCTCAAGCAGAGAAATTTTATCCAAGTATTAGGAGTTATTGGTTAGTGATTTTGGCTTGTCAAAAATCTTTAATTAAATTGCTGGAAACTATTCCTGGAATTGAAAAATGTGTATACCGCAAAGCAAATTTTCATAATTTTGATGTTCATTCACCATTGTTAGAATTACCTCGGATATTGGGAAGTACTTTAGATAATATTCCTCTACCAATTCCGAATTTAAAAATACTCAATACTCAACCTATAAAATTAGAGCTACCAGTCGGAAGTTTCTTGAAATTTGGTATTATTTGGGCTGCCAAAGCAAGCAATCCAACTGCTGCTAAACGTTCTTGTAAGTTAAAATGTTTTCAATCATTGTTAGACATAGCAGGAGTGACTTTTTATAGTCTGCAAAAAGAGGCTGGAGTAGATATTCAATTATTAGAAATATTACCTATATTAGATTTAAGTAGTGAGTTAAATGACTTTGCTGATACGACTGGAATTATTGCTAAACTTGACTTAGTAATTACTGTTGATACGGCAGTAGCACATTTAACAGGAAAATTAGGTAAACCTGTGTGGATTTTATTACCTTGTGTGTAATAATTTCCTGCGGAATGCTGCGCAAACAGCTATTAGCTATAAGCTATTAATTTTAGAGAAGGTAAAAACAACCTTTGAAATTGAGAAAGAATAAAAATTTACTGCCAAAGTCCCATTTATAAACCTGAAAAGTAATTATTCATTACTAATTGCTGAATGCGAGCGCATTCCGTAGGAATAGCTGACTGCTAATAGCTGAATGCTTACCCTTTTGTGCCAGACTGGTGATGAATGTTAGATAGAAATGATAGTCCTTGCTATCTCACAGCTAATCCCGCTACGCGGAAGTTAAAAGTCAATCATTTTTGATTTGTAATTGTTTTAGGATTTTGTAACCAGTTATTTCCGCTATCCTGCACTAGATTATTTAGACAGCCAAAAATTAATGATTGGGATAGTTTCATTAATTGATAATTGATAATGGATAATTGATAATTACCTCTGGTTAAAACTGAGAGGATTGAATATAAGGAAATATTATTTCTTCTCTTGCTTGATTGGATATGGCGCAGGTTTCCTCGCCATCCCACCCTTCGGGAAGCTGCGCTAACGACCGATTTTTTCTCCTTAAAAGGGGAGGTTTAAAACTAGAATTATTTAATTATTAATTATTAATTATTAATTAGGGCTTGCTGATTAAATATCAAAGCTTTTACAGACAAAGGTTTTAGCATTTTTAGGTCTTGAAAAAGTACCTTTTTTTTTAGCTCCAATCGTTCAAAAAGTTAGCATTTTGAGCATTTCGATGAGAAGAAAATCAAGGGAAGATTCTTCCTCCTACCTCTTCTATAATTCCCATTCCTCCTGAATTGCAGGATTGCTGTTTGCGGAGCATTCCGTAGGAAATTCTGGATTCTCCCCTGACAAAAAGACTTTTTCAGCAAGCCCTAATTATTCGGCAAGGATTCAGTTCAATAATTGATAATTGATAATTGATAATGGATAATTACCTCTTCCTTTTAGGGAGAGGATTGAATAAAAGGAAAAAATTTCTTCTCTTGGTCGATTGGATATGGCGCAGGTTTCCTCGCCATCCTACCCTACGGGAAGCTCCGCTAACGACCGCTTTTTTCCCCTTGAAAGGGGAGGCTTTAAACCTGAATTATTGAATTATTGAATTATTGAATTATTGAATTATTAATTCTTCGGTAAAACAAGCATTAATTGAATTTATAGAATCTCAGATGAAGTTAACAGAAAGATTTCAAATTGCATATCAGTATTATCAACAAAATAATTGGGCAGCAGCAGAAAGAATATGTCGTCGAATACTTGAGGAAAAACCACAATATTTTGATGCACTGCACTTATTAGCTGTACTGGAATATTTATCAGGTAGAAATGAAACTGCTATTAATCTTTTTCATCAGGTTATTAATCTTCGCCCTAACTTTAGTCAAGGTTATTCAAATTTAGGAAATATCCTGAAAAAAGAAGGTCGTTTAGAAGAAGCGATCGCTCATTATCAAATAGCTATTTCTCTGGAATCTAGTGATAGTAGTAACTATTCAAATTTAGGACTAATTTTTTTAGAAAAAGGTCAAATTGATTTGGCAATTATTAACTATGAAAAGTCTAGAGAAATTAATCCTGACAACTCATACACAAATCTCAATTTAGGCTTTGCTTGGGAAAAAAAGGGAGACTTATCAAAGGCGAGTACCTATTATCAACAGGCAATTAAAATTAATCCTAATTATGCTGAAGCATGGTACAACTTAGGACATATTTTACGAAAACAAGGTCAAGTTGAAACAGCTATTGAATATTATCAAAAATGTCTTGAACTCAATCCAGATTATACTGAAGCATATAATGCTTTAGGCTTTATTTTTTTAAGACTTGGAAAAGTTGCAAAATCTCAAAAATATTATGAACAGGCTCTGAAATTAGACAAAAATTATGTAAATGCTCACTTTGGTTTAGCTGTTGTTTTGCTCAAACAGGGAAATTTTATTCAAGGTTTTTCTGAATATGAATGGCGCTGTCTAGACAAGAAGACTAATACTCGTAGTTTTTCTCAACTTTTGTGGGATGGTTCAAATTTTCAGGGTAAAACTTTGTTAGTTTATACCGAACAGGGATTAGGAGATTCTATTCAATTTATCCGCTATATTCCTCTGGTGAAAAAATTAGGAGGATGGGTAATTTTTGAATGTAATCAACCTGAGTTGAAATTATTATTTACTTCTGTCTCAGGAATAGATGAATTATTTGTTAGTGGTGAAAAATTACCAGATTTTGACCTGCAAATTCCATTACTTAGCTTACCTAGAGTTTTCGGTACTACCCCAGAAACTATACCTGCTAAAATCCCTTACTTATCTATTCCTAAATCTACTCATTTTCAGATGCCACCTATCCCAGAAAAAAAATTTAAAGTAGGGATATTTTGGCAAACAAGTAGTACTACTAGAACGAGTCAAGAACGTTCTTGTTCTATTCAATATTTCAGAGACATTTTAAATATATATATAGATAAGGCTAACTTTTATATTTTACAAAAAGAAGTCTCTCAAACAGATTTAGATTGGCTTAACTCTCAGACTCAAATCCATAATTTCAGTTCATCTTTGAATGATTTAGCTGATACAGCAGCAGTTATAAAACAATTAGATTTAGTAATTACAATAGATACAGTTGTTGCTCACCTAGCAGGAGCATTAGGAAAACCTGTTTGGGTAATGTTAAATTTTGATTCTGATTGGCGGTGGATGTTAGATAGAAATGATAGTCCTTGGTATCCCACAATGAGGTTATTTAGACAGTCAAAAATTGGAGATTGGGATAATGTATTTGAACAAGTGAAAGACAATTTAAGAGATTTGTTGGAGAATAGTTCTTCTCAAAAGAAAGTCCCAGAAATTATGGGTATAAAATTTTCTGATTCTCCAATGAAACAAACTTTGAAAAAATACAAATCTGGAAACTTGAAAGAAACGGTGAGTATTTGTCAGAAGATTGTTAAAAAACAGCCCAATAACTTTTTAGCTTTAGAACTTTTGGGTGTATGTGCTTATCAAAGCAGTGAAATAGAACAGGCGTTCGCTTATTATCAAGAGTCTTTAAAAGTAAATCCTAATTATGCGGAAACTCATAATAATTTAGCTGTTGCACTTCAAGATAATCAGGAAATTGATGCTGTGCTTAATCATTGTCAAACTGCAATTAATTTTCACCTTAATTGTGCTGAAGCATGGCATAACTTAGGACGTATTTTGCGAGATAAAGGTCAAGTTGAAGCAGCTATTGAGCATTATCAAAAATCTCTTGAACTTAAACCAATTTATGCAGAAGTTTATAATAGTCTAGGCAGTATATTTTTAGAGTTAGGAAAATTTGCAGAATCTCAACAATATTATGAACAAGCTCTGAAATTAAATAAAAATCATGTAAATGCTCACTTTGGTTTAGCTGTTGTTTTGCTCAAACAAGGAGATTTTATTCAAGGTTTTTCTGAATATGAATGGCGTTGTCAACGTAAAGATTATGTAACTGGTAATTTTCCTCAACCTCTATGGGATGGGTCAGATTTTTCAGGAAAAACTTTATTGGTTTATACCGAACAAGGTTTAGGAGACTCTATTCAATTTATTCGCTATATTCCTTTGGTGAAAAAATTGGGAGGGCGTGTAATTGTTGGATGTAATAAAGCTGGATTAAAGTTATTATTTACCACTGTTCCAGAAATAGATGAATTATTTGTTATAGGTGAAGAATTACCAGATTTTGACCTGCAAATTCCATTGATGAGTCTACCTAAAATTTTTGGTACTACCCTAGAAATTATACCTGCTGAAATTCCTTATTTATTTGTGCCAGAATCAAAAAAAATTAAACTGCCAGACACTGGAAATAGTTTCAAAATAGGCATAACCTGGGAAACAAATAGTCAAAGGAAGACTAGCAAAAAACGTTCTTGGTCTGTAGCAGATTTTCAATCTATTTTGAATGTAGAGAATGCTAGCTTTTATATTTTACAAAAAGAAGTCTCTTCCATAGATTTAGAATGGCTGAAATCTCAAACTAAAATTCATAATTTAGGTTCATCTTTTAAAGAAGTCTCTTCCATAGATTTAGAATGGCTGAAATCTCAAACTAAAATTCATAATTTAGGTTCATCTTTTAATGACCTAGCTGATACAGCAGCAGCAATAAAACAATTAGATTTAGTAATTACAATAGATACAGTTATTGCTCACTTAGCAGGAGCATTAGGAAAATCAGTTTGGGTAATGTTAAATTTTGATTCTGACTGGCGCTGGTTAATAGACCGCGAAGATAGTCCTTGGTATCCCACAATGAGATTATTTCGTCAGAGTAAATCTGATAATTGGCAAGGAGTATGTCGAGAAGTTGTCAATGCTTTATCATCTAAATTACTGAATTTTAATCAAACAGATTATCCATCAATAATTCAACCAGGGTCATCAGTTACAACTGAGCAGTTACTGACAACAGCGTTAGAAAAATGTGAAGGAGAAAACTGGAAGGAAGCAGAGAAAATATGTCAGTTTATTATTCAATATCAACCCCATTGCGCTGCTGCATTTGAGATACTTGCTCTATGTGCAAAAAAAAACAGGCAAAATAGATTTAGAAATTGATTGCCACCAGAAAGCAATTAACTTCAACCCTAATAATTATCAAACTCATCTAAGGTTAGCTATTGCTCTGAAAAAACAACAGAAACTAGAACAGGCAATAGTTCATAATCAAATAGCGATTGAACTGAAACCAAATGATGCTTCAACTTGGCATAATTTAGGTCTAATATTTGAACTTCAAGGCAATATTTCAGAAGCAATTCGTTGTTTTGAACAATCTCTACAGATTAAACCAAATAATGCTGATATTTATTACTCTTGGGGTAATATTCTGAAAGAACAGGGCAATTTAACAGAAACAAAAGTTCTTTATGAGAAATGTCTTGAGTTCAATCCTAACCATATCAATGCTCACTTTGCTAAAGGATTTATTCTTCTTAAACAAGGAGATTTTTTAGCTGGATTTTCTGAATATGAATGGCGCTGCCAACGTCAAGATTACATAACTCGTAGTTTTGCTCAACCTGTATGGGATGGCTCAGATTTTTCCGGAAAAACTTTATTAGTTTATACCGAACAAGGTTTAGGAGATTCTATTCAATTTATCCGCTATATTCCTTTGGTGAAAAAATTAGGAGGGCGTGTAATTTTTGAATGTAATCAAGCTGGATTAAAATTCTTATTTACCACTGTTTCAGAAATAGATGAATTATTTGTTGAAGGTGAAAAATTACCAGATTTCGACCTACAGATTTCATTGATGAGTCTACCTCTAATTTTCGGAACTACCCCAGAAACTATACCTGCTGAAATTCCTTATTTATCTGTACCAAAATCAATCAATTTTCCCATTCCACTTATTCCAGAAAAAAATCTCAAAGTGGGAATATGTTGGCAAACAAATAGTACCAGCGAAACCAGTCAAATACGTTCTTGCCCAGTTGAATATTTACAAGCAATTATTAATATAGATACAGTCAATTTTTACATTTTACAAAAGAAGTCTCTTCCGCAGATTTAGAATGGCTTAACTCTCAAACTAAAATTCATAATTTAGGCTCATCTTTTAATGACCTAGCTGATACAGTAGCAGCAATAAAACAATTAGATTTAGTAATTACAATAGATACAGTTATTGCTCACTTAGCAGGAGCATTAGGAAAACCAGTTTGGGTAATGTTAAATTTTGATTCTGACTGGCGCTGGTTAATAGACCGGGAAGATAGTCCTTGGTATCCCACAATGAGATTATTTCGTCAGAGTAAATATGTTGGCAAACAAATAGTACCAACAAAACCAGTCAAATACGTTCTTGCCCAGTTGAATATTTACAAGCAATTATTAATATAGATACAGTCAATTTTTACATTTTACAAAAAGAAGTCTCTTCCACAGATTTAGAATGGCTTAACTCTCAAACTAAAATTCATAATTTAGGCTCATCTTTTAATGACCTAGCTGATACAGTAGCAGCAATAAAACAATTAGATTTAGTAATTACAATAGATACAGTTATTGCTCACTTAGCAGGAGCATTAGGAAAACCAGTTTGGGTAATGTTAAATTTTGATTCTGACTGGCGCTGGTTAATAGACCGGGAAGATAGTCCTTGGTATCCCACAATGAGATTATTTAGACAGGCAAAAATTGGAGATTGGCATAATGTATTTAAGCAAGTTAAAGACAACTTAAAAAATTTGCTAGATAATAATTCTCCAACCAATAAAATTTCTGAAAAAAGGGTATTAATCGGAATTATTTTCTCAGAAAATACTCAATTTACCTCAGAACAAATTAATCGCTCTAAAGCTTATGATTTGATTATTACCGGATCTACCTGGAATACCAAAATTCTAGAAACTAATGGTATCAAACCCGTACAAAAAATTTTACAAGGCATTGACCAAACAATTTTTCATCCCGCACCTAAATCTAATATTTTTAGCGATCGCTTTGTTGTTTTTTCTGGTGGAAAACTAGAATATCGTAAAGGTCAAGATATTGTCATAGCAGCTTTTAAAATCTTCCAAAAACGTTATCCAAAAGCACTATTAATTACAGCTTGGCATAACTTCTGGCCTCAATTTATGGTAGGAATTGAGCAAACTGGAAATGTTGTAGGATTACCGAAAATTAGTCAAAATAAACGTTTACAAATTACTCAATGGTTACTAGAAAATGAAATTCCTAGCAATGCAGTTATTGATGTTGGTCCGATTCCTAATTATATGGTAGGACAAATATTACGAGAAGCTGATGTGGCTGTATTTACAAATCGCTGCGAAGGCGGTACAAATCTTGTTGCAATGGAAAGTCTTGCCTGTGGTATCCCAACAATTATTTCTGCTAATACTGGGCATTTAGATATTATTAATAACTCTCATTGTTATCCCTTACATAATCAAAATTCTGTGAAACCTACTCCACAATTTCCAGGTGTAGATGGTTGGGGAGAATCTGATGTTGAAGAAGTAGTAGAAATGTTAGAAAAGGTTTATTTTGACCGAGAAGATGCTCAACTTAGGAGCAAAACTGCTGTTAGTATTATGCAAGACTTGACTTGGGAAAAACAAATTCAACGTCTGCTTGTTGTTCTGCAAAATGTAATTTAATAAGTTATGCCAATTTGGTAAATGTTTACTAAAAATAGCTAGTGTCGCTACGCGGAAGTCAAAAGTTAAAAGCTAAAAGTTAAAAGTTAAAAGTTAAAAGTATTGATTGGTAAGGCTTTTAGGATTTTGTAACTGGTTAGTTATTTCTGCCATCCTGCACTAGGGTATTTCTTAGGAGTCAACCCACCCTAACCCCTCCCAGGAGGGGAAGGGAATTCAGGAGTCGTATGGGAATGGCTTTAATGGCAAATTTTAGGTCTGAATTTATCTTTTTAGTCCATTAAGTATCTCTTATAAACTATTTTAATTGCTCTTATTATTCGTAACATTATTTTTTAAAATTGGTATGATAAGTTATATAGCAGTTTTCATTAACATAGAATAGAGAGATTTTGACTTAAAGGCAGAAGGCAGAGGGTAGAAGTTTTATAGTCTATTTTTATTTGTGAAAAACGCTATAAATAGTAGCAAACACCAGGATATAAAGGACTCAAAACAGCACTTTTTTTCTGGGAAAAAACCTCAATCTATATTTACTGAAAAATTGTGGTATAAAGCCTCCCCTTTTAAGGAGATAAAAAGCGGTCGAGGGATGGCGAGGTCTCCTCGTCATATCCAATCGACCAAGAGAAGAAAAAATTTCCTTTGACTCAATCCTCTTCTTTTAAAGGAGAGGTAATTATTAATTCTTAATTCTAAATTCTAAATTATTGAAATATTATTTGAAAATACTATACCCATTGGATAAATATTTGCTACAAATAGTGAGACTTTTTACAGGAATCAGGAGTCAATTCAGTTATCAGTTATCAGTTAACCTCCTCCGGAAGAACTACTTTAAAAGTTAGCCTCTTGACAGAGGAGTTACACTATCAGTAATTCCTGCAATAGGCAGGGGAGAAGATGCATAATTTTCTTTTTTATTTCCTTACCTTAAAAGAGCAAACTTGAAGTAAGCATTTCCTCCGGAATGCTTACAGCTTGAAACCTGATTTTTTGGTCATAATAAATCACTTAAATATCATTTATTTCTTAATCAAAGAGACATCATTGACTATCTTTGAAAACAAAATATTTTAAGTAAAAAAACTGATATTTTATCGGCAATGTACCAATTACCCAATAATTAAAGTTTAAAGCCTCTCCTTTAAAGGAGAAAAAAGCGGTCGTTTGCGCAGCATTCCGTAGGATGGGATGGCGTTAGCGGAGCGGCTCTGATAAGAGCGGGTCTCCTCGCCATATCCAATCGACCAAGAGAAGAAAAAATTTTCCCTACCGCGTCAATCCTCTCCTTGAAAAGAAGAGGTAATTATTAATTATTAATTATTAATTATTAATTATTTAAGATATCTTTTAATTCAGTGCCATAATCCTATAACTGCCAAATATTTTTAGAGTTTCCGTATAGGTCTTCAACTCCTCTATTGCCATTGTTATCAAATTATCATTATTCTTAGTTTCTATATCAATAAAAAATAAATAATCCCCTAGCGATCGCTTCGTAGGACGAGACTCTATTCTACTCATATTAATTCCCCTTTTAGCAAATACTTCCAAAGGCTTCACTAAAGCTCCTGGTACATTTTCAGGAACACTAAAACCTAGAGAAATAAAAACATAACTTCCCGGTTGATTTATCCCATTAATTATTAGTTTTAAATCAGAATTATCTATTTCTGTACATCCTTCTTTCAATACCCAAAAACGAGTATAATTGTCAGGATAATCATTAATTGGATAAGCTAATATAGGTAATTGATAAAGTTCAGCCGCTCTTTGAGAAGCGATCGCTGCGGCACTCCGGTCCTTACCTAAATGTCGCAATGCTTCTGCAGTAGAATTATCAGGAATTTGCTGTACTTGTGGCAAAAATTTTTCTAACCAACCTTGACATTGAGCTAAAGCTTGTGGATGAGAATAAACAGTTTTAATCTCCTCAAAACTATCAGCTAATGATATTAACCCATGAGAAATAGGCAAGATTAATGCTGTTTGAATCTCTAAAGAGTCCAATTGCCAAAGCGTATCCAGAGTAACAGTAACACTCCCTTCAATAGAATTTTCTACAGGTACAACTGCCAAATTAACTTCCCCTTGAGAAACTGCCCATAAAGTTTGAGCAATACTAGGATATGGACACAGAAAAGATTTTTGACCAAACTGACTCAGTTTATTAGTAAATGCCACTGCTGCTGTCTCGGCATTAGTACCAGCGGGGCCAAGATGTGCAATTGATATGGTCATAGAATCTCCATTTTCTTTTAGATTTTAGATTAAAAATAGTTTCGCTCCGGAATGTGGAACTAAAAGTATTTCAGCGTTTAACAGTCAGCTTTGGGCGTTTGTGGAGCATTCCGGAACGGAAAGGGGATACGCGACCCTCCTAAAATTAAGCGAGTTATAGAAGTCGGGAATTTAAACCCAAGCTTTTAGCGCGCTGAAAGCTGCGTACTGTTTGTAGAGCATTCCGGTACGGAAAATGCTTATAGCTAGTTATAGCAGTCGAAGTAAAGGTTAGGACATATCAAAAGCTTAAAAACCCAGACAACGCCAGATTTTTCCTTCTTCCTTCTTCCTTCTTCCTTCTTCCTTCTTTCTTCTGCTATAAACCCAATTTCTTTTCTATAAAATTGAATAAGTTACACTTCGTAAAATTACGTTACATTTCTTTAATCAGTTCTCATCCATTAACCATTATGATGACTAGAATTACTCAATTTTACCTAAATCCCCTGCTGGAGAATGACTAAACTTGAGTAAATACTTCAGTATGATCCAAGTCACATGAATAAATGTGAAGATTTCATAAAATTTAGATATTAAAATATTTATTTTTATTTATCTTTTATACAAATAATGATTACTAGATTTACCGCATCCCAATCTGTAAATATTCCCGTAGTTGAACAACAAGTTCCTATTCATCATTATCTTCGTCAACCGAAGCGCCTAGTCAATGCTTTAGTAGATCCAACAAGATTGGAGCAATTAGACAAAGATAGCTTCCGCCTCAAAATGCGTCCACTACACTTTATGATGTTAACTATTCAACCAACTGTAGATATACGGGTTTGGGTGAGTGCTAATGGCACAATTTACTTAAAGTCAGAGGGTTGTGAAATTCGTGGCGTAGAATATATTAATCAGCGTTTTGCCCTCAATCTAGTTGGTATTCTCCAAACCTACCAAATTAAAGGAGTTACTCATCTCAAAGGCAATGCAGATTTAGAAGTTAAGGTAGAATTACCCCCTCCATTATGGTTAACACCTCTACCAGTTTTAGAAACAACTGGTAATGGTTTACTGAAAAGTGTATTAATGACAATTAAGCAAAGATTGACCCATCAACTATTAGCTGATTATCATAAATGGGCTTGTGATGAAACTGAAATATTAACACATAGCGAACAAGGTTCAGTTTTATCTCCTGGTAGTCAGGCAGTTTAATTTATACCAATTCACTTTCAAAATAAATTACTGTAGCATCAAAGTTTTGAGCTTCTATAAAATCTTAATGAATAACTTTTGACTGTCAGATGTGCGTCTTACATTTTGAGGAAACCTCAGAATTACGCACTCGATGCCTGACTTTTAACTTCGGTGAAACGGTATTTAGTTCTCTCCACTCAAGCTTGACAGAAGTTGTTACAATACTTAATATCTTCTAATATAAGGTAATTAGGGCTTGCTGATTAAATCTAAAAGCATTGACATATAAAGACAAGTGCCTTTTTGGGGTCGAATTGCAGTGCGCCTGTTTCAGTCTAAAACGCTCAAAAAGGAGCGTATTTTAGGCTCATAGTTGGGCAGAAAAATCCCAAATTGACAATTCTTACTCCTCGCTCCTGTCTCCTGTCTTCCCCTCCCCTCCTGGGAGGGGTTAGGGGTGGGTTGGGAGGGGTTAGGGGTGGGTTGTCTCCTGTCTCCTACCCCAGCAAAAGACTTTCCATAAGCAAACCCTAATTAATAGTTTTAATAAAAGTTACTTTTACTAGCTACTATGTATAATAATTTTTTTGCATCCCAATCTGTCAATATACCTGTTCCAGAGCAGTCTATAAGTATTCACAGTTATTTAAGTCAACCACAACGTATTGTAGAAGTTCTAGCAAACCCTAATTGTATAGAAAAATTAACTAACGATACATATCGTTTGAAAATGAAGCCTCTCAAATTCTTTATGTTGAAAATTGAACCAATTATCGACATGAAAATTTTGACAACTTCTGAAGGAGTAGTCAAATTAAAGTCTGTTGGTTGTGAACTTAAAGGGATTGAAATGATTAATGAACATTTTCAATTGAATCTCAATGGTACAATGCAGCCTACCAAAATTCAGAATAAAACTATTCTAGAGGGAAAAGTAGAGTTAGCCTTACAAATATTTTTACCTGCTCCTTTCAACAAAATACCCAAATCAATTTTGCTATCTACAGGTAATAATTTATTAGGTAGTATTTTACTCAAAATGAAGAAAGGATTGATGCATAAATTATTATTAGACTATAGCAACTGGGCAAAGTCAGAAGAGAGGAGTTTACTAGCTGCTTAGTTTACTCAAAAAGTACTTGATGACCTTGTCATACCGTTTCATGGAAGTCAAAAGTCAAAAGTTAAAAGTTAAAAGTAATATTTTTAGGAGTCAAAACTTTGACACTACAGTAATTTCACATCTAAAGGAGCGAAACTATTTGTAACATTCTTTTTTCACACTTGGTATCAGAAAGCTGATGGAAAAATTAGATTGAGGAAGTGAGTCAGAAACTACAATTAAGTAGCTTCCGTGCTTCCCACTACCAATATATTAGGCTATATATTCTATTAATAACTTCCTCTAAACAAAAGCCTTGAATTTACAACATCAATGCTACAGTTTATTTTAAAGTATCTTTCAGAACAGTTCTAGCTGCAAGATGATTCCTAGTAGATGTGAGAATTTCTACTTCTCTCTCTAACCTAGTAGCAGTATCCTGCATCTCCAAAAGAGCTTGCTGTTCAGTTGCTACTCCATAAAGATTGCTAGCCACCCAATATGACAATTCTTTTGGTAAACTAGGAATATCAGTTGGTAATTCTATACTCTGATCCATAAGTTTACCTGAAAGATGAACTACATCTTTTAGCAGAGCTTCAACTTGATTTGCTAATTCTCCCAGAGTATTTTCTGAAGAATTATCTTCTATCCACTCAACTAAACCAACTAGATAAGGTTTCTCTCTAATTGTGTCTAAAACTCTAAATCTTTGCTCGCCTACTGTCAAAATCTTCATCCGATCATCAGGTAAGCGTTGGTAGTTTTCAATTTTAGCGCAACATCCAGTGGCCACAACTCGGTCTTGAGTAGAATCCCACATCAAAATTCCAAATCTACTATCGCTTTCTAGAACTGTATTCATCATAATTCTATAGCGAAATTCAAAGATATGTAGTGGTAGGGGTCTACCAGGAAATAATACTACTTCTGGTAGTGGAAATAGGGGAAGTTCTCGAACAGCTACAGAAGAGGATGCCATCTTTCATTATTAAAATAAAGTTTTGGTTCTTAATACTTCTTATACTTTAGCTGATTTTTCTATTCTTTAGATATCTATGGGCTTACTATTTTTGATTTTAAGATTTTTGGGAGTTGGTAAATTTAGCTATAGTTTTCGTACTTAGGGAATAGGGAACAGTTAGGGACTTTGCATACAACGTCCTTACAGATTAGTTCGTTCTTATGTTGTTCGGGATCAAATAATTAAAATCGTTAACTAGCTATCAGCTTTTCCGTTCCGGAGTGCTTTCCTACAGAATGCTACGCAAACGCAAACAGTATTTAGCTGGAGCCTAAAAATTCAAGGGTTTAAGTCCCACGCTTATTTGAAAAAGCGCGTGGTGCGCCTTTTATGGAGGTTTTAATCCCCTATTATACACGCAACTAGAAGCTGATTGCTGATAGCTGAGTGCTGAGTGCTACTTCAATATAAGTCCGAGGGATAACTGTAGGCCATGGGTACATTCAATAATTCTAGACTACCAACTACCCATGGACTAATTTTGCTATAACTTCACTTCAATATCTACACCTGCTGGTAAGTCAAGTTTCATCAGCGCATCAATTGTTTTTGATGAAGGTTGATAAATATCTATAATTCTACGATGTGTCCTAGTTTCAAAGTGTTCTCGTGAATCTTTATCAACGTGAGGCGATCGCAATAGACAATAAATGCGTCGTTTTGTGGGCAAAGGTATTGGCCCAATTGCTGTGGCTCCCGTTCTATTTGCTGTATCTACAATTTTTTCACAAGATGTATCTAGTAAACGGCGGTCAAATGCCTTGAGACGAATACGAATTTTTTGCTGTTGAATTGTGGCCATTTCTCTTTAATTTTCTAGGTTCAGATTTTTTAGTTTTCAATTATCAATTGCTAGTTTTCTTAACCAGCAATAGACTTTAATGAAGTCAGAAGCCAGAAGTTATTTTGATCACGGAAATGTTTAAAGATAGCTTATCCAAAATGCACAAAAAGGTAGATATAAACTCAATATAGTTAAAAATAGCTGCTCTAATTCATTTTAGATAGTCATCTCTATCGGTTTCTCCTTTTTTTTCAATCTCTACCCTTCTTCCTCTCTTGGTGCGCATTCCCTTGCGACTGGCGTCGTCGCGGGGTCGCACCGCTTCTTCCCTCTTCCTTCTTCCTTCTTCCTTCATTAATAAGCAGCAGAAAAGCAAATATCTATTTATATATGTACTTTTCTGCCACTTATATCTTTGAGAAAGTTGTTCTACTCTATAATCTTAGAAACAACACCAGCGCCAATAGTCCTCCCACCCTCACGAATGGCAAAACGCATACCTTGTTCAATTGCCACTGGGTTAATTAGTCCAACTGTCATTTTAATCCGGTCACCAGGCATTACCATTTCTGCCGCACTACCATCATCAGCAGTAAAAGACTCAATAGCACCAGTCACATCTGTTGTCCGGATGTAGAATTGAGGGCGATAATTTGGGAAGAAAGGTGTATGACGTCCTCCTTCTTCCTTTTTCAGAACATATACTTCTGATTCAAATTTTTTGTGGGGAGTGATAGAACCTGGTTTGGCCAAAACCATACCACGTTGAATATCATCTTTCTGCATACCACGCAGTAGTAATCCCACATTATCACCAGCCATTCCTTCGTCCAGAATTTTCTGGAACATTTCCACACCGGTAACTGTAGTATTACGAGTTTCTTTGATACCTACCAATTCCACAGTTTCACCAACTTTGACCTTACCACGCTCAATCCGGCCTGTAGCTACAGTACCACGACCAGTAATAGAGAATACGTCCTCTACCGCCATGAGGAAAGGCTTATCAACATCACGTTCTGGTGTAGGAATATACCCATCAACCTCATCCATCAGAGCGAGAATTTTATCTACCCACTCATTTTCACCCTTTCCGATGCCTGGGTTAGCTGTTAATGCTTCTACCGCCTGTAAAGCAGAACCAGCAGCGATAGGAATATTATCTCCATCAAAATCATAGTCACTTAAAAGTTCCCGAACTTCCAGTTCAACCAGCTCCAAAAGTTCCTCATCATCCACCATATCTTGCTTGTTGAGGAAAACAACTATATTAGGAACCCCTACCTGCTTGGCCAATAGAATATGTTCGCGAGTTTGAGGCATTGGGCCATCAGCAGCAGAAACTACTAGAATTGCACCGTCCATTTGAGCTGCACCTGTAATCATATTTTTTACATAGTCAGCGTGTCCAGGACAATCAACATGAGCATAGTGACGGTCTTCTGTTTCATACTCTACATGAGCAGTATTAATTGTAATACCCCGTGCTTTCTCTTCTGGAGCTGCATCAATATCAGCATAATTCCTTGCCTTCGCTTTTCCTTGCGCTGCTAGACTCATTGTAATTGCAGCAGTCAAAGTTGTCTTACCATGGTCAACGTGGCCAATAGTTCCAATATTGACGTGAGGCTTATTTCTTTCAAATTTTGCGCGTGCCATTAATTACTCGTTCCTTTTTTCCGTTGTTAATTCCGCTCCCCTTAAATTAGGAAACGGATGCACTGATTCATATTGACATCCTCTCCCGTTATAATCTTTGATTTAACGGGAGATTCCCAAACCTCACGATTTAGGTTTACTGCTTGAATGGCACTTATCTAGACTGTTGCCAGTCCCCCGACAGTACGCCTACACAGTCAATTTATTCTACGATCTGCCCAACCGCAGTAACACCTCAATGATGGAGTGCTTATTGTTTGTTTGGTCGCGATTCATCTCCCGGTAAATTAGAGATTATACCTGGAGTCCTCTCGATCCATTGTTGATAGATAAATTTTGAAAACTCTGCCTATCCCTTTACCTAAATCTTTGTTAGCTTCGGTTTTAGACAATTACCTAAATTTTTTTAGTAACCTGTAAGTTTTCATTTACTTATCTATTTTATTTTCACATTATTCAACCCAAAGCTAAAATTTTAACCTAAAAATAGACAATTTCACAAACTACTAAACATATCCTCTGCTTTTAGCAATGATAGTCTCAGCCACATTACGAGGTACTTCCTCGTAGCTACTAAATTCCATTGAAAAGATACCACGACCTTGAGTTTTTGACCTCATGTCAGTAGCATAACCAAACATTTCTGCCAAAGGAACCTTTGCCGTCACTTTGGCCACACTTGATTCTAACTCTTGATTCTCTATTTGTCCTCTTCTAGAGTTCAAGTCTCCAATAATATTACCGATAAAATCTTCAGGTACTTCTACCTCTACTTTCATCATAGGCTCTAATAATACAGGTGAAGCCTTGGTAACACCTTCCCGAATTGCCATAGAGCCAGCAATTTTAAAAGCCATTTCTGAAGAATCCACATCATGGTAAGATCCGTCTACCAGAGTAGCCTTAACATCTATTAATGGATAACCAGCTAAGACACCTGTTTCACAAGCTTCTTTCATTCCTTGCTCTGCTGGACTAATAAATTCTTTAGGTATTGTCCCTCCAACAATTTTAGAGACAAACTCAAAGCCACTACCTAGCTCTCCTGGTTCGATCTCTACGACTACATGGCCATACTGACCTTTGCCACCACTTTGACGGATAAATTTACCCTCTGCCTGAACCTGTTGGCGAATAGTCTCTCGGTAAGCAACCTGTGGTTGACCCACATTAGCTTCCACTTTATATTCCCGAAGCATTCTATCTACCAAGATTTCTAGGTGCAGTTCGCCCATACCAGCAATTACCGTTTGATTGGTTTCTGGATCAACACTAACTCGGAACGTAGGGTCTTCATCAGAAAGAGCTTGAAGAGCCTTAGACAATTGTTCCATATCTTGTTTGGTTTTCGGTTCCACAGCCACAGATATAACTGGCTCAGGAACATAAAGAGACTCTAGGACAATTGGATTTGCTGTATCACAAACCGTATCTCCTGTCAAGGTATATTTCAACCCCACAACTGCTCCCAAATCTCCTGCCCGCAATTCATCAACATCTATTCTGTCATCAGCTTTCAGAACAATTAGACGAGAAATTCTTTCTTTCTTATCTTTAGTAGAATTTAGAATATAACTACCTTTAGCAAGGACTCCTGAATATACCCGAAGAAATGTGAGACGGCCATAAGTATCTGACATAATTTTGAATGCCAGAGCTGATAGAGGTGCCTCATCATCTGATAGCCTAGTATCCAATTCTCCATCTGGTAGAGTTCCTTGAATTGCTGGAACTTCTGTAGGAGCTGGTAAATAATTTACCACTGCATCCAATAAAAGCTGAACGCCTTTGTTTTTGAAAGCAGAGCCACAGAGCATAGGTACAATTGTACCTGCAATTGTCCCTTGACGTAGACCTTGAAGAATGTCCTCTGCTGTTAACTCCTCACCTTCAAGGTACTTTTCTGTCAGAGCATCATTAATTTCCGCCACTGACTCAACTAACTTAAGACGATATTCTTGAGCTAACTCTTCTACTTCTGCTGGAATTTCCGTTTCTTTAATATCTGTTCCCAGGTCATTGGTGTAGATAAAAGCTTTCATCCCCACCAAATCTACAATTCCCCTAAATTCATT
>NZ_BLZO01000053.1 GCF_014132355.1 Okeania sp. KiyG1
TTATTAGCAGCATGGGCAAATCAAGCAAAAAATAGTGAAATAAATCTCACAGCACAACCAAATCAAAGTGGATTAGCAACTTGGTCAGTTCCAGAAGCAGACAAAGATGCAGCAAAATCACTAGGAGGTAAACAATATCAACTGCGAGTTTATGATGTCACAGATATAGACTTAGACTCACAACCAGCTCCAAGTGTGCAGCAGTATGATTGCTCAGAATCTACCACGGACAAAGAACTAGAAAACCTGGCAGCAGAACATGAGTATCAGGCAGAAATAGGTTATGTGACTGATGATGGTCATTGGTTAAAGTTAGCTCGTTCAGAGAAAATCAGGATATCAGCAGAAGAAATTGCCACGACCGTGGATGGAGATGAAAGTACGGGAATATCAGTACCAGAAGCAGGGGTAGATACGAAAGAGACACCAACAACTTCCGTTGATGAAACTCCAACAGATGGCATAGGAGTAGCACCAATAGTAGGAGGATTAGGATTAGCAGGGTTATTAGCAGCATGGGCAAATCAAGCAAAAAATAGTGAAATAAATCTCACAGCACAACCAAATCAAAGTGGATTAGCAACTTGGTCAGTTCCAGAAGCAGACAAAGATGCAGCCAAATCCTATGGAGGTAAACAATATCAACTGCGAGTTTATGATGTCACAGATATAGAGCTTAGACTCACAACCAGCTCCAAGTGTGCAGCAGTATGATTGCTCAGAATCTACCACGGACAAAGAACTAGAAAACCTGGCAGCAGAACATGAGTATCAGGCAGAAATAGGTTATGTGACTGATGATGGTCATTGGTTAAAGTTAGCTCGTTCAGAGAAAATCAGGATATTAACAGCAGAAACTGTCACGTTCCTGTGGATGGGGATGAAAGTATAGGAGTTTCAACACCAGAAGCAGGGGTAGATACGACAGAGACACCAACAACTTCCGTTGATGAAACTCCCACAGATGGCATAGGAGTAGCACCAATAGTAGGAGGATTAGGATTAGCAGGGTTATTAGCAGCATGGGCAAATCAAGCAAAAAATAGTGAAATAAATCTCACAGCACAACCAAATCAAAGCGGATTAGCAACTTGGTCAGTTCCAGAAGCAGACAAAGATGCAGCCAAATCACTAGGAGGTAAGCAATATCAACTGCGGGTTTATGATGTCACAGATATAGAGCTAGACTCACAACCAGCTCCAAGTGTGCAGCAGTATGATTGCTCAGAGTCAACCACGGACAAAGAACTAGAAAACCTGGCAGCAGAACATGAGTATCAGGCAGAAATAGGTTATGTGACTGATGATGGTCATTGGTTAAAGTTAGCTCGTTCAGAGAAAATCAGGATATTAACAGCAGAAACTGTCGTTACCTGTGGATGGGGATGAAAGTATAGGAGTTTCAACACCAGAAGCAGGGGTAGATACTACAGAGACACCAACAACGACCGTTGATGAAACTCCCACAGATGGCATAGGAGTAGCACCAATAGTAGGAGGATTAGGATTAGCAGGGTTATTAGTAGCATGGGCAAATCAAGCAAAAAATAGTGAAATAAATCTCACAGCACAGCCAAATCAAACGGCATTAGCAACTTGGTCAGTTCCAGAAGCAGACAAAGATGCAGCCAAATCACTAGGAGGTAAGCAATATCAACTGCGGGTTTATGATGTCACAGATATAGAGCTAGACTCACAACCAGCTCCAAGTGTGCAGCAGTATGATTGCTCAGAGTCAACCACGGACAAAGAACTAGAAAACCTGGCAGCAGAACATGAGTATCAGGCAGAAATAGGTTATGTGACTGATGATGGTCATTGGTTAAAGTTAGCTCGTTCAGAGAAAATCAGGATATTAACAGCAGAAACTGTCATTACCGTGGATGGGGATGAAAGTATAGGAGTTTCAACACCAGAAGCAGGGGTAGATACGAAAGAGACACCAACAACGACCGTTGATGAAACTCCCACAGATGGCATACCAATAGCACCAATAGTAGGAGGATTAGGATTAGCAGGATTATTAATAGCATGGGCAAATCAAGCAAAAAATAGTGAAATAAATCTCACAGCACAACCAAATCAAACGGCATTAGCAACTTGGTCAGTACCAGAAGCAGACAAAGATGCAGCCAAATCACTAGGAGGTAAGCAATATCAACTGCGGGTTTATGATGTCACAGATATAGAGCTAGACTCACAACCAGCTCCAAGTGTGCAGCAGTATGATTGCTCAGAGTCAACCACGGACAAAGAACTAGAAAACCTGGCAGCAGAACATGAGTATCAGGCAGAAATAGGTTATGTGACTGATGATGGTCATTGGTTAAAGTTAGCTCGTTCAGAGAAAATCAGGATATTAACAGCAGAAACTGTCACGACCGTGGATGGGGATGAAAGTATAGGAGTTTCAACACCAGAAGCAGGGGTAGATACGAAAGAGACACCAACAACGACCGTTGATGAAACTCCCACAGATGGCATAGGAGTAGCACCAATAGTAGGAGGATTAGGATTAGCAGGGTTATTAGTAGCATGGGCAAATCAAGCAAAAAATAGTGAAATAAATCTCACAGCACAACCAAATCAAACGGCATTAGCAACTTGGTCAGTACCACAAGCAGACAAAGATGCAGCCAAATCCTATGGAGGTAAACAATATCAACTGCGGGTTTATGATGTCACAGATATAGACTTAGACTCACAACCAGCTCCCAGTGTGCAGCAGTATGATTGCTCAGAGTCAACCACGGACAAAGAACTAGAAAACCTGGCAGCAGAACATGAGTATCAGGCAGAAATAGGTTATGTGACTGATGATGGTGAGTGGTTAAAGTTAGCTCGTTCAGAGAAACTCAGGATATCAACAGCAGAAACTGTACGATTCCTGTGGATGGGGATGAAAGTATAGGAGTTTCAGCACCAGAAGTAGGGGTAGATACGAAAGAGACACCAACAACTTCCGTTGATGAAACTCCAACAGATGGCATAGGAGTAGCACCAATAGTAGGAGGATTAGGATTAGCAGGGTTATTAGCAGCATGGGCAAATCAAGCAAAAAATAGTGAAATTAATCTCACAGCACAACCAAATCAAACGGCATTAGCAACTTGGTCAGTACCACAAGCAGACAAAGATGCAGCAAAATCCTATGGAGGTAAACAATATCAACTGCGGGTTTATGATGTCACAGATATAGAGCTAGACTCACAACCAGCTCCAAGTGTGCAGCAGTATGATTGCTCAGAATCTACCACGGACAAAGAACTAGAAAACCTGGCAGCAGAACATGAGTATCAGGCAGAAATAGGTTATGTGACTGATGATGGTCATTGGTTAAAGTTAGCTCGTTCTGAGAAAATCAGGATATTAACAGCAGAAACTGTCGTTCCTGTGGATGGGGATGAAAGTATAGGAGTTTCAACACCAGAAGCAGGGTTAGATACGACGGAGACACCAACAACTTCCGTTGATGAAACTCCCACAGATGGCATAGGAGTAGCACCAATAGTAGGAGGATTAGGATTAGCAGGGTTATTAGCAGCATGGGCAAATCAAGCAAAAAATAGTGAAATAAATCTCACAGCACAACCCAATCAAACGGCATTAGCAACTTGGTCAGTTCCAGAAGCAGACAAAGATGCAGCCAAATCACTAGGAGGTAAGCAATATCAACTGCGGGTTTATGATGTCACAGATATAGAGCTAGACTCACAACCAGCTCCAAGTGTGCAGCAGTATGATTGCTCAGAGTCAACCACGGACAAACAACTAGAAAACCTGGCAGCAGAACATGAGTATCAGGCAGAAATAGGTTATGTGACTGATGATGGTCATTGGTTAAAGTTAGCTCGTTCAGAGAAAATCAGGATATTAACAGCAGAAACTGTCGTTCCTGTGGATGGGGATGAAAGTATAGGAGTTTCAACACCAGAAGCAGGGTTAGATACGACAGATACACCAACAACGACCGTTGATACAGAAACAACACCAGTTGATGGAAATCAAACAACTCCAACAGATGGTATAGGACTAGGGCAAATAGCATTAGGATTAGTAGGACCAGGGTTATTAGTAGCATGGGCAAATCGAAAACGGGAACTAAATAGTGAAATAAATCTGAAATCTAATCATAGTAAAAGTGCATCAGCAACTTGGTCAGTTCCAGAAGCAGACAAAGATGCAGCTAAATTATATGGAGGTAAACAATATCAACTGCGGGTTTATGATGTCACAAATATTGACCTAGACTCACAAACAGCTCACAGTACCAGGTATTATGATTCCGAAGAGTCAAATCAGCAGTGGCAAGTAGGAAGCTTACTAGATGATTGCGAATATCAAGCAGAAATAGGCTATGCTACTGATGATGGTCAATGGCTACCATTGGCTCGTTCTAACCGAGTTCGGATCTCAGAAGATCGTGTAGATGAAAATAAAAATATAGGTGTAGCAAAAGAACCAGAATTATTAGGTAAAGCACCAGTAAAATGGGTATTACCTCCCTGTCAAATTACTATTACTCCTGAGAATGAAGAGAATATGATGGTGGTTTGGGAAGTTCCTCAAGTGGCGAAAAATGCAATCAAAGAACAGGGGGGAGAACAATACCAGTTGCGAATTTATGATGTTACAGGTATTGACTTGGATACACAGCCAGCATACAATGTACAAGCCTACGATTGTGAGGAATCTACTCAGCAAATGCAAGCACCTGTTTTTGTAAAAGAACGTGAATATCAAGCAGAAATAGGCTATGTCACTGATGATGGTGAGTGGTTAAAATTGGCTCGTTCTAATCGTATCTGGATACCTGTACCTAATTTGATTGTAGACAGTGATGAAGAAAAAAGTACACATTTAGACGGAACTCCCTCTACAGCAACGATTCCAGAGGAAGTGTTGAAATCCAGTTGGATTACTATAGTACCTCACGATCGCCAGAGTGCTTGTGTTCATTTAGTAGTGTCTCAAGCTGCTAAGGATGCAGCAAAACAACAAGGTGGACAGCAATATCAATTGCGGATTTATGATGTTACAGATGTTGATATAGAATCACAAACAGCTCAAAAGATACAACAATACGATTGTGAGGAGTCTATCCAGAAAAAAGAAATACCTATTAATATTACTTCTCCCCGCTATGTTGATTATTTAGCAGAGATTGGTTATGTCACTGATAGTTTGCAGTGGCTAATGATTGCTCGTTCTAATCCACTACGAATGCCTATTTTGGCTCAAACTGATGATATTGCAGAGGTAAAAACAATTGGTGAACCAACTAAACCAATTATTGGTGCAGATGTAATATCTCCAGTATCAGGAAGTAAAGAAGAAACAGCGATCGCAACAAGTAACATCACCCCTGGCGACTGTGAGATTCAGCATCTTGTTGTCCATAGTCGTAACAATTGCTATTCACTCAATGATTCACAAATTAAGGGACTTCAAGAAACGGCCGTCTCTAAAACCCTTGAACCAGGGATTTATATTGTGCGGATTAAAAGTGGTACATTTAGTTACGGTTCTAATATTTGTCCCTCTGGTGAACCATTTGTTTTACTTTGGATTTTTGGTGGAAAGGTGAAGAATAAAAAGACGAATATTCCGGTTGGGCAAACCTGGTCAACTTTGAATGGGTCTCACGAAACACTAACGTTAGAGGTCCTGGAAACGACTACTTTGTATGCCTTTTTTGTTGATACTTATCCTGATGATAATAACGGAGAGCTTACTGTTTCTGTAGCTAAGTTATATTCCTAAAAGAGGGAGTAGGGGAGTAGGGAGTAGGGGAGTAGGGGAGTAGGGAGTCGGGGAGTCGGGGAGTCGGGGAGTCGGGGAGTCGGGGAGTCGGGGAGTCGGGGAGTCGGGGAGTCGGGGAGTCGGGGAGTCGGGGAGTCGGGGAGTCGGGGAGTCGGGGAGTCGGGCGAATGCCATTCGCCCCTACTTATGGCGTTTTCAAGGTGAATTTGCGTAAGTCCTAATATTTTTCCCACTATTCCCTATTCTCTGTTCCCTGCTATATTTCATGAAAAATTCACACTAACAATAAATCGAGTGAGGGCGCAATTCGGCAGCTCTGCGGAACGCAAATGCCATTCGCCCCTATATATGGGGTGTTCAAGGGAGTTGCATGGGTAATATCATGTCCGGATAATTAGTTATAAAAAAACTTTCTCCTTCAACTCCAGTTCTTCTTCTTTCTTCCCTCCTCCTGGGAGGGGTTAGGGGTGGGTTGGGAGGGGTTAGGGGCGAGGGGTGGGTTGACTCCTGACTCCTGACTTCCCCTCCTCCTGGGAGGGGTTAGGGGTGGGTTGGGAGGGGAGGGGCGAGGGGTGGTTTGACTCCTGAGGACTCCGTAGTTATTTATTTATCACTGTTCAACCGGACATGATATAAGTCCTGATATTTTTCCCACTATTCCCTATCCCCTATTCCCTGTTCCCTGTTCCCTTAAAAATTCACACTAACAAACTGTGACTCTGGCAATGCAGCTATTTCTGCCGAACTTGTGTTCAACACATATCCTAAGAGTTGATTTGTACCACTCATTTTAATCGCAGTACCCTCTAAAACACCATCATTATTTGGGTCTAAATCCTGTAGTGAAAGACCTGCCTTAGGTAAAAGTTCGACTTCATCATCGATAAATGGAAAAATCAAATTTGCATTAATTCCAAACTCTTCAAAACTATTAAAATCTTCAAATATCAGATCGGATTTTGTCATCCCTCCTGTTAATCCAATAATATCTTCAGAAGAGTTAAAATCAGTAATAATTGCATTAGGCAATTCAGCAGTACTGGGAATTCCTGGAAATAAAGAAATAACACCACTTAAATCTTGTGTTATTCCTGCTAACTCAGTTCTGAAAACATATACATCACTTCCCAAACCACCTTTATAAATACCAACACCAGCATCACCAATTAAAGTATCATTACCCTCTCCACCATTTAATAGATCGGTACCTTTACCTCCATACAATATGTCATCACCAAAACCACCATTGAGAAAATCCGTATCCTTGTTGCCATACAAACTATCATTACCATTCTCTCCAAATAACTCGTCTTCTCCTCTACCACCAAAAATTAAGTCGTTGACAGATGAACCAGTAATGGTATCATCACCACTAAGAGCTAATACTCCCCCAGGAAAAGAATTAGCTTGCTCTACTGTGAGAATCTCATTATCATCACCACCTGTTCCCAATAAACGAGGAAAAGAATCTGAAAAATCTTCAGTAAGTACCATAACTTAGTATGTCTCCTAAATATGCTAAATTTTTGCTGTCCTATTTATGTCGAATGTTGTCTGTAACTCAAATTAATATTCAAAAGTTATGTCTATTATAGTCGCTAAAAATCTGAGTAAAATTTACCCAGTAGCTATCAAAGAACCAGGAATTAAGGGAACACTACGTCATTTTATACGTCGCAACTACCAATATGTTAAGGCAGTTGAAGATATTACATTTGAAATAGACCCGGGGGAGGTAGTGGGGTTTCTCGGACCTAACGGCGCTGGTAAAACTACTACTCTGAAAATGCTGACAGGTTTAATTCATCCGTCTAACGGTATAGTTAAGGTAGCTGATTATGTCCCCTTTGAACGCAAGAGAGAATTTTTAGAGCAAATTACTTTAGTTATGGGGCAAAAACAACAGTTAATTTGGGATTTACCAGTGTTAGACTCGCTGAAAATTAATGCTGCTGTTTACGGTCTTTCTGACAAAGAATATTACAGAAGGTTAATGGAATTAACGGAGATGTTGTCCCTGGAGGGAAAGTTGAAGCAACCAGTCAGAAAATTATCTCTGGGGGAACGGATGAAAGCAGAGTTGATGGCGGCGTTGTTGCATCAACCGAAAGTTTTATTTTTGGATGAACCAACTTTAGGTTTAGATATAAATGCACAAGTTGCAGTGCGGGAGTTTTTGCAAGAATATAATCAACGTTATCAGGCAACTGTGTTATTGACGAGTCATTATATGGCTGATATTACGGCTTTGTGTAAGCGTGTATTGTTAATATATCAAGGTCAGTTAATTTATGATGGGAGTTTAGATGGTTTACTCGATCGCTTTGCTCCTTATCGAGAGGTACAAATAGAGTTACTTAATCCTGTGTCTACAGATGTAGATAATTTTGAGCAACATTTATCTAATTATGGGGAGGTGGAAATGTTGGAAGGTCAGTCAATACATTTGTTAGTACGCCGGGAAAATTTAACGGCAACTGTAGCTCAGATTTTGGCAGAATTAGAAGTGCAAGATTTGACTGTGACTGACCCACCTATTGAGGAGGTTATTGGTAGAGTTTTTCGTGCAGGAAAAGTATAGTTTAAGTCAAAATTTAAAAGTCAAAAGTCAAAAGTAGGAATTTTTCTGAATTATATTACAGCAATTACCGAGTTGATGATAACTGATAACTGATAACTGAAATGACTAATATTCCCCCAAAAATTCAACCCTATAAACGTAATGCTTGGAAACCAATAACTATTGATGGAGATGGGGATTTAACTGCTTGTGACATACTCCCACACTAAGCAGGTGCTATAGTATAAGCTCTCTCGTTTCGCAGCCCCGGTATCCCGTCGGGCAAGCGCGTGCTTTAAGAACGGAATGCCCTGCCGCTCTTTTTGGACATAAAAAACTGCTCACCTAGTTCCGCAATAAGATTTTATGTTTTCCCACGGTTGACTAGGAATTTAGGCCAACAACCCCATATCCTATTGAATTTTCATGGTTCATTACTGGCGGCGATTAGCTCAAACCAGCGTAATTCGATGATAACATAAAAATTTGTAAATTAATGGAACATCTCCTCCCATTAATTTACCGAATAATTAAGGTTTAAAGCCTCTCCTTTTAAGGAGAAACAAGAAAAAATTTTCCTTTGATTCAATCCTCTTCCTTTTAGGGAGAGGTAATTATCAATTATCCATTATCAATTATCAATTATTGAACGCCGATTCATCTGGTCGCCAAATCACAGATTATGGCGATCTGCTCAAGAGCGATTTAGCTAAATTTGCAGGTAAACCTTGGTTAGGAAAAAATGAAGAATGGCCGAAATGTCCTCATTGTCAGAATCCTTTAGAATTCTTTTTTCAGCTAAACTTAAATCAATTACCAGAATCATTACAAAATAAGTTTGGCAGTGGAATTTTACAAATGTTTTATTGTACATATACGAATGTATATGGAGACGAGTTTTGCGAATTAGATTATCAAGGATGGGAGGCATTTTCAGATATTCATTTTCTCAGAATTATTCAGCCAGAAACAGAAGCAAGAGATGTAGAAATTCCTGAAATTGAAGATATTTATCAACCAAAACTAATAGTTGGTTGGCAACAATTAGACGATTATCCTAATTTTGAAGAAGCTCAGGAAATAGGCATTGAACTAAGTTTTGATGAATACTACTCATCTCTAGAAAAATATCCAATTGAAGGAGATCAATTAGGAGGCTGGCCTTTTTGGGAACAAAATATAGAGTATCCTAATTGTCCGATTTGTGGTGAAAGAATGGAATTAGTTTTTCAACTTTATTCAGAAGGTAACTCCCCTTTTATAGGTTGTAGAACAGCTCACGGCCATATTACTCAATGTCAAAATCATAAACATCAGTTAGCATTTTCTTCGTCTTATTGATTGACGCGATCGCTAAACTACTAATTTATGAACTAATGTAATAAATAATCTGAAACGTTCAATTTTTTCAATTAATTACTATCCTCTAAATAGTTGATTAATTCTTTCTACAAATAAATATTATGACTAATATTCCCCCAAAAATTCAACCCTATAAACATCACGCTTGGAAACCAATAACTATTGATGGAGATGGTGCTTTAACAGATTCTAAATTTGCTGGTAAACCTTGGTTAGGAAAAGACGAGCAATGGCCGAAATGTCCCCATTGCCAAAATCCTTTACAATTCTTTCTTCAGCTAAACCTTAATACCTTACCAGAAGCATTAAAAAATGAATTTGGTAGCGGTATTTTACAGATGTTTTATTGCACTAATGCAGAACTACTTTGTGATTGCGATTATGAAGGATGGGAACCATTTTCCGACATTCATTTAATTAGAATCGTTCAACCAGAAGGAAAAGCCCAAGATGTAAAAATTCCTGAAAATCAAGAATTTTTTCCTCCTAAATTAATTGTCGATTGGCAATATCTAGAAGATTATCCTAATTATGAAGAAGCAGCAGAACTTGGTGTAGAATTAAATTTTAATTTAGATGAATTATTTTTCGATAATTTCCCAATTGAAGGAGATAAATTAGCAGGTTGGCCTTTATGGGTTCAGGGAATAGAATATCCTAATTGTCCGATTTGTAATGAAAGAATGCGGTTAGTTTTTCAGGTTGATTCTGAGGATAATTTACCTTTTATGTTTGGGGATGCTGGTTGTGGTCATATTACTCAGTGCAAATATCATAAAAATCAAGTAGCATTTGGTTGGGCTTGTGCCTAATATAATACTAATAATATTTTTCCTTCTTCCTTCTTTCTTCTTCCTTCTTTCTTCTTTCTTCTTTCTTCTTCCTTCTTCAACCATTAAAAACCATGAAAAAAATCATCAAAATAGCCAAAGTTTTTCTATCTACTTACTACGCCTATATGTTAGAATATAGAGCCGAACTCCTCTTATGGGTGTTGTCATCTTCTTTGCCTTTTATTATGATGGGAATCTGGGTAAAAGCTTCAGGAATAGGTGAATTTGCATTAGATAAATCACAGTTTTCTCATTATTTCTTAGCTGTATTTCTTGCCCGTGCAATCACACCTGTTTGGGTGATTTGGGATTTTGAAAAAGAAGTAGTTCAAGGGAAATTATCTCCTAAATTATTACAACCGATAGATCCAGTTTGGCATCATTTCTTTGGTCATATTGCAGAAAGGTTGGCGAGAGGACCTTTTGTTTTAGGTTTAATATTATTATTTTTTGTTCTCTATCCCCGGATATTTTGGTTGCCAAATTTGAGCGATATTTTGTTATTTTTAATTGTAGTAGTAATGGCATTTGCATTACGATTTTTAATTCAGTATACATTGGCTTTATTTGCCTTTTGGATAGAAAAATCTAGTGCGCTTGAGCAGCTTTGGTTTTTACCTTATATATTTTTATCGGGAATAACTGCTCCATTAGAAGTGTTTCCAGAATCAGTGCATCAAATAGTATTATGGACTCCGTTTCCTTATATAGTTTATTTTCCTGCTTCTATCTTAGTGGGGTTGCCTGTGGATATTGGGCACGGGTTATTAATGATGTTTGGTTGGGGTGCAATATTTTTGGGATTAAATCGTTGGTTGTGGCGAAAAGGGTTAAAGCAATATTCGGGGATGGGGGCTTAATAATTAATAATTAATAATTAATAATTAATAATTAGGGTTTGTGCTCAAAAGTCTTTTAGTAGAGGTAGGAAACAGGAGACAGGAAACAGGAGACAGGAGACAGGAGACAGAAGACAGGAGACAGGAGACAGGAGAAATGGAAATTTAGAAGAGGTAGTCGGAAAAATTGTCCTTTAATTTTTCTGCCATAATCATCCTAAAATACTCACTTTTTGAGCTTTTTCCATTCCAAAGCTTGTACTTTTTTCAACAAAAAAATGCTCAAATGATTAACAGTCAATACTTTGAGAATTAATCAGCAAGCCCTAATTACCTCTCCTTAAAAAGAAGAGGATTGACGTTTAAAGAAAATGTTTTCTTCTCTTGGTCGATGGTCGGACAGCTCCGAGACCTGGCAATCCCTCGACCCCACGACCGCAATCAAAAAAAGCGCTGTAAAATTTCCTAACCTCTGAGGAAAAAATCATCTCCTTGTAATGATGGAGTATTGGTCAAAGTAGCAAACTGACCTCCACTACCGAAACCATTTTCGCTACGATTAGAATTATAGAATAAATTGCCATTTTCACTATTGTAGACAATAACTGCATCAACCGTTGCTGCCAATTGGTCATCGGTAACTGTGGCAAACTCACCAGTAATACTAAACCCAGTTCCTGACTCACTGTTGATAGTAGTAAAAGTATTGCGGTCTAGAAGAATAATATCTCCTTGAGCTTGGGAAAAATCAGCGATCGTATCTATACCTAAATCATTTGACTGAAATGGTTGATTAGTATTAAAGATAAAGCGGTCAATACTACCACCTCCTATTAACTGGTCGTTTCCAGCTCCACCATTAAGTCTGTCGCGACCAATACCCCCACTAAGAATATCGTTACCACTGGCACCAAACAAGTGGTCAAAACCAGGACGTCCTTCTAAAATATCATCACCATCGTTGCCGTAGAGGAAATCATTGCCTTTACCGCCAACTAAAGTATCGTCCTCTTCTGCACCAACTAAAGTATCGTCGCCTTTACCACCAACTAAAGTATCGTTATCATTACTTCCTTTTATCAATGAACCTGTATTGAGCAAAACAGAAATCTCGTTGCTCGGTACTTCTTCAGTGCCAAAGTTGGCCACTGCCACATCTAGACGACCATCCTGGTTAAAATCTCCAGTAGCTACTGCTCTAGCGGCGGTTCCCACTGTCACATCATTCCGATTATCAAAATTTCCAGAGCCATCTCCTAGTAAAATTGAGACACTATCACTGAAAAAGTTGGCAACTGCTAAATCTTCAGTACCATTTCCATCAAAATCTCCTACTCCAATACCAGGAGGAAGTTGTCCAACTGGAAAATCAGTACGACTGAAATCTCCTGTACCATCTCCTAGAAAAACTGAAATATCATTAGTATCTGCATTAGCAACGACTATATCTAGATTTCCATCTTGATTCAAATCGCTGCTAATAATTGCATCAGGTCGATCTCCAGCTACAAAGTTAGTTGGAGTGCTAAATGTACCATCTCCGTTGCCAAAAAGAATGGAAACATCATCGCTAAAAGAATTAGCAATGGCTAAATCTTCATTGCCATCCTCATCAAAGTCTCCCACAGTAATAGAAAAAGGTCCATCACCAGTTGCAAAAGTTTCTGAGATAGGATTAAAGCTACCTTGACCATCTCCTAGCAGAATTGAAACGTCGTCTCCTCCCTCATCATTTCCACCAAAGTTTACAACTGCTAGGTCGAAGAAAGAATCACCATTGAAATCTCCAACTCCGAGAGGAACAGGACTATCGCCTACTGGAAAATTAACAGGAGCATCAAAACTACCTAAGCCATCCCCCAGTAAAATTGAGACATTGTTATCTAAGTTGTTAACAACAGCGAAGTCTAATATTCCATCACTGTTAAAATCTTCTGTCGCAATAAATGTAGGAGCTTGACCCACTGAAAAATTTGTTGGACCGCTAAAATTTCCCAAGCCATCTCCTAATAGCAAGGAAACATCATTACTTTCAAAGTTAACAACTGCTAAATCTAAGTTTCCATCATCATTAAAATTACCACTAATAATGGATAATGGAGTTGTTCCTACTGCAAAATCAGTCCGGCTAAAGGCAACAGAGGTAATTAAATCGTTCATTAGTATCTTCAAGAATTTAGAATTTAGAATTTAGAATTTAGAATTACCTCTTCTTTTCAAGGAGAGGATTGACTAATTATGAAAATTTTTATTTATTATCCCCTTAAAAGGGCAGGCTTTAAACCATAATATTTCGGTAAAGTTAGACTCACTACTGTAATAAGAAAAGATAATACTATTTAGGGTGAAATATAATTTTATTTTCAAAAAAATCAGCATTTTTATCAAATAAGAAAAAGCTTTATTGAACAGACCCAAAAGTGATTTTTGGATTTATTCTCGGGGTATTATACAGTAATTTTTAACGAATAAAAGTTTGACAAATTGTCGTTTTTAAAGTTTGACAGTCGGTAGTTTTACTAATATTTAGGGTTTGCTTATGGAAAGTCTTTTTGCTGGGGTAGGAGATAGGAGAAATAGGAATGAACGAGGAGGTAGGAGTAAGAATTTTCCCAAGATTGTTCTGCCCAACTATGTGGCTAAAATACGCTCCTTTTTGAGGGTTTTAGACTGAAACAAGCGCACTTTTTTCTACCACAAAAATGCACTTCTCTTTATATGTCAATGCTTTTAGATTTAATCAGCAAGCCCTAATTAAGGTCTGCTGAAAAAATTAGTTGGTGGGGGTAGGACACGGAGACGCGGAGATGGGCGAAACAGGCAAAGGTTTCGGCAATTTTATATGAAGAAATTTTCTTGAATTTCAGTATAGAATTTCAGTAAATTGATGCCGATAAGAGCAAATAACTAGGAGATAAACTGAATATAAAAAGCTCGATTACCGAAAAATTGTGGTTTAAAACCTCCCCTTTTAAGGGGATAATAAAGAAAAATTTTCATTATTAGTCAATCCTCTTCTTTCCAAGGAGAGGTCATTATTCATTATTCATTATTCATTATTCATTATTCATTGTTGAACATCAGCTATCCTGACTTTTAGACTTAATCAGCAAGCCCTAATTATTAATTATTAATTATTCATTATTCATTATTAATTGTTGAATCCTTCCTTCTTCCTTCTTCAACCATCAAAAACTGTAGATACTTTCAAATTAAGGGTTCTAAATCCAGGAGACAATACTAAATCATTACCAGAAAAACTACCGACTTCTGTATAATTTTTGCCGATTAATTCTAATATTAGAATAGTTTTAGTTTCAGGGTCAACAATCCAATACTCAGGAATACCACAATCTTGATATTGAATTCTCTTCGCAATATAATCTCTCTCTCTTTGTATTTCTCCAGGACTAACAACTTCAACAACTAATAAAGGAGGCGACATAGACAGGCGAATTGTATTCCATTTTGATAATAATTGAATATGTTCTTCTCGGATTATAGTCAGATCGGGATAGCAGTTTTTCGGCTCACCTCTAACCTCTAATTCTAATCCTTGACCCCGTACTCTACGATGACCTAAAAGTAAGGCAAATCTCAATAACAAAAAATTAGCAATTTCAACATTTAAACCTGATTCAAGAGGCATTTCAATTAATTCACCATTAAATAATTCACAGAGTTTTTCTGAATTGTTACTGTATGATAAATATTCTTCAAAGCTTTGAAATTTATGTTTAACTTGTACCATCAGATTCACTTCTTTCGTCAAGATTATATATATGCGAGGAATCAGAAAAAAAAAGCAGGAACATATAGATTTTGTCGTTCAATTCAGAGAAATAAATTTATCTAAAAATAGTAAGTAATAGAAAATCCGGAGGGAGATTGTTCATCAGCAAGAAGCTATGTTTTTTGATATAGCAGTTGAAGTAAAGGGTGCAGATATCTCAAAAGTTTAAAACTCAAACAACGCCAGATTTTTCCTTCTTCCTTCTGATATAACTGATTATTTGAATATAATATTATTGACCGAATAATTAAGGTTTAAAGCCTCTCCTTTAAAAAAGGAACAAGAAAAATTTTTCCTTTGAGTCAATCCTCTCCTTGAAAAGAAGAAGTAATTGTTAATTATTAATTATTAATTATTAATTATTAATTATTAATTGTTTTTAATCTTCCTCAAGATACTCTGCTATACTTGGTAAGTTGCCAATTTTAGCAGTAAGTAGCTGAGGGCCAGCAACAATAATTTTTATTGCATCTTCCTCTACAAGCTCAAACAGATATTCTTCTAAACTAGGTCTTTCTATTACTTCCTGAATGTCTAATTTTACTTCTTTTTCTTTAGCTTTACGCTTTACCCGCTTCAAAACATCATTAGCTAGAGCGCGATAACCATCCAACATAGAGTTTTGAAGTTTATGCAAAGGATTAGAACCCAACCAACCAGTCTGCCCCAGTTCCCCAATAACATCATTAATTGAATTATTATTAATAAAAACACAACTCTCAATTTGGCTTGATTTTGTTGAGCTTCTGAAATTCCTTTCCACATTGCTTTATCGTAAGCATAGGGATTTGCAACCACTAACCAAATATTCATATCTTACCGAATAATTAAAGTTTAAAGCCTCTCCTTTCAAGGAGAAACAAGAAAAAATTTTCCTCTGAGTCAATCCTCTTCTTTTCAAGGAGAGGTAATTATTAATTATTAACTAGACAGTGCAAAGTTCTTGAAATAAATATTGCTAGCTAAGGCTTTCAGCAATCTAAAGGTTAAAAACTCTTTATTCAGAGCTGTAAATACTGTAAGGCTTTTACGGCAATTCTTTCAGCTTTCAATGCTAATTGTTCTTGGGAATAACTTTGTACTCTCCAGTTATTAATTATTAATTATTAATTATTAATTATTAATTATTAATTATTCAAACTCCCAGCCCAAATAAAGGCCAATAAAATTTCGCCATTGCCAAGAATATCAAAGTCCCCACTAATTTTAGCAATAAGCCACGCTTAAAAGCTTCAGCAGGAGACACATAACCACTACCAATAATAATGGCCATTACCGGGGTACTTACTGGCAAAAGAAAAGCCAGACCTGATGGCAGAGTAATACCCAATGTCATTGCTCTAGGGTCTATGCCATATTTAGCTGCTAAAGCAAGTCCAACTGGCATCAAAACTGCCACAGCAGCAGCATTACTCATTCCTTCTGTCAAGATAGTAATAATCAAAACCATTGCTATAAAACAAATTAAACCAGAATTAATCCACGATCCCAATAAGCTTTCTGCTAATGCTAGTGCTGCCCCCGTATCTCTTAACACTGCACTTAGAGCAATAGCACTACCATACATCAAAAAAATACCCCAGTTAACATCTTCTTCTACTTCTTGCCAACTTGCCAACCCAAAAATGAAGCTACACATCACCCCAAAGAAAGCTATTGTATCTAGTCCCCAAACTGTTCCTCGAAAAATCCACAATAAAACTATCCCTGTCACTAATACTAATGTACCAATTTCTCTTGGTGAAATTCCTCCCAGACTTTTTGACCTAATTTTGAGAAATTTTAGAGCGTTTGGTAAAGACACAACTGTACCTTTTCCTATTTGAAGTAAGATTACATAAGCCACTGTCAACAGTAATACGACCAAAGGAATAGACCAAATAAACCATTCCACAAAACTGACATCGTATTCTCCATTAGTGGTGCTGCGAAGAACTCCTAATGCTAGTGGCGCTCTGGCACCTCCAAGTAAAGTTGCAATACCACCAATACCGCAACCCCACCCTAAAGCTAAGAATGCTGCTAGTCCAAAACGTCCACCGGGTTTAGCTCCTGCTGCTTGTATAACTTCTATCACTACTGGAAATAACATTGCCGTCACAGCGTAGGAACTAATCACAAAAGACATTACGGCGGAAAGAATTAAAATAGAGGCAATTAAAGTATTCTGGGTATTGCCAAAACGGGAAACTACTGTTAGTGCTAGACGGGTACTCAGTCCCGAACGTTGAATAGGACTGGCTAAAATAAATGCTCCTAATACGAAAAATACTGCTTTGTTGCCGAAATAAGCATAAGTTTCTGTGGCAGACATACTGCCACTGAGGGGGATTAAAAATAAGACCATTAAACCTGTGACTGCTACTGGTAAGGTATTCGTTGCCCACAGGAAAGCTGTTACTCCAAATACTGCTAATGCTCCTTTTGCCTCTTGTTCTATTCCTGCTATTGGAAACAGGAGAATACTTACATAGATCAGTGCTGCAGCTACAAACCAAGCCCAACGATACTGAGGTTGACGAGATATGCGTAACCAACTACGAAGATGTCTAATATTTTCCATTTATATGAGTTAAGTTGTGGAGATTAAATAGGCGATGATATGAGGAATTTAAATTGAAGAATTTATACCAATTACCAACAGTAATTCTATACTTAGGTAACACTTCAGTTATTAAGTAATTAAACTATCCTAAGATTTTTTGCTAATTTGAGTCAATTTAATATTAATTATTATTATTTTTACTTCTCCCCTACTCCCCCACTCCCCTACTTCCCCTCCTGGGAGGGGTTAGGGGTGGGTCCCCTACTCAATAAAATGTAGAATTTTTTTTGAGAAATGGTATTAGAAGGCAGAAGGCAGAAGGAAAAATTGTTTATGGATAGTCTTCGACACGCCACTCCGTGTCTACAAACCCCAAACAATTTTAGGCACCCCCCTTGACGGTGGGATATTAAACCCGCCACAGAAAGGATAATTTTTACTGTTTTAATATAGCTTCTATAACTTATAACTAAATGAGCAGTTACATTTTACACTATGTTTGACTTTTAGCAAGTTAAACAGTTATAGTATCATAGTAGAAATATCTAAGTCAAGAAAACAATGAAACTTTAAATTCCTAAAATTCCTATTTTTATTCGGGATTTAAATTTTGTTTTTTAGCCAATAATTAAGGTTTAAAGCCTTTCCTTTAAAGGAGAAAAAAGAAAAAATTTTCCCTACCGCGTCAATCATCTTTTTTCCAGGAGAGGTAATTGTTATTATTAATTATTAATTATTAATTATTAATTGTTGAAAGGATGTTGTGAATGGAAAAAATCAATCAAAATGGTGTAACAGTGTGGTTTACTGGTTTAAGTTGTGCTGGTAAAACTACTCTGAGTTTAGCTGTGGCAGAAGAGTTGCGATCGCTTGGTTATACGGTAGAAGTTCTTGATAGTACTGTTGTTCGTCAAGACCTTGGTAAAAGTTTGGGTTTTAGTAAAGTTGACCGAGATGAAAATATCCGCAGAATTGGGTTTTTAGCTCATCTTTTAACTCGTAATGGTGTGATTGTTTTAGTATCTGCTATTTCTCCTTATAATCAAGTTCGAGCTGAGGTTAGAAAAAGAATTGGTAATTTTATGGAAGTATATGTTAATGCACCTTTAGAAGTATGCGAAGCACGAGACAAAAAAGGACTTTATCAACTTGCCAGAGCTGGAGGAATTAAAGAATTTACTGGCATTGACTTACCTTATGAAGCACCTCCTCATCCTGAAGTTGAATGTCTAACTGATTTAGAAACAGTTGGTGAAAGTAAAGAAAAAGTTATTCTAAAAATGATAAATAATGGTTATTTAAAACCTCGTGATTTTTCTCATAGTAGTGCTTATTTTTTGATATTTAAAGGAAGAAGGAAGAGGGAAGAAGAAGCAAGGAGGAAGGAGCTGATTGCTAGTATCAATATCTATGGCAATTTCCGGCAATAACTGAAAAAAAAAGGGGATTTTTTTGACTTGACAAAAAAAATAATTGATAATCTGCTTGGAGGTGATTTGATTGTACGCCAAAAAACTCGAATTAAAACTCAGTAACCAAGAGCGTTCATTTATGGCTCAATGCGCTGGTTATGCTCGTTTCGTTTACAACTATGGCCTCAATATGGTTAATGGAACTTCTGGCATGACCAAAGTTAACAAACGAGGTCAGAAAGTTACCTTAAGTTACGCATTACGCATTTTAGAAGCTAAAAAAGTCTTTACTAACTATGTGAAAAAGCAACCAGAATATGCATGGATCAACAATTATTCCTCTCGCATTTACCAAAGTGCTTTTCAACACCTAGGTGAAGCATTTAAACGGTATAAAGAAGGAATCAGTAAGTATCCTAAGTTGAAAAGGAAAAAAGACCGACAATCTTTTACGGTTTATGACGGTAATGGAAAAGTAACTATTAGTCCTGGTAAAAAAATTAAAATACCAACATTAGGGATTTTTCGATTATGGGAATCAATTCCTTATACCACAGCAAGTCAGACTTTTACTATTAGTAGAACAGGGGAAAAATGGTTTGTTAGTTTTGGTATTGAAGCTGAGAAGTTGCCAGTTCATCCCCTATTAGATGAGCGACAATACGAAACTTTTGGTATAGATGTTGGGGTTAAACAATTTGCAAGTATAGCGAACCAAGAAAAGGGGAATAACGTTGTTGTAAGCCTCCCAGACTCTATAAAACTTGAGCTATTATTGCTGGCTAAGTTTCAATGGCGCAATCGGAATAAACAACTAGGAGGTAAAGATAAACCACCTTCAAAAAATGCCATTAAATATTACAAAAAACTCGCGAAGTACCATGGTCGTATTGCTAATGTGCGTAGAGATTTCATAGAGAAAATTACTACAAAATTAGTGACTCAAATTAAGCATGTCTGCTTAGAGAGTTTAAATGTTAAAGGGATGATGAAAAATGGTAAGTTGGCAGCGTCTATAGCCCGCCAAGGATTTTATCAATTTAGAGAACGATTGACAACCAAAATCGTAAGCTCTGGTGGGACGGTAGTGCTAGCCGACCAGTGGTTTCCGTCATCCAAAACTTGTCATAGTTGTGGTTACATTAATCAAGAATTAAAGCTAAAAGACCGCACCTTTGACTGTCCTCACTGTGGAATAAGAATAGACCGGGACTTGAATGCTGCACTGGTGTTATCTCAGTATGGGGAAGTTAATCAAGAAAATAGGGAAGGCTGTGCCCGAATTTACGCTTGTGAACTGGAAGAGGGCGGCCTCCCAGGTTGAAGCAAGAAGCAAACATCTAAGACTTGCATTACCAGGTTTTACCGAGTTTTGCTGGAATTGTATAGGTATTGTACAGCAGTATCTAGTAGTAGACTGACACATCTAAAATGGTGCATTAGATTCAATTCAAAAGTCATTCATCGAGTGCTAATTGGCGAGGTTTCCTCAGAATGTAAGACGCACTCAAGACAGTCAAAAGTCAAAAGTAAGAATTTTCAAGTTAAAAACTAATGCACAGTTTTAGCTGTGTCAGTCCACTACTGGAATTTGTAAGAAGAGGTAATTATTAATTATTAATTGTTAATTATTAATTATTCCATATAACTTCGTTCTCAATCTTTCTAATTCTGCCTCAATAACCTGATTTTGAGCTTCTGATAATTGAAATTTTGTTTGACAATTATATAACTGACTGCGTAACTTTTCTAATTCTGACTCAACTGTTTGAAGTTGAGGTTTTAATACACTCAGTTCATCATAAGATTCCATTGCCATAGGTCGTAATTTTTCTAACTCCTCCTGAAATTGTAACAGTTGATATTTTAATCTTTCCACTTCATACTGTTCGGGATTAACTTCAACTTTCTCTCCATTATAAATATGATCGACGACTTTTCCTGTCATAATATTTCTCACTTCTTTCAGATGAATTCTATGTAAAAATGGGTCTGAAAGTAAAGGAATATAATACATACAATCAGAGAAATAATAATGTGTTACTTGACTATATCTAGTGCGGTTTTTATCTAAAACTTGACTACCCCCATGTAGTAAATTTGCAGCCCAAATTAAAGCTTGCCCTTTCTTCACATAAAGTTCTACTTTTTCTAAACCATTATGTTCAATTAATGACTGTAAAAACTCTTCATATATAGGATAAACATCATAAGGCTTATTTTGATAACTACCTGTAATTCCTAAGTCGTTTAAATCAAACATTGGTAATTTATGACTACCAGGATAATAATGTAGGGGACCGTTATTTGCATCTATATCTTCAAGAGCTACCCAAACTCCACACATAAATCTAGCTGGCATTGAACTAAAATGTATACTGTCACTATGAGTAGATTGTTGAGTACCAAACTTAAAATTTAGGGTTTGAAATGGGATTGGTTCTCGCTGATAAAGTATTTTTAATAAGTTAAGAATTTTGGGAGAAGTGGCAATTTTTTTAACATCTTGATTGAATGTCCAAGCATCTTGAATTCGGTCGTGATAAATCCAAGCTGATTCTACTTTGCCTTTGTCTCCATATATGGGAGTTAAGTCTTTAACTATTCTGTCTGTAGTTTCTGCAATATTTTCTATGCCTAAGTCGTCTATGATTACATATCCTTGTTCGACAAATTGTTTGACAAGTTTTTTTGTGTCTTCGTCTAAAGTTAACTGGCTAAAAATTTGTTCAAAAAATGGCGAATCTACCAAAGGTACATTCATCAGAGGAGGAGTAAACTTTTTATCTTTTGTTTTGCTCATAATTTGTAATTGAAGAAGGCAGAAGGCAGAAGGCAGAAGGCAGAAGGCAGAAGGCAGAAGGCAGAAGGGAAAATTGCTTATGGATTCTCACCCCAAACAATTTTGAACACCGTGTAGACAGTGGGTTATTAAACCCATAAGGGAAATGATAAATAAGCAAGCAGGAGCAAAAAATTATATATATAGGACTTACGCAGATACGCTATATATAGTACTTGTAACTATTGTCCAATAGTTACTGGACTCTATACATAGTGTCTTTGCGTAAGTCCTGATATATTAGCTATTTTAGCCTTTTGATGTATTTCCCTTGTTCTGTATGCTTTTCAGCTATTTTTGCCCTCAAAAATATCAAATTCCCGATATTTAATCTTTTTTTCTACTCTTATAGAAACCATTTGGAATATTAGCCCGCAGTACGAGTTTTTGGCAAAGGAGGACAGAGTCAGGAGCTAGAGAAATATAATATGAGAAAAAGGTAGAAATTTGCCTCCATAAATTATATATATAGGACTTACGCAGATACGCTATATATAGTACTTGTAACTATTGTCCAATAGTTACTGGACTCTATACATAGTGTCTTTGCGTAAGTCCTGATATATTAGCTATTTTAGCCTTTTGATGTATTTCCCTTGTTCTGTATGCTTTTCAGCTATTTTTGCCCTCAAAATATCAAATTCCCGATATTTAATCTTTTTTCTACTCTTATAGAAACCATTTGGAATATTAGCCCGCAGTACGAGTTTTTGGCAAAGGAGGACAGAGTCAGGAGCTAGAGAAATATAATATGAGAAAAAGGTAGAAATTTGCCTCCATCTCCCCACATTCCCCTCCTGGGAGAGGTTAGGGGTGGGTACCAACACTCCTCACACTCCCCACACTCCCTGCTCCCTTTCAGTGAACTATTATTCCTCAAATTGCAAAAGGTCTTTCACAAATTCTTGATCGAAAATCTTTTTAGGTCTTAATACTAGCAAAACCCGTCCGAGCAAAGGTGTATTAGGTAATTCATCAAACCACTGCATCTCTATCTTCCCAGCTTGGTCTAATATAAAATAACCATCCTCATGCCATTCACGTTGAGACCTATCTATAATTAACAAAACTTCTTCAGTTTCTCCTGGTATTGGAGTAGGTAAGCGATCGCTATTTTCAATCACTGCTACAGGATCTTCTGCTTGCATAACAACTCGCCATCCAGGTATCCCTACCCAAGCACCTGTTCCACCAGCAAATTTTACTATTCCATGAGACCCCACCTCCTCAACTATAGGTACAGCTTTTAAATCTTCCGTATTCAGCGGTAATTTTCCCACCACTGGTAAAACACGGGGCAATTCTTCTTCTGACTCCATTCGATAAATTGGCAAACGGGGTGCTGGTCTCTGGGAAACAATAGTAAAATCAGTCAGTAATTGTTCAAGTTGTTTTCTGGCCGCTTGAGAATCAGCTAATTTAAGACCTTTGGCAATGAGACGAGACCGATGTTGTAAGTCGTTTTGCTGCCTAGCTAGTTTCCAACATTGATAGGCTACTATATCTCCAGGGCGATCGGAAAATCCTTCTGGTATAGTTTTCATCCGAGCAAATTCCTTCATGGCCTTTGCTAAGTCTTTAGCATCGTCAACATCAAGATTATGCTCAACTATAAACTTAGTTGCTATAACTCTTTGCTCTTGAGTTAAAATTCTCAATTCGTAAAGAATATCACTACCCGATCTCTCAAAGCGCGATAAAAAATCTGTTTCACTTTGTGAGTTCACATTTTTTTCAGTTTTGGCATTGACAATACTGGTATATACTTGAGAACCCACTATCACCTGATTTTGCTGTACAGGTTCAAACCCTGTTGCTTCAAATATTTGCTGAGAAGTATATCCAGCTTTTTGTAGTTTTGCACAAGCTTGTCCCCACTCTACCCAATTACTTTCTTTGCGACGTAGCAAACCAATTAAGTTTTCTATCTCTACTGGGTTTGTTGATTTTTCTTGAGAGTTGGGGGAATTTTCTGGTGTTTCGATCATAGTTGAGGGCGCACTTTTTTTACTTTAAATGAATGGATAAGCCTTTGACCATGCTACCTAAAAATATATCAGCTAGAGATACAAGGCCATAAATTAATTTATTTCTGAGATATAGCAGTAGTCAGTAGTCAGTAGTCAGTAGTCAGTAGTCAGTAGTGAGAATTTACAAGAAAAACTCTTGTCATTATTGAATTTGAATTCTGATAGAATGTCCTAAAAGTTGTGGCTACTTCCATACAACATCATAAATCCATACAACACCATAAATAAAGTGGAATAATTTCTGGTTATAAAAGAGACATCTCCAGAAAATAAACTTGCCCTTTATTTAGCATAAACTAGAACTGTAAAATTTGTTCACAAAATCATTTTCTATACCTTTTTCCTTAAAATTTATTGTCTTTTTCCATATTAGGTGTTCCCTGTGCCCTACTTTTACAAAAAGTCTATATCTTTTTCTCCAAATGCCTAAGGTTTCGGTTGAATACTGACAATTAAAGATAGACGGTTGTTAGATAATAACGTATTGACTACTCCCGGGACTCAAGTCACGGGGAAACAAGCGCAGATACTACGCAACAGGATAAATCCGTGTTGCTACGTTTCTTCTTAGCTGACCAAAGATATACTCTTTGGGGACAATTTCCGCGGTGCCCCTACACAGTTGGCTTAAGTAGGGGCGAACGGCCGTTCGCCCCTACAGCTTTGTGGCTTACTTTTGCAATTATATTTGCAGCCCCATTACAGTCTGCATTCACACACCAATTATTACCTGTTCTATACAAACCACGCTTTGTTCTTTTTCCTGTTTCGCTGCGCGACATGAAAAGCGTTTGCGTAGCATTCCGTAGGAAAGCTTGTCTGAAAGACTTAGGTTTCCAATCATTGGGTTTCTCACCATAAATAGGCAGATCGTCACTATCTAAAAACGAAGGGGCGAATGCCATTCGCCCCTACAAGTATAACTTTCTTCGGTTTCTATCAATATTATTCCATATTCATCACACAACTGAGATATTCTTTCTTTCAGTCTAGCTGTGGGAATTGGTACAAATTATGAATTACTTTTATGACCTAATTCTATTTCATTTTTATGACCTTTATTCCAACTAAAAACAATTGTACCGAGCTGATTTTTTAAACAATGATTAATTACTATTCTGGCTGCTTTATTTATACCCAAATCGCATTTGGCGGTTATGCTTTTCAGTAATGGCAGCTAGTTTATTTGACCAAAATCCAGTCGGTTGATTTTCCTTAATAGTTGATATCTGTTTGTTGTACCAACCCACCCCTATCCTCCCGGGATGGGAACTAAAGGGGTGGGTGTTTACCATCTACTATCCGCGCTAGTACCTACATTAGATACACAGGTCAACCAGTTATTTAAACCATGGTCAATTCCTAATACATCATCTTGATTTAATAGAGGTTTAACTACTACTTCTTTTTTATAGACAAATTCTTGGGTAAAGCATCTATTTCTCGGTAATATTCTCAGTTCTTTGAGATTATAAAATGCTAGATTACTAGGTATGGGAATTAAAAAGCTATCTACTCCAAACCAGCGTTTACAGGTATTCCCTAATGGTACTCTGATTTGATTATCTTTAAGTTTTAATGCTTGCTTGGGATAACTAACTGTAGCCATTCCCCCTTTTTTTCTATAGTTAGGAATCCTTGGTCTGTCTGATATTTTTCCTGAACTATAGGCAATAATAAGACCATCCTGAAGACCTAAATGATTCCCCTACAGTTCTCAAGATTTGTTGTGCTGCAAGAGAGATGTAGAACTTTATAGTGATTGTTCTTTTTGTATACCAATTCTTGCGTCATACTTGCCAATGCCTTTTTGAGACTTAAAATATAGTTGTCTGGCATAATATATTCCCATGTTAGTGAGCTTGTGAAACTGTTCACATAAGAATGTTAAGATAGCAATTAATTCAGAATTTTGAGCAACTAAAACTTGCTGACAAGAGTACATTTGAAACGGGTGGAACGAAAACTTATTGTCGATCATAGTAACAGAGGAAAACTTTAGTTGTCTAGTCCAAACGACTACCTTGTTTTCATCCCCTCGGTTCAAACACGGGGGCCTTCAACGTGGCTTTTCGGTCAAATAAAATACTTCGGATTAAAATCCGACTCCTCGCCTTTGATCCATCGCTTAAAAGACGATGGCTTTCATGCTCCTGTGTTATTTAGGTCAAGTAGTATTTGATAGATAAATGCCCGATCGCAAAACAGCGCCACAATCTGTTAATATTATCACTTGGTGAACATTAAACAAATTGCTTGTTAATGCTGGCTGATGGGACTTGGGCTTTTCATGTATCTGATATAGTTAAGACTGGATAAGATATTCAAGAATTTAGAATTTAGAATTTAGAATTTAGAATTTAGAATTGCCTCTCCTTTAAAACGGATAGCATTGACTAATCATGAAATTTTTTCTTCTCTTGGTCGATTGGATATGGCGCAGGTTTCGAGCCATCCCACCCTACGGAAGCTCCGCTACGACCGCTTTTATCCCCTTAAAAGGGGAGGCTTCATACCACAATTTTTCGGTAAAATTAAAAGGAAATTCTTAAGCATCCAATCAAATCAGCTTTGAGTTTAAGGTATTGTTGCCATAAATTAATTTTTGAAAGTGTGGGGAAGATGTCGAAAATTAAATTAGTATTATGTTATTTCGGGGTTACAATTGCAGAGGTTTGTTTGAATGGAAGCAATTCCTCAACAGTTAGATAGCATAAAAAGCCAACTGATGAGCTTAACTAGAAGAAAAAAGCCTAAAATGCTAGTGGTAGATGATGAACCAGATAACCTGGACTTGCTCTACCGCACCTTTAGACGAGATTTTAGCGTACTAAAAGCTGAAAGTGGGATTGAGGCTTTGGAAATTTTGGCATCGGAAGGAGAGGTGGCTGTCATTATCTCCGATCAACGAATGCCAGAAATGAAGGGTACAGAATTTTTAAGTAAAACATTGCCCCAGTTTCCTAATACTATCAGAATTATTCTGACAGGATTTACTGATATTGAAGATTTGGTGGAAGCGATTAATTCTGGACAAGTACATAAGTATATTACTAAGCCTTGGGACCCTAATGAACTAAAAAGAGTTGTACAAAAAGCAGCAAATACTTATGAACTTTTGAATCATCGTACTGAAGAATTGCTGAAAGCTCAAACTCAATTGGAATTGTTGAACAATGTGGTTAATATCTCTCAAAATTCTGAGAGAATAGAGCAAGCTCTAGAGGAAATTGCGTCTGTCTACAGAAAGGCTTTTTCTTGTGATGTATGTATTTTGCAATTGATTGAGGATAATGCTCAAACTTCAATTGAAGGAGTTAGTAGTAGTTTGGGTAAGGTGGACAATTGGTTAGCTGACGATCCTCTGGCAATTGAAGCGATCGCCTCTCAAAAATTACAAGCAGCTCTAGATGTATCAGCAGATAAGGAGCTTTCTAGTATGGCAAATTATCAAACTTTAGGAATAAATACTCATATTGTCATGCCAATTTCCTATCGGCAAAAACTTATGGCCTTGATATCCTTACAATGGCAGCAACCGAGTAAAATACGTCCAGAAGAACTTGATACAATTAATATCTGTACTCAACTACTGGCATTGACTTTAAATAGTTTTGCATAGCTTCAGGCATACTTTAATGAAGTCAGAAGTTTTTTTGTAACGGGGATGCGTGAGCAACCCAATTATTTTGATAACTTTTGCACTTAACATAGCTGCCTCCTGCAATCAGCAAAAGTCTCTATAAACTTACTATCAAAATGAAAACTGCTACTTATGATTGATAACTCCACAGAGGTTCAGGCCATATTTAATAGAATAGCCCCAGTTTATGACCAACTTAATGATGCACTAAGTCTGGGACTACATAAAATCTGGAAGCAAATGGCTGTCATGTGGAGTGAAGCTAATGATGGAGATACTTGCTTAGATTTATGTTGTGGTAGTGGAGATTTGGCGTGGATGTTGGCCAAATGTGCGGGTAGTAAAGGTCTAGTGTATGGAGTAGATTTTTCTGTACAACAATTGGCGATCGCTCGTAACCGCAGATCGCCTTTATGTGGTCAAATTAGTCCTATTAATTGGGTAGAAGCAGATGCTTTGAATTTACCCTTTGCAGATAATTATTTCGATTGTGCTACAATGGGATATGGTTTGCGTAATGTCCTAGATATTCCTCGTTGTTTACAAGAGTTATATCGGGTCCTTAAACCTAATTCTCAGGCAGCGATTCTGGATATGCACCGTCCGAGTGCTTCTTTAGCAAGAAGTTTTCAACAGTGGTATCTAGATACAGTTGTAGTTCCTGTGGCTCGTAATTTGGATCTAACCCAGGAATACGCTTATATTAGTCCAAGTCTGACTAAATTTCCCACTGGACAAGAACAAGTAGCTTTAGCATATCAAGTAGGATTTGTCAATGCCAAACATTACCCTATTGCTGGGGGTATGATGGGAATATTAGTAATTACAAAATAATTTTTTTAAGCTTAAAGGGTGTGTGACGCTACGTTTACCATTTCTGGAATAATGGTCTGTTTTACAGTCACAAATGTTTGCTGTGGGATACGTCATGTAAAACTAACACCCTCTACTGGACTGACACAGGGGTATTGGGCGGGTTGATCTAAATTTAATGTTGAGCAATTAAGAATAGCGTGTAACCCGCCCCTACCCGATGCAACATTTTCGACGTGTCACGCCACTACGCGGTCTAAGTACTTATTTTACAAACACTCTCTGATAATTTTATAATTGTTATAGCGCTGCGCGCAGCTCATCTGGCAATAGGCAATAGGCAGTAGGGGGGATAAAAAGCTGATAATATAAAACTTTTAGCTATTGGACACCTCCTGAAATTTGTAAATATGCCAGCGCACATTGCTATATTAGTTTTTTTCAAAGTAGATAGTCTGAAATAATTAAAGTTGTCTAATATCTGGCTTTATTTTGTACCACCAATTGCAGGTGGAATTATTGGCTATTTCACTAATGATATAGCTATTAAAATGCTATTTCGCCCTTATCGTCCTTACTATGCTTTTGGGCAAAAGCTACCCTTTACTCCTGGCTTAATTCCTGCTAACCAAGAACGTTTAGCAAAGCGAGTTGCTGATACGATAATGGGTTCTTTGTTAACTCCTTCAGAGTTGCAGAATTTAGCACGTCGTTTGTTACAAACGGAGCGAATGGAGGCAGCTATTCTCTGGCTGCTACAAATGTCTTTAGAACAATTTAAAATCGATACAAGTAAGAAAACTGCTAAAATTCTAGCAAATATTTTACGGGATTTATTAGGTCAATCTTTGCCAAGATTGCTCAAAGTTTGGGCGAAAAGAGAAGACTTTTTGGAACCTCAACTCAACCAAATTTTTGACCAAGTATTACTAGAGTTTCAGCTAACAGAAATGCAGGCAATTCAACTATCAGATTGGTTGCTTAAAGCTGTACTACCACCAGATGTATTAAGACAGACCTTAATTGATTTTCTCACAGATCAAAATATTTCAATTATTGATGAAGGCTTTCGCGAAAAAGCTAGTGGTACTTATTGGGTAGTAGCTAATTTGTTCGGGCTGCGTAATACTTTAGTTAGATTAAGAACTTTTTGTTTAGATGAGAGAGAATTAACTAATCAACGCTTAAAAGAATTAATCAGAGCATTAGGTGTGAGAGAAAGAATTCAGGAATGGTTACAAAATCTCTCGATGCAAAATTTACCTGTTTCTACGGTACGCCAGTTAAGAAATACTATGGGCGATAGTGTACGTTTATATTTGCGAGAGCGTGGTGCTGATTTAATTCAAGGTTTAAGTTTATCTATAGATTGGGAGCATATTGCCGATTTAATTATTAATCGTTTACAAGCTTCATCAATAATGAATAGTTCTCTAGAGTTAGTGAGTCAAGAATTAGCTTTGGTTTTAGAACGTTATTTAGAGCGGGATTTAGAAAATATTGTGGCTCAAGCAATTCCAATTTTAAATATTGACCAAGTAATTATTGACCGTGTTAAGGGTACTTCTCCTGAAGATTTGGAAGTTGCTGTTAATGTAATTGTTAAAAATGAGTTGCAAGCTATTGTTAATTTGGGTGGTGTTTTAGGTGTTGTGGTTGGTTTATTTCAGACAATATTGTTGTTGCTACAAAGGTAATTCAACAATTAATAATTAATAATTAATAATTAATAATTTATGGACAATAATTCCAATGGGCACTCTATGTAACGCCCTTGACACTCTCCACACCCCTTTATCTTTAATCCCGCAAATATCCAACGCCCAAAAACTGCTTCTTTTTCGCCTCCTGCCCGATCGTCACTATAATTTCTAATACCAACCTACTCACTTCTTCAAGTTTGTATCTAAAACACTATGTCAACTCCAAACTCAAATAATAATTCCTCTCAAACTAAACTTAGCCCAGAAAAATATGCTCGCCTCAAAAGTGAACTGGATACACCTTATCGAGGACTACGGCAATTTATATATGTAGCTTTCGGAGCTTCTGGTTTCATCGGAGCTTTTATTTTTTTGGCAAAAATTATTGCTGGCCAAAATATTGCTTCTGCTTTCCCTAATTTTGCTTTACAAGTCGGAATTGTAGTCCTGATGATTGTCCTATTTCGTTGGGAGCAACAGGCCAGTAAGTAGGGTACGGGTGAAAAAATTGGTTGGTGGGGGTAGGACACGGAGACGGACCAGACGCGGGGACGGGTCGATTTGTGGGGAACAGGCAATGGTTTCGGCAATTTTATGTGAAGAAATTTTCTTGAATTTCAGCAGAAAATTTCAGTATTTTGAGGCAAAACTAGCCAATAACTTAAGGAGATAAATTGAATATAAAAAGCTCCATTACTGTAAGCTATCCTGACTTTTAGCTTTATTCAGCAAGCCCTAAGTATAGCAGTCAAAACAAAGGGCGCTGACATTTATGATCGTCAAAGATTACTTTTAACTTTTAACTTTTAACTTTTAACTTTTGATTTTTAACTTTTAACTTTTAACTTTTAACTTTTAACTTTTAACTTTTGACTTTTGACTTTTGACTTGCGCGGAGCGCGGAGCGCCATAATCGATCCTCTTCGTCTAAGTAACAAAAGTTTAAATTTTGTCATAAGGATATATATTTGGCCATAAAAATACACAAAAATAAAGAAAATATTACGAAATCGTCGATCCCTGTAAAGTTGTTGTCAAATAGTAAATGAATATAAATTGAGGTCAGCTAAAAATAAAGACCTTAAATATCTAAGTGGGGTTAGCTAATATAAAGGCCCTAAATATAAAAAACTTTTTTTAAAAGCAAAACGCCTGGCTCTAAATATATTAGGACCAGGCGTTTTGTAATTTGAGTTGTTATCAGAATTATGGCAGAAGGCAGAAAGCAGAAGGAAAAATCTTACATTGTCTAAGTTTTAAGCTCAGGAATTACGCATAATTATGACAGATACTATGGGTTAACAGCCGTTAACCCCTACAAATGGTGTGTATATAATTTCGTATTTTGTGTAAGTCCTGAAGCTTCTGAAGTAGTCCGCGCCCTTTTCTGCGACTGCTATAGAATTAGAAAACTTTTTGTGATGGTATTTCTAAGATGCAGTTGAATCTTACTGTATATTTCCTGCCTTTGACATCCTCCCGACGCTGCACTTGCGTGACAGCGCGGGATTCCTAACCATCGCGCTATTAGGTCTTTCTGCTTCAATGCACCAGCCTCCAAGGTCGAGCCTCTTTTCGGTCTAAAGGCGCGCTCCACAGACTGAAACTGCTAGCCCAGCAGCCATATTTCTAAGTCTAACACACTATTAACGAAACCGCAAAATTGATTGGTTTTCATCCCGACGCTCCCCTTCGGGAGAGCGCGGGTCTTCAACCAACGTTGAGATAAAAAACGAACAAGAAAATTTGTAATATAGACTACTGTTGTTAATAAGCTAGTGTTTCTAGAGTTTCCCGTAAATAAATACTAACTTGTCGATCCAAGGATAGATTTTGCTGCTGGCCTTCATTAATCTTACGCTCTAATTGCCATCTCTGAAAACCTGAACTTACAGCGATCGCTTGCTTCAAACCATCCCACATTCTAGATTCTGATTCATTTTTTGTAATTACTTTAGCTGAATTATTATTCCAAGAGGTGACATTAAATTTATTCATAATACTTACCTAAGTTAGTGATAAAGTTGCTGAGATTTTTAGCTTCTACTTATTTAAAGATAGCTCACTATCCACAAACCAGGTATTAGTACAGGACTATATATGTCATCAAATCTTGACTTTTAGATATCATCTTTGAATTTATTCAAACATTTAAGATAGACAGTTTTAATGCCTACCTATTTCTCAAATTATTTGTTAATAAGTAGCATATCTCATTTAAAAAACTGTAACAAAAATTGCTTTTCTTCAGACATAGGAATATTGCATACAAATTCCCTATATACAATTTAATTAATGTGGCTTGATATAACTAAACCTGCTAAAAATTTGAGTTGCTGCATTCAGGTAAACGAAAGATTAAGTAGGGTGTATGACAGCACAATAATCATTTCTGGAATTACAATAGAACTCACTTCCACTTTGCGAAAGGTTTTATATCAAATCCGGTGGGGTTGCACATAGAATCCGGCTATATAATATCTGTTTATAATTTCTTAAATTACTCCAATATTAGACATCTCTTCCACGGATAGGGAGTAGGTATGGAGGGGGAAATAATTGATAATTTCTGTTACGATAATACGATCATAGATTTTTTATTATTGGAGATGTCTATCTAATCTCTCCCACTCCCCCAGTCCCCTCTTCCCCTCCACGGTCGGGGAGGGGCTAGGGGTGGGTCCCCTACTCTCAACTATATAATAAGTATTCAACCGGATTTGATATTACACCTCACACACCCCATGGTATGAAGTAGTGTCCTCTATAACACACTTCACACCCTACGCCATCTAATATTTATCTGACAAACACTCTCTCAGCATTTTACACGGACAGTTTCCGACGCTTAGTTACCATTTGATAGCCTTCAACTATATCACCCTCAGCCCAAGCACTAAAGTTGTCTAAGCTAATGCCACATTCATAACCTGCATTGACTTCTTTTACATCATCCTTAATACGCCTTAGCGAGTCCAGTACACCTTGGTGAATAACTTCTCCTTTGCGACGTACTCTTACCTTACAGTTACGGATAACTTTGCCAGAAAGTACATAACAACCTGCAACAGCACCACGATTAATTGTAAACACAGCACGCACTTCAACTTCACCTAACGGTTCCTCTACTAGCTCAGGATCTAATAGACCTTCCATTGCTCCTTGAATATCATCCAAGAGTTTGTATATGACGTTGTATTCCCGCACATCTACTCCTGCCGCATCCGCTGCTTGACGTGCTCCTGATGCCATCGTTGTATTAAAGCCAACAATCACAGCTTCACTAGCAGCTGCTAAGTCAATATCTGTTTCTGTCACTTCTCCAGCTCCAGAGAATAATAGCCTTAGTTGCACCTCTTTTTGAGGTAGTTGTCGCAGAGCTGCAACAATAGCCTCAACAGAACCTTGAACATCTGCTTTTAGTATCAAGTTTAGTTCTTTGAGGTCTCCTGCTTGGGCACGAGCTGAAACAGCGCCAAGAGTTGTCCTACGCATGATACGGGATTCTCTTTTAGCATCTGCTCTGTCTGTAGCAATTGATGAAGCATCTTTTTCATATTCAAACACATCAAACTCATCACCAGCTTGAGGCACATCTCTGAGACCAAGAACTTCTACCGCAAAGGATGGACTCGCTTTTTCCACCCGGTTGCCTCGGTCATCAATCATTGCCCGCACTTTTCCGTAGACAGAACCAGCAACGACAATATCTCCCACTTTCAAAGTACCATTTTGTACTAACAAACTAGCTACTGGTCCTCTAGCTTTATCTAAGTGAGCTTCAATTATGGTGCCTTTGGCCGGACGTTCTGGGTTAGCTTGTAAGTCTTCTACCTCTGACACTAACAGAATCATTTCTAGTAAGCTATCCAGATTCTGTTTCTTTATCGCGCTAACTGGAACCATAATAGCGTCACCACCCCATTCTTCAGGAACTAAGCCATGTTCCATCAATTCTTGCTTAACACGGTCTGGGTTTGCTTCTTCTTTATCGACTTTGTTAATTGCTACTATAAGTGGTACTCCCGCAGCTTTCGCATGGCTGATAGCTTCTATAGTTTGTGGTTGTACACCATCATCTGCTGCCACAACTAGCACTGCGACATCTGTAACTCTTGTTCCTCTTGCTCGCATTGCAGTGAAAGCTTCGTGACCAGGAGTATCTAAGAATACTACTTGTTGCATCTGACCTTCATGTTCAACATCAACATGATAGGCCCCAATATGTTGAGTAATACCGCCCGCTTCCCCTGCTGCTACTTTAGTTGCACGGATTGAATCTAGAAGACTGGTTTTTCCATGATCGACGTGCCCCATAATTGTTACTACTGGAGGACGACGTTCCAGCTTTTCTAGATCGGCATCTTCTAGCATCTCAGTGGTTTTCTTCGCTGCTGATTCTTCTTCTAGGGCTTCTACAGGAATTCCCTCTTCTTCTGCTACCATTTCTATGGTGGCAATATCTAAGCTTTCTGTAATGTTGACTGCTATGCCTTTCATAAACAGTCTTTTAATAATCTCTGTTTCTGATACTGCCAAAGCTTTTGCTAATTCTTGAACTGTCATGCTTGAATTAATTACTAGCTTTTCTACAGGTTGAGCTTCAACAGATTTATTTTGTTCAGCAATTTCAGACTTGACAGTTTGCTGTGATACACTAGGTTTCTTTTTGATGCTGGGAGTGCTATTACCAGAATTGGATTTAGTTTTGCCAGAACTACTATTTGGTTTTGGTGGACGAGCTAAAGATAAGCTCATTGTTACTGGTTCTGGCTTACTTAAAATTTCTTCTAAATCTTCATCTTCTTCTTCTAGGAGTGGTTTTGGACGAAGACGTTTAGCTTTTGCACTAGCTTTAGTATTTTTCTGAGCAATTTCGCTTGGATCTTCTTCTTCTTCCCAAGTTGGACCTTTCTTTAATTTCGATGATGAAGGCTTAGTTGGAGATGTTATTTTTCGTCTTGGTTTTTCTAGCTCATTATAATCTAATTCTTCTACTATTTTTTCTTCTGGTTCTTTTTGTTCTGTTATATCTAAGTCAATATCTGTATCTTTTACAGAAGAATCAAATGATGTTTTTAGTTTTGGTTTTGGTGCTAGCTGAGGTTTTTGTAGTTCTTGAACTGGCTTTGCTTTAACTGTAGGTCTATCTCGTTTTTGCTTTGACTGACTTGAAGTTTCATTAACTGGAACAACTGGTTTTATACTTTTTGTTTGAGCAGTCTCTTTGTTTTCTTTTTTATTAACAATTGCAGGCTTTTGAGTAGGTTTTTCTTCTCTATCTTTTCTTTTTTTAGCTTCCTGCTTTGTTTTCTTATTTTTTTGATTAGGCTTTGTTGTGGGGGGACTTTGTAGATTTCGATTTGTGCTAGGAGGTGCTGGTCTTACAGGTGGTGCTACTAATTGGGGGACTTCCGTTTCGACTGTATTTTTTAATGATACGTTCACACCTATATCTGTAGATTTTTTATCTACTTCTGATACAGATTTACCTTTTTCTCCCTCTTGTTTGAGGGGCAGGTTGGGCCTAGGTTTAGCGTTCGGCTTAGTTTGCCGGTCTAATGTTTCTGGTGCTGGAGGTTTTGGAGGAGTTGCCACTAACTGAACTTTATTATTCTGGGTTTGGTTTTGATTTTTTAGTTTGGATTTAGATCTTTCTTCTAATGGTTTTGGTTTTGGTTTGCGTATTTCTAATATCTGCTGTTTCTTACCCTCGTTATGATTAGAAGTTGACTCTTGATTTTGAGAGTTGCTTTTTTCTGGAACAGAAGACCTACTGGGAGAGTGGGGTAAGCTTTCTGCTTTTTTGCGGATTAGTTCTGCTTCTGCTTCTGTAATAGTACTACTGTGACTCTTCACAGATATGTTGAGTTGTTCACAAACTGCTAATATATCTTTGTTATCCAAATTCAATTCCTTTGATAATTCGTAAATTCTTACTTTTCCGTTGTTCATCCACTCTACCCTCTCTTTACAAGTCTATAGTTTTACATTGTCATAATGTTTATTTAATGACTACACTACAATCATACTAGCTTTAGGCTCAGTTTAGCTACATTAAATGCTTTTTTTTTATTTTTTACTGCTTTGAGTTTATGAACTGTTTAGCTAATATCTCGATTAAGTTTATATTTTAGTTAAAACTCATGATTATTTAGATTGGAGAAATGAATATTTCAGAGTAGTTGCCTGAAAGTATAGTTGCTCCATTTATTAACTAGACTCGATCTTTATGGTATGGGTTGAAAATTATATATATTAAGTTTAAGTTTCTGGCAATTGTATTTATTCCTCCTGTTTAAGTTTGTTATTTTTTATACATATAATCTTTATGGTACTTCAGTCAAGGGTTTAACTTTATAGATATATTGAATTCAATCAGAATTTAAGTTTCCTAAGACATTTATTGTCCTCGGAATATCTATTCTAGCAGGATTTATAATTTTTATGTAGTCTGAATGCTGCCTTAGGCTTTTCATTTAATTTGAAAACTGGCATACTGTTTTACCAGAAAATTGGGTTTAAAGCCTCGCCCTTCTAGGGCGACTTTTTAGTAGTTGATTTTATTTCAAGAAATATGTTATCATGTATTTAGTTTAAGAGTCAAATTATGAAAGCTAGATTTAAGTATCGTATCTATCCCACACCGGGACAAAAATACCGAGAGCGCAAAGCTATTTGGTTCGGTCCGTGTGGTTTGGAATGATAGCCTGGCTTGTTGTCAACAAAAGTATAGATCGGGAGAAAAGAAACCTTACTTATCTCAACTACAAAAACAGTTTATCACTCAATCAAAAAACACTGAAGACAGAGAATGGTTATCAGAAGTTTCTGCGATACCATTGCAGCAATCTTTAAATGATTTAAATCAGGCTTATCAAAATTTTTTCAAATCAACTAAAGGTCAACAGAAAGGTAGACCTGTAAAACCTCCTAAATTCATGCATTAGAAAGTCAAAGCAAACTGCTAGGTTTACAAAGGGAGGGTTTAAAATTGGTCAACACAAAGTTTAGAAGCGCCAAGATTGGAAAGCTGAAAATAGTCTGGTCAAGAAAGTTGCCTGCTGCTCCATCATCAGTAACAGTAATCAAAGATTCAGCTCATAGATATTTCTTGAGTTTTGTAGTAGAAATACAACCAGAAATCTTAGCTCAAACTGATAATTCAGTAGGTATAGATTTAGGCATTTCTACCTTTGCTACATTTAGTGATGGTACGAAGGTTAATGCTCCTAAGCCACTGAAGAAACGAATTAAGAAATTAAGAAAGGTAAAGTTTGTCATTATCTAAAAAAACTAAAGACTCTAAAAGGTATGAAAAAGCACGGGTTAGAGTTGCTAAGTTCCATGCCAAGCTGAAAGATACGCTTGACAGATTTTCTACATAAATTATCTACTAAAATAATTCGTGAAAACCAAACAGTTGTTTTAGAAGATTTAAACGTTTCTGGTATGGTGAAAAACCGTAAATTATCTAGAGCCATATCAGATTTAGGCTGGAGAACATTCAGGACTTTTTTAGAAGGAAAAGCAGAAAAATATGGTCGCGATTTTAGAGTAATTAATCGTTGGGAGCCTACCTCTCAAATTTGCTCAAATTGTGGCTTTAAAGGTGGCAAGCTAGACCTGAAGGTGCGAGAATGGGAGTGTCTAAACTGTGGCAGCAAACACGTTCTTAGACGAGAATGCAGCAATAAATATATTAGTCGCGGGCGGGCAGTCCGAGACATTAAACGGACGTGGAGGCAAGCATAAGACTAACGTCAAGCTAGCAGCAGCCAGTGAAACGTCAACCCACCGAAGAGCTATGGTTCAGTAGGAATCTCCGCGCCTTCAGGCCGGAGAGGATGTCAAAAGGGTTTCAGCTATCTAAAATTAAAATGCACTACAGCTCAGTAATTTATAGGTCTATATTAATTAGGGTTTGCTGAAAAAGTTTTATGGGTGAGGGTGGTAGACAGGAGACAACCCACCCCTCGCCCCTCCCAACCCACCCTAGCCCCTCCCAGGAGGGGAGGGGAGAAATGGGTACGAGCGAGGAGGTAGGAGTAAGAATTGTAATAATGATTTTTATGCCCAACTATGAGCCTAAAATACGCTCCTTTTTGAGGTTTTTAGACGTGATACCAGGCACTTTTTAAAGGCTCCAAAAAGGCTAAAACCTTTATCTGTAAATACTTTTAGATTAGATCGGTAAGCCCTAATTATATATATGAAATATCTAACTGCTAGAGAAGATAGATAAAATTAATTGTGGTCTTGGATTTATTTAGTAATTTCGAGTTCATTTGTGAATAATGTAAATATTATTTTATTGTACTTTATAACAGTTTTTTGAAGTTTTTTCAGTCATCATCTTTTGTATTTTTTGATGAAGATTTTTTCAATCTTTGCCACAATTCTTGATATATTTCTGGTGATACATAAGTTTTAAGTGAACGGCCTAATTTATTTTTTTTACGAGCAATTTGCAAACATTCTATTTCTGGACAAATGTAAGCTGAACGTCCTTCTCCTCGATCTAATCTAATGGTAGAAGATTTTTTAAGACGAACAATTCGCAAAAAATCTTCTTTAGGAGCAAGTTTTTTACAACTAACACACCGACGGTAATTTGGCTTCATTTTAACTTTTTGTTTGATTAAAACTTTACTCAATTATTTTTGATTTTTTCAGAATAAATTGGTAAATATTAAGTAATCTATTTATAGATATTTTCCCTAATATTTTAACTTAAAAACGAGCAAAAGATTAGGTCAAAATTATCCCCTTTAAAGGGAATAAAAAGTGGTCATTTTGCGCTTCGCATAACTTTCCTACGGTCATGCTACCGCAAACGTTAACTACTAGCCTATTACAGAGTAGCTCAAGCTATCGCCGACAGGTCAAATAAAATACATCGGATGAAAATCCGACTCCTCGCCTTTCATCCATCGCTTAAAAGACGATGGCTTTCATGCTCCCATGTTATTTAGGTAAGTAATTAACTCTATCTCTGAAATGACAATCTTTAATATTTAAGTTAATTCCACAGGATATTCAGTTTCATCAACTTCAGAATAATTATCTGGATCGTCAAAATCTGTATTTTGTAACTCTAATTCCTCAGCATAATTTTCTTCTTGTTCAGCTTCTTCTTGTTCAGCTAATGCTTGTTCAGCTTCTTCTTGTTCAGCTAATGCTTGCCGATGAGAAACTTCAACTGCAATTTTGCTATCTTCTTCAGCATGATCGTATTTATCAGTGTCCTTAATATCAATTTTCCAGCCAGTGAGGCGAGCGGCCAGACGCACATTTTGTCCTTCCTTACCTATAGCCAAACTAAGTTGATCCTCAGATACCAGAATATGTGCTCTTCTTTCCTCTGGATCTATTAAACGAACTTCGTCTACTCTAGCTGGACTAAGGGAATTGGAAATATAAGTTGCAGGATCTGGAGACCAGCGAATCACATCTATTTTTTCTCCCCTCAGTTCATTCACAACTACCTGAATTCTCGACCCCCTGGCACCAATACAGGCTCCGACAGGATCTACATCTCTTTCTAGAGTATCAACTGCTATTTTAGTCCGAGGGCCAACATATCGGGATGGCGGATTTGCTTCCCTGGCTACTGCTACAATTCTTACTATCTCATCTTCAATTTCTGGGACTTCGTTTGCAAATAAATAAACCACTAAACCAGCATCTGCTCTGGATACAAGTAACTGAGGCCCACGAGTTGAACCTTCACATACTCGCTTGAGATAAACTTTGAATGTGGCATTAGCACGATAGTTATCGTTGGGTAATTGTTCTCGCTTAGGTAGTTCAGCTTCTACTTCTGGTCTACCAAAACCACTACTTGCAGATAAGATAATTGATTGTCTTTCAAATCTTAGGACTTTGGCTTGAAGAACTTCGCCTTCTAAATCTTGAAATTCTTCTTGAATCATCTTGCGCTGCTGGTCCCGTAGTTTTTGAGCTAATACTTGTTTGGTCTGGATAGCAGCCATACGACCAAATTCATTTTGTTCTGGTGTGACGTCTAAGAATACGGCATCATTTAACTGGGCTTCTTGAGCCACCTTTTTAACTTCTTCCAGAGCTATGTGGTGGTCTGGATTGGTTACTTCTTCAACAATGGTTTTAGTGGCCAATACTCGAAATCCTTCTTCTTCTACATCTAACTCTACTTCAAAGTTGTCAAAGTAATCATCTGTGAAATGAATTCCATCTAGACGTTGAGTACGTCGGTAGCGTTCATATCCTTTTAGCAGAGCTTCTCGTAAAGCAGCTTGAACTGCTTGTTTTGGTAAATTGCGCTCTTTACTAATACCTTCGATCATATCTTTAAGTCCAGGCAAATTGACCATTGACATAATTTTTTATCCTCTATTTTTCTAAATTTTTGTACTGTGAGGCGAGTTTTTTTCATCCTTGTGAAATTAGGATATTAATAATTTGGGTATTCAAGTGAAGTAGTTTTTGTTTTTTCGAGAGCTTAAACTTTGAGAATTGAAACAACAAGTAAAGAGGGACAAGTATAGAGTGTTATCTTTGACTTGATATCCAGTTATGAAACTATGGGAATTTGAAATTCTTTTTAGTTGTTGATTTTGGTTGTTGATATTTAAGCCTGACGAGCAATCAAAAAATCAATTTAAGACCTTAATTAATATTTGTTCTTTAATATTTTCTAGTGTCATTTAATTACTTTCCTTCCTGTAATTCAACAGTCATAGTTAGAGAGCGTGGAATAGTCACTTGTCGTCCTTTTTGGTTAATATAAATTGCTGTTGGATCGCGACCAACCAGTTGTCCTGTCCACTGATTTTTACCTTTATATGGTTCGGAAGTATTAACAATTACGCTAAACCCTTTAAAGGCAATAAAATCTCGGTCATTATCTAAAAATTTAGAAATACCAGGACTGGATATTTCTAGTAGATATGGTTCAGCAATAATATTTGCTGCATCTAGTGATTCTTCTATGGCATGGCTCATCCGTTCACAATCATCTAAACCTGTGTCTTGATGAAGGTTCCGAATGTCCAAACGTAGCACTGGAGGATGCTGATTTGTATGAAATACTGCTCCTACTAATTCCAATCCTAGGGACTCGGCAATAGGGGTAGCAAATTTGATAATTTGTGGTATTAATGGATGACTCATAGGACAAATGCAACAAAAAAAGTGGGCTTCACCCACTCCCCGTTAACAACTGTTAACATTAACTTAAATCCTTGACACCTTCTAAAAATCTAGACAATCCTACCTAGACACGCTCTTCATAGGTGACTAAAAGCGATTTTCTGACTCACCCGTCCATAAGTCTACTGGCAAAGAAGGCTGATGTTCCGCTCAAGCACATTGAGTTTAGGATTCCCTCTGGGGTTTTCATCCTTATGAAAAGTCGAGTGCAAAACACTCCATAATCGTTGCTAAAATCCTCTGGTCTTAGCAGACATAAGTGATAATAACACAAATTAATGGCGTAAAAACATGGACATTTTTATAGATATAAGTCTTGTATAGTCTATGTTTTAAAGTTAAATTATCTCAATAGTTGCCCAGATTTCTGGAGACAAAATACTATATTTAACTATATCTGACTATATTTGTTTACAACCTTTATTATACAAGTTTAGAATCGGGATAGGTTTTCCCTACTTCTTAGTTCTATTAAACTATTAGTCTTTATCCATATCATATTTTTTATTTATAAGCAAGTGAATTTTTTCTCCTATTGCAATTAAATTTTTATACCATTTCACTTTTAAGGATGTCATTTCAGTTATCAGTTATTAGTTATCAGTACCTCTCTCTGCTTGTTTGCGCAGCATGACCTAGGAAAGTCAGAGGCTTGAAATAATTGAAAATAACTTGATTTTCTCTTGGTCGATTAGATATGGCGAGGAAACCCGCTCTTGACAGAGCCGCTCCTAATTGCGCCATCTCTCGACCGCTTTTTCATCCCCTTGTAGAGCGGTAGCTCGCGGCGCAGCCAAGGGGAGACTATTGACCTTATTTTTTGGTTACAAATAGTTTCAAAATTATAATGCCAAATAATCCGTTGAAAGTATTGAAACTTCAAAGTTTTCTGTCTATTAAATCTTATCTTTTAACTTTTAACTTTTAACTTTTGACTTCCGTGAAACGGTATTAGTTTATATTATTTTGGGTTTGATTAGCTTTAAGCTGCATTTGTCTGGTTTGTTCTAATATTTTCTCGACATCTTCGTCACTCATCCGCATTACATAGTTAATTTTTACTTCTTCAAGAAAGGCTGATACTAAGGATTGAAGTTCTTCTAATGTGTGTTCTTGTTGTAATTCTGTACTTAGTGCTTTACCGAAGTTTTGAACTAGCTGGTTAGATAATTTTGTTCCTACTGGATCTGCCATTGCTATTTTAACTGTTTCATAAGCATTTTGCGGTCCTTCAGTAGCAAGATTGGATAATTCTTGAACTAATCTTTCTGATAGTTGATTTGCTAAATTTTCTACTCCTGGTATTTGTTGAAATCTCTGAAAAACTGGTGATTCTTCTACTATTTTCTCTACACTGTAACGGATTAGAGCTTCTATATCTGGTTGTAATTGAGGTATGACTTTACAAACAGTTACTTGTACTAATCTTGTAGCGATCGCTTCGATTTCATTAATGTTATTTAGATCGATATAAGTTTTGTCTTGAGAGGAAAATATTTGCTTTGCTAATTCTCCTGTTTTGACGTCTTTTTGCACCTGATTAATTACTTGCATTATTACTACTTCTGTTAGTTCTTGAGCAATGGAAGCAAGAAAACCTCGGCTAGCTTGTGCCCTAATTGTTTCAAGGTTAATAATTTGAGCATCATTGAGGCGAATTGTTACAGGAATTATCCGTAAAATCTGTAGAAATGGTAATAGCAGAAAAATGTCATACCAACGCCATAGGGTTGCTTCTGGCCAATTGACACTTGGATAACGACGACTAATTAAAAATGTTCTGCCTAGAAATTCAATACCAAATATCACAATGAATGGTAGATCAATAATGCCAAAATAATCAGTTAATCCTCCACTTTCACCAATGCCACGATAATAATTTTTAGCAATTAGTGGTTGAATTTCTGTTTCAAACCAATTTAGTTCTTCAATCAATTCATTTTGTGTTAAGTATTCTTTACTCCAGAAGGTTTTAAATGATTCTTTTGCAGAATCTTCTGAATTAGGAATTCTATCCCTGATTCTATTTTTTATTTTTTCTAAAGATCCACTTTTGTTGGCAACTGCGAAAGGATTTTGATCGATCATTTCTGCACTAAGTTCTCGTAATTCTGCCAACTCTTCTTGTACTATTAAAGAATCAGCACCTTGAGAAATTTGATTTTTCAACTCTTGAAGGTGAGTTAAGTATTTTTCTGTATCTCTGTTAGGTTCAATTCCTTTTATTGGGTCGTATTTTTCTGTGAGTATTGGGAAATGCTCAAAATAAAAATCACGAAAGGTAATATAGGTCATGTTAAATAGCACTAGAATAAAATTTACTAGGACTAAAAGTGCCATGATTCTTTCAAATATTGGAACTTTGCGAGTTTTCCGGCGGATATATTTTGTAGTTGCCATTGATGATTTATTTGAAATGACTAATGACTATATTCAACAATTAATAATTAATAATTAATAATTACCTCTCCTTTTTTGGTCAATTGGATATGGCGCAGGTTTCCTCGCTATCCCACCCTACTGGATTGTTTCACCTAAAATAGTACATTAGCTTTTTTCGTAACCCCCCAATTCCCCTCCACCGGAGGGGTTAGGGGTGGGTTCCCATCACCCCATTTTCTAATGCAACATTTAAGATGAAACAGTCCACTACGGGAAGCTACGCTTTTTCCTAGGTCATGCTCCGCAAACATGTCGCGTAGCGTTAACGTAGTTATGCGAAGCAAAACGACCGCTTGTTTCTCATTTAAAGGAGAGGCTTTGAACCTTAATTATTCGATAATAGCAGGTAGGGCGCGGACATAGACTAAGGACGATCCTAATTCAGGGGAAATGTTTTTCCGGCATTGCTGAATTAAGGTATGAAAGTAGGTTTATCTCAACGTTGGTTGAAGACCCGCGCTCTCCCGTTGGCGGAGGATGGTGGCGGCAGCTATTAGGGGAGCGTCGGGATGTTTGCGCAGCATTCCGCAGGAAAAACCAATCAATAAGAGCGGTTCTTACAATAGTGTGCTATCCTAAATAGGATAAGGCTGCTGGGCTAGCAGTGTCAGTCTGTGGAGCGCGCCTTTAGACCGAAAAGAGGTTCGGCCTCGGAGGCTGGTGCTATGTTAGCGCAGCTCCTCTGTCAAGAGGCAGCAGAAAGTCCCTATCAGTGATGGAGCGGGAATCCTGCGCTGTCACGCAAGTGCAGCGTCGGGAGGATGTCAAAGGAAATAGGGAACACCGGAGGAGGGAACAGGGAACAGTTAAAAAGTTAGCATCACAGACAGAATAAAATAATTGCATAAAAATCACTCTAACAAATATAAATTCTATTCTCCTTTCCTAATAACTATTCTCGACTCCCTCTTTTGGTGGAGATGTCTAAATTATTCAGGACTTACGCAGACTCTCAGGCAATACGCTATCTGTAGAGGGCAAATGCCATTTGCCCCTACTACATAAGGTGGTTCTGCGTAAGTCCTGATTATTATTATTTTTACTTCTCCCCCACTCCCCTACTCCCCTACTCCCCTACTCCTCCACTCCCTCACTCCCTCACTCCTCTACTCCCTTACTCCCCTACTCCTTCTTGGCGAGCTGCATGGGCCACTGCACTGGCGACAGCAGTAGCTACCCTACTATCAAAGACAGAAGGTACAATATGTTCTTTATCTAGGTCTGAAGCTTTGACTAATGAGGCGATCGCTCTAGCAGCTTCTAAATACATTGTAGATGTGAGGGTAGTGGCCCGACAATCTAAGGCACCGCGAAATATACCGGGAAATGCCAAAACATTATTAATTTGATTTGGGTAATCACTGCGACCTGTGGCCATAACTGCCACATCTCCTTTAACTAACTCTGGTTGTATTTCAGGAATGGGATTAGCCATAGCAAATACTATAGGGTCCTTGGCCATAGAGCGTACCATTTCTGGGGTAACAACCCCTGGAGCACTCACACCTAAAAATACATCAGCGTCTACCAAAGCATCTGCTAGAGTACCTGAAGATTCAACAGCAAATTCTTGTTTTTCTGGGTTTAAACCTGTACGACCTTTTGATACTATACCTTTAGAGTCACATAACCAAATTTTATTAGTCCCTGCTTTGCGTAACAAACGAGCGATCGCTATTCCTGCAGCACCAGCTCCATTAATTACAATACGAATATCTTCTATAGATTTTTTGACCAACTTTAAAGCATTAATCAACGCAGCTAAACTAACTATTGCAGTACCGTGTTGGTCGTCGTGAAATACTGGAATGTCTAATATTTGGCGTAGTTTGGCTTCTATTTCAAAACAACGAGGGGCAGCAATATCTTCTAAGTTGACTCCTCCAAATACAGGAGCAATATTTTTAACTGTTTCGATAATAGCATCAGTGTCTTGAGTTGCTAGACAGATAGGAAAGGCGTCTACTCCAGCAAATTCTTTGAATAGCATTGCTTTACCTTCCATTACTGGTAAAGCTCCTCCTGGACCTAGATTACCTAGTCCTAAAACTGCACTACCATCTGTAACAATGGCAACTGTATTTTGTTTAATAGTGAGTTTATAGATTTGTTCGGGGTCTTCTGCAATTGCTTTGGATATTCTGCCTACTCCTGGGGTGTAGGCCATTGATAGGTCAGATTGAGACTTTAATGGTATTTTACCTTGAACTGCTATTTTACCACCACGATGTAAATTGAAGGTTCTGTCGTAGACATCAACTACTTTGATTTCTGTCAATGCTTTAACCGCTTGGACAATTTTCTCGGCGTGTTCGGTACTATAGGCATCGACTGTAATTTCTCTGAGTGTAATTCGGCGACTTTGCTCTAGTAAGTTAATGTGGCCTATATTACCTCCTTCTGATGCGATGGCTTGAGTGACGCTGGCCAACATTCCGGTGCGGTTAGGAGTTTCGAGGCGAATTGTGAGACTAAATGAAGGATTAGGTGTTAGTTGTACCATTTTAGGTTTGTTCTAGGTTTTGAGTTCTAGATTTTAGTATTATCGTAGTTAATGTTAAGTGTGATTTAGCATTTTTTGGGTTTAATCAGGATTTTCTTCATTTCTTCATTTATGGTTTTTCTATCTATAAAGCAGTCACTATTATTTATCTTGAGTTATAGAATGGCTGAAACAATAGAATTTCAAGAATTAACCTTCTCTACTAGATAATTAAGAGACTGAATAGTGAAGTAAATCTAAAAAAGAGGACAGGTAGTAGGTTGGTGGGAATACTCAATTATACACAACTATTAAGCACAAAAAAAATCGTCTAACAATGTTGACTAAAATATAGTTATTCTCCAAGAGTAGGGAACGGGGAACAGGGAACGGGGAAGAATAAAAAACGAGTATATATGAATATGATAACTGGCATATTCTATGTTTTCAAATAATGCCTCAATTATCATAATTTATTCCTAATTTATATATAAAATAGATAATATTAAGGTTGCTACAAGTTGTAAATTAATGAAGAATATTAGGATATGGAATTATGAAATTTGAAAATATTTATTGGGTTTTATTTTATCCAAAATACTCTTGAAATTTGCCGATTTTTGGAAATGGAAATTATGACTGTTTGATGTCAAAAGTATGTGAAGCTGGATTAATATTTCTGGGCTGATATATTTTACTCAGTCATAGTGAAAAAATTCACTAAATTTTCTAGGGTTGGAAGTTGAATATTAGTTTCTATCTTTAGAGAGGTTAAATATAGTTGGAAAATTTCCTGATTTTTGGGGAGAGGAAAAATTGGAAATGGAAATTATGACTGTTTGATGTCAGAAGTATGTGAAGCTGGATTAATATTTCTGGGCTGATATATTTTACTCAGTCATAGTGAAAAAATTCACTAAATTTTCTAGGGTTGGAAGTTGAATATTAGTTTCTATCTTTAGAGAGGTTAAATATAGTTGGAAAATTTCCTGATTTTTGGGGAGAGGAAAAATTGGAAATGGAAATTATGACTGTTTGATGTCAGAAGTATGTGAAGCTGGATTAATATTTTTTGGCTGATATATTCTACTCAGTCATAGTGAAAAAATTCACTAAATTCTCTAGAGGTGGAAGTTGAATATTAGTTTCTATCTTTAGAGAGGTTAAATATAGTTGGAAAATTTCCTGATTTTTGGGGAGAGGAAAAATTGGAAATGGAAATTATGACTGTTTGATGTCAAAAGTATGTGAAGCTGGATTAATATTTCTGGGCTGATATATTTTACTCAGTCATAGTGAAAAAATTCACTAAATTCTCTAGGGTTGGAAGTTGAATATTAGTTTCTATCTTTAGAGAGGTTAAATATAGTTGGAAAATTTCCTGATTTTTGGGGAGAGGAAAAATTGGAAATGGAAATTATGACTGTTTGATGTCAGAAGTATGTGAAGCTGGATTAATATTTTTTGGCTGATATATTCTACTCAGTCATAGTGAAAAAAGTTACTAGATTCTCTAGGGTTGAACGCTGAATATTAGTTTCTATCTTGAGATAAGGGAGGTGAAAAATACTCTTGAAATTTCCTGATTTTTGGGGAGCTGAATATTAGTTTCTATCTTTAGAGAAGGGAGGTGAAAAATAGTTGGAAAATTTCCTGATTTTTGGGGGGAGGAAAAATTGGAAATGGAAATTATGACTGTTTGATGTCAGAAGTATGTGAAGCTGGATTAATATTTTTTGGCTGATATATTCTACTCAGTCATAGTGAAAAAATTCACTAAATTCTCTAGAGGTGGAAGTTGAATATTAGTTTCTATCTTTAGAGAGGTTAAATATAGTTGGAAAATTTCCTGATTTTTGGGGAGAGGAAAAATTGGAAATGGAAATTATGACTGTTTGATGTCAAAAGTATGTGAAGCTGGATTAATATTTTTGGCTGATATATTTTACTCAGTCATAGTGAAAAAAATTCACTAAATTTTCTAGGGTTGGAAGTTGAATATTAGTTTCTATCTTTAGAGAGGTTAAATATAGTTGGAAAATTTCCTGATTTTTGGGGAGAGGAAAAAGCTGAAGTTAGTAATTATGAAAATGTGGTGATTCCTAGTAACTTTAATGTGCCACTAAACATAGGGTCAAAATTTGGCGAATTTTATCGATAATTGTTGACTTCAACTATTCAAACTACAAACAAAGAAATTGCAGTTATAGAATATGCTTGGGATACAGGTTCTTATGACCCGTGTAATACAATGCCGTTAAATTCTCAAGAGTTGAATGATTTGGGTATGAACCACAGACAAGCATTTATCACCAGATTACATTTACAGTATACAAAGAACACTTATAATCAGGATTTAGAATTTACGATTACCTCCGATAAAACTCTCTATCAAGGAAGATATATTTGGTTACCACGTTACTATCATGAAGGTAGAAGTGATGAAGGTACTAACTATTTCGACGGCAAAGTTAAAGTTAAAAATCCTTCTGGTAAAGTTATTTCGGAGGTTGAACTAAAAACAATATTTGAAAAGTTTTAGATATCAAAAGTATCTAATTGGATGAAAAAATTAATCTAGATTTTGATTCGATAAATCTATAGGAAAAACTTTACACATCATATATTGTGGTAAAAATTCTCGGACTTCATCAACACAGTCTTGAAATTTTTCCTCTTCCTGATTCTGAGAATTAGTCTCCTCTGTTTCTTTCAATGGATTTACACAAATAGCAAGTTTTCCTACTCCTCCCATTAAAGACATGACTCGATTTTTGAGGCTGTCAATATCTTGAATTAGTCGATCTGCATCTGATATAGAAGGAGCAATAATGAAAAAAGTTTTTACTCCAAGGGAGTCGGGAGCAAAGCCAAAACTACATTCACCTAATAACGATTGAGTGGAAAAACTTAAAGATTCATAGAAGAGATTAATTAGTGCTTGATAGAAAGATTCACTTAGGGAATGATCGTCAAAAGTTGGCTTGGATAACATAATTAATGTCCTCAAGTATGATTGTCAATAATTGTAACATTTCTTAAAATTGTCTGTCGATCATTTTTTATACTTATTATTAAAATCACAAAACTATAAGATAATTATTGCTAATCTAAATATCTCAAGTTAAATTGGAGATTCTACATTCAGAATCTAATACCTTAAAAACTACATTAATACTACAGTTAAAATACTAGCTACAAAGTAGAAATAAATTATATTAGATAAGTATTTGTGCCAAATTAATCTAAAATTATATAGATGAAATACTAAATTTGGGAACAGAAAATATATCTGATACTAAATCTAGTTATTATCGTTTAATTACCTAAATTAAAATTTTTTGAACATCTCCCTAGTGGACTAACACAGCTAAAATTATGCACTATATCATTGGGGGGAGGCTTCATATAATTGGTTAAGACTCATTAATTTAACGTGGAACCCGCCTCTACTATTACAACATTTTTGTGTCACACCACTACTGGACTGACACAGTTAATTTGGTACGTTAGTTAGATTATTGGGGTGTTAAATATAGGGCGTTGGTGAATCAAGCTATGAAACCTAAATTTGGCCAAGTATAAAATGCTTTTCAGTTAATACTTTGGCAATTGCCATTAAAGCACAATCATAGCCAAAATTACCAATGCCAAATATAGCAATTCCCAAGAAGAATGAGGTACAAAATTCCTTTACTGTGTGGGAGTAGCAGGGACGTTGCATGAAACGTCCTTACGGAATAGAAAAGAAAAAAACAACCGTACCTCAGTAACTTGAGAAACACCATATATAAATGATTTTCCCTACCTACTTAAATATTTACAACGAGCTTATCAGATATCAGTGCTTTTTTCATAACAATAAAGTTATTATCTATAAGAAATTTAAAATTTTAAACATAATGATTAATTCTACTATTGAACAACTCAAAAGTAAATTTGACAAAGCTATAATTGCTGCTTTAGGTCAAGATTTAGCCAATACAGATCCAATGGTCGTTCCAGCTAGTAATCCCAAATTTGGAGATTATCAATGTAACGTAGCAATGTCTTTAGCTAAGAAATTAAAGAATAAACCAAGAGCGATCGCTACTCAAATTATCGAAAAGCTGGATATTACTGATATATGTAAGCCTCCAGAAATTGCTGGACCAGGCTTTATAAATATTACCCTCAAACCAGAATATATAGAAGTTCATTTACAACAGATTATCAAAGATGAACGACTTAATATTTCCCCTACAAAAAATCCGCAGCGAGTTGTCATTGATTTTTCTAGTCCCAATATTGCGAAAGAAATGCACGTTGGACATTTACGTTCAACAATTATTGGAGATTCTTTGGCAAGGGTTCTAGAATTTCAGGGACATGATGTACTCAGGTTAAATCATGTGGGAGACTGGGGTACTCAGTTTGGAATGTTAATTACTTATTTACGAGAAGCTTTTCCAGAAGCTTTAAAAACTGCTGATGTTTTAGATATAGGAGATTTAGTTGCTTTTTATCGACAGGCAAAAAAAAGGTTTGATGAAGATGAAGATTTTAAGGAAAAATCGAGAGAAGAAGTAGTAAATTTGCAAGCTGGTGCGGAGGATAGTCGTTATGCTTGGCAACTTTTATGTAATCAATCTCGCCGGGAATTTCAAGTTATTTATGACTTACTTGATATTGAGTTAAATGAGCGGGGAGAATCTTTTTATAATTCTATGTTGTCTGGGGTTGTGGAAGAATTAAATAAGTTAAGTTTATTGGAGGAGAATAATGGTGCTCAATGTGTATTTTTGGAGGGATTTACTAATAAGGAAGGCGAGCGTTTACCATTAATTGTACAAAAATCTGATGGTGGTTATAATTATGCAACTACTGACTTAGCTGCTTTATGTCATCGGATTGAAAAGGAGGGTGCAAAGCGATTAATTTACGTTACGGATGCTGGTCAAGCTAATCATTTTTCTCAAGTTTGGCAAGTGGCAAAACGTGCTGGTTGGATTCCAGAAAATTTGGAAGTTGTTCATGTTTCTTTTGGTTTGGTATTAGGAGAAGATGGGAAGAAGTTAAAGACTCGTTCTGGGGAAACTGTTAGGTTAAAAGATTTATTAGATGAGGCTATAAATAGGGCGCGGAATGATTTGGAAAAGAGGCTGGAAGAGGAGAATCGTTCGGAGAGTGATGAGTTTATTCAAAAAGCATCTGAAGTTGTGGGTTTGAGTGCGGTTAAGTATGCAGATTTGAGTCAAAATCGGAATAGTAATTATGTTTTTAGTTTCGATAAAATGTTGGCTTTGAATGGAAATACTGCTCCTTATTTGTTGTATGCTTATGTGCGGGTTAAAGGAATTGCTCGGAAGGGAGAAATTGATTTTGAAAAGTTAAGAGAGGATGGCAAAATAATCTTGAAAGATGAGCAAGAGTTGGTGTTAGGAAAACATCTATTGTTGTTGAATGAAGTGTTAAATATGGTGGCTGTTGAATTATTGCCTAATCGTCTTTGTGAATATTTATATGAATTAAGTGGAAAGTTTAATCAATTTTTTGAGAATTGCCCAGTTTTAACTTCAGAAGAACCTTTGCGTACTTCTAGATTATTATTGTGTGACTTGACAGCTAGAACTCTAAAGTTGGGATTATCTTTGCTCGGAATTTCTGTTTTAGAAAGAATGTAATTTAGTAAGCATTTCCTCCGGAATGCTGCGCAAACAGCTGTCAGCTATCAGCTATCAGCTATTGCTTTTAGTAAGTGATGAAAGCAATATTTAATTGAGAAACGAAAAATCTTGCTACAAAAGTCAGCTCCAAAGTCTATATTCATTTAGACCTTGTCCTTAAGCACAGGGTCTTATTGCTGATAGCTGAATGCTTACGTAATTTATATAGCAGGGAACACTTAACTGGAAACAGTTGGAAAAACATCTCCTAGTCTAAGATTAATCATCCGTATAAGTCCTAAGCAATTCTTTCTTAGTTATAGAATTCATACAGTAGGAGCATTAACGTAGTTGTACGCTAGCTAATGGCCAGAAAGGTAACGCAAAGCTTTCCTACGGAATGCTTCGCAAACGCTTTATATGTCGCGGAGCGTTAACGGAGTTATAACAAATTGATAAATGTTTGCTACAAATACTCATGGTTTTTTCTATTCGTAGGGGCAAATGGCCATTTGCTAATGCAAAGTTCCATTTTAGATAGCTGAATGCTAAATACTGAACTGTGATTTTCACCTCAATTTAATTGTTTTATTTATTCCTAAAGCTTGAGAATTTGATGTATTTAACGGATAGTATTTTTGATTTTAAGTTTAATTAGATATTCTATCCGGACTTAAATGCCACAAAAGCTGAAACAATTTTCAAATCTCATACCAATTCTGCTTTAGTAAGCTGATATAGCAGAAGGAAAAAGGAAGAAGGAAGAAGGAAGAAAGAAAAATATTATGTTGTCTGAGTTTTAAGTTTTTCATCTTTCCGCACCCTTCCCTTCTACTACTATATTCAAAAAAGTCAAAGTAAAAAGCGGTGTATAAAATTTGAGGAGGTAAAGTAAATACCTTACTTGGGAATTGCTATGAAGGAAGAAGGAAGAAGGAAGAAGGAAGAAGGAAGAAGGAAGAAGGAAGAAGGAAGAAGGAAGAAGGAAAAATATTGTGTTGTCTGAATTTTAAGTTTTTCATCTTTCCGCACCCTTCCCTTCTACTACTATATTCAAAAAAGTCAAAGTAAAAAGTGGTGTATAAAATTTGAGGAGTTAAAGTAAATACCTTACTTGGAAATTGCTATGAAGGAAGAAGGAAGAAGGAAGAAGGAAGAAGGAAAAATATTGTGTTGTCTGAATTTTAAGTTTTTCATCTTTCCGCACCCTTCCCTTCTACTACTATATTCAAAAAAGTCAAAGTAAAAAGTGGTGTATAAAATTTGAGGAGTTAAAGTAAATACCTTACTTGGAAATTGCTATGAAGGAAGAAGGAAGAAGGAAGAAGGAAGAAGGAAGAAGGAAGAAGGAAGAAGGAAAAATATTGTGTTGTCTGAATTTTAAGTTTTTCATCTTTCCGCACCCTTCCCTTCTACTGCTATATTCAAAAAAGTCAAAGTAAAAAGCGGTGTATAAAATTTGAGGAGGTAAAGTAAATACCTTACTTGGGAATTGTTATGAAGGAAAAAGGAAGAAGGAAGAAGGAAGAAGTAAGAAGGAAGAAGGAAAAATATTATGTTGTCTGAATTTTAAGTTTTTCATCTTTCCGCACCCTTCCCTTCTACTGCTATATTCAAAAAGTCAAAGTAAAAAGCGGTGTATAAAATTTGAGGAGGTAAAGTAAATACCTTACTTGGGAATTGCTATAGCGTTTCTCATCCTAATTAGGTACACTTATCTTTAATTTATTTGTGTACTATTCCCTATTCCCTGTTCCCTAAAAACAAGGAATTTTGTACCTCATGCTTCTTGGGAATTGCTATAAAATTCTACTAATTACTTAAGTATTGAAGCTAGACTGAAGTATAGGATTATTTTTGGTAATTGGTATAAATACTCTAAATTTTCACCTCAATACTCAATTTTTTCTAGCTAATTAACTCCTAGCTATAAAAATTTCATCATAACTTCACAAATTTTCGGTAAAACTTCTAATATTTTACTAATAATGTGTATTATAGTTATAGGCATATACGATTGTATGCTCTACCAAAAAGTTCTGAAACTAGGTTAATAAGATTAATATCTTCTTAGTTAAAAATTTCATTGTTAACTGAATCGATTGATTTAACCTGCAATTGGGAACACAGTCAGGAGTGCGAGTATTAAATTACCTAATTCAGAGGTGCTGAATCTACACTTCAATTAAGTTCGGTAACTATACACTAGCTTCATTATTTAATCATGATCAAAAAAACAGTCTTAATAGTAGATGACTGCGAGGTTGTCAGAAAACTATGTTCATATATTCTTACTAAGATGGGATTGAGTATTATACTGGCAAGTAATGGTTTAGAAGCACTAGAAAAAATTAAGTTAGAACATCCTGATTTAGTACTTTTAGACATTATTATGCCAAAAATGAATGGCTATTCAGTTTGTCGTCAAATTAAATCAGAGCCTAAAATTATGAATATACCTGTAGTTTTTTTCTCTAATAAAAACGAAGAAGTTGATGTCTATTGGGCCATGAAACAAGGAGCTAATGGTTATATGAGCAAACCTATAAAAAGATCTGAGTTAATGGCAATAATGGCAAGGTTTAATATCATTACAAATATCAAGAACAGATATAGCGACCAGTTTATTTATAAGCAGGGTTGTGTCAGAATTTTTTCCCCAGAAATAGAATCTAAGTCGAATTGTTATGAATTCTGCCCCATTTAATTTGCCGATAAATTTCTCAAAAGATTGACGGTTAATTAATTCAGTAAAGATTACTTCAGCATTTAGATTTAAAATATTAACAGTGAATTAAATGCTTGAAGAAATAAGAAATAAAGGAAGATAATTGGAGAGTTTTTATTGTTGAAAAATTTACAGGTGGGAGCGACTCAAAATGAATTTTAAAACCCTAAACACACTTTTCTATGTTTTTTTGAGCTAGAGAGCGGGGGAGTAGAGAGTGGGGAGTGGGGAGTGGGGAGTGGGGGAGTGGGGGAGTGTTAATTAGGACTTGTACCAATTTGAAAAAAGAATGTTACGAATAGTTATGAGGGATAAAAAGACAAATGCAAGAGATATCCCTTTGATAAAAAAGATAATTTACGCCCTAAAAAATGGTATTAAAGCAATTCCCATACGACTCCTGACTTCCTGCACGGTCGGGGTTAGGGGTGGGTTGACTCCTAAGAAATACCCTAGATATTTGTAGCAAACATTTATCAAATTGCTATTACCGATAGAATCTCAAAGCATTTACAGATAAAGGCTTTAGTATTTTTTTTATGGAAAAAAGTACCTGGTTTTCGGTGTCTGAGAGCTACAAAAAGTGAGCATTTTGGGCAAGAGTTGGGCAGAAAAATCAAGGGACAAAACATCCAACTACCTCCTCTATAATTCCCATTTCTCCTGACTTCCCCTCCACCGGAGGGGTTAGGGGTGGGTTGACTCCTGACTCCTGACTCCTCCCCTTTTAGCAAAAGACACTTAAATGTAAATTTTGAGAAATTAGTTCTAAAAGAAATAAACCTGCTACAGAATTTCCTTGCTTGTCTAGAGGAGGACTATAACAAACAATTATTCCTGTACTAGGAACTACTCCCAAAACAATTCCACTTACACTAGACTTAATCGGAATTCCTATTTTTACAGTATAACAACTTGATGCTTCATACAAACCACAGGTAGTCATTAGTGCTTTAACTGCACAACAGTGTTTTTTCCACTTAGAATTAGGACCTTTTACTAACAACATTCCTAAATTAGCTAAATCAAAGATTGTGCCAGATAAACAACAAATTTGATTATAAGTATCTAAAGCAATTTTCCAGTCTTGAATATAACCAGCTTCTACCAATTTTTCAGCGATCGCTTGATTATTCTGATTAGGTAAAGACCTAACAGAAGCTAATATATTTGTATCTAAAAATAATTGACATTTTCCATACTCGTTCAGCCAAGAACAAAAATTTTCACAGCGCTCTTGAGCAGTATTTCCTGGTAGTAACGATGATAAAGCGATCGCTCCACTATTAATCATTGGATTTCTTGGCCATCCACCGTCAATTTCTAGTTGTTCTAAAGAATTGAAAGGCTTTTCTGAAGGTTCTATTCCCACTCTTTTAAATACAAAATCACTGCCAAATTCACATAATAAATATAAGAGCAAAAAAGGTTTAATTGCACTCATTAGAGGCAATTTTTTTTCTACATTACCTAATGAGGTAATCTGATTTTCAATACTTTGTAAAACTATGGCAAAATCATTAGGGTTAGCTTCAGCAAGTGAAGGAATATAAGTAGGTAAATTACCTAGTTTTGTTTGAATTAATGCTGTTTCTACCCAGGCTGATAATTGTTGTTCGTCAATGGCTAACATTCTAAAATTATTATCGGGTTTTATTATTGTTATCTTTTTATTTTGGGTTTAATTACCGAATAATTGAGTTTTAAAGCCTCTCCTTTAAAGGATAAAAAAGCGGTAGAGGGATGGCGAAGTATCCTCGCCATATCCATGAGGCAAACAGAAAAGAAAAAATTTTCCTTAAGGATAAATCTTCTTTTTTTTAAGGAGAGGTAATTGTTAATTATTAATTGTTTAACCGCCGTCTACATGGTGTTTGCAATTGCTTGGGGTTTGTAGACAGGAAGTGGCGTGTCGAAGACTATCCCTATCCACTTTTTCCTTCTTCCTTCTTCCTTCTTACTTCTTCCTTCTTAAATTAGAACGGAGTTTAATTATAATGAGAGCTAAGTAAAAAAATATATATACTCGATGAAAAAGATAATTGTTATTACAGGGGTTAGCCGTGGTTTAGGTAGAGCTATGACCGATGAATTTATTAGATTAGGTCATACTATTATTGGTTGTGCTCGCTCTGCATCTGCTGTTGAAAAATTAACTACTCAATATGGTAATCCACATCAGTTTACTTGTGTGAATGTAGCAGATGAAAAATCTGTGCGAGAGTGGGCAGCTAAAACATTAGGTAATTATTCACCGCCAGACTTATTAATAAATAATGCCGCCATAGTTAATCAACTTGGGTCTGTTTGGGAAGTTGATAGTGAGGAATTTTCTCAATTAATTGATATTAATATTAAGGGTGTAGCAAATGTGATGCGTCATTTTCTCCCTGCTATGATTTCTAGAAAGAGTGGAATAATTGTTAATTTTAGTTCTGGGTGGGGACGTTCCACTTCTCCACAAGTGGGGCCTTATTGTGCTTCAAAGTGGGCAATAGAGGGTTTGACCCGTACTTTAGCCCAAGAGTTACCGTCAGGAATGGCCGCTATTCCTCTTAACCCTGGAGTTATTCATACTGAGATGCTTGATGTCTGTTTTGGGGAGGCAGCAAAGTCCTGTACTCCTGTGCAGTCTTGGGTAAAGAAAGCTGTTCCTTTGTTGTTGAAGTTGAAACCTAGTGATAATGGAATGCCTTTAACTGTGTCTTGAGTCTGATATTTCTAGAAAGTGGCATATTCAAGAATTTAGAATTTAGAATTTAGAATTTAGAATTAACTCTTCTTATAAAGTAAGAGGATTGGTTAAAAGGATTTTGTTTCTTCTCTTGGTCTCATGGATATGGCTCTGAGACCCCCTCTTATCAGAGGCGCTCCGCGCTCCGCCATCCCACCCTTCGGGAAGCTACGCTTTTTCCTAGGTCATGCTCCGCAAACATGTCGCGTAGCGTTAACGTAGTTATGCGAAGCAAAACGACCGCTTTTTTCTCCATGAATGCAGAGGCTTTATACCTGAATTTTTCGGTAATTATTTCTGTAACTCAACAGTCTCTGATGAGCAGCTCAACTTGGATTAAAAATGAGAGAATTTAAGTTTTTTTCAGACTTTTCAGCTTTCTTCCTTCTTAAATTAAATGCGGATGAAGGGACTTGAACCCCCACTTCCGAAGAAACTAGAACCTAAATCTAGCGCGTCTACCAATTCCGCCACATCCGCATAATTTCAATATAACACACAAATCAGAAATTTTTACAATAACTGACAATTTTTTATCTTTTCTTTTGCGAGTTTAATACCCCGCCGTCATTTCAGTTATCAGTTATCAGTACCTCTTGCAATAAGGGGGCTTGAATTTAGAATTTAGAATTTAGAATTTAGAATTTAGAATTCTGACTTTTCCCTTTAATTCTGACTTTTGACTTTTGACTTTTGACTTTAATTCTGACTTTTGACTTTAATTCTGACTTTTGACTTTTGACTTTAATTCTGACTTTTCCCTTTTCCCTTCCTCAATATAACTCTTTTTTTCCCTGCAAAAGATAAGCCTTCATGTAACCCTTGCCCTTAATATTTATAAATCCCCGTTCCACAAATAAAAATTTGTGCTGTAGAATCTGATAGATATCTTCTGTCACTTGTATAACACCTGGCATACCATGAGACTCCATACGACTAGCAATATTCACAGTATCACCCCATAAATCGTAGATAAACTTTTTACGTCCAATTACACCAGCGACTACTGGGCCAGTATTTATACCAATACGGATATTAAAGTCTTGTTCCTGTTCATCAGAAAAATGAGCTACTTCCTCGATCATATCTATAGCCATTAGAGCGATCGCCTCAGCATGATTTTCCATTGGGTCTGGCAACCCACCCACGACCATATAAGCATCTCCAATAGTTTTAATTTTCTCCAAACCATATTTTTCTGCGAGTAAATCAAATCTGGAAAAAATCTCATTTAACCAATAAACTAATCTTTCAGGAGTGGCACGACCTGCTAATTCAGTAAACCCTACTAAATCTGCAAATAAAACTGTAACTTCTGCGAATCCTTCTGCAATTGTACTATCTCCTTCTTTTAATCTATCAGCAATAGGTTTAGGTAGAATATTTAACAACAATTTTTCTGACTTTTCTCGTTCTAAGAGCAAAGCTGTTTCTACTTTTTTACGTTCAGTTATATCACGACAAAGAGCCAAAATTAATTTACCATTTCCTGCTTTTAATAAACCCAAACGTATTTCTACAGGAAAAGTTGTATTATCTTTGCGACGATGAATTCCCTCTATAGTCATTGGTCTGCCAACAATCAAATTTTTCCATTTTTTAGGAAACTCTTGAGAGACAAAATTTTCTTCAATATCTTCTACATATAAATTCAATAATTCTTGACGAAAATATCCCAAACTTTTACAGGTACTTTCATTTACATCAATAATTTTTCCTTTTAAATCGTGAATAATAAAAGCATCTGCTGCTTGTTCCATTACTGCTCTAAATCTTTCCTCACTTTCTCGTAATGCTGCCTCTGCTAATTTTCGCTCAGTAATATCTCTTAAAGCTGCCACTCCATTTTGATTACCTCTGTATAAAAAAACCTTAGATTCAACTTCTAAAGGAAAAGTTGAACCATCTTTTCTCACTCCAATTACTTCATAAGCTTTTTCCGAACCAGAAGTCATTTTTTCAACTACTAAATCGTGGTATTCTGGAGCGATTAATTGCCATCCATCCATACCCACCATTTCTGATAACTCATATCCAAACATATTGGCAGCAGCGACATTTGTATCCATGATTTTTTCTTGTTCATGGATAATAATTCCTTCAACGGTAGCTCTAGATAAACTCCGAAACCTTTGCTCATTTTCCTTGAGCTTTATTTCTGATTCCTTTCTATCTGTAATATCTCTAAAAGTTCCTGTGTAGAAAGTTTTTTGATTAAATTTTACTTCCCTAACTGCAATTTCCATTGGAAATAGAGAACCATCTGCACGGACACCAACTAATTCAAAAAGGTTTCCACTGTTAGCAATTTTAGATATCAGTAATTCTATATAATCATTTTGTCGAACGCTTTTTTTTTGTTGCTCCAACTCTGTTTGACTATCTATTAAATTCTCATCTAGTAAATGCAAAAAACTAGGAAAAAAATCTTGCCAATTTTCTGGCTGAATATCTGGCAACTCAAAGACATAAAAATAATTTTTACTTTCTAAACTTTGAGAGAAGATCGAATCTGGATTAACCCATAATTTTAATGGTTCTACTCTTAACTCTTCTGATGCCATTAATAAACGATCAGCATCCATTTTTTCCATAGTCAATGGATTAATAGTAAAGTCAAATACTTGATAAATAGGCTTCCCTACTAAATCTTGATTTTTGTAGGCAAAAATTTTCTCACCACTAGGATTTATACTAATAATTTCTAGCTCTGGTTTAGTAAAAGTAATAATGGCATCTGTCGCCACTTTAATAATGGCATCATTTCTGGCAGTAACTTCCTCCAAAGCATCCATTACCTGATTGTAGCGATCGGCAATTTGACCTACTTCTGTAAAAGGTTCCACAGGTACTCGCAAACTTAAATCTTGCGTACTAGCTTGAGAATCCATTACTCTAAATAAATCTAATATTTCTGTTTTAGCTTGATGCTCCGAAACATTTAAACCAATACGTTCATCTGCTTCTGAAACTCGGAAGAAATAAAGCTTATTTGTAATAAATAAAATTGGATATACCAAACAAAATCCTAATAAAAAAGCTGCAAAAATTCCTAATAGCTGAACTGTCAATTGTTGGCTAAAACTAAGACCAGTATCTAAAACCTCTGCCTTCCCAAAAAAAGCTACAGCTAATGTTCCCCAAATACCCCCACCCAGGTGAACTGGAATAGCTCCAACAGCATCATCGACTCGAACTTTTTCTAAAGCTTGCTCTACCAACATAGTGACTATGGCAGCAATAACACCAATGAAAATGGCAGAAAAAGCTGTAACAGCATGACAAGCTGCTGTAATGCCAACTAAACCAGAAAGAGTACCATTAATTAGTCCCTCAACACTGGGTATTCCTCTGATATACCAAGTAATACCAAGAGTAATAATCATTCCTGCTGCACTAGCAAGAATTGTATTGACAATAATACCTGCTACTTGTTCGTTTAATGCCAGGGTACTTCCACCATTAAACCCAAACCAACCAAACCAAATCAGCATTGCCCCCAAAACTGATAGGGGTAAATTAGAACCATGAATTTTTTCTGGTGGACGACCGGGAGGAAATCTACCTGTTCGAGGACCAATAACTAATAAAGCTGCTAGAGACACCCACCCACCAATACTATGAACAACAGTCGAACCTGCGAAGTCAACAAAACCATTATGTCCAAGCCAACCTATTAATATACCAGTATCAACTCCATTCCAAACCCAATGACCAAATATGGGATAGACCAAACCTGAAACTAGGGAGGCGACGAATAAATAGGAGGCATACTTCATGCGTTCAGCTACTGCACCAGAAACGATGGTGGTAGCTGTACCACAGAACATTACTTGAAATAAAAAGAAGGCTGCGTCAAAAGCTTGTAGATCGGTTGCCAGGAAAAATTTACTATGGCCAATTATTCCAGAAGATGAAGCCCCAAACATGAAAGCAAATCCAAAACTCCAAAAGCAGGTAACTGAAATACCAAAATCTGTTAAGTTTTTAATGGCAACGTTAATGCTATTTTTTGACCTGGTGAGTCCAGACTCTAAACACATAAATCCAGGCTGCATGATAAATACTAACCCAGAGCAAAGTAATATCCACAAAATATCAATTGGTTCGTAGGTAGATTGAGATGAGGAAGTGGATATATTTTTCAGTCTAAATTGATTTTTCTAGGAATAACAGTTAGAGTTTTATGGGAATTTTGGGGTTCTATAAACTGTAATTCTGGGGATTTGTCAAAGCAAAGATTTTCTAAGTCTGAATTATAAATTTGCTGTATTGTACTTTCTTTTATTTGATTTGATAATTGATGATTTTGTATATATTTATCTATTAGTGACCCGTGTAAAATAGTTAATGCTAGGGTCAGGAAAAATAAAATAATCCCTAAAATGGATTTTCGATGCATGGCTTCGGGTCTTAGACTTTTATTTGGTTGGTTTTGAAGAGGAAGCCTTGGGGATAATGGCTATTTAATAAAGCAAATATTTGAGGTTTGGCAAAGCAAAATATTTTAAATCTTTGACATCCTCCCGACGCTGCTCTACGAGACAGCGCGGGATTCCCATCCATCAATCAAACAGACAGTAGGGGCGAACGGCCGTTCGCCCCTACAGGAAAGATTCAGGGCGGGTTGACGACTCACTGACACGAACATCCTTTTTAGGGGATGATTTACCACGTCTCCTCGTCCGTTTAATTGTCTCCGGTTGACCCTCGGCGACTTCATTAAAAAGTGATAATTGTACAGACGTTTCTACTACTTTTGTTTTCGCTGTTTCCACCTTGGTTTTCGGTTGAACAACTTCTAAAATATTTACAGCAGCGTTGACATCTCTATCGTGAAAAGTTCCGCAATTGAGGCAAGTCCACTCACGGACATTTAGCTCTTTCTTTCCTCCCTTAAAGCCACAAAAACTGCATTTTTGGCTAGTAGGCTCCCATCTGGAAATGACTTTAAACTCTCTACCATACTTTTCACATTTAGCCTCAGTTATAGTTCTAAATTGTCTCCAGCCTAAATCACTAATTGCTTTAGCCAATTTGCGATAGCGTAGCTCCTCCGTAGGAGGCTTTTTAACCATGCCAGAAACATTCAAATCTTCCAGTACAATAACATCATACTTTCTAACCAAATCAGTTGATAACTTGTGTAGAAAATCAGTCCTAATATCTTTAATTTTGGTATGTTTGCGCAGCATTCCGTAGGAAAGTTTACCGATTTTTAGTCTACGTTTTTCACGACGTTTACTGCCTGATTCAGTTCTGGCAAATTTACGCTGAAATTTAGCTAACTTTTTGAGGTTGTTTTTCAGAGGTTTTGGAGCATTAATTTTGTCTCCGTTACTCAAAGTTGCAAAAGTTGAAATACCTAAATCAATACCTATTGATTTGCCAAGCTTTGGTAAATGTTCTGCACAAGTTTCTACAACAAAACTAGCAAAGTAACGTCCTGCACTATCTTTAATTATAGTAACTGAACTAGGTTTACTAGCCAATGGTCTAGACCAAACTATTTTAATTTTTCCTACTTTTGGGAGATAGATTTTATCTGGACCTACCTGATAATTTTCACCTACAAATCTTGCAGTTTGTCTAGATTTCCTGGACTTAAATAATGGTGGCTGTACGGGCGAACGGCCGTTCGCCCCTACACCTTTACGCTTACCAGTACAACTATTAAATAAATTTTTATATGCCTGGTCTAAATCTTTTAATGATTGTTGTAGTGGAGTGGATGCCACTTCCTTTAACCAAACTAATTCTCGTTTAGCTTTAGTTATGAATTGTTTAGTTAAATCAACATAACTTGGTTTCTTACTACCATTAGCATACAGTTGATTACAATGTGCTAATGATTGATTCCAAACATATCGACAACAACCAAATAGTTGATTAATGCGCGTTACTTGTATATGATTTGGATAGATGCGATATTTGTATCTTGCTTTCAATGTTTTTACCTATTACTCACACTCTTCGTATTACTATAGTATTGGTTGGCATTCATCCCGACACCAAATCAGAGATTATGGTGCGGGTATAAATGCCAACATTCAGATAAATATATAAATTTGTGGAGAATTTTTCACTTGATTCAACTTAATTCTCAAGTGAATTAAATCTATAATGTTTAAGAATATAGAATTATTGGTATGAAAGTTAGTTAATTGGTATAACTTATGTTTTACCGAATAATTAAAGTTTAAAGGAGAGGCTTTACAGGAGAAACAGCGGTCGAGGGATGCGCCATATCCAATCGACCAAGAATCGACCAAGAGAAGAAAAAATTTTCCTTTTATTCAATCCTCTTCCTTTTAGGGAGAGGTAATTATCAATTATCCATTATCAATTATTAATTATTGAAAGTATGGTTTATAATATTTTTATATCACCATATCATATTTTGCGCCTAAAATAGTTTTTACATTTGATATATGAAGATAAAATTAGATATTTGACGTAATAGGAAATAGAGGAAGATCGTAGGCAAATTTTTTCTTCTAGCAAAAATTTTTATCCAATATAAAACAAAGCGATCGACAATTTTTACTTTTTCGCCGATCGCTTTATATAAAGTAGGCATATTTTTGATCAAACTATCTTTTTTTTCTGGATTTAATACCCCGCCTTCTGCACGGTGTTTACCATTAGTTGATATATGAGTCCCTATTCACTTTTTCCTCTCTTGGTCAGCATTCCGCAAGCGAGCTGGTGTCATCGCGGGGTCGCACCGCTTCTTCTTTCTTCCTTCTTCCTTCTGATTTATTCAAGATTAGATAGGCAGTTTATCCTCAGAAATTGACTACTCCCCGGACTCAAGTCACGGGGAAACAAGCGCAGATACTACGCAACAGGATAAATCCATGTTGCTCCGTTTTTTCGAGCGCTGACCAAAGATACACTCTCTGGGGGCAAGTCAAAGTGCCCCTACACAGTCGGCTTAAGTTTAACCCTAGCTTTGCGGCTTACTTTTGTGATGATATTTGCAGCCCCATTACAGTCTGCATTAATCAAGCAATTATTACCACTTCTATACAAACCACGCTTTATTCTTTTTCCTGACGGTTTCCAATCATTGGGTTTCTCACCATAATTAGGTAGATTTTCACCATCTAAAAATGAAGGGGCGAATGCCATTCGCCCCTACAAGTATAACTCTCTTCTGTTTCTATCAATATTATTCCATATTCATAGCATAATTGAGCTATTCTTTCTTTGAGTCTAGCTGTGGGAATTGGTACAAATTCTGAATTGCTTTTTTTTCCTAATTCTATTTGATTTTTCTGACCTTTATTCCAACCAAATACAATTGTACCAATAGAATTTTTTAAACAATGATTAATTACTATTCTGGCTGCTTTATTTATACCCAAATCGGATTTGGCGGTTACGCTTTTCTGTAATTGCAGCTAGTTTATTTGACCAAAATCCAGTCGGTTGATTTTCTTTAATAGTTGATACTTGTTTGTTATACCAACGATTCATTGATTTGAGATGTTTACCATCCACAACCCGCGCTTGTACCTACATTAGATACACAGGTCAACCAATTATTTACACCATGGTCTATTCCTAATACATTGTCTTGATTTAATTGAGGTTTAATTACCACTTCTTTTTCATAGACACGCTTCCCAATAAAAAAATCTATTTCTGGGTAATATTCTCAGTTCTTTCAGAGATGAAAATTCTAGATTACTCGGCATTGGAATTAAAAAGCTATCTAGACCAAACCAGCGTTTACAGGTATTACCTAGTGGTACTCTAATTTTATTATCTTTAAGCTTTAATGCTTGCTTGGGGTAACTTACTGTAGCCATTCCCCCTTTTTTTCTGTAGTTAGGAATCCTTGGTCTTTCTGATATTTTCCCTTCATTATAGGCTTTTATTAAACCATCCTGAAGACCTAAATGATTCAGCTACAGTTCTCAATATTTGTTGTGCTGAAGAGCGAATATAAAACTTTATAGTGATTGTTCTTTTTGTAGACTAATTCCTGCGTCAAACTTGCCCAGAGTTTTGTAAGACTTAAAAAATAATTGCCGACCATAATATATTCCCATGTTAGTGAGCTTGTGAGACTGTTCACATAAGAATGTTAAGATAGCAATTAATTCAGGATTTTTACTTACTAAAACTTGCTGGCAAGAGTACATTTGAAACGAGGTTTGGATGGCTTACCCCTGAATAATAATAGCATAGGACCACTTTAGTTGTCTAGTCTAAACGACTCGGTTGTTTTCATCCCCGGTTCAAACACGGGGGCCTTCAACGTGGCTTTTCGGTCAAATAAAATACATCTCCTTAAAATCCGACTCCTAGCCTTTCATCCATCGCTTAAAAGACGATGGCTTTCATGCTCCCATGTTATTTAGGTAAAAGTTTGAGTCATTTATTTCTGCTTGAAAGCTTGCCAAGTCTTTCGATCCACTATCCCATTAACCTTAATTCCCTTATATTTTTGAAATGCTTTAACTGCTCCTGTAGTTTTTCTGCCAAACACTCCATCAATTGGACCTGGATTAAAACCCATTGTTTCTAGACGCATTTGTAAGGTTTTAACTTTAGACCCCTTGTCTCCTTTTGCTAATATCTTTTCTACTTGGATGGGTGGGTTTTGCCTTGAGATGGATGGTTTTTGTCTTTGAGGTCTTTGAGTATGTGGACGAGAGGCAAATGAGGGTTTAGCCAGAGATGTCCAAGTAGCTTCATTAACTATACCTGTTACATCTAAACCCACAGACTTTTGAAAAGCTTTTACTGCTTCTCTGGTGCGAGTGCCAAACACACTATCTACAGCTCCAGGGTTGAAACCTCTAGCTTGCAAACGTCTTTGTACTGCCCAGACTTCTGCTCCTCGAGAACCTTGTGATATATTCTTTTGATTATTCTGTTTTTGAGGTGCACCTGAATAGAATGGTTTGGAGAATAATTCAGGTTGAGCAGGTTTACCTAAAGTTCTGATATTTCTACCAATAAAGGGTATCCGAAAGTTTTGATTTTTCTGTCTTTGCCACAGTTTAATTCTGTTAGTATCTTTTTCAGCAGAAGTGGCAGTCTCTAAATTAGACTTACCAGTTAAATCTTCTTTTTTTTCTGTTACTAAAGATTCTGTTTTGTTGGAGGCAACAGCTTTGGCTTGAGTAAAAGTAAACAGGGCTACTAAACTTAATAGAGTAGTAATAGTAGGGATACGCATAATAATATTGTTGTGATGATTACTTAGTTTTGGCTTAAAAATCCTGGCTCTCTCTTCAATATTTGCTGATGTTTGCAGTTCTGGTTTGAGCTGAAATTGAACGGGAGTGACATACTCCCACACTAAGCTGGCCCTATAGTGTGGGCTTCTCGTTTCTCAGCCCCGGTATTCCGTCGGGCTCCACGAGCTTTAAGGACGGAATGCCCTACCGCCCTATTTTTGATATTTATCGCTGCATTTAAGTCGCGGTCAATCACAGCACCACAATGTGGGCAAGAATGAGTTCGTATGTTTAATTCTTTCTTGACTTTTTCACCACAATTTGAGCAATCTTGGCTAGTATTTTTGGGGTTTACTGCTATAGTCTTCTGTCCAGCATTTCCGGCTTTGACAGTTAAAATAGTCAGGAATTGTCCCCATCCTGCATCGTTAATTGATTTACTCAAACGAGTCTTTGCTAGCCCTTTTATATTTAAGTTTGCCTCCGGCACGCCGCGCTCCGCGTCTACATGGGCAATAACTTCTGCTTTTGATAATAATTCATTGGCTGTTTTGAAATGAAAATCTTTACGTTGATCGGCAACCTTTTTATGTTGTTTCGCTACAGCTTTAACAGCCTTTAACCATCTTTTGCTGCCTTTTTTCTTTCGAGATAAACGTTTTTGTAGAGTCTTTAATCGCTGCTGAGATGAGCGATAGTATTGAGGTATGGGGACAGATTCTCCTTCACTTGTTACTAAGAATTCCTTCAGTCCCATATCGATTCCCAGAGTATTTTTTAATGTAGGTTCAACTTTACTTGTCGAAGTTGGAACTGATTTGTCTTCTAGGGATAAAGTCACATAATAACCATCTGCTTTACGACTAATAGTTACTGTTTTAATTGTCAACCCTTCTGGTATTGGACGATGCTGAATTAACTTTACTTTTCCAATTTTGGGCAAACTAATTTGATTTTCTTCTATGCAGTCAAGTTTGATTTGAGGATAAGTAAAACTGCGATAACGCCCTCTTCCTTTAAACCTTGGTTTCCCTAATTTATGTCCATTTTTATCGGCTTTAAACCATCTATCAAAAGCTAATTTCACTCGTTTAATGCAATCCTGTAAAACTTGAGAATGAATTAGCCTGTAGTCAGGAAACTTATCCTTGGTATTGACCAAATCTCGTTTTTGAGAGTAATAATTTGGATTATCTCTTAGTTGAGGAATTGGCATCACCAAGGGACAGGCGTTAACTGGACAACGGTTTTCTGACCACCACGAGAACCTTTCACCCAACCGATAGTTGTACTGCCGACGCAACAATTCCAACCACATTTCTATTGTGGCTATTTGGTATGAGTTGGGCCTTAATTTATATTGGTAGGCAGTGCGCATGGTGGAAAATTTTCGGAGTTATTGCAAGATAATCATATAAGTTTTTCAACCAGGGTGAAGGCTTTTGCTGGGATAGTATGCAAATTGAATGGGCATCGAACTCATTCAATTTGCTGCCGATTCAGCTAAAATTTTAACCATCTGTATAATTAATATTAACATCTTTAGTAGGAAGAAGGAAGAAGGAAGAAGCAAGAGGGAAGAGGGAAGAGGGAAGAAGGCATTTAGTTACAACAGATTCGGTCTCATAACAAAGTACAGATATTAACAATTAAACATTCCCAGCGCCTACATCTTGTCCGGAACGGGTGTAACTCACCGAAAAATTTGGGTTGTTACTCCTCCTCTTTTTAAGAGTTTTAAGAGGATAAAAAGCGGTTGAGGGATGGCGAGGAGACCTCGCCATATCCAATCAACCAAGAGAAAAGAAGATTCTGTATTTCAAGCCTCCTTATTGCAGAGGTACTGACAACTGATAACTGTTAACGCAGTTCCTCCGATAGGAGGCTAACTGATAACTGAAATGACCGAAAAAGTGGGTTTCAAGCCTCGCCCTTCAGAGAAGGAAAAACCTGGCGTTTTCTGAGTTTTAAGCTGTAGAAAGAAGAGGGAAGAAAACGTTTAGTTATCTACCAGAGAAGGAAAAATCTGGCGTTCTTCCATCTTCCATATTCCTTCTGCTATAGAGTTAAAATTGAAGAATAATCAAAACAAAGAAATGTAGAAAATATTTCGATTATTTCCAAAATAATTTTAACTTCAATTCCTTGTTTAAAATTTACTTCCCTCAAGCAACAAGAGCTAATTTAAGAGAATAGATGTCACTATATTTATTTTGAATGTAACGAATAAATGGGTCAATACTTAAAGATTTACCTGTTACTCTATCAATTAGTTCATTAGCAGTATATTTGCGACCATGTTGATAAATATTATGCTTCAACCATTTATGCAAAAGAGTAAAATTACCTTGTTCAATAGCAACAGTAATTTCGGGATTAGATTTCACTGCAGTTTCATAAACTTGAGCAGCAATTAAATTACCCAAAGTATAGCCTTGAAACATTCCCCCAATCATTTCACCATACCAATGCACATCCTGCATTACTCCCTCACTATCATTAGTGGGAACTATACCTAAATCTTTTTTGTAGCGTTCATTCCAAGCTTCGGGAAGGTCACAAACAGCTAACTTACCCTCTAACATGGCCAACTCTAAATCGAATCGAATCATCACATGGAGATTGTAGGTTACTTCATCAGCATCAGTACGAATGGGTGACTGAACAACCTTATTAACTGCCCGATAAAATTCTGCAACAGAAACACAACTGAGTTGTTTAAGAAAAATACCCTGTAGTTGGGGATAAAAACATTCCCAAAAACCTCGACTACGTCCCACCATATTCTCCCATAATCGGGATTGACTTTCATGGATACCGCTTGAAGTTCCTTCAGCAAGGGGCGTTCCTTCTAATTCTAGGGCAATACCTTGTTCATAGAGAGCATGGCCTACTTCGTGGACTGTACTAAATAGAGCTTCGGTAAAGTTATTTTCATACACGCGAGTGGTAATACGGACATCTCCAATGGAAAAGCTAGAAGTAAAGGGGTGGGGTGTTTCGTCTTGTCTACCTCTTTGAAAGTCGAACCCAATACGGTCTATGACAGTACGTCCAAATTTTAGTTGTTGTTCTTTTGGGTAATATTGGTGGAGGTAAAAATTATTAACGGGTGGACCGGAGGTAATGGCATCAACTATGGGTAATAATTTTTGGCGTAGCTTGCTGAAGAGAGGGCGAAGTATGGAGACTGTCATGCCTTCGTCTGCAAAGTCAATGAGAGGATCGGCAATATGTTTGTGGGGGAAAAAGCAAGCTAGTTCTCGACTTAGGTCTAATGTTTTTTCTAAGTACGGTTGTACTAGGGAAAAGTTTTTGAGAGATTTGGCTTTGACCCATGCTTCGTAGGCGGTAGTTTGATGTTGGCAAAATTTGGCCATAAATTCTGAGGGGACTCGGATGGCGCGCTCGTAGTCTCGGCGAGTAACACGGATCAAGCTAGCTGCGGTGGAGTCGTAGGGGAGGCTTTGTTCGTAGGGGCGGAGGTCTTCGAGGAGTTGACCTATGGATGGGTCGATGAATTTTTCATGGGCAAATTCTTTGAGGGTGGCTATTTGTCGGCCCCTGGCGGAAGTTCCTCCGGTGGGCATATATGTGGTTTGGTCCCAGTTTAGTATGGAGGCGGTGGCTTCTAGGTCTCGTATTTGGATGAGACGGTTTTTTAGTTCTAGGTATTTTGGTTCACAAGTACTGAGGGTTGACATGATGACTAGATGATTTTAGGATAGTAGATTTGTTTAATGTTCTTACTTGTTAGGTGGGGTGTTATATAACGAAGTCAGAAGCTAGAAGTCAGAAGTCAGAAGTTAGAAGTCATCCCTAACTGGGTTTGAGCATTTAGGAATGTCCTAAGCTTTGCTTCGACTGCTGTATTAGTCAATAAATATAGGGAGTATTCTGGTTGGTTCTATTTCAGTATATTAAAGTTTTTACTTTTGTTCTATGTTTGATGAATTTAGGCTGTGAATTTTAAGAGAAAATTAGAGGTGTTTTGTTAATTTCTCTACTGTTTTTTTTGACTATCTAATCTAGCAATTATCATGCTGCTTAGGTAGAAAGTTTTGGGTTTTAGGGAATAGGGAATAGGCAAAGAAGAATAATGAATATATCTAATATCATGTCTGTTTAGTTACCTGTAATCAAAGTTTTATGTGTCGATATCCCCTCAATTCCCTCTTGTAAAGTTATTAGCTGCTTTTTTCAAGGGTGGAAAATTATATCATGTCCGGTAGCATCGGTATTGTAAGCGTGAAGGTAAGGAAGAAGGAAGAGAAAGGAAGGCTTAAAAGCATGAAAAAACGTAAATTTCCTGTAGATATTCACTTTTGGTTTTACACAAACGCGCCCCAACGGATATGATATTATTAGCTCCTCTTTTCAAGGGTGGAAAGTTATTAGCCCCCCTTATCAAGGGGGGTTGGGGGGATCTAGATTTATTACGCTGAATTAATGCAAGTTGATATGAGAAAGTAAGGAGAGAGAAATATTCTTTTTTCTTGATAAGTTTGGAGTGAGTTTTTTGTGTGGCGATCGCTTATTTAGGAAAAAGGGAATAGGGAACAGGGAACAGGGAGAAATAATTGATAATTTATTGATAGGAATTGATTGGATTTTTAGAGATTTCTATTAGTCTGAATTGAATAATCCCATCATACAGCCGTTTTTATTTGGATAGACCACAGTAGGGGCGAATGGCATTCGCCCTACAGGGTTTTGGTTGTGACGTGAGGTCATTTCAGTTATCAGTTATCAGTTATCAGTACCTCTTTTTCTTCCTTGCTTCTTTCTTCTTCAACTGTCTGAGAAAGTAATATTTTTATCTGAGGATTTTCTAATAATTTTTCTGCATCTGCTAATAGTTTATCGCTCCAAAGTTCTTCTTTGAGCCGTTGCAAGCTTCCCCAATTTTTGTCTAATTTTAATGCCGTTTCAGCCATTGATAAACCTGCTGAAATTTCACCTTTTTTGTATAGTGCTACTCCTATTGCTAATTGAGGTTCTAAATCTTGGTTATTTATTTTAATGGCAGCTTCCCAGTTTTTTATAGCTTCATCTATCTTTCCTATTTCATACTTAACTAAGCCAAGGTTAATAATAGAGCTTTTATAATCAGGTTGAATTTCTAGAGATTTTTCATAAGCAGCTATTGCTTGTTGATAAAATTTTAGCTGTAAGAAGGTATTGCCTTTACCGAACCAAGCATAGTGATAGTCTGGTTTAATCTCTAGAGCTTTTTCATAAGCAGCCAGCGCCTGTTCATATCTTTCTAAATTTCTCAGTGCATAACCTTTTTTTCTCCAAGCATAATAATAGTCTGGTTGAATTTCTAGAGCTTTTTCATAAGCAGCAACTGCCTGTTCATATCTTTCTAAATTTTCTAATGCAATGCCTTTACCAGACCAAGCATAATGATAGTCTGGTTTAATTTCTAGAGCTTTTTCATAAGCTGCCAGCGCTTGTTCGTATCTTTCTAAACAAAACAGTACATTGCCTTTATCATGCCAAGCATAATGAGAGTCTGGTTTAATTTCTAGAACTTTTTCATAAGCTATCAGCGCTTGTTCATCTCTTTCTAAACAAAACAGTGCAATGCCTTTATCATACCAAGCATAATGATAGTCTGGCTGAATTTCTAGAGCTTTTTCATAAGCAGCCAGCGCCTGTTCATATCTTTCTAATTCTTTCAGTACATTACCTTTACAATACCAACCATAATAATAGTCTTGTTTAATTTCTAGAGCTTTATCGTAAGCAGCAATTGCCTCTTCATATCTTTCTAATTTTCTAAGTGCATAGCCTTTACCATTCCAAGAATAATGATAGTCTGGTTTAATTTCTAGAGCTTTATCGTAAGCAGCAATTGCCTGTTCATATCTTTCTAAATACTCTAATGCAATGCCTTTACCTAACCAAGCATAATGATAGTCTGGTTTAATTTCTAAAGCTTTTTCATAAGCAGCAATTGCCTGTTCATATCTTTCTAAATTTCTAAGTGCATCGCCTTTATTATCCCAAGCATAATAATAATCTGGTTTAATTTCTAAAGCTTTATCATAAGCAACAATTGCCTCCTCATATCTTTCTAAATTTTCTAATGCAATGCCTTTACCAGACCAAGCATAATAATAATCTGGTTTAATTTCTAAAGCTTTATCATAAGCAGCCAATGCCTGTTCATATCTTTCTAAATTTCTCAGTGCATCGCCTTTATTATCCCAAGCTTCATGAAAGTCTGGCTTAATTTCTAGAGCTTGATCATAAGCAACAACTGCCTCTTCGTATCTTTCTAAATTTCTCAGTGCATTTCCCTTATTATTCCAAGCTTCATAATTATTGTATTGAATTTTTAATGCTTCATCACAAGCTAATATTGCTTCTTCATTGTGCTGAAATTTTCTATCCAATAAAGCCTTTATCACCAACAAATTAGCTTTTTGTTCACCAGGAAGTCTCTCATCATCAAGCAAACTTTTAATTCTCAACCATACATACTTACGCTCTTGCCTTGTAAGTTCTTTATAATCATCTAACTTTTTTGCTGAAACATCTAAAGATTCTTGTCGTAAATATTCCTCATTCATAGGAAACAGAAATAACCCAGAACGCCAATCAAAAAAATCTGGCGCACGTTTAATCAAGTAATCTACAGCAAACCTTGGTAACAGAAACACAAAGCAAATATCAAAATCATCCCTAAATCTTTCTCGCTGCTGATTCAAATTAATCAAAACAGGAGGTACTCCCCTTCTACTAATAGAAATAATCTCATTACTATCCCAACCCCTTTCCTTCATCTCCTCCTCATATTGATAGAGAGAATATTCCAAACCAGTCACAAACAAAACATCAATCTCTGCTAAATTTGGCAATTCCTTTACCAGACTATAAAAATTATAAGTAGTCTTATCCAAACGCAAAACTTCCACCCTTTCTTGAGGAATATCCTGCCGAATTTTTTCAATAATTTCCGTTCCCTGTGGAGGCGAACATTCTACAAACAATAAACCAAAACCTTCAATAAACCTGACAACATTCAATAGGTCTTGATATTCCTCAGCAAAAGTTGACTGTATATCCTCTTCCCAAACAACTTTTTCTCCCTTCATTGCAGCAACTCCTTATAGTAGTTTTCATTAACATAAAATATAGAGATTTTCGCTTAAAAGCAGAAGGCAGAAGTTTTGTAATCTACTTTTGTAAAAACCGCTATAAATTTGAAAATTTCTGTTATTAAAAATTATTTGGTGGATAAAAATTTACGATCCCCCTAAATCCCTCTTGAAAAGGGGGACTTTGAAACTTCCCCCCTTATTAAGCAGTTCTCCCTTTTTTAAGCATAAGCAGTCCCCTCCTTATTAAGGGGGGTTAGGGGGGATCTAAAATAGAATTTCTCATAAAGATGAGTTACATTTACGATCCCCCTAAATCCCTCTTGAAAAGGGAACTTTGAAACTGCCCCCTTATTAAGCAGTTCCAACTTTTTTAAGCATAAGCAGTCCCCCCCTTATTAAGGGGGGTTAGGGGGGATCTAAAATAGAATTTCTCATAAAGATGAGTTACATTTACGATCCCCCTAAATCCCTCTTGAAAAGGGGGACTTTGAAACTTCCCCCCTTATTAAGCAGTTCTCCCTTTTTTAAGCATAAGCAGTCCCCCTTATTAAGGGGGTTAGGGGGGATCTAAAATAGAATTTCTCATAAAGATGAGTTACATTTACGATCCCCCTAAATCCCTCTTGAAAAGGGAACTTTGAAACTTCCCCCCTTATTAAGCAGTTCTCCCTTTTTTAAGCATAAGCAGTCCCCCCCTTATTAAGGGGGGTTAGGGGGGATCTAAAATAGAATTTCTCATAAAGATGAGTTACATTTACGATCCCCCTAAATCCCTCTTGAAAAGGGAACTTTGAAACTTCCCCCCTTATTAAGCAGTTCTCCTTTTTTAAGCATAAGCAGTCCCCCTTATTAAGGGGGGTTAGGGGGGATCTAAAATAGAATTTCTCATAAAGATGAGTTACATTTACGATCCCCCTAAATCCCTCTTGGAAAGGGGGACTTTGAAACCTCTCACCTTATTAAGCAGTTCCCCTTTTTTAAGCGGTTCCGGACTTTGAAACCTTCCCCCTATAAATTCGATAAATCCTGTTGCGAAAAATGCTCTGGTGGGTAAAAATTAATTTATTTGAGCATCGCATTTCTTATAAAGATTAGGTACATTTACGATCCCCCTAAATCCCCCTTGAAAAGGGGGACTTTGAAATCTCTCCCCTTATTAAGCAGTTCCCCCTTTTTTAATCATAAGCAGTTCCCCCCTTATTAAGCAGTTCCCCCCTTATTAAGGGGGGTTAGGGGGGATCTGGAGTTAGGGGGGAATCTAAATCTGACTCCTGACTTCTTTAAAACTTCATTCCAACAACTCTTTAAATTCACGAACTCCTTTAATTAAAGGATGAACATCATACCAAGTTTGCTTTTCTCCCTCCTCATCCAAGAAAGTATATTCCAGCAAACAACGATTAAACAATAAATCCCGGTGTTGCTGATTATTCAATATACTTTTAGAGCGAAAAACATCAACTAATATTTGCCATTCTTCCTGTTGAACCGATCTTTTATAAGGAAGTCTTGCTTCCGTAATAGCTCTTTGTACCACTTTGGCAGAAATCGGTAATTTACCTCCCGCACGTTTAATTACACTTTGCATTAATAACATTAAATCCCGGACATGACCCCCACTCATTAAGCAAAGTCTATCTAAAACTTCTCGACTTTCAAAAACATCCCTTTCTAAACATAAATCAGGATTAACTTCACTAACTCGTCTATCAATAATTTCCCTAATTGTAGCCACTCCCAAATCGTAAACTTCCCCCTCCCGAGTCTCCACCATAATCATCGGTAAAACCTGTGGATCGTCATATTCAACTTTGAGATTAGGCGCCTGATTAGAATAGACCATTGAAATAGGAATTGTATAAATTGTATGACAATCTAAACCCTTCAATTGAGCGCTGCGGTCTACAAAAATTTCATCGTGATTGCTACGTCCGTCCGGCTGAACAATTGGTACAATTCGGTCTAAACTATCAGCAATTATTACCAGTTCAGAACCAGAACCAAGTTTCTTTTTACCATCACGAATAAAACTATTCAGAGCCTCAATTAAACTCTCAGTATAAGGATTAATTTTCTCTCTAATTTTTCTCCTTAAAGTCGGTTCTGCTCTAATATTTGCCGTCAGTTTAGCGTACTGATTAATTTGTGATTCAACTGCCAAACTTTCCAAAGAAATTTCCGTAGTTGCCAAATCTTTTAAATCTGCCCACCGCCCCTTTAACCAATCAAGTAGAGGCTTAGGATTAGCATCTTTCAAATGTTCCAATAAATGCCTAGTACAAGCCAACAAAATATCAGCATATTCCGTATCTTCTGGATTAATATCCTGTTCATCCGCAGCGAAATAAACAATAAAATATCCGTTATTTTCCAGGTGTTCTTTGAGTCGTAAAAGTTCCGTTGATTTACCCGCACCTCGATGTCCGGCATAAAGTTGATAAGTATTATTATCAGATAATTTAATATTCTCAGCTAAATCAATAATAACATCTCCATCCCCACGAACTTCCCGACAATCAACATATACAGGACTACCAGGTTTCAAAGGTTCAAAAGGCTTAAAAGCATTGAATAATCTTTTTAATAAATCTCCCTGTTTAACCATCTGTTAAAAATCTCCTGAAGTTAGTAGAAGGAAGAATTCAAGAATTTAGAATTTAGAATTTAGAATTTAGAATTACCTCTCCTTGAAAAGAAGAGGATTGACTAATCATGAAAATTTTTATTTATTATCCCCTTAAAAGGGGAGGCTTTAAACCACAATATTTCGGTAAAAATCTTATACCAATTCACTTTAAAAATTTCACAAATAATTTCAAACTTTAAATGTTAAATAATTTCCTGAAATTACTGCATAATTAAAGTTTTGATTTTATAAAATCTTACTTTTAACTTTTGACTTTTGACTTATAACTTCCGTGAAACGGTATTACATTGTCTGAGTTCTAAGCTGTCGATTTGTCCTAATACCATTTCTCTGTAACAATGCGCTTAATAATTGTTGCTCAGACCTTATTAAACTGACTATTCTCATCTTTATATTAAGTGCAACTTCATGGATAAATGGTATAACCTTTCCTTCAACTGCTATACCTAAAAGTCGTTTCAGTTATCAGTTATCAGTTATCAGTTATCAGTTATCAGTACCTCGTTTTCAAGGTTAATTTGCGTCAGTCCTGTTGGTATTAATTATTGATGTTTTTCTTCTCCCCTACTTCCCCGCTCCCCTACTGCAGTAAGGGCGAATGCCATTCGCCCCTACTCCCCTACTTTCCTACCTTTTATTAAATTTAGCTTTCCACATTTTGAATCTGATAACTTTCCAACTTTGCCAAAATTTCTGGAAATATTTTAATATCTAGATTTTCATCTTCCCGTTGAGAAAGAGAACGTTTTACTTCCCCTAAATAAAGCGGCTCTGAAACTCCTGCTTCTGGATGAATAATTGTTCTAATTCTAATAGTTAATTTACTTCCACTACCCAGACGACCAGGAGAAAATAAATCTCCAGCAGCTTGCTTTATTGTTGCTGTTAATTCTGATTCTGTAATGTTAGGAGAAACAGCTATTACCGTTTGAGTTCCCCCATTATCATAAACCAATGAATATGGAACAGCACCCGGAATTTCTACACGAGTAAATAATCCTAAACTTAAACCAAATAAACCCGCAGTTAGCACCCCCATAAAACCAGTTACTCCGACTAATCTAAATCTAAATCCCCATTTAGAAATAAAGCCAATAATTGTCAGAATAAAAAATCCAATAGTAGCAATACCAAACCATTTAGCACCAATCAGTATTTCTGTAGTTGATAACATTTTTCTAGTTTTTTTCAGTTGATAATTATATTTTATATTAATTAGTTCTTAGTAATTAGTAAACTGCTCAATTCAATTTTTGATAGTATTTCTTAAAGACTGTTTGTCAACAAAAAATTAAGTAGAGTCTGTGACAGTACGCTTACTATTTCTAGAATAATTGTCAATTTTGCATCTGACACACCGCGTACTGTTGGATGGAATGATATATAGGCTCTTCCTTCTCACTTTTGACTTTTGACTTTTGAATTCTAACTTTTGACTTCTAACTTTTAACTTTTAACTTCTAATAAATTCCCTGCTGAAAAGACTTTACCTAGAAATGTTGGTTTAACTAAAAACACAGTTTGACTATAAATATAATGATGTACTTGCCTTTCCTTCTAAATTCTAAATTCTAAATTCTAAATTCTAAATTCTAAATTCTAATCTTTTCTACCCAGAAGTAGATAAGTCCTCATATTACCCTTACCTTTAATATCAATTGTCCCTCGATCTTCAAATCTGTATTTATCCCCTAAACAATCATAAGTGGCCTGGGCTACTTGAATCATACCCGGAATACCGTGAGACTCCATCCGGTGGGCTGTATTTACTGTATCGCCCCAAAGGTCATAGGCAAATTTTTTAGTCCCAATAACTCCTGCTTCCACTGCTCCCGTATTAATACCAATACGAACTTGCAAAGACTTACCTTCTTTTATAGAAATTTCCTGGATTTTGGTTAACATTTCAAGGGCCATATCCGCGATCGCCTCTGCATGATCCTCTTTTGGAATTGGTAGTCCACCTACTATCATGTAGGCATCACCAATGGTTTTAATTTTCTCTAGTCCATACTTGTCCGCCAATTCATCAAAAGCAGAAAAAATTCTATTGAGTAACTCTACCAATTCGGCGGGAGATAAGTTGGCCGATATTTTGGTAAAGCCTACCAAATCTGCAAATAAAACGGTTACTTCGCTAAAGCTATCGGCGATAGTTCCCTCTCCCTGTTTTAAGCGTTGGGCAATTGCTTCAGGTAAAATATTTAATAGCAACCTTTCTGACTTTTGTTTTTCCTCAGCCAACTCCTTTAAATAGGCCCGCTCCTGGTCCCGAAGTGTTTTCTTCTCTAAACAAGCATTAATTCTCGCCTTTAGCAGTATAGGATTAAAAGGCTTGGACAAATAATCTTCTGCTCCCAATTCAATACAACGGACTATACTCTCAATATCGTCCACTGCTGAAATCATAATTACTGGGATATGCCGTAGTTTAGGGTCAGACTTGAGAGTTTCCAGGACTTCATAACCGTTCATTTGTGGCATCATAATATCTAGTAGTACCAAGTCAAACGGTTGGGATTGTATTATTTCTAGAGCTTGAAACCCATTAATCGCAGCACTGATTGAATGGCCCTCTCGCTTAAGTCGTCGTACTAAAAGCTCTCGGTTGACTTGATTATCATCTACAACCAGTATCTTTCCCTGGCCATGCTTCATTTCCTTGGTTCTTTACCTGTAAGATGTTTGATCTTGTCTAATAGTCTGGGAAGTTCTACTGGTTTTGTATCATAATCATTACATCCAGCAGCAATACATTTTTCTCGGTCTCCTGCCATAGCGTGGGCAGTCATTGCTATTATAGGAATATGGCTAGTTTCTGAGTTATCTTTAATTTTTTTTGCTGCTTGCCACCCATCTAAAACTGGCAAACTCATGTCCATTAAAATTAAATCTGGTGATTTTGATTTAGACATCTCAACACCTTCAATTCCATCAACAGCAATAATTACTTCAAAACCTCTACGCATGAGACGCCTAGACAACATATCTCGGTTCATCTCATTGTCTTCAACTAAGAGAATCTTAACCATTTTTTCCTTCTTTGTGAAATAATATCGGCATTCTACCTCCCTTGAAATTTCTTTTAACAGAGTGACATTTTTTTCTGCAGGAGAAGATACCAAAAACTATTTATTACCCCCTGATTTTCCCTAGTTAAGAGCTGCTTTGTTATAAAAATATAGAACTATCACATAATTATTCAGAGAGCAAAATACTTTCTTGACCACATCCTTGTCAATATTTACTACTTTTTTATATTATATTGCTTGCTACACCTAAAATATGTGGATTGATAATCTTGAGTATTTTCATAAAGATATTTAAGACTATGTGGCAAACAAAGTATAGCCGCTCAATTATATAGTAATCCTAAATGATTTGTAAATCTTACTTAACTCTGTGTAAAAAGTCTGAAAATCTTACTCCAATTCAAGGATATTCTAATTTTCTGATATCTTCTGCACAATCTCTACGATGACTGCTAGTATAGCAATAGATCATTTTATAGGTAGCCCTAAAGATGTAAGTTTATTGATTACTATATTCCTTGAATTGAATTTTCAGGAGCTAAAGTTCAAAATTTATTAATTGTTTAGTACTACCAATTTATTAATTTTAAATCCTCAAAGTCATTTCAGTTATCAGTTATCAGTTATCAGTACCTCTGCAATAAGGAGGCTACGAAAATACAGAATTCTCTTTTCTCTTGGTCTCATGGATATGGCGAGGAGACCTGTTCTTGCAGACCCGCTCCGAAGTACGCCATCCCACCCTACGGGAAGCTCCGAAGATCCACCGCTTTTTATTCCCTTAAAAGGGGAGACTTTAGACCACTATTTTTCGGTAATATAGTGTTTTTCTCTGGAACGTGGAAACCAAGTGATATGAAAAAGGTATGGAGGTATGGAAGGAATAATAAAGGAGAGAAAACAGAATTAAATAGTAGAAATCACAAGAATATAAAGCGATAGAGAAACTGCTTTTTTTCTAAGAAAAAAACTCCATCTATAATTTACATCTCAAATAAAAACCCTATACTACAGGAATTTTATTTTAATTGTGAGATATTATAGATTTTAAGGAGTAGGGAGTAGGGAATAGAGAACAGAGAAAGAGAAAAACCGAAGCAATAAAATTCTCACAAATGATTTAGGATTGCTATAGATAACTAAACGTCTTCTTCCTTCTTCCTTCTTCCTTCTTCCTTCTTCTTTCTTCCTTCTTCCTTCTTTATTCTGCCATAACACTTCAAAACTAAAATCAAGAAGTCACGGGCGGTGAATTTTGATCGCCATTATTCGTAACAAGAGATTGCATATTTTCTGCTTCTAATTTAGGTTTTAAATATAAATTTTCTACCAAAGCAGCACTACCAGCGAACCAAGGTGGAACAATCAAAGCACCGATAATTCCTAATAATTGAATCCCCACTAAAACTGATAGTAATTGATATAAAGGATGTACTCCAACAGAAGAACCAACTAGTAAAGGATCGAGTACATAAGTTTCCACGTTTTGGATAACATAATACAAAATTATTACCCATAAAAATAACCATCCACCTTTAGCAATAGCAACAATTAAAGCCGGGATAGCACCTAAAATCGGACCAATAAAAGGGATTAAATTTGTAACAGAAGCTATTGCTCCTAAACCTAGAGAAAAATCTTGCAATCCTAAAAATCCTAAACCAGTGGTAGTTGCTATACCTAAAATAGCAGAAACTATGATACGTCCCCTAATATAACCTCCCATTCTTTGAGTAACAGGAAAAACTTGATTTTCCAGTCTTGTATCCCAAGGTTGAGGAAAAAGTTTTACTAAACCATTAATCAAGGTTTTGCTATCTGCTAACATATAACCTGAAATAAATAAAGCTAATATTAAACTAACTACTCCTCCCAATACACCTTTAGTTAAACTATAAGAACGTAGTAATAATTGTTGACTAGAACGAATTACCCAACTGGCGACAGATTTAGTATCAAAAATTTGATTAATCCAATCAGGAGGACTTTGATTTAAAGAACTTACAAAATCCTCAAAAATATCGCTGATGCTTTCAGAAAATAATGGTAATTGTCGTAAAAGCCTTTCAATTTGATCGAATACTGGTGGACCAATAGTTAAAGCAACACTTATCAATCCAGAAATCAGGGTTAAATAAACTATAACTACCCCTAACCAACGGGGTAATTTCATTTTTTCTGTGATGTTTACTAATGGTGAAATTGATGCAGCTAAAACTACTGCAACCATTAAAAGTACAATGAGACTTCGCACTTGCCATAGCAGAATTAGTAGTAAAAAACTACTAATAATTAACACTATATTAGATAGGGAAATAGAAATCCTTTGTTCGGGTTTCATCTTAATAATTTGTCGAGTGAAAATTTGATATTTGTAGGGAGTAGGGAATAGGGAATAGGGAATAGGGAATAGAGAGATGAAATTGTTGATTTCATATTTTTAATTGATTTAATTAACACTTTTGCAAGAAGTCTCATGTAAATGTGGCACAGTATTTCAGAGTCCAAATAATGAAAGCTTATTTAACACCCATACTCAGGACAGGAAAAACTATGTTCTTTCCTACTCTCTACTTTGTATGGACGTTGCGTGCAAAGTCCCTACTACTCCCTACTCCCTGCTCCCTACTCCCTATTCCCTGTAAATTAACTAATTTCGATGCCAGCGTGTTACACCACCAGGTTGGTCTATTAGTTTAATACTTTGGCTTTGTAGTTCATCTCTAATACGGTCTGCTTCAGAATAATTCTTAGCTTTTTTTGCTGCTAAACGTTGCTGAATTAAAGACTCAATTTCAGCGTCATTTAAACCTCCAACTTCACCATTAATTTCTGCATTTGGTTGAAATTCTAAACCCAATACTTGTGACAACTTTACAAGAGTTATCCATTGTTTTTGTAATTCCTCTAAAGATGTTTCAGTTTGACCTTCATGTACTAATATATTACCCTCTCGACGTAACTCCTTAGCTAATTCAAATAAAACAGCTAAAGCACCAGGAGTATTAATATCATCATCCATTGCTTTCTGAAATTGTTCGACTTGAGAAGTTAATAAATTTGTCTTTTCAGATAATAATTTTTCTGGCGTTTCCCATCCCAACTGAGAACCATATTGATAAGCAAATAATATACCTTCCTTAATCGTATTCCAACCATTTTCAGCAGAAGCGATCGCTTCAGGGGTAAAATCAATAGGCTTTCGATATTGGGCAGTCAAAACAAACATTCTTACAGCCATTGGGTCTACAGGTTTGTCTAATAAATCCCGAATCGTGGTAAAGTTACCAAGGGACTTTGACATTTTTTCCCCATTAATTGTGACAAAGCCATTATGTAACCAATATTTAGCTAAAGACTTTCCAGTTACTGCTTCCGACTGAGCAACTTCATTTTCATGGTGAGGAAAAGTTAAGTCCGCTCCACCACCATGAATATCAATAGTCTCTCCTAAACACTCTCGCACCATTGCCGAACATTCAATATGCCAACCTGGTCTTCCTTTTCCCCAGGGAGAATCCCACGCAGGTTCCCCCGGTTTTGCTGCTTTCCATAGGGCAAAATCAAATGGGTCCTTCTTTTTAGAGGTCTCTAAATTTTCTCCTTCAACTCTGCCACTTGCACCAGCTTGCATTTCCTCCAAACGACGGCCAGATAATTTCCCATATTCGGTAAATTCCCGCACCTGATAATAGACATCCCCTCCTGCAGAATAAGCAAAACCTTTTTTTTCCAGGTCGTTGATTAACTGTTTAATTCCATCTATTGTCTGGGTTGCCCGAGGATATTCGTCCGCTTCTAGCACATTCAACCGCTTCATATCCTCAAAATAAGTCTCAGTGAAGCGTTCGGCCACCGACTCCATAGAAGTACCTGTTTCTCTGGCCCGATTAAGGATTTTATCATCTATATCAGTAAAATTTTGCACATATCGTACCTGATAGCCCCGCCACATTAGATATCGACGTATTATGTCCCAGGCAATATACGAACGAGCATGGCCCAAATGGCAGTAGTCGTACACTGTAACACCACAGCAGTACATTTTAACTTTGCCTGGTTCTAGGGATTCAAAATTTTCTTGGCGACGAGTCAGGGTGTTGTATAGTTTCAGGGTCATAAAGTAATTTCAACAAGTTTTTTCTAATTTTAAATTATAAGGAGAATAGCTGTTTTTGATTTTGGCGTTAATTGAATTATGAATTTTTAATCTCCACAATTGTTGTCATAGTAAATCTGTCTTTCAAAAGGTGTTTTTTTTTAGTCTCCTTAAATTTTCTGTTTTTTACCTTACTCCAGACATTGATTTGCTGCTTATAAGAATTATATAATATGTAAATGGTTTATAATAATATTGTCAGCATTTAGCTTTGACTGCGGAATGCTGCGAAAAATCTTTTAAAGGTAATAAATTACTAAGTTTAGCTAAAGGCGACCAATTTATTCATAGGTTTTAATTTTCCTTGGATACTAATTCTTCCTGACCGTGTGATAATCAGTTAATAACTCATAGCTGAAGTCCGGATTTCTGACCCAGAAGGCTAGCTGATAGCTGACGGCTGTTTGTGGAGCATTCCGCAGGAAATGCTTACATAATATTGACTCAAATTAATAATTTTGAGAATAAGTAGTTGTCCCTCGGTTTCTACTTTTGAATTACCTTTGAACACCTAGACAATTTAAGTGCTTAAGCAAAATTAATTACCTAATTTTATTCTCTGTAATTTTTACCGAATAATTAATTATTAATTATTAATTAAATAATTCAGCTTGATTAGCCGACCCTTTCAAGGGAAAAAAAGTGCTAGGATATTTCCTTATATTTAATTCCGTAACGGTTTTAACCAGAGGTAATTATTATCCATTATCCATTAATGAAAGCATCAGTTTTTTTAGCTTTAGAGTATGTGTAATACCAATGCTCAAAAGTCTTACTATACTTATAAGCTGGCAAAAATAACTTTCCGTAATAACCAAAGTTACCAAATATCAAGTATTTGCTCCAAAAAGTAATATTTATAAATAGAAAACACAAGTATAGTAAAGTTTATGGTAATTGGTATAATTCATTTTGCATGACCGAAAAATTTTGGTCTGAATCCTCTTATTTTAAGAGGATAAAAAAGAATATTCCGTATTTAAAGCTTCCTTATTACAGAGGTACTGTTAGCGTAGCTCCTCCGGAGGAGGCTAACTGATAACTGATAACTGAAATGACCACCTGAATAGAATAGTTTAAAAGTCTGGTTAGTCCATAGAAATTATTTGCCTTTGACGATATTAATGTTTAGTTAAATATAATCTAAATATGATTTCACCATTTAAGTATCATCTCAGAAATATGATTACTTTAAGATACTTTAGCCCAATATTTTCTGGGAGCTTATTTTTTATTTTTGGTTGTCAAAGAAGTGGTACAACCTTATTGCTATCCATTCTTAATGCACATCCTCAAATTACTTGTGTAGACGAAACAGAATTTCCTAGCCCATATCCTTTTCCCTCAGCTCAAAGGCTAGCTATTAATAAGATAGCCCGTCATTATTTATGTTTTAAGATGCTAGAGCATTCTCATAAACTAGATTTCTTAAAAAGATTTTATCCTAATTCAAAAATATTATGGCCGATTAGAAATCCTCATAGCACTATTTCTTCGATGCTCAATCTAGTTAATTCGCAAGGGGATTGGATCGATCGATGTGTTATAACAGAAATAGAAAGACTCAAACCTTTTTTTGGTAAAGAGTTAGAAAATTGGCATTTATCTGAATTATCTAAAGTTGAATTAGCTGGGATTTATTGGTTATATAAAAATCAATACCCGATTTTGCTCAAGAGTCATGGATTTGATGTTTTAGAGTTTCAATATGAAGAGCTAATTCAAAATCAAAAAGAAACATTAGCGAAAATAACTAATTTTTTGGAAATTGAATGGAGCGATGATTTACTAAATTTTTATCAAAAAATCCTGGGAAATCTTTGGCAGGAGGTACGCGGACTGACAAACCAATTAATACAACTAGAGCTAGCAATTTACAGGGAAAACTAAATGCTGAAGAAATACAGAAAATCAATGTAATTTGTCAGCCTATAATGCAGAAATATAGCTATGCAGAACTGTAAAAAAATTTCTATAAGTAGTGTGTAATTGCAAAAATTAGCAATATTATTTTAAGTTAATTTCTTTGAAAGAGTGTTTGTCAAATAAATATTAGACCCCATAGGGTACGAAGAAAGTAAAATGGACTATTATTCCAGAAATTGTAAGTGTACTGTCACACACTCTACTTAATCTTTTATTTAGAAGCAACCTCTTAATTTTCGGCTTTTTTCATTAGCCTAATCAATATATTAACTTATACAATTTAGACAGTAGTAATATTGTTTGGTAAATCCCCCAAACGAGTGGGATATAAACTATAAAAATTACTGCTTATTGAGGGCGATCGGGAAAAGTATTCACAGATTTACTTTTTAATCAAATCAAATTAGGTTCTAAGCTAATGACTAACTCAAATTCTGGCGTTTTTTACGTTGCTGCAGGCAAAAAATATGTTGATGAAGCTTGCGACTCTGCTAAAAGTTTAAAAAGATTAATCCATCTATAAAAATCTCTCTAGCTTGTAATCAAGACCCTGAAGATAAAGATTTATTCGACCAAATTATTCGAGTAGATGAACAAGTAACCTGTAGAAATGAAGGGTTATTATTCAAGGTCAAACATTTATATTTTTTATCGCCGTATGAAAAGACTATCTTTGCTGATACAGATACTTTTTTTGCCAGTGACTGTGAAAATGGATTTGACATCTTAGAATATTTTGATCTTGCCCTAGTTCCTGCTCCAGTTGATACTTACTATCCAATTTTAGAATCAGGTCAAAAAGTTCCTTGTAAACCATTAAATACAGGGGTAATTCTTTTTAAAAAAAATGAAGCAAATGATCGGTTATTTAAAGAATGGATGGACCTCTATACAGGTAAGCTTTTATCTAATAGTAAGTTGCGAGAAAGTGACCAAACATCTTTCGCCCAAGTTTTACTCAATTCCTCTTCAAGACTTTACCCTTTGCCTAGTGAATGGAATGCTAGATTTTGTTTTATTAACGCCTTTGCTGAACCAGTTAAAATTCTTCATGGTTATTCCCGGAATATAGAAAATATTGCTTATTTAATTAACTTAAATGGTAATAAACATAGAGTTTGGATTCCCCATTTAAAAAGATGTATTGTCTTTAAACCTTATACCTGGAAGCATTATTTAGGTGGATTACTGGGAAAATTGGGAATAATGAAAACGAAAAAGGGGTGAATATTTATAATTTCTCGTCAGCAAACTTAAATAATTGAAGAAGGCAGAAGGCAGAAGGCAGAAGGCAGAAGGCAGAAGGTCTAATACCATTTCTCAAAAACTTTTCTACGTTTTTTTGAATAGAGGAGTAGGTACGGACGTTGTATGCAATGTCCGTACAGGGAGAAGTAAACACAAGACCCCACCCTTAAGGATGAGGTTTAGATTAACATTAACTTGGCTAAAATTAGCAAAAAAAATGTTCGTTTTTTTTATTACTTAATAACTGAAGTGCTACCTAAGTATAGCATTAATGCATGGGAGTTGGTATAATTACTTATGGATAGTCTTCGACACGCCACCCCCGTGTATTATAACCCCAAACAATTTTAAGCACTCCTGTTAATTGTGGGGTATTAAACCCACAAAAGAAAATATAAATAATTAACACATTAAGTGGTTAATAATTATCAAAAAGGTCATTCTTACTATATTAATTACTTAATAATTTTTTCACCTAAGAAAAGCATTCTTTTTTCGGGGTTGCACATTATGGAATGATCAAGAAGAAGGAAGAAGGAAAAAAATTTGAGGGGTTGCACATCATGGAATGATATTGCCAAAAATTAGTTTAGATTGTGACTAAAAAAATCTAATATTAATCATTCTAGTAATTCTCAAATCCCAAACCCAATTCAATCAAAAATCTAAAATCATTCGTCACTGTGCAATGCCCTTTTTTCACTCTTAGTATAAGAGGCAGCATTCCATTTATCTTAGCTTTCCTTCGGAAAGAAAATGTTTACTAAAAAAGAGTGAGTAGAGCCAGCAAATTTTAAGCCTAATTTCAAATTAAAGAAAGACATGAAAAGAATAAACGGGTAAAGTGGTTCTACTTTTTGCAAGTGACTAATTAGTTATCCAAAATATTAATATCAAAAATTAAAATGATAGATAATAAATCCTCTGCTACAGGTGATTCTGTGCCAGAAAAACCATCCTTAAAAGCTGGCTTACTTGCTCTTAAACAAAAAAATTATCCACAGGCGATCGCTCATCTAGAAATAATTTCTCAACAAGAACCCCTAAAGCAAAAGTTAAAAGCAAAGATGGGTTTAATAGTAGCTTATGAACAAACTAAACAAATAGAGAAAGCCATTACCCTATGCCGTAATTTAACAAAAATATCTAATGATGAAATTCAAACTTTTGCTCATCGTCATCTCAAAGAATTATTAAAGCAATATCCGCCAAAAAATCCTAAAAAATTAACTGTTCCTGCTCCTAAACCTCCACCATTACCACCTCCACATCAACAACAAAATATTCAAACAGGGTTTGTTCCATTTAATCCCACTTCAGAGCAAAATGCCTCGGCAAAAAATAATCAACAACCATCTCAAAAAATATTAATTTATCGAACATAAATAGCTCAGTAAAAAATTCTAGTCAACCCTCAGATTTTGTACAACATCCTCAGTCAAATCAAAATGAGAAAAATGATATAGATACAGAAAAAAATAAAACACAACCTTTATCAACTGAAATTAATAACTCCAATTCAAAACCTACAAATAAATCCCATAAAAAATCAACAGATATTGCTATAAATACAGAAGAACGCTCACAAAAAATAATATGGCGTGAAGCAGGAAGAGCAAAAGGAGGTCGTCAACTTAAATCTCCTAACTTAACACTTTTTTGGCTAGAAAAAATAGTTGTGGGTGCTAGTCTATATTGGCTAAGTCTGACCATATTAAAGTTGACTTTAGATATTACTAATGATTTCCTAGTTTGGCTGCCTTATTTCCAACCGATTCAAATTTTTTACCGAGACCCAACTAGAAATTTTATAATTTTCCTCACAGTATTATTTATTTTCTCTCCCTGGTTAATTGATGGATTATTAACCCTTGGTTATGGTCTCCAAAACTTACCAACAACAACTCTAATTAATTATAGTAAAGAAGCCAATCAACTACTCAGTAACTTTTGTAAAAAACGAAAAATACAAAAAATTAAATTAAAGATTTTACCAATAGATGTTCCCATAGTATTCAGTTATGGATGGTTAGCTTGTATTTTCAGATTCAGAATAGTTGTTAGTCAGGGATTGTTAGATAATTTAACAGAAGATGAAATTGCCACTATTTATGCCAGGGAAATTAGTCATGTTAAAACAGGAGCCTTTTGGTTAATGTCTATGGCTACTTTGATACTTCAAATTCCCTACACTATTTATTGGCAATTAACCTTTTGGGCTGATTGGTTATTAGATTTTGTAGACCACAGATTACCCGATTTTTTACCAGAATTTCTCAAATATTGTTTACCTATTTTAGTATCCGGTTTTAGAGTCTTTGCTGCAATAATTTCCACTCTTAGTTATGGCTTATATCGGTTGCTAAAATTGCCGATTTTATGGTTATCTCGTCGGAGAATTTATTATAGCGATCGCCTAGCTTGTAATTTAACAGGAAACCCTAATGGTCTGACACGATCTATTCTTAAAATTACAATTGGCATGGCTAATGATATACAAAATCAAGGCAAAATTAGAAATTTATTAGAGATTTTTGAACTCTTGATGCCAGTGGGAATAAATCAAGCTATTACTGTTGGGAGTATTTGCTCCCATAGTAATTTTGCATCAATTTTAAACTGGGATATTACTAACCCATATCGTCATTGGTTAACAATTAATAATACTCACCCTTTGCTTGGCGATCGGTTAAAAATGTTAGAATTATATGCTAATTTCTGGAAGCTAGAAACTGAAATAAATTTAGAAAATATCAATGCTAATGCCATTGCAAAAAATCAGTTAAGTCAGAATCAAAAAGAGAAATACTTAACTCCACCAAATTTTGATTTACAAAAACTTTTGCTTCAGGGAGCGCCTTTTTTCGGAATGTTAATAGGTTTATTTTTTGCTGGTTTATTTTGGTTAATAGGTGGAATTTCATCTGCTGTTGGTCTTTGGAGACTTGATTGGTTATGGGGAGATATTTCGATTTTAGTTGGCTCTTTAGCTATAGGTTTTAGTATTGGTATTTTTATTAGGATTAATCACTTTTTTCCCGATATTAAACCAGCTAAAATCCGGCAAAATCCTAATTTACTAGAATTTCTAACCGACCCGGAAGCTTTGCCATTAGATAGTCAGCAAATTCAGCTCAAAGGCCGACTTATTGGCAAGAGTGGGATAAGTAATTTGTTGGGACAAGATTTGATTCTACAAACAACAGAAGGACTGATAAAGTTACATTATTCTTCTCAATTAGGTCCTATTGGTAACTTCTGGCCTGCACTACCTAATCCTGGCGGTCTTGTTGGTAAGTCTATAACTGTTACTGGTTGGTGGAGGAGAGGGGTCATTCCTTGGATAGATATCGATCGCTTAAAAACTGATAATGGTCAAACCATTAATAATGACCATCCAGTCTGGTCAACTGTCCTAGCTTGTATTTTTTCTGTATGGGGAGTTTATATGATATATGTAGGCAGATTTTAATGATCGGATTATGTGAAGAAAGGTTGCACTATTAAACAAACAATGTTATGTTTATCTATTAATTTAAATTTGCTTAACTAAAAGTAACTTCAGGATATAAGTTTATATTAACCTGTGGCGATATTAAATATATTGAAATGTATCATAAATATTCAACACAAATATAGTCATATATAGTTATATGTAGTCATATGGTCTCCAGAAATTAGGGCAACTATTGATATAATCTAACAATATCTGTGATAATAGAAAACCAAATAGCCTCAAGAATCAACGATCTGAGTTCAATAGGGTGAAATTCCTGGACTGACACGCTACCTCTAGACACATCAGAACCTACGTCCAAGCCTCTGTATTATGACCAAGTAGAAATTGAATCAGGGAGATAATCATGCAAAGAGGAAAAGAAAAAGTAGTCCCAAATGCTTTTAGCTATGGGATAGAGGGTGTTGTAGTTCACCCAGTCATGGTAACACCTGCAAAATAAGGATGTGTCATATTTGACTATATTTTTATGAACTATAAACTTATGCTATTTAATAGTAAGTATAGCTTTAGTATGTATATGATAGTTTTAGTTAATCAGCAGCAAATCTCTAAAATTCATAGTCGGTAAACTTCTTGCATGGTAAATCTCAATATCCTAACTAAATGTCGCGAGGGGTGTCCCGTTATCATCTTCGATTTAACGGCAGAGGAGGGTGCAACTAGCAAAAAAACTCATCTCTACAGTAAAGTAACAAGAATTGTGCTATAGTTAATGTCCAAATCGAGTAGCGGTAATACGCACCTAATTGCAGAACCGAGAAAACTCAAGATATGAGGTTCAACTGGTGAAGTCCCAGTAATTTCCGATTTGTCGGTAAAATCTTGAAGCTAGCTAGGTGAATACAGAACTGGACAGTACAAAACGGCGGTGCTTCTAATTGTTGCGGCCTGGGTCGGAAAAGAGGATGCTCAACCTTGGAAGCAGGAAACCTTTTCGATGAGGGAGGTAAGCCCTCGTTATAGCGCTAGCTTAACTAGGGAGAACTTCACCACAGTAATTTCTGCCAGCTAGTTATTGTGACTGTTTTTTTTTAAATTAAGAACCTTCGCGATCGCAGAAGTGGAGATTTCTTAATAGTTTAGCTATTTTATTTTTCTTGACTTTGCATATTTGCGGTATTATGTGTGACTGTGCGATTATTCTAATTTAATCTGTCTTTTCCTGAGCTTGAGTTCTATCCTCATCATTCCATGACAATATTATAACGTCATTTTTTCTCTAGCTTTTGAGTTTTAGCCCTAGTGCATCTCATCTTGAACAAACTGACTCCTATATTAAAAATTAAGTCAAGTATGTTTTTCTTGATTGTCACGACCAATAAGTCTTGATGCATCTTTGTCAGACTCTTGGATTTAGGTATATCAATCCTAATTTTAATCTTAATAAAACACTCACAAAATTCAAGCTATCCTTGACGATAATATAAAGCTTTTCTTTGAGGATAGGGGTGTAAACCGAATTTTTGGTAAGAAAATATTAGTAGCCAAATTTTTCAAAAAATGTAGATTATTGACTTATGGTTATGATAAGTTTATACTGGTCAGATAAAATATTTTCTGTTAAAAAATCAAATATCTAACATGAACATTTCCGGTTTGCTGAGAAAATAAGGTAAATATTATTGTTAAGTTAAGATTTAGTCTTCAACAGTATGGACTATACTAAAAATAAATATACTATTCAACAATTAAATTGCTTGAACTTAGCAGGCTTTAAAGTTATATTTATAAGTTAGGGGTAAATACAGAAAGCAAAAACTTATCTAAAGTTCATCAAACTTACTCATAATTATAGCTATCAAACTAAAATGAGTAATTTTGCTCAGTTGTCTATTCATTGAGTCGTTATCAGCTACAATTAGGATATGAAGCTAGTTGAACGTCATGTTATTACCAAATCACATTATTTGTGGTCAGAAATAGACCACAAGGCTTTTTGTCGAAAAATTTATTCAATTTAGCTAACTATTATTATCGCCAACATTTCTTTGAAAACAAAAAGAAACTAAGCTTTAATCAACTGTATCACCAGGTATCTAAAAGTGAAGATTATCAAGCTTTACCTACCAAAGTAAGTAAGCAAATAATCAGAAGATTAGACTCAGCTTGGAGTAGTTATTTTGCGGCTTTAAGAGAGTGGCAAAAACAGTCAAATAAATTTTTAGGGAAACCAAAAATCCCCAAATATAAACATAAAACAAAAGGCCGAAATATTCTGCCCTATCCTGATGAATCAATATACAAAAAAACCTTAAAAAAAGGAATTTGTCATCTGTCAATGAGTGAAATAAAAATCCACACTTCACAGACAGAAATAATAGAAACCAGAATTATCCCCAAAAGTAGCTGTTACATCATAGAAATAGTATATGAAAAATCGGAGTCAACAACAGAAAATCAACAAATAGCAGGAGTAGATTTAGGAGTAAATAATTTAATAGCTGTAACTACAAATCAAACAGGAACTACACCTCTGTTGATTAAAGGCAGACCATTAAAAGCAATTAACACCTTTTATAATAAACAACGCTCTTATTTACAATCTCAATTAAATAGCCACAATCAAACTAATTCTCATCGGTTAAAAAAATTAACTCACAAACGAAATTGTCGAGTAGAAAACTATCTCCATACAGCAAGTAAAAGAGTAATAGATTGGTGTATCAACCATGAAATAGGAACCTTAATTATTGGGCAGAATCAGACTTGGAAACAAGAGATAAAATTAGGGAAAAAGAACAATCAACAATTTGTGAATATCCCTCACTATAGGTTAATAGAGATGTTAAGGTATAAAGCCCAACTAAGAGGAATAAAAGTAATAATTACCGAAGAATCCTATACATCTCAATCGAGCTGTTTAGATGGGGATGATTTACCGAAATATGGAGAACAAAAACCGAAATTTAGTGGAAAAAGAGTAACAAGAGGGTTGTATAAAACCAGAGAAAATAAATTATTAAATGCAGATGTAAATGGGTCGTTGAACATTATTAAAAAAGTAATTCCTGATGTCTTAGACCAAGGAATAAAGGGTTTGCCGTTTAACCCTGTAGTGGTTGATCCACTACGAATGACTAGACTTTCAGACCTTCTCGTTCAGTTTGAGTAAGTTTAGTTGAGCGGTAAATGCAGCAAGCGAAAACTTCTCTAAAGTTCATTAAACTTACTCATAACTATAGCTATCAAACTAAAATGAGTAAGTTTCAGTTGTCTATCCATTGAGTCGTTATCAGCTACAATTAAGCTATGAAGCTAGTTGAACGTCATGTTATTAGCAAATCACATTATTTGTGGTCAGCTTGTGACCAGAAGGCTTTTTTGTCAAAAAATCTGTTCAATTTAGCAAATTACCATCCAGCGCCAATATTTCTTTGAAAACAAAAAGAAACTAAGTTTTAATCAACTGTATCATCTAGTCTCTAAGACTTATGATTATCAAGCTTTACCAACTAAAGTTAGTCAGCAAATAATCAGAAGATTAGACTCAGCTTGGAGTAGTTATTTTGCAGCTTTAAAAGAATGGCAAAAACAGCCCCATAAATTTTTAGTCAGACCGAAAATTACTTGACTAAAAAGTTTAAGAACAACCCGATCGAATCAGATTATCTGCTAAAGTTAACAAAATTGGAAAATGAGAGATTGTTTCACTTTATTATTAAGAGTAAATAGTAATATTTGTCTCAGGTTTTTCGCACTTCAGAGTCAGGATCGGTTTTTTCGAGTGCCCTCTTCTTTCTTTTGTTTGTGTTCAGTCAACCTCAGTTTACAAAGTTTTTGTTTTATTGTAATTAAGCAACTCACAGTCTGGAGGAAATTAGTATGTCAATTCGTTTGTATATAGGTAATCTACCTAAAGAAGTAATGGAACGTCAAGAACTGCAAGAAGTTTTTGCCGAAGAAGGTGATAGTGTGATCGCTAAATTAATCACAGACCGTAAAACTGGAAAGTGTCGTGGTTTTGGCTTTGTCACAGTCAAAAATGATGAACAAGCTGACCAAATTATTGAAAAGTACAATGGTCATCAGTTTAAAGAAAGTCCTTTGAAAATTGAAAAGGCTTTGCCCCGTTCTAAGAATAAGAACGAGTCAGAAAAGACTGAGGATGAGTCAAAACCAGCTAACAAAAGCAGTGGCAAGGCTAAAAAGTCTCGTCGTGAAAAGGATAAAGGAGCATCTAAAACTACCAGCAGTACTTCTAGTTCTAGTGGAAATGAAGCAGTTCAGCCAGACCCCCGTTGGGCAGATGCGTTAGCAGAATTGAAGCAGCGTTTAGCAGCTACCACTAATTCTTAAAAAAACAAACAGCGTTGCTGAATAGCGTGTATGATATTCATCTTAATTACTTAGGAGTCAACCCACCCCTCGCCCCTCCCCTCCTGGGAGGAGAACCGAAAATCACCAACGCCAAACAAATAATTAATAGACTGTTTGTAAACAAAAGATTAAGTAGGGTGTGTGACAGCACCCTTACCATAAAATCTTAAGTTTATACAGTAACTTTGAGGCCTTCGATTTAATAAATAAATCAAAGGCTATTTTTTTTGACACTCTCACCGTTAAATCAAAAATTATAACGGGAGATTCTTGTTTCCCAGATTCGTAAGCTTGGTAACAAATCAAACAAGTTGAGTTGTACCCCCGCTACTACCATCTCCACAAGCTTTCTTACTCTGTCTTTACGCGCTCGGGAACCTCAGCGCAGGCGGTGCGCTTTTCTTTAACCGTGTGCCCCACGGCGATTAAGCACTGTAACTGATGCTTCCTTACAGCGCTTTTGCTCATTGATGAACCACATCGCCATAACCAAAAGCACAGTAAGGACGCTGCATACAACGTCTAAGTGCCAATGCCATTCGCCCCTACTGTGGTCTACTGAAATGAAAACCGCTGTAATTTACCCCTCAATAAACTTACCACTTTGAAATACCGAATCGCCGTTAAATCAGCACGATTATAACGAGAGTCCTCTTTCAAAATTTTTGATAGTTTAATCTTTAACTAAGACAAGAAAGGTTTCAGTTGATTAGTTATAGATGATTCAAAATAACCATAAGTTATAAGAAAAAATTCAGGCGTTGGTAAAGCGCGTGTATGATATTAATCCTAACTCTTTAGGAGTCAGGAGTCAACCCACCCCTAACCCCTCACAGGAGGGGAAGTCAGGAGTCAGGAGTCAACCCACCCCCAACCCCTCACAGGAGGGGAGAAAGAAGAAGAAACCCCGAGTAGAAGGAGAAAGTTTTTTGGTTGCGTAAAGGTCACGGAGTTCTATCGCACTCTTATCTGGACATGGTATCATACCTCAAATTACCAACGCCAAAATTCAAAAAGAAAAACTTATAACACTTTCGATCTAAGTAATGCTATGGGTAAACATACTAACTTTCGAGGGGTAGAAACGTAAGCTCGACGGTTGAACACATCATATTGATTGCGCTCAATAGCGTCTAAAATTTTACTGTAAAGCATGGAAGCTGACCAAACAGGCCAACGAATATCAGGATTTAAACGCCTAATACCTTTTTCTGCATCAATAAAAAACTTGCGTGCCCTATTAATCTGAAACTTCATTAATTCTCGCCAGCGTCGATCAATTACACCATTCAATAAATCTTCTTCAGTATAATCAAACAAGGCTAATTCTTCTAGAGGAATGTAAATCCGACCCCGACGAGCATCTTCTCCTACATCTCGTAGAATATTGGTAAGTTGATTGGCAATTCCCAAAGCGATCGCCTCTGATGTAGGAGATTTCATCTGTTGGTTTCTATTCCAGGGAGCAGTAAAACTCGATCGCTCGACTCCCATAACTGGCATAGTCATTAAACCAACTGTACCTGCCACTCGATAACAGTAAAGCTCCAGTTCCTCAAATGTTTCATAGCGACTGCGGTAAAGATCCATTTGCTGACCCGCTATCATATCTCGAAATGGTTGTATGTCTAAAGGAAACCTGGATAGAGTATCTACCAAAGCTACATCTGTATCTTCTAGTGGATAGCCAGCAAAGATAGATTCTAGATGTTTTTCCCACTCTTGGAGAGTTTCTGTAGTTGTAGTACTTGACATGGGTCCATCGACCAGTTCATCTGTACGACGACACCAGACATATATTGCCCATATCGCCTTACGTTTAGCTTCTGGCATTAACTGAGTACCCATGTAAAAAGTTTTAGAATAGGTAGCTGTGACTTGACGACACAGCTCATAAGACTCTTCTAGTGATACCAGAGATGAACGAGTCATGCGCTGAGAAGATTTAGACCGTTGCAGCATTCTTTGCTGGCTTTGGAGTTGTTGGTTGCAGGTTTGCATGAGATTCAAGGTTAGTAGAAGCGTTAGCGGAGCTTGCCTTAGTAATTGCCTGCGCTGTAAGCTTTCCAGAAAGTACAGCTCCTTCCATGCTGGCTAGATAGCGCTGCATAGTATAGTCTCCTGTAAGGAAGAAATTTGCAATTGGTGTTACTTGGGAAGGGCGACAGTCTTGGCGACCGGAGGTAGCTTTATATACAGAGCGGGGCGTTTTGACAACGTGAGATTTCAACAACTTAGCTGGAGAATTTCCTGTAAAGTGATGGGGAAATAATTTTTCCAACTCTGCCATTGTCGCTGCGACTATTTCTTGGTCGGATTTAGAAATCCAATCTTTGGCGGGTGCTAATACTAATTCCAACATGGAACGATCGGGATTAGCATATTCGCGACAAGTGTTACTCATGTCTGCATAGACACTTAGTAGAGGTGAGCGTGAAAACAGTAAGTGGTCTATATCTGTGAGTTTGCGATCAAACCATAGATGTAGATTAATTACTGGTACACCTTCAAGACCATTGAGCTTTTGGAAGTATTCCATCTGCTGCCAAGGTTTGGGCAACATTACTTTTAGGGGATCGACTGGCATTGCTGATACATAAGCATCAGCAGTTATTACTCGATCTTCGGCTCCATTTAATCCTCTGATTAGAAATCCATTGACTTTACCATCATCGTTCAGTAAAAATTCTTTGAGCGGTGCATTTAACTCTACTTCTCCACCTCCCTTAGTAATATAATCTACCAGAGGTTGACATAATCGCTCTGTCGGCGAACCATCTAAAAAGGCCATTTTAGAGCCATTTTTTTCTTGGAGAAAGCGGTTTAGAGCCGTGAGAATTACAGTTGAGGATATTTCCTCTGGTCCAATAAAATTCAACGCTTTTGACATGGCGATGAATACTTCTTTCTCTACTCTCGGAGGAACATTCTGTTTTTTCAACCATTCCGAGAAGGTGTATCTGTCCATTTTTTCTACATATTCCTGGCCTTGAAGCATAGCTGGAATCAGACCTATGCCAAATCTAATTTTTTCTGGCCAGGTTAGCATATCATTATTGCGGAGAATAGCCACAACTCCATTCAAAGGTGCTGGAATATCAGGAAAATCAAATCTAGAGTATGTTCCTGGTTTTTCTGGCTGATTAAAAATCATTGTATGCTGTTTCCATTGCAGTCTATCCTCTATATTTAGTTCTTTGAATAGCTGCAACATATTTGGATAGGCTCCAAAAAATATATGTAGACCGGTTTCGTACCAGTCTCCTTCCTCGTCTTTCCAGGCTGCTACCTTTCCTCCAAGAACGTCCCTTCTTTCTAGGACTATTGGAGTATGACCCATGTCTGTTAGATATTTGGCACAAGAAAGACCGGCTAGTCCCGCTCCCGCGATCGCAACTCGCATTTACTTGGTAAAAACCTCTTTAATTCAATTTACTTTTTTTTATTATTATTAATACTTTACAAGTTGTTACAAATTTCAGCAACATCTCATCTGTTATTTTTTGTTTTTGCTCTACATACTTTTGACAAAAAGTAGACAAGTGTGGTAATGTTACAGCAAAATAAGTAATATAATCTAAATATCTTAATAAAACTTAAAATATATACTTAAATTTGCTCTTGAATATCAATAACAGATTAAGATTAACAGACTAAGGGTCAGAGGCGATCGCTAAAAAAAATTAAATTTATAATATGGAAAACAAAGGCCAAGTAATACATAAGGGGGTAGAGAGCAGAATACAAATCCTATAAGTTCAATATATGTGAGGGTTTTAGCAAGGAAGTCTCGATTGTAGTTGTACCTCTAACAAAAATTAACCTTAGCTGAATCGCCGAGAAGCCTCACACCATAATATCCAGATTTTGCGGATGAATCGGCAGCAAATTGAATGGGTTAGATGGCCATTCAATTTGCCGACATCTTAGCAGAAGCTTTTGCCCTGATTGAAAAACTTGTATGATTATCTTGCCATAACCCAGGAAATTTTCCACCATGGGGACTGCCTACCAATATAAATTAAGGCCTAATAAAGAACAGTTAGCCACAATAGAAATGTTGTTGGAATTGTTGCGTCGGCAGTACAACTATCGGTTGGGTGAAAGATTCTCATGGTGGTCAGAAAATCGCTGCCCTGTTAACGCCTGTCCCAAGGTGCATGCCAATTCCTCAACTAAGAGACCATCCAGATTATTACTCTCAAAAAAGATTTGGTCAATACTAAAGACAAGTTTCCTTCCGACAAGCTAATTCACTCTCAGGTGTTACAGGATTGCATAAAACGGGTAAAACTTGCCTTTGATAGATGGTTGAAAGCCGACAAAAATGGACATAAATTAGGGAAACCAAGATTTAATGGAATTGGACGTTACCGAATAATTAATAATTAATAATTAATAATTAATAATTAAATAATTCGCGCCTTGAAGCCGACCCTTTTAACGGGAAAAAAAGTGCTAGGATATTTCCTTATATTCAATTCCGTAACGGTTAAAACCCGAGGTAATTATCAATTATCCATTATCAATTATCAATTAATGAACGGAGATGAATGTTATGCTCAAATAAAACTTGACTGCATTCAAGGAAATAAAATCAACTTACCTAAAATAGGCAATATAAAGTTGATTCAACATCGACCGTTACCTGATGGTTTTCAAATTAAAATAGTGACAATGAGTCGTAAAGCAGATGGTTATTATGTAACTTTATCCCTAGAAGAAAAATCAGTTCCAGCTTTAACAAGTAAAGTTGAACCTACATTAAAAAACACTCTAGGAATTGATATGGGGCTGAATAAATTCTTAGTAACAAGTGAAGGAGAGTCTATCCCCATACCTCAATACTATCGAAAATCTCAGCAGAGATTAAAGACTCTACAAAAACGTTGATCTCGAAAGAAAAAAGGAAGTAAAAGGAGGCTCAAAGCTGTCAAAGCTGTAGCTAAACAACATAAAAAAGTTGCCGATCAACGTAAAGATTTTCATTTTAAAACAGCCAATGAATTGTTATCACTCATCCGAAGTTATCGCCCAGACGCGGAGCGGCGTGCCGGAGGCAAACTTAAACATTAAAGGGCAAGCATTGACTCGTTTGAGTAAATCAATTAACGATGCGATTTGGGGGTCAATTCCTGTATATTTTAACTGTTAAAGCTGTTAGCGCAGCTCCGACCCAGGAGGCAAATGCTGGAGGTGAAAACCATAGCAGTGAACCCCAAAAATACTAGCCATGAATGCTCAAACTGTGGGGAAAAAGTCGATAAAGAATTAAATATACGAACTCATTCTTGCCCACATTGTGGTGTTGTGATTGACCGCGACTTGTTTGCGTAGCATAACCTAGGAAATGCAGCGATAAATATAAAAAATAGGGGGTAGGGCCCAGACATCTTTAAAGCACGCGCTTGCCCGACGGGATACCGGGGCAGCGAAACGAGAAGTCCACACAATGCGCGTCAGCTTAGTGTGGGAGTATGTCACTCCATTTTCAAGTTTATAGGCAGACAGAAGGCAAAAATATATTTAATTATTCCTTCAAGCTTTTTAGATGGGGATGATTTGCCAACACAAGAAGATCCAAAACCGAAATTTAGTGGAAAAAGAGTAAGTCGATCCACTACAAATAACTAAGTTTTCAGGTTTTTGAGTAAGTTTGAGTAAGTTTAGTTGAGCGGTGAGGCTATCCTCAAAGCTTAAGAAATTTGACAGGATAGAATAATCAACAAAAGGACAGAATAGAGAAAACGAAGCCATGGGCAAAGTAGTCGGCATAGACCTGGGTACAACAAACTCCGTAGTCTCCGTCATGGAAGGCGGAAAACCTATAGTGATAGCTAATTCAGAAGGAATGCGGACAACTCCATCTGTAGTTGGCTTCACCAAGGAAGGAGAACGAATAGTAGGACAAATGGCCAGAAGACAAACTGTTCTGAACCCTCAGAACACTTTCTACGGGGTCAAACGATACATTGGACGTAAATACTCTGAACTATCTCCAGAGTCAAAGCGGGTTCCCTATACAATTCGCCGGGATGAATATGGCAATGTCAAAATTAAATGTCCTCGGATGAAACGAGATTTTGCTCCGGAAGAAGTCTCAGCAATGATATTACGGAAGCTGGCAGATGAAGCAAGTCGCTATTTGGGAGAAGAAGTTACAGGAGCAGTAATTACCGTACCAGCCTATTTTAATGATTCTCAAAGACAGGCCACTCGTGATGCAGGGACAATTGCGGGTCTAGAAGTCAAAAGAATTCTCAATGAACCAACGGCTGCATCTTTGGCTTATGGGTTAGAGAATACAGAGAATCAGGTAATTTTGGTTTTCGACTTGGGTGGAGGTACATTTGATGTATCAATATTAGAGGTAGGAGATGGAGTATTTGAAGTTAAGTCCACGAGTGGGGATACCCAATTAGGGGGTAATGACTTTGACCAACGGATAGTAAATTGGTTGGCAGAACAATTTCTAGAGACGGAAGGAATAGATTTAAGAACGAGCGATCGCCAGGCGTTACAACGGTTGATGGAGGCTGCGGAAAAAGCTAAGATAGAATTATCTGGGGTCGGAGTGACGGAGATTAACTTACCCTTTATTACGGCCACAAAAGATGGTCCTAAACATTTGGAAACTAGGCTGACTAGGTCTCAATTTGAAGGACTTTGTGGAGATTTAATTCCCAGAATTGGACGCCCTGTAAAAATGGCATTAAAAGATGCAGGTATTAATCCTTCTATGATTGATGAAGTAGTATTAGTGGGTGGTTCAACTAGGATTCCTTTTGTCCAAGATTTAGTTCGTTCTCTGATAGATATAGAACCAAATCAAGGGGTTAATCCTGATGAAGTTGTGGCTGTGGGAGCGGCTATTCAGGCCGGAATTTTAGCTGGGGATGTACGAGATGTGCTGTTGTTGGATGTCTCTCCATTATCTTTTGGCTTAGAAACTATTGGTGGGGTGATGAAAAAACTTATTCCTCGGAATACTACTATCCCGGTGCGACGTTCTGATATTTTTTCTACTTCAGAAAATAACCAGACTGTAGTTGAGATTCATGTTATTCAGGGAGAACGAGAAATTGCGGCGGAGAATAAGTCTCTGGGAAAATTTAAGTTGACGGGTATTCCTCCTGCACCACGGGGTGTGCCACAGGTACAGGTGGCTTTTGATATTGATGCTAATGGTATTTTGCAGGTGACTGCAATGGATAAAACTACTGGTAGGGCTCAAAGTATTACTATTCAAGGGGCATCGACTTTAACTCAGCAAGAAATTAATCAGATGATTCGGGATGCTGAAAAATTTGCTGAAACAGACCGACTCAGAAGGGAGCAAGTAGAAAAGCGTAATCGTGCAGAGGCTTTGGCCTTTCAAGCTGAACGACAGCTCCGGGAGGTGGCCTTAGATTATGGTATGCAATTTGCTGCTAGGAGTCGTCAACGGATTGAGATGTTGATTAGAGAGTTACGGGATAGTCTGGAGAGGGATGATGAGCGGGGTATTGATCGGGTGGGAGTTGATTTACAGGATGCTCTGTACGATCTGAATCGTGAAGTTTCAATTTATACTTCTGAATCTGAGGATGATGATTTCTTTGGGTCTGTACGTCGGAGTATTTCTGGAGAAGACCGCAATCGCAGGGAACGTTATGATTATGATAGTAGGATAGATCGTAGGTCTTCGGATCGAGTTAATTATAGCAGACCGACTAGACCTAATCGTTATTATCAGAGTGATGATTGGAATGATGATGATGATTGGTTGTAACAATTTTGGATTTGACGGGGGGTAGTTTTGTACTTAGTTGCAAGATATGGCTAAAATTAAAAGTGAATTTATTACTGTGAATGAGTTGTGAAGATTGGAGAATTTTCTGGGTAAATTAGTGACTTTCTATTATTTTTCTCTAAAAGTGAGAAGGTCATTTCAGTTATCAGTTAGTCCCATAAGGTCGGAGCTACGCTAACAGTTAGCTTCATAAGGTCGCAACTGCGGACTTCAGTTATCAGTTAGCCTCCTGTGGTCGGAACTTTGTTAACAGTACCTTTTGCAATAATGAGGCTTGAAATTTGGAATCTTCTCTTTTTTTATCCCCTTAAAAGGGGAGGCGCATACCCAGAATTTTTCGGTAAGAATTCTTAAGTATCCTACCGTTTTGCCTCAAAAAGTTATAGAAAATATTGATAGTTAAAACTTATAAGTTTAAGTTAGCAAATGCAAAATTTTCGGAATTATTATCAGATTTTAGATGTTTCTAGAGATGCTTCGGTGGATGAAATTAAGAAGGCATATAGGAGACTGGCGCGACAGTTTCATCCAGATGTAAATCCTGGTGATAAAGAGTCAGAAGAAAAATTTAAAGATATTAATGAAGCTTATGATATTTTATCGGATATAGAAAAACGGACAGAATACGATAAGTTTATTCGATATTGGAAACCTAAAGGAATTGGGGGTAGGGTAGGGATACGAGTTCCTGATTTTAGGAATTGGGATAATCGTGATGAAAATGGGCGAAGAAATGAAAAAAATTCAGATGTTAGTGATTTTTCAGACTTTAATACATTTGTAGACCAACTATTAGGTCGTCGCCGTGAAGTTAGAACTCCAGTTGCTTCGACAGTACCAAAAACTCAGACTTCTAATGTTTATCGTCCTGGTCAGAAAAAGAATACTTATAAGGCAGCAGAACGGGAAGTAAAACGGGAAATAAAAAAGGATATTGAGGCTAGATTGACTTTGCCTTTGGAAAAGGCTTATGTGGGAGGGGTTGAAAAAATACGTTTGGAGGATGGGCGTTCGATAGAGGTGAATATGCCGATGGCGATGGTTAATGGTCAAAGAATTCGTCTGAAAAATCAAGGTCTGGGTGGGGGAGATTTGTATTTGAAGATTACGATCGCTCCTCATGATTTTTATCAGTTGGAGGGACCGGATATTTTTTGTGAGTTGCCTATTACTCCTGTGGAGGCTGTTTTGGGTGGGGATATTGAGGTGCCGACTTTGGATGGTTGGGTGAAGATGAAGTTGCCGGCGGGGGTTTTTTCTGGTCAACGTTTGCGGCTTGCGAGTAAGGGGTATCCTGATGGGAGGGGTGAGCGTGGGGACCAGTTGGTGGAGATTAAGATTGTGACTCCGAAGGAGCCAACTCAGGAGGAGTTGGAGATTTATCAGAAGTTACGGGAGGTTGAGAGGTTTAAGCCGAGGAAGGATTTGCCTGTTTGATTTGAGTTTTAGCTGTGCGGTTGGTTTGAAGATTTATAACTATTTTTCATGTCTCTTTTTCTTATTAAGTTGAATAAAAAGTCATGCGTAGGGGCGAGCAAACCCCAATATATATATCCTATCGCGGTTTTTGAGTGGATGCAACCTCATTCTCCTCCTAATTTTTTTGAGCTTCAGAAAATGACTAGGTTCAACTTAAATTTCAAGAGGAGTCCCGCGCTTTATCCGCTGATTCAGGGTCGGGAGGAATTTTTGAGAGCAAATAAAAATCTGTTTCACTTTTTTAGTTGAATAAAAAGTCATGCGTAGGGGCGAACAACCCCCAATATATATATCCTATCGCGGCTTTTGAGTGGATGCAATCTCATTCTCCTCCTAATTTTTTTGAGCTTCAGAAAATGACTAGGTTCAACTTAAATTTCAAGAGGAGTCCCGCGCTTTATCTGCTGATTCAGGGTCGGGAGGAATTTTTGAGAGCAAATAAAAATCTGTTTCACTTTTTTAGTTGAATAAAAAGTCATGCGTAGGGGCGAACGAACCCCAATATATATATCCTATCGCGGTTTTTGAGTGGATGCAACCTCATTCTCCTCCTAATTTTTTTGAGCTTCAGAAAATGACAAAGTTAAATATTTTGACTATATATAGTCATAGGAAGTTAGGAAGTAGGAAGCGATCGGGCAATCTTTCTATTACTTGTCTATTATTTAGGATGATTTTTTTTGAAGCGGAAGGAAGTTTTGGAAAAGAATTGAGAATTTTGTACAAACCACGCTTAACGAGACTTTGATATTTTTGACGGTGAAAATGGCTTCAAACTCAACGGTAGCAAGGAAAATACGAAACTCAGGCTAAAAATTGCTTTTTGCGTAGCATGACCCAGGAAAATCTAGATATATCAAGAAATAAGCTATTTTGACGTTAAAGTATTACATAGCAAGAGTTTAAGGCTTTTTTTAAGGCGTTTTTTTGCTAAAGTCCCGTTAACTCGCTTACCACTAAAACTATATTTCAGTTGAATTATCGGCATTTAACGAAGTCAGAAGTCAGAAGTTATTTCTGTAACGGGGATTTGAGCAACTCTCCAAAAATATTTCGCCATTTCCCGGCGGGGTTTTAAACCCATATTATTTTGATACCCACATTCCGCACTTCAAGAGCGTATCATTAAAAGTAGTATATAAATCTGTAGTTTGGTAAGTATTTATACTATGCAAATCATCTCAATTACTTTTTTCGTTCACCAAATTCCGAGTAAAAAATTTACGTATAAATACTTGCTATATTTGATTACTCAATCGCGGCAGCTATGATTTTCTTCTAAAATTCTGTCTCGAGCTCTCCTGACTGCTGACTCCTTCTTCGGTTGCTACATTTTTTGGTGCGGAATGTGGGTTGATAAACAGGTATCTTGTCTCTCCAGCTCTTACAGCAGTTTCGGAGTTAGTGAGGTACAAAATTTTAGGACTTTAGGCAACAGCTCCGGAAGGCAACAGAGAATTAATAAACTTTACCTCACGCTTCCTAAAAAGTGCTGTCAAAGAAGTTAGTTTCCCACTTACCGAAAAATTTTGATGAGTAAATCAAAAAAACTGCTTATGTCCGAAAATTAGGCTGGTATCTCAATAACTGATAATTGATAATGAATAATTGATAATTACCTTTCCCTAAAAGGAAGAGGATTGAATAAAAGGAAAATATTTTCTCTCTTGGTCGATGGTGGGACAGCTCCGAGACTTGTTCTTGCAGACCCGCTCCGAAGATCGCCATCCCACCCAACGGGTGCGCTCCGAAGATAGAACTCCGTTCCGAGATACGCGAAACGCGACAGCGTTGCGTTACGCCAGTTTTGCGTTGCGCCAGCTTTGCGTTGCGCCAGCTTTGCGTTGCGCCAGCTTTGCGTTGCGCCAGCTTTGCGAAGCAAAAGCAAAAGCAAAAGCAAAAGCAAAAGCAAAAGCAAACGACCGCTTGTTTCTCCTTTAAAGGAGAGGCTTTAAACCTTAATTATTCGGTAAGTTTTAGTTATAGCTTTTAGTCTTTTAGTTTGAAAATTTTTAATTTTGTCATCAACCTCTGACAAAATCGGAGAAAAGTTTTCCCAATCAGCTAACGAAGTTTCAATATTTTTAGCGCTTTTACTCGATTGTGTGATACTCTAAATGGTAGTAAAATCCAAGGGTAAGTGTTGCTTAAAAGAATTTTGAGGCTGCAAATACCTATCGTGTCGTTGTTTTTAGAGGCGATCGCCTGAATTTATTTGACGATGAATGACTAATTTTTCTCTCCTCATTTTTCGGTAGGTTGATAGATTGAGCGTTTTGTGGTAATGAGGTGGAAATCTGTATTAGAAACTTGCCTGTGGTTTGTTAAAATTCAATTTTTCAGCAGTAGGAGTATTTTGCTTCGGTGCGCGAGCTAGATGCTGACATTATCAACACTTCACCTAGTATAAGTAGACAGACCCCTATTAGCTGGTACTTTACTTTTACGGAAGTCAAGGTAGGTTCGGAAAATCTAAATAGGTTAACCATGAATATAAAACAATAAGTATTTGGCTACCCTATTAGCTTTGCTTAGAGATTACTTCTAGGGATTAAATTAAAAAGCCAAAGCTCGGCTGTCATTGCGAGGAAATATTTCACCATAATTTCTCACGCCTAGCCATAAGACCCCCGAAGCAATCTTTTTTCCTACACCCCTCCCAAAACTCCTAAATCTCTAAAAAAAATCGCGACCGCCGAACTCGGGAAAGGAAGAAAAAATAGGAAAAAAGGACAAAGGGGAAGAATCTTAGGAACGAACAGGAAAAACCAAAGAGGCAAACCAGACAATCCGAAAACCCCAGTAGTCGCTACAGCAGTCGCCATTGACCCAGTCGCGACACCCACTCCGGCAAAACCAAGAATAGTAATTCCAGCTACCGCCACGGAGCACTTTTCCAGTACTATTACCCCCACTTTCCCAAGCACTTCCATCAGTAGGAGCATTATGATAATTATCATGCCAAACATCCAGACACCACTCATATACATTTCCGTGCATATTGTATAAACCAAAAGCATTGGGAGGAAAACTTCCCACATCAGTTGTTTCTCCTCGATATTTTCCTTTAGAGGCATTGCCATAAGGAAAATTACCGTGGTAATTAACTAAGTCAGACGTTATAGTTTCGCCAAAATAGAAGGGAGTAGTTGTCCCAGCACGACAGGCATATTCCCACTGACTTTCACTGGGCAGTGTGTAAATTTTGTCAGTTTTTTGAGATAGCTTTTGACAAAATTCTTTAGCGTTGTACCAGTTCACAGTTTCTACTGGGCGGTTTCCTCCTTTAAAGTGAGAAGGGTTTTCTCCCATAATGGTTTGATATTGGTTTTGAGTAATGGGATATTTACTCATATAAAAAGGTTGAAGGGTGAGTGAATGTTGAGGGTTTTCATCACTGTGTCTTTCTGCTTTATCTTCGGGCAACCCCATGAGAAAACTGCCTGCAGGAATATAAACCATTTCTCATTGAATATGATTACCCAAGTTTTCTATTTTTTGCCTGGCATTTCCCTGGGTACGGTTAATAATTTTGCCAGAGTCGTTGATAGTAACTACCTCAAAATTAAATACTTCTTCTTTAGAATAGCTATGAAATTGAACTGGTAAAAATATTACATAATACTGTGCCACGTTCTACGAGAAAAACTAGGTAGTAGGGCATATAATTTAATTTTTTGGATAAACCAAAGCTTCAAAATCTTGACTTGAAATATTTTTGATAATTAGGGCTTGCTGAATAAATTTCAAAGCATTTACAGGTAAAGGTTTTAGATTTTTTAGGTCTGAAATACCTTGGTTTTCAGCCCTTCATGCTCAAAGAAAGAGCGTATTTTGGGCGAGAGTTGGGCAAAAAATTCTCCCCTACTCCCCTACTCCCCTACTCCCCGCTCCCCTACTCCCCGCTCCCCTACTCCCCTACTCCTTAAAAAAGACTTTTGAGCGCAAACCCTAATTAGCCTACCCAGAATTTTAGCTAATACCAATTTGATAAATGTTTGCTACATTTTCTTAAGCGGGGGAGTAGGGGAAAATTCAACAATAAATAATTAATTATTACCTCTCCTTGAAAAGAAGAGGTAATTAGGGCTTGCTGAATATAATTGTAATCAATACCTGTAATACCAAATTGATAAATTTTTGCTACAAATAGTTAGGATATTTCTTAGGAGTCAGGAGTCAGGAGTCAGGAGTCAGAATGAATTACTTCAATACCAGTTTTGAGCTAGGAAATTCTCTTTGATGTCAAAGGGACATCTCCTTTAAAATCTTTTAATCACGCTTATTATTCGTAACATTATTTTTTCAAAATAATCTAAATAATTCCAGGGTTAAATATTGCTGAAAAAGTGCATTTTTTTGTTCTTGTAGTATAAAAATGCTAATATTTTTTTCCTGAAAATGCCGAAAATTTTGCAGTAGTAGATAGTCTAAACTGTTGCTTTACCGAATTATTAATAATTAATAATTAATAATTAATAATTAAATAATTCGCGCCTTGAAGCCTCCCCTTGATCGGGGAAAAAGCGGTCGAGGGATGGCGTTTGCTATCGCAAAGCTGCGCTAAAAGCGGAGCGGCTCTGATAAGAGCGGTCTCCTCGCCATATCCAATCGACCAAGAGAAGAAATAATATTTCCTTATATTCAATTCCGTAGCGGTTTTAACCAGAGGTAATTATCAATTATCCATTATCAATTATCAATTAATGAAGGAGCTATTGCCTGTTGCCTATCATTACCATCAGACTTTTTCAGCAAACCATAATTATTAATTATTTATTGTTGAACTACCCTACAAAAACTAATAATTAATTACTGCTGAAATTGACGAGCGCCGAAAAGATTTTCCCTGGCTTTTTCATCAAACTTCTTTGTCCGACTCTCACTCAAAACTGCTAAACCACGAGTCACTGCAGGTCGCTGACTAATAGTTTCAAACCATCGTTTTAAATGAGGAAAGTCTGATAAATTTTGTCCTTGTTTTTCATAGGGTACTATCCAAGGATATATTGCCATATCAGCAATAGAATAATCTCCCGCGACATATTCTACTTGAGATAATTGTCGATTTAATACTCCATATAAACGGGATGCTTCATTGGTGTATCTTTCAATTGCATAGGGAATTTTTTCCGGTGCATATTGACGAAAATGATGAGTTTGCCCTAACATTGGGCCAACACCTCCCATTTGAAACATTAGCCACTGAATTACTGTGTAGCGATCGCTTGGGTTATGGGGAATAAAACGACTTGTTTTTTCAGCTAAATAAAGCAAAATAGCTCCTGACTCGAAGATAGAAATAGGATTGCCATTGGGTCCATTGGGGTCAACAATGGCTGGCATTTTATTGTTAGGGCTAATTTTCAAATATTCTGGCTGAAATTGGTCTCCGGCGGTAATATTAACTGGAATTAAGTTATAGGGAGTTTCTGTTTCTTCTAACATAATAGAAACTTTCCAGCCATTAGGAGTAGGCCAGTAATATAAGTCGATAGTCATAATTTAAAAAAGCTCCAATTTTTTTGAAGTTTGCTATTAAAAAGTCTTTCCTGACGGAATGCTGCGCAAACAGGACTTCAGCAATCAGCAGTCAGCTTTTTAGTAGGGGATTTAAACCCTTCCTAAAATTAAGCGAATTAATAGAAGTCGGATATTTAAACCGTAAGTATTCAGCCGTCAGCATTCAGCTATCAGCGATGAATTATTAACTCATTTCTTACCACATAATTGCATGGGTCCACAACTCAAGCGAGTCTTTCTTGTACTTCAATACTCTGGTTAAAAATGTAGTAGAAGTTAAAATAAAGCTGGCTTCATTCATTAAAAAGCTAGTAAGCATTCAGCTAGCTCGCATTTCCGTTTGTCATGCTCCGCAAACAACAATCAGATGCATGAAAATATTCAAACAATAACTGAGGTTAGGTTATGGGCAATTTAATTAATGAACTTTAGGAGCCATGTAAGAATAAGTTGTACAAATTTTATCTGTGATAAATTGTGAAATATAGCTTCCATTAAAAAAACTGTTCAAGTTATTTTTACACGACTACTTAATTCTACTTGGTAGATAATTCCCTTCTAGTATGATAATTAGTTTATAACACATAGCTAATAGCTGATGGCTGACTGCTGAATGCTTACAAAGCGGAGAGCTGATTACTAATAGCTCAATGCTTACTTTAAACCTAAGCTTTTCCTGACGGACTGCTCCGCAAACAGATACCTAATTATATGCGCAAATTTTTAGGCTGATAGCTGACAACTAATAGCTGATAGCTAGTTAATTGTAACCAAGACTTTGACGTGCCAGACCGTTAAATAAATCGAGCATTTTTTCCCGCCACATATTAACAGGGTCGTTGGTTTCTAATAATTTTATGGGGGAAATAGAACGAGCAAATTGAAACCTAGCAAATATAATGTAATCGGCAAAGTTTGGTTTTTCCCCTGCCAGGAAAGGCTGTTGATTTAAAGTTTCTTTTAAAGGAGAGAGGATGGTTCTAAAATTATCAATTTGAGATTGTTTTACTTCCTTAAATTCTTCTAGTGTTTTGCCTAATTTTTGTTCGCGATTTTCTCGAAAATAAGCTTTATCTTTGGCATCTATATGTTCAAATACATTGTAGATGAGGATTGGTAGTAAGGCTGGGGTCAAAACTTTTTCATCCCAATTTTTGATAAATAAAGCTTGGGCTTTTGCTTGGGAACAACCCAATAAAGAAGGTTGATTTGGATAAGTTTTCTCTAAGTAATTGGCAATATTCCAAGAGTCAAAAACTACTTGTTCGCCATCAACAATTATAGGTACTTTTTCTTGACCTGAGAAAGCGATCGCTTCTTTTTCAGTAAAGTGCCAAGGAATTCTTTCTACTTCAAGTTGTTTATGGGCTAGAGCCATACGAATTCTCCAGCAGTAGGGGCTAAAAGCTCTGTTATTTTCTGCCCCCACTAGGTCATACATTTTGATTTTCATAGATGCCATAATACTTACAACTTCTCTATCAAATATAACAGATTTTTTGCTTGTTAATCAGTCATTTTTTTGTCAATATGGAGCTATTTTCATAGCAATAATTAACTAATTTTTTCAATCTTTGATTTTTCTACTACTTAAAACAATAGTCATAGCGATTAGGATATAGACTGACAATTATCTTTATATAGGGAAATGATTTTCCTACTGTTCCCTGTTCCCGGCTAGATTTTGGCTTGTTAATAAATAATATTTTTGTCAATATCGAGTTATTTTTACAGCAATAATTAACTAATTTTTGCAATCTTCGATTTTTCTACTACTTAAAACTGACTATAGCAATTATCAAAAAGCGTGAGGTAGAAAATTTTAGGTTGTAGGGAATAGCTCCATCAGGTAAGAAAGAAAAGCAACTGTACCTCAGTAACTTGAGAAAGGCTATAGTATTATTTCTGTTGATTTCGCCTTTCAGAAGGTAGGCTTTCTTATTCTTGATAAATGATAAATGGAAAAATAGAGATAATTTTAGAGATGCTAGTATTGTTTTTAGCAAAATTTTTCTAACAATCATTTTTATCGGTTAAATAATGGTCAGTCATTTGAGTATATTTAACAATAATAATTAATCAGTATTCAATCAAAATTACAGTTAATTTTGATGGTTAGGTCAAACAGGTAGGAGAAACTATTTTTAGATTCATTGCTCAATTAAACAAATATATTTTTTATTCCCTACTACTTCAGGGCAAACGGCAGTTTTGCTGGGTCAGAGCTTCCGCTTTTTTTGGCTGAATATTGTGCCAATATATTGCCGATAAAAATGGCGATCGCCAATATAGTGTTTTTATTTGAGATGTAAATATAGATTGAGTTTTTTTCTGATAAAAATGTTGTTTCTAGCGCTTTATATCCTTGTTTGTTACCGAAAAATTAAGGTATACCAGTTTGATAAATCTTTGCTACAAATATTTAGGTTACTGCTTAAAAGTCAACCCACCCGCGCCCCTTCCAGGAGGGCGAATACCGACTCATAATGAATAGATTTTATACCATTTTTTATGTAGTAATTTATCTTTTTCGTCCAATAGATATTTCCTACAAATTATTTTAATACTGCTTATTATTTGTAACATTCTTTTTTCACGCTTGGTAGTATAGAGCCTCTCCATTCATGGAGAAAAAAGCGGTTGAGGGATGGCGAGGAGACCTCGCCATATCCAATCGACCAAGAGAAGAAAAAATTTTTTTTTAGCCAATCTTTCTATTACAGAAGAGGTAATTATTAATTGTTTAAGAATGGTAGTTGTATGGAACTTTCGTAAGTCAGAGGGAAGACAGAATTTGGAAGAAGAAAGAAGTATTGAATAAAAAAGTAAAAATAATAAATATAGCAGGGAACAGGGAACACTTAACTGGGAACAGGAGAAAAGCATTTCCCTGTCTGAAGCTCATCATCAACATAAGTCCTAAGCAACTTGTTCGTTGCTATATAACTATCTAAAATGAATTAGAGAAACTCTTTTTAAGTCTCTCCCATTGAGATGCACCTTTTTGTAGCATTCTTTTTTTAAATTGGCTTGACAATTACTCACAGACATAGAAGTATAAATTACAGATGTAGAGAATTTTTTGTGCCTTTTTTCATAAATTTTCTTCACTGTTGCCTACTTCTGCAAAAAGTCTATTCTTTTTCGGATAAGTCTAATAATTTTTTGAATTTATCCCTAAAATTACCGAATAATTAATCACTAATAATTATTAATTATTCAGCTTTATTAGCCTCCCCTTGGCTGCACCGCGAGCTGTCGCTCTACAAGGGGAAAAAAAGAAGTAATATTTCCTTATATTCAATTCCGTAACGGTTTGAAACAGAGGTAATTATCCATTATCCATTATCAATTATCAATTAATGAAAGCCTTGTCCCGATCAAAATAAAATTTTAATCAGTGAAAATACTATTGTTGTGTAGAAACAAATAATCAATAATAAAATCACAAATACTTGCTCACATCATCAAGACAAAATGAATATAATTCCCACCCAATGTCAAGACTTACAAAATCAGGTAGAAAGTTTACTTCAATTATTGCATCAAGAATCTACTCTTAGGCAACAAGATACAACAGCAGTTCGTGCTTCTTTAAATAAAGTAATTTCTCCCAAATTTGAAATAGTATTTGCGGGAGCTTTTAGTGCGGGTAAGTCGATGTTAATTAATGCTTTATTAGGAAGAGAATTACTTTATAGTGCAGAAGGTCACGCCACAGGAACAGAATGTTATATTGAATATGCTGAACCTGAAAAAGAACGAGTAGTTTTAACATTTTTAAGCGGGGCAGAAATTCAAGAACAAGTAGCAATTTTACGAAAGGAATTAGGTTTAGACCCCAGTGCTAAAATTCAACAACCAGAAGTCATCGAAATTATCCGGGAACAATGCGACGCAATTATTAAAAATGAAGGTGGCGAAAATAAATCGGAGCGGGCTAAACAAGCAAAAGCATTGAAATTATTAGTAGATGGTTTTGAGGTTAATAAAGAATGTATTCATTCTGCCGAAAATGCTATTTATTCTATGGAGCAGTTTAATTTTTCTAACTTGAAAGAAGCAGCAAGTTATGCCCGACGGGGGATGAATAGTGCTGTGTTGAAGCGGGTGGAATATTATTGTCATCATCCTCTTTTAGAAGATGGAAATGTGATTATTGATACCCCAGGAATTGATGCGCCTGTAGAAAAAGATGCTCAAGTTACTTATGACAAAATAGAAAACCCAGAAACTTCTGCAGTTGTTTGTGTTTTAAAAGCTGCTGCTGCGGGAGATATGACAACTGAAGAAACAGAATTACTGGAAAAAATGCGAGAAAATCCTGGTATTAGAGACCGGGTTTTTTATGTGTTTAATCGTATTGATGAAACTTGGTACAATTCTCAACTCAGACAACGATTAGAAAGTTTGATTATTTCTGATTTTCGGGAGACGGAAAGGATTTATAAAACCAGTGGGTTGTTAGGTTTTTATGGCAGCTCAATTAAAGAAGCAAGTGCAGGCGATCGCTTTGGTTTAGATAGTATATTTGCTAATAGTGTTAAAGGTTTAGATGAGGAGGAGGAAACACCACAGTTTGTCTATGCTTTTAACAATTATTGTGGGACTTCTCGCAAACTTCCGAGTAATTTTCGGATAAGTATTAATGGTTTTGAGTCACCTAATGAAAATTATGTCCGGATTTTAGGTGAGTGGGGAAAACCGTTAATCGAACAATTAATCAAAGATAGTGGAATAGAAGAATTTAGGGATGGAATTACTCGGTATCTGAAGGAGGAAAAACGTCCACAATTATTTGCCAATTTGGCAGATGATTTACAAAATATCTGTATTCAATTACAGAAAAATTATTTAGCTACTCAACAAAATTTGGCAAGTCAACCCCAGGAAATAGAGGCAATGAAAATCCAGGAATTATCATTGTTGAATTCTCAACTTCAGGAAGTGGGGGAGGAGTTTAGCGAGCATATTTCTGAGGAAGTAAATTTCCTAGTCACAAATAAATGTGATGGTTTTGAAGCAGATTTTAATCAACTCCAATCTCGGATGATTCGTCGTTTAGATGAATTATTAGATACTTTTTCTGTAGAAGCTGCTTATAGTCGGGCAACTATTAATCATCCACGGAATGCAACGGCACCTTTATTAGCAGTTTTGGTCGAAGCACTTTATTATTTAGCGAATCAATTGGAGGATATTTTAGTTGATTCTACCCAGTCAGTGGTAAGTGGATTTTTTCAACGTTTAATTGACCGAGTTCGTAAGTCAGAATATTATCGGCAACTTTATCGTTTGTTGGGGAATGATGGAGGTATTGAACAACATTTAAAGGAAGTAGAAAAAGCAGTTACCACAGCATTAATAAGTGCGGCGCGGATAGAATGTGACAGGTTTGTGCGAGAAAGTCCTCGTTTTTATGATGAAGGAACTTTTTCTATCTATCAGTTTAGACAGACTTTATTACAGACTTCTCAAAGTTTTGACTGTAGCAGTATGGTAGAGGCGGAACCAGCAATTAGACAATTGTTGAAGTTGGATTTTGAGCCGAAAGTTTCTAAGACAATTCGGCAGACTTTTCGGCAAACTGTGAATCAAACTTTGAAGACTCATTTATTACCTATGGCGGAAAAACAAGGGGAAGATATTATGCAGCAATATAATCAAGCGCGGGAATATTTAGAGAAAAGTTTGGAGACCGAAGCTGGGGATAAAATTCAACGAAATTTGCGTTTACAAACTGAGGTTAAGGAAAAGATTGGGGTTTATAATCAAGCGGTTTCTAATATTAATAGTTGTTTACAGACGATGTTATTGAATGAGCGGCAGTTGCCAATTATTTCTGGATTTAATTTTGGGAAAGGTGAGGATGATTTGGATGCGGTAAGTGATGAAAATGAGAAATTATTGGAGAGTGCAGAAATATCCCCGCTTGATGATTTAAGACAGCAGATGAATTTGAATAGTTAGGGGTAGTTTTATTTCAGAGAAATGTAGGGTGTGTTGTTGAAGCATCCTACAGTTATAGTGATTCGCGCAAGGCAAAAGTCAAAAGTTAAAAATTAAAAGTAATAGCAGTTTGATAAATTTTATCCTGATGAACCTGAAGAAACTGAATCAAATAAGTCAAAAAATGAAATAGAAGTTTCTGACAATCATAATTCAGAAAATATGTAAATTGAAGTATCCCCACTTGATGACTTACCTCCGCAGATGAAGTTGAATAGTTAGGGATAGTCTTGCTCAGAAAAATGTAGGGTGTCTTGCTGAAATACCCTGCATATCCCCACTTAATAATTTATTGGAAATAGAGGAATTAAAAAATGGCAGAAAATTCAGATAATCAAGATTTTATTGTATTAAACTGGGACGAAGTTGTTGAAATTGATGTAAATGTCGGTACATATTTAGCTCTGAATTCAAACAACTTTAAATATTTACATATGATAATTTCCAACTGACAATCAGCAATTATTAGTAGAGTAGATATTCGGGATAAGAAAATAAAAAATCAACTATTTTATGATGATTATGATGGTGTAGAGTGTGAAGTTTTGAGATTAGGCGCTCAAAGTTGGCAAAAAGGAAAAATCAAAGTAGAACTTACTGTCCAATTTTACCCTGATGAATCTGAAAAAGAGATGGAAGAAACTGAATTAAGTCAGTCAGAAAATGAAGTAGAAATTTCTGACAAAAATAATTCAGAAAATATCGAACCTGAAATATCACCTCTAGACGACTTACGACAAAAATTTAATCAGGAAAATCAGTAGAAATTTTCCCAGAAATCTAGATTTATGTAGGGTAGTTTATCCCTCTACATCTTTATTTATTCAGGCAAAAATATAGAAGGAGTAAACTCACATGGAACATAAATATTAACCATTGGAAAATTTAGAAGTTATAGAACTCTTACTTCGTCCCATAGCAGCAGAATTAGGTTTAAGTTCCTATTTTCAAATTTTAATTCTTCAAGTAACCCAATTTGCAGCTATCATCCAACATAATTTAAGAGTTTCTGATGAAATAAAAGAACAAGTATTTGAAGAAGGTGTAGATTGTCAAATTCTCATATATGGTGCTAAAGAGTGGCATTCAGGGAAAATCAAGGTAAAAGTTACTGTCGAATTTTGCCCCGACCCACCAGAAGAAGATACTGAAAAAACTCAATCAAGTCAGTCAGAAAATGAAACAGAAATATCTAACAAAAATCATTCCCCAGTCATAAATTTCTTGTAAGGTACCCAGATAGTAAATAATAATGAATCAAAAAATTTTCCTAGCTCAAGAAGATGTTATCTCTATATTTATATCCGTATAATAAGTAGTAAATCTGACCGACAAAAACTACATTTATATCCCTCAGGTAATTAGCCTATCAATTTCTAATTCTGGAGAGGAAAAGAAATAATACAACCAAAATATTCCGTCAAAAATTCAGACAGTTTCATAACTCACCCCAGTCATAAATTTTTTGTAAGATACCCAGATAGTAAATAATAATGAATCAAAAAACTTTCCTATCTCAAGAAGATGTTATCTCTGTTTACGACCATGAAATTTTGGTTTTTGACCAGAATTTTACTCACCATAATATTTCAGAATATCTCGAACCAAAAACATCTCCCCTAGATGACTTACTGCCAAAATTTAGTCAAAATAATAAGTAGTAAATCTAACCGACAAAAACTACATTTATATCCGTTAGGTAATTAGCCTATCAATTTCTAATTCTGGAGAGGACAAGAAATAATACAACCAAAATATTCCGTCAAAAATTCAGACAGTCTCCAACTAACCCCACTCAGAAATTTCTTGTAAACTTACAAAATGAAAATAATGATTCTGAAATATTCCCAGTATATGATCGATATCGTACATTTAACCAAGAATAGAAATTAAAAAATGGAAATTAATATGGAAGAAAATTTTTACCCTAAAGATTGTAATGATAATGATATGATTTATTTTGTAAATGCTACATACAAAATAGGTAGTTTTAAACGCGCATTAAATAAATCATTTAGCAATAATCTAGGATCTTAATTAAGTGGTAAACTTAGCCAAAACGGTATTAGAATACCCAATACAATTTTCAGACCACCCGGTATGAATGAACCCTATAGTAGATGGTTTGAAAATGGTATGGATTGTGAAATTCTTAATCTGGGTTCCGAACAATGGAAAAAAGCAGAAGTCAGAGTTAAATTAACTGTCGAATTTTATGTGGATCTAGAAGAAAAAGAGGAAGTTTCTAACAACGAAAATTCAGAATATATCGAACCAGAATCACCCCTTGATGATTTACGGAAAAAATTTAATGAGGAAAATTAAGTAGGTGATAACTAAAGTAAACTTATACTCCAAAATTACTTCTACCTGATATCATATCTATTATTTAGTTAAAGGGAAAAATTACATGGGAAACAAATTTGAACACCTGAGAAATGATGAAGTTATCTCAGTAGAAGAAGAGCTTCATAAAAATCAACCCCACATAATCAAAAGCACAACCTTCCAAGTCAGTGAGTTAGTGCAAAAATTGACTGAAAGAATAAGTAGCAAGGAAAATTTAATTTTTAATGGTTTTGATTGTAAAGTATTAAGATTAGGTTCAGGTGGTTGGGTAAAAGGTAAAATAAAACTTGCTTTAGAATTTTACCCTGATGAACAAGAAGTTTCTCAAACATCTGAAAAAAAGTTATCTAAAAACAGTGAATTAGAATCTCCACTTGATGATTTACGCCAAAAATTTAATGAGGAAAATTAGTTACTGAACAAAGGATGTTCTCCCCCTAAGAAATAAATTTATTGGCTAATGGCTGAAATCTATTTTAAGAGACTAATTTTGTTTCACTTTTTGGAGAGTTTTTTTTCTATAGTCAGGGATTTCAATCCCTGGCAGATACCTAACCTAGCTATAAAATGTAAATGATTCTCAAATTTCATTTCTTGATAATACTTCTGACATTTTCTCCATGATTTAACAACCCAAAATTTATCCAAAAATCAATTATTTTTAACTTAGTCAGATAGTGGATATAAATATTTGTTTTTCTAGAGCGATCGCTAATACCAAGCCTGATAAATTTTTGCTACAAATAACTAGACTATTTATTAGGAGTAAGGTAGGGGAGCTGTCAGATTAGCGACGTACAGAATGAATGGCTTAGATTCCATTTTTTAGGTAGTAAATTATCTTTTTCGTCCAATAAACATCTCCTACAAGTACCTTTTAATCAAACTTATTATTCGTAATATTCCTTGGGAAAATTGGCATAATATCAAAAAATCAAATATTTTGATAAACCTTTGTCAGAATATTTTTGGATATAGAGAAAATCCCCTGTTTGCTTAGTTGAAAATTGTAGGGGCTAACATTCAGGCAGTAACTAAAAGTATAAACTCTAGATTCTCTTTCCGAATGCTTCCCCCTCCTGTCAGGATTCAAAATTTAGATATAACAATTATCAAACCCTGAAATAAAAGCACTAAAATACTAACTACAAACTATTTTTATTTCCCACCATAATAAAAAGCAATTTCTTTATCTTTAAGTGGAGCAAAATCTGCATCTTTCAACATTTGATTTAACTCTTCCTGGGAAATATGCTTCGCCCCAATACGCACAATACGAGACCGCATAGTATTACTAACCCCACTCCGTTGTCGTTGACCTTCTAATGCCATTACCTTGTGATAAAGGTCGAGCTTTTCTGGTGGAATAACAGAACCATCTAAATCTATTCCTTTAGCGATCGCCTTATCCACAGCATCTGCTCCAGTAGTTGATGCAGTTGTGGAAGTTTTTTCTGAAGACATAACAAAAAATTATTGGGTTTACACGATTATTTTATCTCCTGTAAGGCATACTTCAAAACTTTCTATAGAAGTAAATTTTTCCCATTAAAATTCAAGTCATAGCAAACTAATTCATTAATGGATAATGGATAATTGATAATTGATAATTACTTCTCCTTAAAAGGGAGAAGATTGACTAAAAGGTAAAAGTAACTTTTTAAATGGAGAAAGAATAGTAAGCATTTCCTGCGGAATGCTTACAAAGAATAAAAAATTACGCAAGCATTTACTGGGGAATGCTTACACATTATTCGATCGATTAAACATTATGCTTAAAGATTTATTATAACTGAATATCCACAGTAAAATAATGTTAGTATTTTGATAATTTTTAAGTAGTGATATAATCGTGGTGTATTAACAAAAATCAGAGATTTAATCAGAAATAAATTATGAACAAAACTCCCCGAATAAAAATCCCTTTAGCAGTCAGAAAATATGTATTCGAGCGCGACAATTACCATTGTAAAAGTTGTGGTAAAACTACTAGAGAAGCACAACTTACTATAGACCATATTATCCCCCTAGCTAGTGGTGGTAGTAACGATATTAGTAATCTACAAACCCTCTGCAGTAAATGTAATCAAAAAAAGAAACATCACTTCGACCCACGATTCCAACGCAACTTCAGTAACTAAAATAAAAAAATTATTAAGTAAGAATTTCCTGCGGAATGCTTACATTATTAAACCCCGAAAAATCTCAATTTTTGAGTAACATATAACACGATAAAATTAGGATAAATATATGGTAAATTCAAAAAAATTAACTTTCTCAAAAGTAAGTTGTACTCTCTAATAGGTAAAATGTCTGATGCAGATATAGAAAGAAGTTGGGAATATTTACAAACACTTTATTATGACAGCTTCATGTTACAAGCTATTCAACAATCTAAAACAACTCATAAACCAGGAGATATCCTAACTAAAGAAGAAGCTATACAAATATTACACTTTGAGCGAGAAGATAATTCAACTAAAAATCAGCAATAATCATCAAGAATAAAGTATAGAAAAAAACAATTTTATTGTGAATTTAGAAGTGCGTTATGCTCGGTCTTTTGTCGAAGACCTCAAAACTTTAGAAACTGCTGCCTACCAAAAAATATATGACTTTGTTTTCTCAAATTCAGTCAAATAAATTACTTACAAGAACTACCAGAATTACGACAACTTGGAACCAATGCTATTTTCTATAGATTTACTGTGGACAAATATCTGATTGGTATAGAAGTAACAGGTCAAATTCTTAAATTTATCCGTATTTTACCAAAGCCACAAATTTAGTCTTCTAAACTATTAGGTAACAGGCTAAAAAAACACAAAATACAGTAATTTTTATGGACTCAAAATCACTCTGGCAACGCTATATTAACTGGCTTTATTACCATGAAGGATTAAACTTTTATGTTGATATAAGTCGCATTAAATTTGACGATTCTTTTCTAGAAACAATCAAGCCTAAATTTGAAAAAGCTTTCCAAGATATAGAAGCATTAGAAAAAGGAGCGATCGCCAACCCAGACGAAAACCGAATGGTTGGCCACTACTGGCTAAGAGCCCCAGAACTTGCGCCCACCCCCGAAATAAAACAAGAAATTGTCCAGACTATCGAACAGATTGAGACTTTTGCCAAGAAAGTCCATAGTGGAGAAATCAAACCTCCCAATGCCCCCAAATTTACAGATATTCTGTCCATTGGTATCGGTGGTTCAGCTCTCGGTCCTCAATTTGTGGCCGAAGCCCTTAGTCCAAATGACCCACCAATGCAAATACATTTCATCGATAATACCGACCCTGCAGGTATCGACCAAGTACTCTACAACCTCAAAGACCGCCTCAACAGCACCCTAGTAATAGTCATCTCCAAGTCAGGGGGTACCCCAGAACCTCGCAATGGTATGATGGAAGTCAAAGCAGCTTATGCTGCTCAAAATCTAGACTTTGCTCCCCACGCCGTCGCTACTACCACCCCCGATAGTAAACTAGGTAAAATTGCCAAATCTGAAGGATGGCTAAATATTATTCCTATGGCAGACTGGGTAGGGGGACGTACTTCTGAATTATCCTCCGTTGGTTTACTACCAGCAGCATTGCAAGGAATTGATATCCAGGCTATGTTAGATGGGGCGAAAGAAATGGACATAGCCACTCGCAAACATGATATTAAAGGCAACCCCTCTGCTTTATTAGCTTTGAGTTGGTACGCTGTAGGTAACGGACGAGGGGAAAAAGATATGGTAGTTCTCCCCTACAAAGACAGTTTGTCAATGTTCAGTCGTTATTTACAGCAGTTGGTAATGGAATCTTTAGGTAAAGAAAAAGACCTAGATGGTAATATAGTCAATCAAGGTATTGCAGTTTATGGTAATAAAGGTTCTACAGACCAGCACGCTTATGTCCAACAGTTGCGTGATGGTGTACCTAATTTCTTTACTACCTTCATCGAAGTTCTAGAGGATCGTCAAGGTATTTCTCCTGAAGTAGAACCTGGAGTAACTTCTGGTGACTACTTATCTGGTTTTCTCCAAGGTACTAGACAAGCACTTTATGAAAATCAGCGAGATTCTATTACAGTTACAATACCCAAAGTTAATCCTAAAAATGTAGGAGCTTTAATTGCTCTTTATGAGAGAGCTGTTAGTTTTTATGGTTCTCTAGTTAATATTAATGCCTATCACCAACCAGGAGTAGAAGCAGGTAAAAAAGCTGCGGCTACAGTGCTAGAGTTACAACAACAGGTAGTAAATGTCCTCAAGCAAGATGGTTCTCCCCTATCTTTAGCAGAAATTGCCCAAAAAGTAGGTGCTGATGAAAAGATAGAAATCATCTACAAGATTTTACGCCATTTGGCAGCTAACCAAAAGCATATTGTTTTTCATGGAAATGTTGGGCAACCAGCTAATTTATCTGTAAGCTATCAGTAGTATTATGATAGTTATTTTGCCTTGAGCATTAGGAGTGGTTATTGGACTTATTAGGATCGTGCAGCAGCAGATATAGTTTTTACTTGTGGACTAGGGAATGTATTGACATCCTCTCCGGTCTGTTAGCGTTTGCGCAGCATGACTATAGGAAAGCTCCTCTGTTAGCGCAGCTCCTCCGGAGGAGTTCATTAATTGATAATGGATAATTGATAATTGATAATTACCTCTGGTTAAAACCGCTACGGAATTGAATATCAGGAGATATTATTTCTTTTTTTTCCCCTTAAAAGGGGAGGCTTTAAACCAGAATTATTTAATTATTAATAATTAATAATTAATAATTCGGTAACAGGCAGACACGGAGAAACAAAACTGAGCCGTAGCTCTTCGGCGGGTTGACGTTTTGCTACCGCAAAGCTCGGCTAACATCGGCTAGGTGCTAACTAATACGTTAGTCTGACGCTCCCCTCCGCGTCCGTTTAAAGTTTCCGCAGTTCAAAGCTCCTCCGGAGGAGGCGTGTCCCTAGGCTACCATTATAACATATCTATATCAATCAAAAACGATCTAAAAGTCGCCCGCTTATGGGCGAGGCCCATACCCCAATTTTTCGGTAACTCAAGGACTCTGGGGAACAGAAATAGCCGTTCAATAATTGATAATTGATAATGGATAATGGATAATTGATAATTGATAATTGATAATTGATAATTGATAATTACCTATCCCTAAAAGGAAGAGGATTGAATAAAAGGAAAATATTTTCTCTCTTGGCCGATTGGATATGGCGAGGAGACCCGCTCTTATCAGAGCCGCTCCGCTGTTAGCGTTTGCGGTAGCATTCCGGAATGGAAAGCTTTGCGGTAGCAAACGCCATCCCATCCTAACGGACTGCTCCGCAAACGACCGCTTGTTTCTCCTTTAAAGGAGAGGCTTTAAACCTTAATTATTCGGTAAAGTCAGTTTGTGGGTGCTTTGTGACTTATAAGTAATGCAGTGACGTTCTCCTACATCAAATCAAAGATTATAATGTAGGCATCCCTTCCTCACAGATAGGGCTTTCTGTTTTGCTGGCGCAACGCTGCGCGTTACATGTCGCGGAGCGAAACACAGGGAGTGCAACCACTTAACCTTCTACAGACACCAGACTCGGAGACCAACCGTTTTTTTGTACTAAACAATTCTGCACTCCAGAAAATTCCCTCAAGAGCTTTACCTTTTCACGGCTTGAGGGCGAACTTCACCAATTAAACTCCATACTCGCTATTTGTTCTCATAGTTTTCTCAGGTGCGTACTACCGCTACTCCTGATATAATCAAGGGTGACACAAAAAAGCAGACAATGCAACTTCTAAGTGGACGCTGCGCGGTTTATTTGTTGGTCGGCAATTCCCCTCCCGTTAACTTATGTATAACGGGAGACCCCTTGCCGACATCAAAGTTGGGCAGAAATACCCACCTAAATTGCGGTATTGGGACAACTGAGCTGTATACCTAGGGTCAGCGTCATTTCAGTTAGCCTCCTAAGGTCAGAGCTACGTTTTTTCCTTTTGGTATGGAATACTACGCAAACGGAATGCTTTGCTGCGCATATTAAAAGTAAGGAGGAGCTACGCTGTTACTTAACAGTACCTCTTGCAATAGGGAGGCAAAATACTTAATTTTCTTTTTTTATCCCCTTATAAAAAGGAAGCTATTGACCTGATTTTTGGTCATGAGTATTTTAATAGAGGATAGCTTTACAAGCACAAAAATTAGCTATTAATACTCTGGGTATTTCCCTACTTCTAATGTTAATTTACTTCCCTATTCCCATTAAATAATGCCCTTAACAATTCTCGTAGTTGATGATGATTTGGGAACTCGTTTATGTGTTGGTGATTACCTAGAAATTTCTGGTTATTTGGTAATCAAAGCTGAAAATGGTCAACAAGCTTTAGATTTATTAGAGAAATCTCGGCCACACCTGATGATTACTGATATTGCCATGCCAGAAATGAATGGTTATGAGCTGGTACGACAAGTTAGATCGCGTCCCATTTTTCGTTTATTGCCTGTGATTTTTTTAACTGCCCATACAAGTACAGAAGAACGAGTAAAAGGTTATAATTTGGGGTGTGATATTTACTTACCAAAGCCTTTTGAATTACCAGAGTTAGGAGCAGTAGTTCGGTCTTTGTTGGATCGGTCTGCTCTTATTGCTCAAGTTTCACCTACATTTAATCAATATTCTAAGATAGAAAAGCCATCTGAATTACATTATTCAGAGGCAGTATCTCAGTCAGTTATAGCCAATGCTCAGATTAGTTTGACTGAGCGAGAACAACAAGTTTTGAGTCTTTTAGTTAATGGTCTTTCTAATGTTCAGATTGGCGATCGCCTACATTTAAGCCATAGAACTATTGAAAAATATGTCAGTAGTTTATTGAGAAAAACTAATACTAATAATCGAGCTGAATTAGTTCGTTTTACAATGGAAAATTACTTTACTAATTAATTGGAAATTTAGTTAGTTTGAGTTGATTTTTACAAAAAAAATTAAGACTAATTGAGTGCTAATTTATAGCTATTTTTTGATTAATAATATACTCTAATAGTCCCTCACAAGCATCTAAAAGTATTTCAATTACATAGTCAAATCCATCCTGACCACCATAATAAGGATCGGGAACTTCTTGCACATCAAAATACCTACAAAAGTCGCACATTAATTTTACTTTATCCTGATATTTACCAGCAGTATCTAAGCGCAGTACATCCCGATAATTATCCTTATCCATTGTCAATATTAAGTCAAAATTATCAAAATCTGCTACTTGAAATTTACGAGCTGCACCTTTAAGAGTAATTCCTCGCATCTTAGCTGCATAAGTCATCCTAGAATCAGGTGGACTACCTATATGATAACCTCCTGTACCAGCAGAATCACAAACTATACTATGGTTCAAATTAGCTTTTTCTATCAGATGATTCATGATATTTTCTGCTGATGGAGAACGGCAGATATTACCAAGACAAACAAATAATAATTTATATTCCATAAATTAATCAAAAATAGGTCCAGAATTTAGAATTTAGAATTTAGAATTTAGAATTACCTCTTCTTATAAATTCAGAAGATTGGATAAAAGGATTTTTTCTTCTGTTGGTCTCATGGATATGGCGCAGGTTTCGAGCCATCGCACCCTACGGGAAGCTACGCTTTTTCCGTTTGTCATGCTGCGCTTGCCATGTCGGCGACAGCCGTTAACGTAGTTATGCGAAGCAAAACGACCGCTGTCTTGGTCTCATGGATATGGCGAGGTCCCCTCGCCATCCCTCGACCGCTTTTTTCTCCATGAATGGAGAGGCTTTATACCTTAATTTTTGGGTAATCTTGAAGAAGGAAGAAGGAAGAAGGAAGAAGATAAGAAAGTTTTTATCGCTAATATCAAGCCTCATTAATTATAAAAATTCATCTAAATGATTGAAGCTATTACTTTATAAATAGTCTTCTAACTGAAAAAATTTGCTCAATAACCTCTCCTTTTAAGGGGATAAAAAAGAGAATATTCCTTATGTTTTAAATAAGGTTTCAAATAGAGTTGCTGAAGTCCGCAGTTCCTCTGGAGGAGGCTAACTGAAATGACAATTTTATAAATATTATTAAGACTAGGATACAGGTTAGTTGTTAGTCTACGATACATTGGTTCTTAACTTAAACCTGCCCTAGCTATTAAGACTTAAATTATCAAACAGAATTGGGTCGCGCAACCCCGCTTTTTAAGGCGAAATGTTTTTGAAGGGTTGCTCACGCATCCCCGTTACAAAAACAACTTCTGTACGTCGCCCTACCGACGGCTCCCCCTATCTGACTTCTGACTTCTGAATTCTGACTTATGACTTCATGAAAGTCCAGGTATATTTAAACCACCTGTCAATTCTTCCATGCGCTCGCGCATAGTAGCAGTAGACTTACTATAAGCATCTTGCATTGCTACTGTCACCAATTCAGAAATTACTTCTGCTCCTTCTCCTAGTGCATCAGGTGAAATTTCTACTCGCCGTGGTTCTTGGTTCCCACTCAAAAAAACCTTAACTAAACCACCACCTGCTACCCCTTCAACCTCTAATTTATCTAGGTCTTCTTGGAGTTTTTTAGCTCCGTCTTGAACCTGTTGAGCTTTTTTAAAAGCCTCAGTTAGTTCTTTCATTTTACCTAACCCGAAGCCAAAGCCTTTTCCTGATTGTGTCATAATTATTACTCTTCTATGGTAAGTCTTATTTGTATTTGTTTGTTGCCATTAAATCATTAGAAACTAATAATTTATGCAGCACATATTTTAATTATTCTAGATTCTCAATATATTTATACAGAATCTAGTTAGATTTTGTGCTTTAGTAGGAGCCTTTCAAAATGCGCACCTACCTTATATATAATAATATCATGGTATCTTTACATAAAAATCATAACACTGCAATAGATTTTTAGTACCTAATTAAATTAATAATTTGACCAAAAAATAGGGTCTCAAGCCTTCCCTTAGCTGCGCCACGAGCTGTCGCTCTATAGGGGGATGACAAAAGTAAACTTCAGTATTTTCTTGCCTCTGGGTTTCCTAGGTCATGCTGCGCAAACAGGAGTCAGTACTGATAACTGAAATGACGAACCTGCCATTTCCAGCCCTAATTTATTCAAAATTTCCCAATACCATAATTAGCAATAATATTAGTTAAAAGATGTTTATAGAGCATAGAATGCCTAAAATATAGTAATTAATTCAGAAGGTGGGGGAATCTGAAATTTCTGCCAATTTTAATAACTATTACTAATCGAAACATGATGGTAATTTACTTGTAGTGAGAAATCTGAATAATTAACAGAAAAACTCGGTATCTAAAGTTGATTTATCCATCTTGTGTACCTAATTTGCACTAGACTAGATTGTTTAACTAGCTAGAAACAAAGGTTGAGTTTACTGGTATTAGAAAGTTGCTGCTCCTGAAAAATCTCCGATCATTTTTACCTCTGGTTTTAATAGAAAAGACCATTGCTTTTCCACTTGTTCTTGAACATGATATATCAATTGGAAAATATCGTTAGCTGTAGCTCCCCCACAATTAAGAATAAAGTTTGCATGACGGTGAGCAACTTGGGCCATGCCTATTTGATAACCCTTAAGCCCAGTTTGTTCAATTAACCAACCAGCAGCTTTTGGCCCAGGATTGCGAAAAACACTACCACAACTAGGTAAATGATAAGGTTGGCTAGTCTTTCGCTTGTTAAAATTTTCAGAAGTTATAGCAGTCACCGAAGCAGGATTTTCCCCTGGTTGTAACTGAAAAGTAGCTTGAGCCACCAAAATAGACTTACCTTGTAGTCTAGAATGACGATAGCTGTATTCCAAATCTTGAGGAGACAGAATTTCTATCCGACCATCAGGCAACATAACATGGGCATTAACTAATATATCAGCTATACATTTACCTTGTGCCCCAGCATTCATTACCACAGCACCACCAACAGTACCAGGGATACCAACAACCCACTCCAAACCTTGCCAACCCATTCTAGCTGCCTTCCAAGCAATGCGTGGTAATGATTCACCAGCACCCACAGTTAGAAGACCTGTTTCTTGTTCAAAGTTAATGTGACGGAGGTTACGACTACTAATAACTAATCCAGGTAAACCACGATCGCTCACTAACATATTTGAACCTGCTCCTAACAGAGTAATAGGTAATCCTTCAGAGTTAGCAAACTGAAAACTTGCTTGTAATTGATCTAATTTTTTTGGTGTAACATACCATTCAGCAGGTCCTCCTACTCGGAAAGAAGTCAGAGGAGCTAAAGGAACATTAGACCTAATTACACAATCTGTTCCCAGTAGTGGAATAGGTTTATATTGTGGCCTTTTAGCTGAACTAGCTATGTGATCGGAGAGAGTCATAGTCATAACTAATACTTGAATTATTGTAATTTTGAAGATAGTGTTTAGAGTGAGCGAACTCAACTGAATGTTTCTCTATTAAGCTGTTTCACTAGACACAACCTGATAGTGAGGTTGTTGATAAAATGCTATAACCTCTGGAATAATTTTATTGAGGTTACCAGCACTGAGAAATATTGCCAAATCCCCTGGTCTTAAGACTTTATGTAAAAATGCACTTACTAATTCTAAAGATGGTTGATAGTAAACCTGTTGATGATAATCAGAAATTGCTTCAGCTACTTGTTGGCCAGTAATTTTACCCAATGGTGATTCTCCTGCACTGTAGATAT